>NZ_JBHRSK010000007.1:0-398396 GCF_042643245.1 Acidimangrovimonas pyrenivorans
TCCGGTCACGGCTGGATGAAAGACCCGTGGCAGGTCACGTGGTCCACCTTGGTCAGCCGAGACATCCCGCCGAATGCGCAAGCCACGGCCGGGCGAGCTGGGGCGGTTCCAACGGGTGGTGGAAGAAAAATCCCGTGGCAGGTCAACGGGTTTGACAGACGGCATGCGCGGGCATCGGCGCGAGCTCGATCACCGGATTTGCCCCGATAACGATGCCGTCAACCGGTTTCGCGAAGCTATCGAACTTCCGTGATCGAGCCCCCTGGGCGGGTCAGCGATCTCAGCGCCCGAACATCGAGTTCGGGATCACGGTGGCGATGCCCGGGAAGGCGATGATCAGCAGCAGGCCGAGGATCATCGCGATCAGGAAGGGCGTCACGCCACGGAAGATCGTCATCATCGGCACCTCTGGCGCCACGCCTCTGACCACGAAGACGTTCAGGCCGACCGGCGGGGTGATCAGCCCCATCTCGACCACGATCACCGCGACGACACCGAACCAGATCGGGTCGAAGCCGAGCGTCTGGATGATCGGAAAGACGATCGGGATCGTCACCACCAGCATCGACAGCGAGTCGAGGAACATTCCCAGCACGACATAGCCCAGGACGATCAGTGCCAGCGTGCCGTAGGAGCCGAGGCCGGCCGCCGTCAGCGCCTGCCCCAGCGCATCCGGGATATGGGTCACGGCGAGGAACGGGTTCAGCACATCCGCCCCGATCACCACCATGTAGAGCATGGCCGAGGTGCGCACCGTCTCGACAAGCGCGGCGGCGAAGCCCCGGAAATCGAGCCGGCGAAGCCCGACGGCGAGCAGGAGGATCAGCCCGGCACCGATCGCCGAGGCCTCCACCGGGGTGAAGGCCCCGACATAGATGCCGCCGATCGAGAGCCCGATGATCGCCAGAAGCGGCGCCGCGCGGCCGAACAGAATCAGGCGCTCACGCAGGGCCACGTGCTGGCCGCGCGGCCCGGCCTCGGGGTTGAGGGTGGCGATGACGGCAACGGCCGCCATGAACAGGCCCATCAGCAGCAGGCCCGGCAGGATGCCGGCCATGAACAGCCGCCCGACCGATTGCTGGGTCAGGATCGCGTAGAGGACGAAGCCGGTCGAAGGCGGGATCAGGAAGCCCAGCGTGCCGCCCGCCGCGATCGCCCCGGTCGAGAGGCCGTCGCCGTAGCCGAACCGCTTCATCTCGGGGATGGCGACCTTGCCGATGGTCACGGCGGTGGCGACCGACGAGCCGGAGACCGCCGAGAACACCGCGCAGCCGAGCACCGAGGAGGAGGCCAGCCCGCCGCGGAAGCGCCCGACCCAGGCGAAGGCGGCGTCGTAGAGCGCGCGCGAGAACCCGGCCTCCGACGCGACATTGCCCAGCAGCACGAACATCGGCACCACGATCAGGTCGTAGTTCGACACCGCCTGGTAGCTTTGCGTCACCATCACCGCGCTGGCCGCCCGGCTGCCCTGCAGCAGATACATGCCGCCATAGCCCACCGCCAGCATGGCGAAGGCCACGGGGGTGCGCAGGATCATCAGCGCGAACAGCGCCGCGATGCCGAGACGCCGATCGATTCCGGGCTCACAGCGCGCGCCCCTGCTTGACGATGGCGATCATCTGGGCGGCCAGCACCAGCGCGCTCAGCCCCATGCCGGCGGCGATGGCGGCGTAGAACGGCCACAGCGGCAGCGACAGCATGTTGGTCACGTCGCCGAACTCATGCGCGTCCAGTGCCTTGGCCACGGCGCGGCGCACCAGCGCCGACAGCACCAGGAGGCTGACGATGCGCGACAGGATATCGCCCGCCAGCCGGCCGAGCCGGCCGATCGCATTGTCCAGCACGTCGACCGTGACATGCCCGCGCGCGGCGGTGCAATGCGGCAGCCCCAGCATCACCAGGGCGACCGCGGTCAGCTGCACGACCTCGTTGAGGCCGAGGATGGGCCGGGCGAAGAGGTAGCGCGACACGACGCCGGCGAAGACGATCGCCACCAGCCCCAGCAGGATCGCCGCGGCAAGACCGGCCAGGAGCCGGTTCGCCCGCTCGATCGCAGTCAGCCAGAAAGGCCCTTCCATCGCCCTGTCCTCCCCTGCGGCCGTTACTGGCCGGCCTTGAGCGCGTCGACGATCTTCTGCGCGTCGCCGCCCGCCTTCCGGACGACCTCTTCGGTGACCGGTGCCGACAGCTTGTCGAAGGCCGCGGCCTGATCGGGCGTCAGGCGAATCACCTCCTTGCCCGGCGTGGCGGCGAAGGACACGAAGCCCGCCTCGGCGACCTTGAGCTGGCTCGCCAGCCCGTTCAGCGCGGCCTGGTGCCCGGCCTTGTCGATCGCCTCCCGCTCGGCCGGCGTCAGCCCGTCATAGGCGTCCCGGTTCATGATGATGAAGAAGGGCGAGATCGTCGTCTTCATCCCCGTGGTGATGTATTTCGACACCTCGTTGAGCTTGAACGCGTTGACGCCGGTGCCGTCGATCATCGCGCCGTCGATGACGCCGGTCTGCATCGCGTTGTAGATCTGCGTCACCGGCATCGAGACCGGCGAGCCGCCCCAGGCCTCGACCAGCAGCCCCGTCGCGCGCGAGGGCACGCGGATCTTCATGCCCTTGAGGTCGGCCGGGCTGTGCACCGCCTTGTCGCGGGTGAACAGCACGTTCTCGGCATTCGACCACAGCGCCACCAGATGGACGCGGCGGTAGTCGCGACCGAACAGGGCGAGGTTCCTGTAGATGTCCTCGGTCCCGGTCTTTTCCTTCAGCACCCCCGGCAGTTCCGACAGCAGCGTCAGCGGGAATTGCGACGCGGTGTAGCCCGGCAGGCTGACGGCAAGGTCGGCGACCCCGTCGACGACCCGGTTGTATTGCTGGACCGGCCCGGCGCCCAGTTCGCCGCCGCTGTAAAGCTTCACCGTCACCTTGCCATCCGTCAGCTGTGCGACCTCGTCGGCGAAGGGCTGGAAGGTGCTGGCGACATAGGGGTGGTTGGACGGCATGAAGTTGGCAAAGCTCAACTCCCCGGCGCTGGCGATACCGGCAGTTGCCACGGCGGCGCCGAGCACCGCCGTGGCGGTGATCTTGCGTGCGAACATTGTTGGCTCCTCTCCCTGATCGGCGGCGGGCAGGGCCCGGGCCGGATGTGGGGCGAGATTTCAGCAATCCGCCGCACGGCGCCAATAGAAAGGCGCGCGGGCTTCATAAGCCCGGGCTATGGTGGAGAAGCCTTGGCCCCCTCTACGGCGCGCATCGCCGCGATCAGTTGCGATTGTGCCGGCGTGGGCTGCCAGTCGGTCCGGAAGGTCAGGCCGATGGGGCGGGAGCGCCCGGGCACCTCGATCGACAGCGCCCGAACCATGCCGCGCGAGACCTCGCCCATCGCCTGCAGCCGCGAGACACAGGCGAGATGGCGGCCGTCCTGCACCATCTCGCGCATCAGCACGACCGAGCCGGTCTCGATCAGGCTCTCGGGCCGGGCGATGCCGGCCGCGTCGAACATGGCGTCGAACTGGACGCGGGTCGGGGTGTTCTCGCGCGGGACCAGCCAGGGCCAGGCGGCAAGCTGCGCCACGTCCGGAGGCGCCGCCAGCAGGGGATGCTCCGCCCCCGCGAGAACCACCAGCCTGTCCTCGAAGAGCGGCTCCTGCACCACGTCCTCGACCGGCACGGGATCGCGCAGCGCGCCGACCAGGAAGTCGACCTCGCCGCGCCGCAGCCCGGCCAGCAGCTCTGAATAGGGCCCGTCGAGGACCTTGATCCCCAGCCGAGGCCGGTTGGCCCGGAACGCGGCGAACGCCCGCGGCAGGATATGCGAGCGCGCCAGCGGCGTCGCGCCGATGACGATGCGGCCGACCTCGCGCCCCGCCAGGTCCCCGAGTTCCGCCTCGGCCTGGGCGAGCTCGGCAAAGGCCAGCCGCGCGGCGCGGGCCAGCGCGGTGCTGGCCCGCGTCGGCATCACGCCTTGCGGGCTGCGTCGAAACAGCGGCTGTGCCGCCTCGCGCTCGAGTTGGGCGATGGCGCGATGGACGGTGGGCTGCGAGACCCCCAGCACGCGTGCGGCAAGGGTGAAGTTCCGGGTCTCGTTGGTGGCGACAAGCGCCTTCAGCTGTGGCCTTGTCGCGATGCGCGGCAGGCGCGGCGCGATCTCGGCCAGCGCCGGGTCGATCAAGGCGAAGGCCCGCACCGCCCGGCGGCGCAGGATCTCGCCGGCTTCGGTCGGAAAGAACCCCTGCGGACTGCGCTGGAACAGCGGCCTGTCGGAGAGGGTTTCGAGCTTGTTGATCGCCTGCGTCACCGCCGGCTGCGAGACGTAGCAGCGCGCCGCCGCCTGGGTGACCGAGCCGCACTCGGCCACGGCAAGGAAGACCCGCAGATGGCGCAGGTTCTCGGCGATCATAGCGCGGCCAGCACCGCGTCGAGCCGGGCGATCAGGTCGCCCTCGCCCGCATCGAGGCCCAGCGCCCCGACCCGCGCCTGCCAGTCGGCCGTGGCGGCGGACAGCCCGGGCGTGAGACCGAGGGCCGCGACGGTCTTCGCCACCTCGCGCATCTCGGCGGCGCGTCGGGGCCCGTGCACCATCATCCGTTCGAGGTTGTAGGCACCGCGCGCCGGCCAGTCGATCTCGGGGTTCGAGCCTTGCAGCGAGGCCAGCACCTCGTCCTCCACCCCCGCCCTGCGCGCCGATAGCAGGCACTCGGCAAACAGCGCCTCCATTCCCTTGATCATCACCGAGCGGATCATCTTGATGGAAGAGGCGCTGCCGACCCGGTCGTCGATCAGCCGCGCCTCCATGCCGAGGCTGTCCAGCAGCGGCAGCGCCCGCGCCGCCCCCGGGCCCGAGACCAGAAGCGGCACCTTGTGCAGCTTCGGATGCACCGGCGCCATGATCGCCATGTCGACATAGTCGACCCCGGCGGCGGCCAGCACATCAGCCGCCCGCGCCTTGGTCTCGGGCGCGACCGAATTGCCATCGAGCCACAGTGCCCCCGGCGCGATCACCGGCGCCGCCGCCTCGGCCGCCTTGCCGGCCTCGTCCGCCGTCACCAGGCTGAACACCGCCCCGGCCCCGCCCAGCACCCCGGCGTGGTCGCCGCAGGCAACGCCGAACCCCTCCGCCCGGGCCCGCAACGCCGGGGCCTGTGCCGGATCGTCCAGCTTCCGGTCATAGGCCGCGACCCCCTTGCAGGTCTCGGCGCCCCAGCCCTGCGCGAAGGCCGCGGCCGCCTCGCCGAAGCCGATGAAGGCGGTGGGCCGCCCGGTCGATGCGCCTGTCATGATCTGTCCTCCCGGCCCCCGGATGATGCCGGCCACTGTCGCCCGGGCGGGCCGGATTTCCAATCCCCCTATAGCTGGAACTTATGACCCAGGCCGGCTTTCTGAATTGCTTCCCGGGGGGCTCGGGGTGCCTAGTTCGGGCCAACACGAGCAAGGAGGTCCGAATGTCCGCGAAAACCGCTCCCAGGACAGCGCTGGTGATTTCCGCCCATGCCGCCGATTTCGTCTGGCGCTGCGGCGGCGCGATCGCGCTTCACGCCGAAATGGGCTACCAGGTGACCGTCGCCTGCCTGTCCTTCGGCGAGCGCGGCGAGAGCGCGCGGCTGTGGAAGGAGGGCAAGAGCCTCGACGAGGTCAAGGCGATCCGCCGCGGCGAGGCCGAAGCCGCGGCGCAGGCATTGGGGGCGCATGACCTGGTCAGTTTCGACCTGGGCGACTACCCGCTGGAACTGGGCCGCGACGACAAGATGAAGCTGGTCGACCTGATCCGCCGGGTCCAGCCGCGTTTCATGCTCAGCCACAGCCAATACGATCCCTACAACACCGACCACATGTATGCGACGCAGGTCGCGCTCGAGACCCGGATGATCGCCCAGGCCTGGGGCCACAACCCGGGCGAGCAGGTGCTGGGCGCGCCGCAGCTCTACCTGTTCGAGCCGCACCAGACCGAGCAGATGGGCTGGAAGCCCGACACCTTCCTCGACATCACGCCGGTCTGGGACAGGAAGCGCGCGGCGATGGAATGCATGAACGGCCAGGTCCACCTGTGGGACTACTACACCCGTGTCGCCCAGCAGCGCGCCAACCATTTCAAGCGCAATTCGGGGGGCCAGTCGGGCGGGCGCGACTGCAAATATGCCGAGGGCTTCCAGTCGATCTTCCCGCGCACCGTCGACGAGCTTTGAGGAGAAGCAGATGTCCGAGCCCAGCAATCCGTCCTTCGACATCGCCCATCTCGGCCATGTCGAGATGTTCACCGACCGCTATGACGACAGCCTCGATTTCTTCACCCGGGTCTACGGGCTGAAACTTTCGGGAGAGGACGCCACCAGCGCCTATCTGCGGGCCTGGGACGATTACGAATACGCGACGCTGAAGCTGACGCGGGCGGACAGCACCGGTGTCGGCCATATCGGCTATCGCGCCGCCTCGCCCGAGGCGCTGGCGCGTCGGGTGAAGGCGATCGAGGCCTCGGGCTACGAGGTGATCGGCTGGCATGACGGCGACCTCAGCCACGGCCGCGCCTTCCGCTTCGAGGACCCGTTCGGCCATGTCTTCGAGATCTACTACGACACCAACTGGTATGAGCCGCAGGTCGAGGCCGAGAAGGCGGCGCTGAAGAACACCGCCAGCGCCTTCACCGGGGCCGCGCCGCGCCGGCTCGACCATCTCAACCTGCTGGCCGAGGACGTCACCGCGTTCCGCCGTTTCATGGAGACCTGCCTCGGCAGCCGGGTGACGGAATACATCCAGCTCGACAACGGCCGGCTCGGCGGTTGCTGGTTCACGGTCAACAACAAGACCTACGACCTCGCCTGCACCGAGGAGCACGGCGGCGGGCAGGCCCGGCTGCACCACGTCACCTATGCCACCGACCAGCGCGAGGACATCCTGCGCGCCGCCGACATCTTCCTGCAGAACGGCGTCCATATCGAGACCGGCCCGCACAAGCACGCGATCCAGGGCACCTTCTTCCTCTATGTCTGGGAGCCGGCCGGCAACCGGGTCGAACTGGCCAATGCCGGCGCCCGGCTGATCCTCGCCCCCGACTGGCAGCCGGTCTGCTGGACCGAGGCCGACCGCGGGAAGGGCCAGGCCTGGGGCCTGAAGACGATCGAGACCTTCCACACCCATGGAACGCCCCCCGTGAAGAAGGAGCCCTGAGATGCCCGTCGTCGTCCAGAACATCCCCCGCGCCGATCCGGCGGTTATTGCCGGACTGGCCGAGGCCGGGGTCGCCACCGTGCACGAGGCGCAGGGCCGCCGCGGCTGCCTCGCCTCCTACCTGCGCCCGATCTATGCCGGCGCCGCCATCGCCGGCCCGGCCGTCACCATCTCGGCCCCGCCCGGCGACAACTGGATGCTGCATGTCGCCATCGAGCAGCTCCGAGAGGGCGACATCCTCGTCCTCGCCCCGACCTCGCCCTGCGACAACGGCTATTTCGGCGACCTGCTGGCGACCTCGGCCCGGGCCCGCGGCTGCAAGGGGCTGGTGATCGACGCCGGGGTGCGCGACATCCGCGACCTGACCGCGATGGGCTTCCCGGTCTGGTCGAAAGCAATCTCGGCCCAGGGCACGGTCAAGGAGACGCTCGGCTCGGTCAACGTGCCGGTGATCTGCGCCGGCCAGGCGATCGAGGCCGGCGATGTCGTGGTGGCCGATGACGACGGCGTCTGCGTCGTCCGCTGCGCCGAGGCCGAGGAGGTGCTGGCGGCGGCGAAGACGCGGCTCGCCAGCGAGGAAAGGAAGCGCAAGCGGCTGGCGGCGGGCGAGCTGGGGCTCGACCTTTACGACATGCGGCCGCGACTGCAGGCCAAGGGTCTGAAATACGTCTGACGCGGCCGGGGGTTTCACCCCCGGACCCCCAGGATATTTCCGTGAAGATGAAAGGGAAAGGAATGCGCGAGGAGGATGGGATTGCCTGTCTTTGGATGCGGGGCGGGACGTCGAAGGGGGCGTATTTCCTCGCCGCCGATCTGCCGGCCGATCCGCAGGCGCGCGACGACCTTCTGCTGCGGATCATGGGCAGCCCCGATCCGCGCCAGATCGACGGCATCGGCGGCGCCGATCCGCTGACCTCGAAGGTGGCGATCCTGTCGCCGTCCTCGCGGGCCGATGCCGATGTCGATTACCTCTTCCTGCAGGTCTTCGTCGACCAGCCGCTGGTCTCGGACGCGCAGGCCTGCGGCAATATCCTGGCCGGCGTCGGCCCGGCGGCCATCGAGCGCGGGCTGGTGGCGGCGCGGGATGGCGAGACGCCGGTGCGCATCCACATGCTGAATACCGGCGAGATCGCGGTGGCCCGGGTCCGGACCCCGGGCGGCGATGTGCGCTATGACGGCACAGCCGCGATCGACGGCGTGCCGGGGACGGCGGCGCCGGTGGCGCTGATGTTCCAGAGCCTCGCCGGCGCGATGTGCGGCGCGCTGCTGCCCACCGGGCGCGGGGTCGACGAGATCGACGGCATCGCCTGCACGCTGATCGACAACGGCATGCCCTGCGTGGTGATGGATGCCGGGGCCTTCGGGCTGACCGGTGCGGAAAACCGGGAGGAACTGGAAGCCGACGCGGAACTGAAGGCGCGGATCGAGGCGATCCGGCTGCAGGCCGGGCCGATGATGACCCTTGGCGACGTGGCCGACAAATCGGTGCCGAAGATGACCCTGGTCTCGGCCCCGCGGGCGGGCGGCGCGATCGCCACCCGCAGCTTCATTCCCCACCGCGTCCATGCCTCGATCGGCGTCTTCGCGGCGGTCTCGGTCGCCACGGCTTGCACGCTTCAGGGGTCCCCGGCGGCGGCGCGGGCCGTGCTGCCGGCGGATGGCCGTTTCCGGATCGAGCATCCTTCGGGCGCGGCGGAGGTCCTTCTTGAGCGCGACGCGGCGGGCGCGGTGATCGGCGCAGGAACCCTGCGCACCGCGCGCAAGCTCATGGACGGGCGGGTCTTTCCCCGTCGCTGACTGGCGCCCGAGACGCGACGCGGTGCATGGCGAAGGCCCCAACGGCCGTCATTGCCAAGGGAGCACGCCGCCCGAAGCGAATAGCCCCGCGTCGCTCGGAAGAGGTGTTGCTCAGAAGGGGTAATGCTGCTGAGGGTCCTCGACGGTGATCCAGCGCAGGTCGGTGAACTCGGCAATCGCCGCGCGCCCCCCGAAACGGCCATAGCCCGACGCCTTGACGCCGCCGAAGGGCATCTGCGGCTCGTCGGCGACGGTCGGACCGTTGATGTGGCAGATGCCGGTTTCGAGCCGGTTGGCCAGCGCCATCGCCCGCTGGATGTCGCGGCTGAAGATCGCGCCCGACAGGCCGTATTCGGTATCGTTCGCCACCGCGATAGCCTCGTCGTCGCCCCTCACGCGGATGATCGACTTGACCGGGCCGAAGCTCTCCTCGGCATAGATCCGCATGTCCTTCGACACCCCGTCGATCAGCGTCGCCTCGACGATGGCGCCCTCGCGCCCGCCGCCGGCGACCACCATCGCCCCCTTCTCGGTGGCATCGGCGATCAGCGCCTCCATCTTCTCGGCCGCGCCCTCGCTGACCAGCGAGCCGAGCACGACCTGGCCGCGCGGGTCGCCCGCCGGCAGCGCCTTGGCCCGCGCCGCCAGCTTCAGCACGAAGGCGTCGGCGACCTTGGCGTCGACGATGATCCGTTCGGTCGACATGCAGATCTGGCCCTGGTTCATGAAGGCACCGAAGATCGCCGCGTTCACCGCCCCGTCGAGATCGGCGTCGTCGAGCACGATCAGCGGCGCCTTGCCGCCGAGCTCCAGGAGCGACGGCTTGAGGTTCTCGCCCGCCAGCCGGCCGATGATCCGCCCGACCGCCGAGGAGCCGGTGAAGTTGACATGCTTGACGGCGGGATGGGCAATCAGCGCCTCGACCACCGCCGGCGCGTCCTCGGGCGCGTTGGTCATCACGTTGAGCACCCCGGCCGGCACCCCGGCCTCGGCGAAGGCCTCGCCGATCAGGCGGTGGGTGGCCGGGCACATCTCGGACGCCTTCAGCACCACGGTGTTGCCGCAGGCGATCGGCATCGCCACCGCCCGCGTGCCCAGGATCACCGGCGCGTTCCACGGCGCGATGCCGAGGCAGACCCCCTTGGGTTTCGCCACGCCCATCGCCAGGGTGCCGGGCTTGTTCGAGGGGATGATCTCGCCGCCGACCTGCGTCGTCATCGCCGCCGCTTCGCGGATCATGCCGGCGGCCAGCATGACGTTGAACCCGGCCCAGGGCGCCGTCGCCCCGGTTTCCGCGATCATCGCCTCGGTGAAGGCCCCGGCCCGCGCCTCGAGCGCGTCGGCCGCCTTGAGCAGCAGCGCCCGGCGTTCGCCCGGGCCGGTCTGCGACCAGCTTTCAAAGGCGGCGGCGGCCGAGGCGACCACGGCCTCGACGTCCTCCGCCTTGCCCGCCGCCGCGCGGGTGGCGACCGCTCCGGTCACCGGGTCGATCCGTTCGAAGCTGGCGCCGTCCGCGGCCGCCATGTCTTCGCCGTCGAGCAGGAATCCGATGTCTTTCACCTCAGCCTCTCCCTTGCTGATAAGTCGTGTTCAATCCGGCAGGCAGCGGATGTCGAGCAGGGCGCATCGCCGCTCGGTCTCGATCACCTCGATCGCGCCCGCCAGGGCGCCGGGCAGATCGCCCGCCTTGTCGACCCGCCGCGCCCAGGCGCCGCTGGCCTGCGCCGTCAGGGTGAAATCGGGCGAGGGCCGCAGCCCGGTCAGCGGCATGTGGTTGGCGCGGCTGGCATGGCCGTCGGGGTAGAGCCCCGAGACCGCGCCGCGCACCGCGCCCCATTCGGCGTTGTTGAGGATGACGACCAGCACCGGCAGCTCCAGCGCCTCGGCAATCTGGTGGCAGACCGTCGGGTTGGCGAACATGTAGCTGCCGTCGCCCAGCGTCGCGACGCAGAGCCGGTCGGGATCGGCCAGCTGCGCCCCCAGCGCGCAGGGGAAGGACCAGCCCAGCCCGCCCGAATGCGGCTCCTGGAACCACGATTTCGGCTCGCGCCGCTCGAGCACGCCGAGGATGGTGCCGAGTTCCGAGAACACGCTCGAGGTCTTGTCGGCCAGCGCCTCGCTGAGGCAGCGGCTGACCCAGGCCTTGGTGATGCCGGCGGCGGTGTCGGCCGCGGCGGCCTGCGCCAGCGCGGCGCGGGTCTTCTCGGCCTTCGCCGCGATCCGCACCCGGCGGCCGGTCAGCGCCGCGGCGTCGCGGTCCCAGCCGTCCATCGCCGCCACCAGAGCCGGGATCGTCGCCGCGCTCTCGCCGGCGATGGCGAGGTCGGAGCGGAAGTTGCGCACCGGATAGCGCGAGAAGATCGGGTCGGGGCCGATATGGATCACCTTGGCGCCCTCGGCCAGCGGGTGGCGGTCGGGCCACCACGGCGCCAGGCAGTCCAGCACCACGACCACGTCGGCCTCGGCCAGCCACGGGCCGGGATCGGCGCCGACATGGCAGGGATGGTCGGTCGGGATCGCCAGATGGGTCGCCCACCACGAGCAGACCGGGATCGCCCAGTCCTCGGCCCATTGCGAGAACAGCGCGAAGCTCTCGGCATCGCCGGCCCCGCGCTGGGCGATGACCAGCGGCCGCTCGGCCCTTGCCAGCCATTCCGCCGCCTGCGCCACCGCGCCGGGATCGGGCGCGACCGAGACCGGCCGCATCGTCGGCGACGCCTCCAGCCCCTCAGCGGCGACCGGCTCGCACAGCACCTCGCGCGGCAGCGACAGGTAGGTCGGGCCGCGCGGCGTCGACATCGCGATGGCATGGGCGCGGTCGAGCAGGCCCGAGATCTGCTCGGGGAATTTCAGCTCGTAATCCCACTTCGCCGCCTCGCGCACCAGCGCCGTCTGGTCGCGCATCTCCTGGCCCCAGCCGATCGGCACGGTGCGGGCGCCGAAGCGGTCCTGCTCGGTCGCCGGGGTTCGGCCCGACATCAGCAGGACGGGCACATGCTCGCAGGCCGCGTTGAGCGCGCCGATGGCGCCGTTGGCGAGACCGACATTGGTGTGCAGCATCACCGCCTGCGGCTTGCCGGTCATCAGGTAATAGCCATGCGCCATGCCCATCGCCGCGTGCTCGTGCGGGATCACCAGCGCCCTGGGCAGGGAAATGCCCTTGGCGGCGGCCTCGGCCAGCCCCTCGATGATCGGCGGGAAGTCGGTGCCGGAATTGGCGAAGACGTAATCGACGCCCAGCGCCTTGAGCCGCGGGAAGATCGCCCCGCCCGCCGTGACCGTTTGCGCCTTGCTCACCGTGCCGTCTCCTTGCTTGTCTTCATTCGCACCGGTCGCGACACCGGGATCACGTCGGCCGGCAGCCAGCGCCGGATCAGCCCCCACAGCCCGCGCGGCTCGACCAGCACCACGGCGATCGACAGCGCGCCGAGGAGGATGAAATGCCACACCCCGATCTCGGACAGGTATTCGCGGATCAGGAAGAACACCACCGTGCCGATGATCGGGCCCTCGAAACTGCCGATGCCGCCAATGACGACGATGAAGATGACATAGACCGTCCAGTCGGTGATCGAGAACGAGGCCGGCGGCGCGATGCGCAGTTTCTGCAGGGTGATGACCGCCCCGGCGAGGCCGAGGAACGGCGCCGTCCACAGGAAGCACAGCACCCGCAACCCGATCAGGTTGACGCCGACGACGCCGGCGCCCTCCTCGTCGTCGCGCATCGCCGTCAGCCCCAGCCCGATCCGCGACCGCATCAGCAGCCAGGTGGCGACCAGCGCCGCCAGCGCCAGCGCGAAGGCGAGCCAGTAGATCGTGGCGTAGCGGTCGGCGACGCGGTGGCCGAAGCTGCGCACCACCGAGACCGGCAGGCTGACGCCCGAGCCGCCGCCGAAGGCGGAAAGCTTGCCGGCGCCCAGCATCAGGGTCTCGGCCACCACCCAGCTGCCGACCGCCAGGTAGGCGGTGCGCAGGCGGAAGATGATCACCATCACCGGCAGCGCCACGATCAGCGCGACGCCGGAGGAGAGCAGGATCGACAGGTAGGGGTTCACCCCGGCGATCACCGCGAAGCCGAACAGCGCATAGGCGCCGACGCCGACGAAGGCGTGCTGGCCGACCGAGACGATATCGGCATAGCCCGCCAGCAGGTTCCACATGATCGCGATGGTCAGCAGCGACAGGAACTCGGTCAGCACCGCGATATCGCGCACGGCGAACAGGCTCGGCGCGACGGCCAGCGCCGCCGCCGCGGCCAGCAGCGCCAGGCGGGCAAGGTAGACGATCCAGAGGCGGTTCGAGGCGGTCATGGCGGGCTCAGTATTTCGGGAACAGGCCCTGGGGCCGGGCAAGGAAGATGACGAGGAAGGTGATATGGCCGGCCAGCAGCTGCCAGCCGACATCGGCCTGCGCCCCCAGCGCCTGGGCGACGCCGATGATGATGCCGCCGATCAGCGTGCCCCACAGGCTGCCCAGGCCGCCCAGCACCACCGCCTCGAAGGCGATCAGCAGGCGGCTGGGGCCGGCGGTGGGATCGAAATTGGTCCAGATCGACATGAAACCGGCCGAGATCGCGATGGTGACGCCGACGATGCCCATCGCGATGGCATAGATCCGGGCCGAGGGCAGGCCGACGAGATCGGCCGTCGCCGGGTCGTCCGAGACGGCACGAATGCGGGCGCCGAGCCGGGTGCGGTAGAGCAGCCAGTCGAGCGCGATCACCATCGCCACGGCGGCGGCAAAGATCGTCAGCGGCAGCAGGCCGACATTGATCCCGGCGCCGATCTTCAGCGTCGCCGTCTCGAAGGCGCCGCCCGAGACCTTGCGGGTATCGGCGCCGAAGACCCCCAGCAGCCCGTTCTGGGCGATGATCGACAGCCCGAAGGTGACCAGGATGATCGGCAACACGCCCTGCCCCAGCACCCGCTGCAACAACAGCCGCTGCAACAGGTAGCCGGCGGCGAAGGCGACCGGCATCGCCAAGAGCGTCGCCAGCAGCGGGTCGAGGCCGAGCGCGGTGGTGAAGGTGAGGATCAGGAACGAGGCCAGCACGATCAGGTCGCCATGGGCGATATTGACGAAGCGCATGATGCCGACCGACAGCGACAACCCCATCGCATACATCGCGTAGAGCCCGCCGACGAGCACGCCCTGCACGATCTGGTTGATCAATCCGTCCATGCCGTCACATCCCGAAATAGTGGCGCGCGACCTCGTCGCGGCTGGTCTCGGCCGGCCGGCCCGACAGGTTCACTTTGCCTTCCAGCAGGCAGTAGAACCGGTCGGCCACGGCCAGCGACCGGGTGATGTCCTGCTCGACGATGACGATGCCGATGCCGCGGTCGCGGATCTCGGGGATGATCTCGTAGAGCCCGTTGATGATGACCGGGGCGAGGCCGAGGCTGATCTCGTCGCAGAGCAGCAGCTTGGGATTGGCCAGCAGGGCCCGGCCCAGCGCCACCATCTGCTGCTGCCCGCCCGACAGGCTGCGCACCATCTGGCCGCGGCGCTCGCGCAGGATCGGGAAATACCCGTAGACCTGATCGAAGCCGATCTCGCCCTCGCGGCCGACCTCGCGGCCGATCATCAGGTTTTCCTCGACCGTCAGCGACGGGAACAGCCGCCGGCCCTCGGGCACCAGCGCGATGCCGGCCCTGGTGGTCTCGGCGGTCGAGCGGGCGGTGATGTCGTCGCCCTCGAAGCGGATCGCGCCCTCGATCCGGTCGGCCTGGCCGACGATGGCCTTCATCAGCGAGGATTTCCCGGCCCCGTTGGCGCCGATGATCGAGACGATCTCGCCCGCGCCGACCTCGAGGTCGATGCCCTCCAGCGCCCGGAACGGGCCGTAGAAGACCGAAAGGTCCTGGATGCGCAGCATCGGTTCAGCCATCAGTCCACCGCCCCCAGGTAAATCTCCTGCACCTTCGGGTCGGCCAGCACCGCGTCCGGCGCCCCGTCGGCGATGAAGCCGCCGCCATGCAGCACGGTCAGGCGGGTGGCGGCGCTTTTCAGCGCGTGGATGACATGCTCGATCCAGACGATGGTCATGCCGCGGTCGCGCAGCCCGTGCAGGATCTCGAGCAACGTGCCGCATTCGTGGTCGGTCAGGCCGCCGGCGATCTCGTCCAGCAGCAGCAGCCGCGGGCCGCAGGCCACCGCCTTGGCCAGTTCCAGCCGCTTGAGATCGAGCAAGGACAGCGCCCCGGCCTTCTGCCGCGCGCAATGGGCCAGACCGGTGAGGTCCAGCACCTCCGCCGCCCGCCCGGCCGCGGCGCGCATCGACTGGCCGCCGCCATGGACGGCGGCGGTCAGGACGTTCTCGAACACGGTGATGTCGGTGAAGGGCTTGGGCACCTGGAAGGTGCGGCCGATCCCGGCCCGGCAGCGATGCCAGGGCCGCAGCTTGTCGATCCGGCGGCCGCCGAACACCACCTCGCCGGCGGTCGGCCGGTAGACCCCGGTGATGACGTTGAACAGCGTCGTCTTGCCGGCGCCGTTGGGGCCGAGCACGCCCAGCACCTCGCCCTCCTCGACCGCCAGATCGAGACCGTCGAGCACATGCAGGGCGCCGAAATGAAGCGACAGGCCGGAGAGCTGAAGCATGAACGAACCGTAGGCAGGGAAGACAGAGCCGCCCGCAGCCCGAAGGCCGCGGGCGGCTCGTCGAGGCATGGTCTAGCTGTAGGGGATGGCGAAGGGATCGCCCCCGGTCGGGATCGACGGGAAGTTGGTATTGTCGACGATCACGATGTCATAGGGATATTTCGTCCCCTTCGACCATTGCCCGATCACCAGCGGCGTCAGGCTGCAATTCGGCAGCGGCCCGGTGCCGAAGTTGACGTGGCCGACGATGGTGTCGAGATCGGTCGCCGCCAGCGCCGTTTTCACCGACTCCGTGTCCATCGGGTCCTCGGCCCGCTTGAGCACGTCGAAGACGACCTCGAACAGCGAATGGCGGAAGCCGAGCGGCTGCGACCATTGCCGGCCGCTCGCCTTCTCGTAGGCCTGCGCCAGTTGCATCGAGCTCTGCCCGGTCATCGAGGACGAGAAGGGCGAATTCGACGACCACCAGACCTCGGTCGTCAACCCGTTGGCACGCTCGCCCAGCGGCGCGATCGCCATCGGGAATTCCAGCGCCTTGCCCATGTAGACCGACTTGGGCTGATAGCCCTGCTGGGCGCAGCCGTTCCAGAAGGTGGTGAATTCGGGCGGCGGCACGACGCCGGTGACGATCTCGCAACCGGCCGACTTGAAGGCGCCGATCTGGCTGTTGTAGTTGCTGGCCGGCATGTCGAAACGGCCCGGATCGGTGACCTTGAAGCCCGCGCCCTCGATGATCGGCGGGAAACCCTTGGACTGCGCCAGCCCGTCGCCGTCATTGGGCCACAGCCCGCCGACAAGGCCATTGGTGTCCAGTTTCTTCCAGTAGGGCAGCAGCGCCTTCACCAGCTCGTCGCCCGAGAAGAAGAAGTGATAGGTGTAGTCGAAGCCCTTCTTCGGGTCGCCGTGGCGGCCGAAGAAATAGGGCTCGAGCGGGGCGTCGTTCGAGACGCAGGGGATGCCGTTGAGCTCGCACTGGTCCGAGACCGGGTTGACCGTCTCGGGGGTGGCGAAGGTGGCGATCAGGCTGACGCCCTCGTTCAGGATCAGGTCCTGCGTCACCTCGGCCGCCCGGTTCGGGTTCGACTGGCTGTCGCGCACGATGATCTCGTAGGCATAGGACTTGCCGCCCGATTTCACCTGGCCGCCATAGGTCGCCTTGACCTGGTCGAGCACGAAGGGAATGTGCTCGGTGAAGAAGGCCAGCGGCCCGGTCTTGGGCATCACCAGGCCGATCTTGATCGTGTCCGTCGCCGCCAGCGCCGGGGCCATCCCCCCCAGGCTCGCCGCGCCGATGGCCGCCATCCCCTTGAGGACGCTGCGCCGTTCAAATCCGGAATTCGAAGCCATGTCTCCTCCTCTGCCGCCATCTGACGGGCGGCCGCGTCATCGCGTCTTTTCACTCCCTGATCCCCGTCTTGACGCGGGGCTGGCAGAAAGGCTGGCGCAAAATTAGTTTGTCGTCAAACTATTTTTGCTGGGCACCGCCCCCGCGATGCGCTAGCCTCCGGGCCGGGACAGAGGGCGGCGAGGCTCGCAGAGGCCGAAAAACGCCGCACAGGCTGAGGGAGGAGACGGATGGCCGGAGCGTTGGACGGCAAGACCTGCATCATCACCGGCGGGGCCGGCTCTCTCGGCGCGGCCACGGCCCGGCTCTTCGCTACCGAAGGTGCCCGGCTGATGCTGGTCGACCGCGACCGGGCGGCGCTCGACGCCGTCGCGGCGGAGCTGAATGCCGAGGTCGCCACCTGCGTCGCCGATGTCTCGGATGCCGGCCAGACCGCCGCCTATGTCGCGGCGACGCTGGAGCGGTTCGGCGGCCTCGACGTGCTGTTCAGCAATGCCGGCAATTTCGGCACGGTCGCGCCGATCGCGGAGTATCCCGACGAAGACTTCGACGCCGTGCTCGGCGTGCATGTCCGCGGCGCCTACCTCGCCTGCAAGCACGCCGCGCCGCATATGGCCAGGGGCGGCAGCATCGTCATCACCTCTTCGGTCGCGGCCACCCGCGGCGATGCCGGCGTCTACGGCTACATCACTGCCAAGCACGCCCAGATCGGGCTGATGCGCTGCCTCGCCAAGGAACTGGCGCCGCGCGGCATCCGGGTCAACACGATCCATCCCGGCCCGATCGACAACGGCTTCCAGGCCAATGTCGAGGCCGGGCTGAGCGTCGAGCTTGGCCGCGACGCCACCGCGTTCTTCGACGAGCTGATCCCGTTGCACCGCCACGGCCGCCCCGATGAGGTCGCGCGATCTGTCCTTTATCTTGCCTCCGACCAGAGCAGCTACACGACCGGGGCGATGCTCATGGTCGATGGCGGCATGAGCACCTGACTAGCGAGGAGCGGATGGCAAGGACCGGCGACAACGGCAGGACAGAGCGCGAGATCGATCTCGGGCCGCTCGACGGCCTCATCGGCTTCAACCTGTGCAATGCCCAGGAAGCGGCCTTCCGCGCCTTCGCCCGCAATGTCGGCGCCGGGGGCCTGAAACCCGGCCGTTTCGCCGCGCTGAAGGTGATCCACTGCAACCCCGGCCTGACCCAGATGGACCTGGCCCGCGCCATCGCCCGCGACAAGTCGACGGTGACACCGCTGATCCAGGACCTGCAACGCCACGGCCTGATCGAGCGCAAGCCCGCCAAGGAGGACCGGCGCCGCAACACCCTTCGCCTGACGGCAGCAGGCGAAGAGACGCTGTGCGAACTGATGAGGCACGCCCGGGAACACGATTGCCGCCTCGACGCCATCGTCGGCGAGCACAAGGCGCTGTTTCTCGATTTGCTGCATCGGGTCGCCAAGGAGATATGATCCAGCCGCCGCGCCTCGCGGATGGCCGAGATACCTGAGCCAAGCGGCCACTCGCCAGCGGCTGGGGAGCCCCGCGCCGGATTTCCGCGACTGTCGGCAACATGGTCTCCCGGCAACAACAGCCAAACCGGTTGCAAACCGGGTCCTTCCGCCCGGCGGGGCTTGCATCGGTTGCCAACGGGCGTGCCGCGGCCGGGCCGCGCGCGGTTCGCGAGGCCGGCGACCATGCGCTGACGTGAACCTCTTGCTGGCGACGCGAGGCCGGGAATGTCAGTCCAGGTCCGGCGCCAGCAGGATGCCGTCGAAGAATCCGCTCAGTTCCGCGCGGCCGTCGAGCGGCAGGATCTGGGCGATGTATTGATCGGGGCGCACCACGATCATGCAGCCCTGTTCCCGGTCGATCCCGCGCAGGTCGAAAATGTCGCCCCGCCCCTTGTGATCGACGCAGAAGACCTTCTCGTGATCGTGCAATCCCAACCGGCCTTTCACTGGCCTGAGCAGCGGCGGCATCCCTTCGCAGGCAAGCGCGTCGAAGCTCTGCTGGAAAACGGCCCGGATGTCGATCACCGCGTCGATATCCTCGTCGGGCCGCGTGAACCTCAGGACGGGGGACTGCGGATCGGTCTCGAGCCAGGTCGCGAGCCTGTGCAGTGCCGAGCCGGGCGCGCCGCCGTCCCCGCTGCCGGCGAAAAGATAGAGCCGCCAGCGGCCATCGGCTTCGGCGACATGGCCAAGCTGCATCCGCATCGCATCGGCAACGCGCACCACCGGGGCCGAATGGAACCGCCGCCCGATCTCCTGCCCGCTGGCCAGCGCCTGATGGGTCGGCGCCCCGGTCAGGGCGGAAGGCTGGTATTGCACCGCGAGACCCTGCGTGAACTCGAGGTTCTCGATGAACTGCTTCTGGATCCGCGGCATGCCGGCGCCGTCGAGTTCGCTTTTCCCGGGCGGCGCCGACATGATCCGGGCCCATGCCTGATCGGTGTCGATCAGCCGCTTGGCCTCGGCCCGGCGCTCTGCCGAGTAGCTGTGCAGCAGGCTTGGCGCGGCGCGGCCGCGCAGCACATGGGCGAGCTTCCAGCCGAGGTTGAACGCATCCCCCATCGAGACGTTCATCCCCTGCCCCGCCTTCGGGCTGTGGGTGTGGCAGGCATCGCCGACGGTGAAAACCCGCGGCGTGCGGGCCGTGGCCTCCTCTGCCGGCACGTCGTCGAACCGGTTCGAGAGCCGGTGACCGATCTCGTAGATCGACCACCAGACCACCTCTTTCACGTCGACCGCGTAGGGCCGCATGATCCGGTTCGCCGCCGCGATGATGTCTTCCCGGCCAAGGTTGCGGCTCGACACCCGCTCGTCGGGATTGAGCTTGTCGAGCTCCACATACATCCGGAACAGGTAGCCGCCCTCGCGCGGCAGGATCAGGATGTTCCCCTCGCGCGCCGAGGCGACGAGGCATTTCTGGCGCACATCGGGGAAATCGGTATTGGCAAGGATATCCATCACGCCCCAGGCCTGATGCCCGGCATCGCCCTGCAATTCCCCGCCGATCGCCTTGCGCACGACCGAGCGCGCCCCGTCCGCACCGACGACGTAATTCGCGCGCAGGGTCCGCGTCGCGCCGGCATTCACGCCGGTATTGACCAGCGTCACCGTGACCGGGTGATCCGCGGTCGCGGTGTCGATGCTCAGGTCCTGCAGCGCCCAGCCATAGTCGGGTTCGAGCCGCGCGGGCGCGTTGCGCATCACCCCGAGGAAGAGCTCGTGCACCCGGGCCTGGTTGAGCAGGGTATGCGGCATTTCCGAGCTGTCATCGGGCACGTCCTGCACGCGGCCGACCCGCCGGATGTGGTCGGGATTGTCGGGATCGGGCATCCAGAAGGCGGTCTGGTTGACCCAGTAACTCTCGCGCTTCACCATCTCGGCGAAACCGAAGGCCTGAAACATCTCCATCGTGCGGGTGTTGACGCCATCGGCCTGGCCCTTCTCCATCGGGCCCGGCTTGGGCTCGACGATCATGGTCTCGATCTCGGGGAATTGCGAAAGCTGCGCGGCCAGGCAAAGGCCGGCCGGGCCGCAGCCGGCGATGAGCACATCCACCTGCTCGGGCAGAGGCGCGTGCGGACCGCGATCGCGCCGGCAGGGCGCGGCCGGCCTGAGATCGGGATCGCCGCCGCGAAAACCGTCGAGATAGAATTGCATCGCATTTCCTCCTCGCAAAGCGGGTGGCATCGGCACCGCGCCCGAATGATATCTATACTTATCATGCTCCCACAAGAAAATAAGTATTCATATTATATTGCATAACTAACTGATAACCATTACAGTTATCGCATTTCCGCGACCCGCCGGAGGTTGAAGTGAAAGCCCATGGCATGGCCGGACATCTGATCCGGCGCCTGAACCAGATCTCGACACAGGTCTTTGCAACGCGCGTGCAGGAGGCTGGCTTCGACCTCACGCAGGTCCAATTCGCCGCCATGGACGCCATCGCCACCCATCCCGGCATCGACCAGGCCGGGGTGGCGGCGCTGATCGCCTATGACCGGGCGACGATCGGCGGGGTGATCGACCGGCTCGAGCAGAAGGGGCTGATCGAGCGTAGCATCGCCAGGCACGACCGCCGGGCGCGCTCGGTCCGCCTGACCGCCCGGGGCGAGCGGGTCTTTGCAGAACTCCTGCCCGTGGTCACGCGGCTTCAGGACGAAATCCTGTCGGCCCTCGCCCCCGACGAGCGCACCACCTTCCTGAGCCTGGCGAGGAAGGCGGTCGGAGAGATCGCGGAATAGGGCACAAACGTCCGCCGCATGGCTAGGCAGCTCAGGGGCGTGGCGGGCAGGCCGGGCGCCGCCCTATGCAAGCGCGTTCCAGAAATCCTGCGCGGCGGGGCCGAGCTTTCGCCCGGGATTGCAGATCATGCGCAACGCGCGCCGGACCGTCGGGTCGGCGGGACGCACGAAGCCGAGCCCCCCGCCGAGGATCGAGGCCACGCCCTCGGGCAGGATCGTCGCGCCGAGCCCTTCCCGGACGAAGGAAAGCAGGGCCGTCGTGTTGCGCGCCTGCAGGGTGCAGGCGTCGCGCCTCTCGGCGACGTGGCGATCGGCGACCAGGGCACAGAGCGGGTTGGCGATCAGCGGTTCCAGCCCCAGCAGGGACCAGCCGGGACGAGCCTCCCCCTCAGCCAGCGCCCGGTCGATCCGCCCCCCTTCGCGATACACGATACCCAGCGCGTCCTGCGCCACCGCGACCCCGTCGCCCGGGTCGTCCGCGGCCGCCGTCAGGATGCCGATATCGGCCTCGTCCAGCCGCACCCGCCGCCGGACCGAGGCGCTGTCGACGTCGCTGATCTCGAGCCGGACCTCGGGATGGGACTGGCGGAACTGCACAATCGCGCCCGGCAGTAGGGTGGCGGCGACCGACGGCACCGCGGCGACCCGCACCGTCCCCGCGACCGAGGCCGTCAGGCGCCGGATCGTCTCGGTGCTGCTGTCGAAGACATCCGTCGCCCGGACCGCCTCGGCGAGGACGAGCTCGCCGAGCTTCGTCAGCCGGTTCTTGCGCTCGGTCTCGAACAGCGGCGCGCCGATATCGGCCTCGAGCTGCGCCAGCGTCATCGAGACGGCGGAGGGCGTGCGCCCCAGGATCGCCGCCGCCTCGGCCAAGGCGCCCCGGTCCGCGACGACGCGAAAGACACGCAGCATTTCCAGCTTGATCGCCATTTCAGGAAACCTGAATTTCTCTTCAACATTTCCAAATTGATTGAAATTTCTGCCCCTGTCTAGGATCGGGCATCCCTGAGGGAGGCTGCGATGGCACAGCGAAGTGGCGCCGGTATTGCCGGGCGGTGGCGGAAGGGCGCGGGTCCCGGCAGGACCGGCCAGGCCACGGCGGGAGCGCGGGCATGACTCCGCTGATCGACGGGCTGCAATATGCCAACTGGTCGGAAAGGATTTTCCGCCAGATGCGCGCCGGCGGGGTGGACGCGGTCCATGTCACCGTCACCTATCACGAGACCTTCCGCGAGACGGTTCAGGTGATCGAACGCTGGAACCGCTGGTTCGAACGCTTCCCCGAACTGATCTTCCCGGGCCGCAGCGCCGCCGACGTGACCCGGGCGCGCGAAACCGGCCGCACCGCGATCTTCTTCGGCGCGCAGAACCCGTCCTGCATCGAGGACGATATCGGGCTGGTCGAGGTGCTGCACACGCTGGGCCTGCGCTTCATGCAGCTGAGCTACAACAACCAGTCGCTGCTGGCCTCGGGCTGTTACGAGGACGACGATACCGGCCTGACCCGCATGGGCCGCGCGGTGGTGGCCGAGATGAACCGCGTCGGGCTGGTGGTGGACATGAGCCATTCGGGCGAACGCTCGACGCTGGAGGCAATCGAGCAGTCCAGCCGCCCGATCGCGATCACCCATGCCAACCCGGCCCGCTGGCACCCCGCGCGGCGCAACAAGTCCGACACCGTGCTGCGCGCGCTGGCCGGGAGCGGCGGCATGCTGGGCTTCTCGGTCTACCCGCATCACCTGAAGGGCGGCAGCGCCTGCCGCCTGCAGGGCTATTGCGAGATGATCGCGCGCACCGCCGATCTGATGGGGATCGAGCGGGTCGGCATCGGCACCGACCTGTGCCAGGACCAGCCCGACAGCGTCGTCGAATGGATGCGCGTCGGGCGCTGGACCAAGGCGCCGGATTACGGCGAGGGCAGCGCCGACGCCCCCGGCTTTCCACCGATGCCGGACTGGTTCGCCGACAACCGCGATTTCGGCCGCATCGCCGAGGGGTTGCGCGCCACCGGCATGGACGCGGCCGAGGTCGCGGCCGTGATGGGCGGCAACTGGCTGCGCTTTTTCGAGACCGGCTTCGGCGCGGCCGCGCCCGGCCGGACCTGACAGGGCGCGCCGGGCGGGCTAGACTTCCGCCCGGCGCTTACTTTCCCCACGCAAGAGGGCGGATCGCAGGATGCAGAGCGCAGAGCACACGGCCCCCGGGGCCCGACCGGTCGCCCCCCGCCCGCCCGAGAATGTCATGCGGCTGGCGCGGATGGGGGCGGCCCACCCGACGCGGCTGTCGTTCCTGCGCGTGATGCTGCGGCGGATGACGGCCGGGGACTGGCGCTTCGACCGGCCGCTCTGGGAGGTCGACGCGCAGGGCGTCGGCCGCGCCGTCTACCGCGCCATCGGGCCGGAACGGAGCTACAGCCTGGTCGCCTTTGCCCACGACCTGCCGGACGAGAGGCGCTCGGACCGGGTCATCGCCACCGCCTGGGACGCGACTTTCGCGCTGTTCGACGGCACGCCCTCCGCCGCCGATCTCGACCGCCTGCAGGCCAACGTGCCGCTGCAGGAAGCCGGTCGGGTCAGCGCCCGGGAACTGTCGCTCAGCCGCGCCAACCGCTCGGTCCGGCTCTGGTCCCATGTCGTCGACAACCTCGCCGCCGGCCGCCAGCCGGATCGCGCCGAGATCGAGGCCGTCGGCTACCTGATGCGGACGACGGCGGTCTACGGCTCGGGCAAGTTCGGCGCCGCCGACCGGCGCGACATCGCCGGGCGGCCCGAGCTGGCCGCGCCATTCCAGGCCGAGATGCTGTCGGTCTGGCTGACGCGGCAGTTCACCGTCGACATGGTCGAGCATCTCGCGGCGGCCCGGGGCGGCGGCGCAGCGGTGCGGCTGGCCCCCGGGCTCAAGCGGGACCTCGGCGTGGGCAACTCCACCGGCCTCGGCATGGCGCCGTTCCTCGTGCGCCACCCGGTGCTGCTGAACAACTGGATGGAAGCGCGGGAGACGGCACTGGCCCGTGTCCGCGCCCTGCCCGGCGCGACGCCCGAGGCCGTCGACCGGCTGACCGCCGCCTTTGCCGCGGCCCGCGCCACCGTCGCCGGCTGGCACTCGGAGCATCCGCTGCAGATCGGCAGGCTGGCCGAGCTGCGGGCCGACCTCGACCGCATCGGCGCCCGGCTGGAAACCTTCCCCGGCCCGGCAGAGCGGCCGTGGGACGCGCTCTGGCGCTGGGGCGAGGCGGCGCTGAGCCCGGAAGGGCAGGCGCTGCTGCTGGCGCTGGTGATCGAGCCGCATGGCGCCCTGGTCGACGACCTCGCCGCGACGATGAGTGCGGACGAGGCCGCCGCCTTCCCCCTCGACGGCGCCATGTCCGTCGGCTGCCTGCGGGCGATCCTGAAAGCGCGTTACGACTGGGCGCTGGCGATCGACTTCGACCGGCCCGAGAACCGGGCCCGGTTCTGGTACGTGTCCGAGGAGAAGCTGGAACCCCGGCTCGGCGCGCGCGCCACCGACGCCGGCGCGGACCGGGAACAGCCGCTCTGCACCGCGCGGCTGGCACAGGCGCTGCACACCGATCTGCGGGACTGGCCGGACGACGCCACCGTCGCCGCCTTCCTGCTGGCCCGGCCCGCGCATCGCTTCATGCTCCGCCGCGCCCAGATCGCGGACCGCCACCCCTATGCCGAAGTCCGCGACAACCTGATCGGGGCCGAGATGCTGCCCATCGACCTGATGCGCTGCAAGCTGGCCTTCTTCGGGGCCAGCCATTTCGACCCGCGCTCAGACAAGTGGGTGCGCATCAGCCTGTTCCAGGGCGCGCCCTATCCGCTCGACCGGCCGCTGGAGGCGCAGACATGAGGGCCGAGCCCGACGATCCGCTCCGGTCGGGGTCGTCGCTGTCCGACCCGCCCGGCCGGGTGCGCCTGTCGCGCAACGAGCTCGAGGCACTGTGCCTCAAGGCCGCGCGCGGCGCCGGGATGAGCTGGGGCCATGCCGAGGAGGCGGGCTTTGCCGCCGGCTGGCTGTCGGCCCACGGTCTCGACGGCGCCGCGGCCCTGCTGGCGGTTCTCGCGGCCGGGAGCGGAAAACCATGGCGGGCGCTGTGCCCGGTTGTGACGCCGGGACGGTGGCGCCCGGCGGGTCCCGGCCCGCTCTGCCCCGTCGCCCTGGGCGCGGCCCTGCTCGACCATTGCGAGCTGCCCGAGGGCCGCCTGGACGGCGGGCTGACCGTCGGCCCGGTCTGCCGACCGCTCGTCGTGCTGCCCTTCCTGGCCGCAAGCGCGGCGCGGACGGCTCGGCCGGTCGGCGTGGACTGGGGCACCGGGTCGCTGACCCTCGACGGGGACGGCGCGATCTCGGGCGACATCGAGCACTTGGCGGCGCTGGCCGAGGGCACGCTGGTGCTGTCGCCCGGCACCGCCCCGCCCGGTCGGCCCGCGGCGCAGGGGACGCCGGGCTGCGGCCGCGAGACGCTGGCCCGGCTCGACGCCCTGGCGATGCGAACCACCGTCCCGCCCTCCGACCGTTCACGCGCCGATGCCGGCGGTGGAACGAGCGACAACGACTGAAGGCCAGGCAGGCAATCAGGCACCCGAGCGGGACGTGCAGACAAAGGGGAGCAGCACGATGCAGATAGAGATCGCCGAGATCGAGACGATGACCGCCCGGGCCCTGACCGCGCATGGCGCCGGCGTCTGGCAGGCCGGAGAAGTCGCCCGCGCCGTCGCCCGTGCCGAAGAGACCGGCAACGTGATCTGCGGCCTCTACTACCTCGAAAGCTACTGCCGCCAGCTCGTCTCGGGCCGGGTCGATGGCCGGGTCGAGCCGCAGGTCGCCCGGCCCCGACCCGGCGAAGTGAACGTCGACGCGCGCTTCGGCTTCGCGCAGCCCGCCTTCTCGCGCGGGCTGCCCGAGGCGGTCGCGGCGGCACGGCATTGCGGCATCGCCCGCCTCGCCATCTGCCATTCCCATACCTGCACCTCGCTCGGCTTCTTCACCGAGCAGATCGCCGCGGCCGGCCTCATCGGCATCGGCGTCACCAATGCCTCGGCCATCGTCGCCGGACCGGGCGGCAAGACGCGGGTGATCGGCACCAACCCGATCGCCTTCACCCTGCCCGGACCGGACGGCCCCGCGCTGCATGCCGATTTCTCCACGGCGGCCGTGGCGCTTGGCAAGATCACCATGGCCAAGGCGGCGGGCGAGGCGATCCCGCTGGGCTGGGCCGTCGATCGGGACGGCAAGGCGACGACCGACCCGGCCGAGGCGCTGGCGGGATCGCTGGTGAGCGCGGCGGGCTACAAGGGCTGGGCGCTGGGTCTGCTGGCGGAGTTCCTCGCCGCCGGCATGACCGGGTCGGTGAATTCGCTCGACGTCCGCGGCCTGAAGGCAGAGACCGGGCCGCCGCACGATCTCGGCCAGTTCTACATCCTCATCGACCCTGCCGGCCAGGCCGCCGCCCTGGCCGACCGCATCCGCCGCGTCGCCGATGCCATCGCCGACGATCCCGCCGTCCGCATCCCCGGCAGCCGGCGCGAAACGCCGGCCTCCGTCACGGTCGCGCCGACGCTCTGGGCCCTTGTCCGGGAACTTGCCGAGGGCGGCGCCGGGCCGGAGCGGGCCTAGCTGTTGCTTTTCAGTCGGTTAACTTGGTCGCGGAGGTTGCCCGAGTGTGGCGGCGCGCGGTCTCGCACGGCTGACGCGGCCGGGCTGGAGCACAGGCTTCAGCGCCGCTTCAACCCGTCGACGAAGATGTCCAGCAGCCGCGTCACCGATTGGCGCCAGTCGGGCTGGTCGCGCATCGAGCACAGGCCGACCAGCGCGCGCAACACGTCCTCGGCCGCGACGTCGCTGCGCAGCGCGCCCGCCGCCACGGCCCGGTCGAGCAGCATCCCCGCCGCCGCGTACATCCGCCCCGTCGTATAGGCGAAAAGCTCCTGCTTGCCCTCGGTCGCCAGCGCCAGCGTCGCCAGCATCCCCTTCTTGGTCGCCACCACGTCGACGCCCCGGTGCAGCCAGTCGCGCAGCGCCGCGACCGGGTCCTCCGCCGCCGCCAGCTCTTCGGCCAGATCGGCCAGCTGATCGACATCGCGGCGATAGACCGCCTCGAACAGCGCATCGCGGGTCGGGAAATGGCGATAGAGCGTACCGATGCCGACGCCGGCGCGCCGCGCCACCGCGTCGAGGCTGGCCTCGGGACCGCCGTCGCGGAAGATCTCGGCCGCCGCCGCCAGCAGCTTCTCGCGGTTGCGCAGCGAATCGGCCCGCGGCTTGCGGCTTGCCTTGGCACTCTCCTGCCCCATCTTCTCCGTCACATCCTTTCCAGACAGCGCGAAACGGGCGCGAAACGCCCCCTCTTGCAAAGCGGAGGCATCCTCCGTATAACAGAGCCACGCGACAACCCCAATACCAGCGACCCTTTCCCTGCGACGACCCGGCCGCCCCTTTCCGCGACGGCACGGCCCGCCGGGACCTTTCCGACATCTCCCAGCGATCGGAGCCAGACATGTCCGATATAATCACCCTCACCATAAATGGCACGGTGCAGGAGGTCACGCTCGACGATCCGCGCGTCACCCTGCTCGACCTGCTGCGCGAGCGGCTGCATCTGACCGGCACCAAGAAGGGCTGCGACCGCGGCCAGTGCGGCGCCTGCACCATCCTCGTCGACGGCCGCCGGATCAATTCCTGCCTCGCCCTGGCGCTGAGCCATGACGGCGCCGAGATCACCACGATCGAGGGCCTGTCGCAGGGCGACGCGCTGCACCCGGTCCAGGCCGCCTTCATCGCCCATGACGGGATGCAATGCGGCTACTGCACCCCGGGCCAGATCATGAGCGCCGTCGGCCTGATCGCCGAGGGCCAGGCCGGCACCGATCCCGAGCGCATCCGCGAGGGCATGAGCGGCAACCTGTGCCGCTGCGCCGCCTATGCCGGCATCACCCGGGCGGTGCTGGCAGCGAGCGAGGACGCGGCCGAGGGCGAAAGGAAACAGGCATGAAACGCTTCGACTATCTCCGCCCCGCGAGCCTGGAGGAGGCGCTGGCCGAGGGCGCGAGGCCCGGCAGCGCCTATCTTGCCGGCGGCACCAACCTGCTCGACCTGATGAAGACCGGCGCGGCCACGCCCGACCGGATCGTCGACATCTCGCGCCTGCCGGGGATCGACCGGATCGAATGGCAGGACGATGGCGGGCTGCGCATCGGCGCGCTGGTCCGCAATGCCGATCTGGCCCACGATCTCGACGTCGCCCGGACCTTCCCGGCGATGGCCGAGGCGCTGCTCTCCGGCGCCTCCGGCCAGCTGCGCAACGCGGCGACGGCGGGTGGCAACCTGATGCAGGAAACCCGCTGCCCGTTCTTCGCCGACCCGACAAGTTCCTGCAACCGGCGCGAGGCCGGCAGCGGCTGCGCCGCGCAGGGGCTGCACGGGCGCGGCTTCGCGGTGCTGGGGGCGTCCGAGCACTGCCTCGCCACCCACCCGTCGGATTTCTGCGTTCCCCTCGCCGCGCTCGACGCCACGGTCGAGATCGCGGGCGAAGACGGGAGCCGCCGCGTGCCGCTCGCGGATTTCCACGCCCTGCCCGGCGACAGGCCCGAGATCCGCACGGCGTTGCGGCAAGGCGAGATCGTCACCGCCCTGCATCTGCCGGCCACGGCCGCCGGGTTCCGCCACCACGCCCGTTACCTCAAGCTGCGCGACCGCACCTCCTATGCCTTCGCGCTGGTCTCGGCCGCCGCTATGCTGCGGATCGAGGACGGGGTGATCGCCGAGGCCCGGCTCGCCCTCGGCGGCGTCGCCGCCAAGCCATGGCGCGCCGAGGCGGCGGAAGCGGCCCTGCGCGGCGCCCGCCCCGGGGCCGATGCCTTCAGCAAGGCCGCCGAGGCGGCGCTGGAAGGCGCCCGGCCCGTCGGCGGCAACGGCTTCAAGATCGGCCTTGCCCAGCGGCTCGTGAGCCGCGCCCTGAGCCATGCCGCCCACGGCGCGCCCGACCGCGTGCCCGCCCTGCCCGGCTCTGTCCATGCCCACCTGGGAGACCACGCCCATGCCTGACGTCACCCCGCTTCCCGCCGCCCTGCCCCAGCGCATGGGCTCGAATGCCGGCCAGCCGCTGACCCGGCAGGACGGCCTCCTCAAGGTCACCGGCCGCGCCACCTATGCCGCCGACAACCATCCCGAGGGCCTGCTGCACGCCGTCTACGTCCCGGCCACCATCGCCCGCGGCCGCGTCACCCGGCTCGACGTCGCCGCGGCCAAGGCCCATCCCGGCGTCGTCGAGGTGCTGACCCCGGCCAACCGGCCGCCGCTGGCGCAGGATCCGGACGACAAGCCCAGCATGTTCTCGATCCGCGTCGAGGTGCTGACCCCGGCCAACCGGCCGCCGCTGGCGCAGGATCCGGACGACAAGCCCAGCATGTTCTCGATCCGCGTCGAGGTGCTGACCCCGGCCAACCGGCCGCCGCTGGCGCAGGATCCGGACGACAAGCCCAGCATGTTCTCGATCCGCGTCGAGGTGCTGCAGGACGATAGCGTGCGCTATGCCGGCCAGCCGATCGCGCTGGTCGTCGCCGAGACGCTCGAGGCGGCAAGCGAGGGCGCCCGTCTGCTGGCCCCGCGCTACGAGGCCGAGCCGCCGCGCACGGGCATCGAGCTGGAGCCCTACGAGATCGGCGGCGTCGGTTTCGGCATGCCGCCGAAGATCGAGAAGGGCGATGTCGCGGCCGGGCTGTCCGCCGCCGCGCAGCGGGTCGAGACCGTCTGCGACACCCCGGCGCAATATCACAACGCGATGGAGCCCCATGCCCTCGTCGCCCAGTGGGACGGCGACCGGCTGACGCTCGACATGCCCAACCAGGCGCCGGTGCTGGCCAGCGCCGGTTTCGCCAACTGGTTCGGCATCCCGGCGGAGAATGTGCTGATCCGCTGCCCCTTCCTCGGCGGCGGCTTCGGTTCCAAGGCGGTGATCAACGGCCCACAGATCCTGACGGCGCTGGCGGCACGGACGCTCGGACGGCCGGTGAAGCTGGCCCTGACCCGGCGCCAGATGTTCGGCCCGGTCGGCCATCGCGGCCAGACCCGGCAATGGCTCAAGCTCGGCCTCGACGGCACCGGCAAGCTGACGGCGCTGTCGCATCACACCCGCGCCGTCACCGCCAGCTTCGACGAGTTCATCGAGGGCGCCTCGGCGCCGTCGCGGATGACCTATGCCAGCCCGGCGATCTCGACCACGCATGACGGCGTGCGCAACGATGTCGGCATGCCCGGCGCGATGCGGGCCCCGGGCGAGGCCTCGGGCTCGGCCGCGCTCGAGGTGGCGATGGACATCGCCGCCGAGGCCGCCGACATGGACCCGCTCGACTTCCGGCTGGCGAATTATGCCGAGACCGACCCGATGTCCGGCCTGCCCTATTCCTCGAAGGCGCTGCGCGAATGCTATGCCGAGGGGGCGCGGGCCTTCGGCTGGGCCGGCCGGCCGCGCACCGCCCGCCAGATGCGCGACGATGCCGGCATGCTGGTCGGTTGGGGCATGGGTACCGCGACCTTCCCCTGCCCGATGTTCGCCGCCGAGGCCCGGGCCACGCTGCGCGCCGACGGCACCGCGCTGGTCGAGACCAGCCTGATCGACATGGGCCAGGGCGCCTGGACCGCCTTCGCCCAGATCGCGGCCGACGCCTTGGGGCTCGACGTCGCGCAGGTCGTGCTGCGCGGCGGCGCCTCGGACCTGCCCGACGCCGGCGTCGCCGGTGGCTCGGGGCATACAGCGACGGCGGGGCTGGCGATCGAGAACGCGGGCGGCGACACCATCCGGCAACTGGCCGAGATCGCCGCCGCCGACCCGAACTCGCCGCTGCACGGCACCGGCAACGAAGGGGTGGTCGCCCGGGGAGGCCGGCTCTATGCCGCCGGCGACGACAGCCGCAGCGAAAGCTATGCCGAGATCCTCGCCCGCGCCGGACGGGAGGCGCTCTCGGGCCAGGGCAAGGGCGGCCGCGACCCGGCGGCGGCACAGGCCCACGCGATGCAATCGCACGGCGCCGTCTTCGCCGAGGTCAAGGTCGACCCCGAACTGGGCCAGATCCGGGTCTCGCGCCTCGTCGGCGCCTTCGCGGCCGGACGGATCATCAACCCGCGCATGGCCGAGAGCCAGTTGCTCGGCGGCATGATCTGGGGGGCCTCCTTCGCGCTGCACGAAGGGGCCGAGACCGATCCGCGCAGCGGCCGCATCCTGAACGCGGATTTCGGCGAGTACCACGTACCGGTCAATGCCGACATCCCGTCGGCCAGGGTGCTGCTGATCCACGAGGACGACCCTCACGTGAACCCGCTCGGGGTCAAGGGCGTGGGCGAGATCGGCATCTCCGGCACCGCCGGCGCCATCGCCAACGCGATCTGGCACGCGACGGGCGTCCGGGTGCGGCGCTACCCGGTGCGGCTCGAGGAACTGGCGGGGCTTTCCTGAGCCCCGCACGCAGCGGCGCCACGCCGCTCGGCCGGAACCGGCGCCCGGTTCCGTTTCCGTCGCTGCGGCGGAACTTCCCCGAGGCCGGTTCGCGCCACGCCGGTCTCGACGGAAACGACGGCGGCCCTGCGGCATGACGAAGCGTGGGTCTGGTGCATCGCCGGGATCGGCGCGATAGTCCTGAGGGTCCGGGCCCGGCGGCGATTTGCTCCTGCCCGACAACAGCCATGCCCGGGCCCGCCGCAGACGACGTGCCTTCGATCCCGAACGCCCCACAGGGGGGGAAATGCCCATAGCCTTCCGGTCTTTGCGAACACTTGCCGCGGCCGCGGCGCTGGGGCTGGCCCTCGTGCCCTCGGTCATGGCGGCCGAGCCGTTGCGGATCGGGGTGCTCGACTATGCCGGCGAGGAGCATTCGCTCGCTCACTGGCAGGCGACCGCGGCCGCGCTCGACGCTGCCTTGCCGGCATATCGTTTCACCCTCGTGCCGCTCGATCTCGCCGGGCTGGAGCGTGAGCTGACGGCGGACCGGCTCGATTTCGTCATCACCAATCCCGGCGATTACGCGGTCCTCGAATTCCGCAACCACATCAGCCGCATCGCCACCGCCGATGAGGATACGCCCGTGGCCTCGACCCTCGTCACCACGGGCGGGATGAAGACGCTCGGCGACCTTGCCGGCAAGCGCCTTGCCGTGGTCTCGCCCGAGGCCTTCGGTGGCTTTCAGGCCATCTGGGCCGAGATGAACCGGGCCGATCCCGGGCTCAAGGATCGGGTCCGGCTGGTCATCACCGGCACGCCGATGCACCGTGCCGCCGAGGCGGTGCTGGACGGGCGCGCCGATGCGGCGGTGCTGCGCGCCTGCATGCTGGAAGGGCTGAAGGCGTCGGAGCCGGCGCGCTTCGCCACGCTCCACGCTTTCGCCCTGCGCCCCGAGAAGGCGCGCGGCTGCGCCGTCTCGAGCCCGGTCTACCCCGGCTGGCCCTTCGCCAAGGCGCGGGGAACCTCGCCCGCGCTGGCCAAGAAAGTGGCGATCGCGCTTCTCGGAATGCAGACCGGCAATTTCTGGACCGTGCCGCTGGACTACCAGCCCGTGCACGAGGTGATGCGCGAGCTCAGGATCGGCCCCTATGCCCGCACCGGTCCGGTCTCGATCTCGGAATTCGTCCACGATTACCGCGACTGGCTGGTCGCGCTGGCGATCGCGCTGGTGTTCTGGGCGCTCTATTCGGTGCGGATCGAGACATTGGTGCGGCGCCGGACCCAGGCGTTGAACGCCGCCAATGCCGGGCTCAAGCGCGAAATGGCCGACCGCTTGCGCGCCGAAGAGGCCGACCGGCTGCACCGGCGCGAATTGGAGCATGTCGCGCGGCTCTCGATCCTGGGCGAGATGGCCTCGTCGATCGCGCATGAGCTGAACCAGCCGCTCGCCGCCATTGCCGGCTATGCCCAGGGCAGCCTGCTGCGCCTGCGCGCGGGCAACTGCACGCCCGCCGACATGGAGCGTGCCTCGGAGGAGATCGCGCAGCAGGCCGAGCGCGCCGCGACCGTCATCAAGCGCATCCGCGCCTTCGTCCGCAAGCGCGAGAGCCAGCGGGCGGCAGTCGACATGGCGGCCCTGATGGAAGAGACGGCGGCGCTTTTCGAGGTGACCACCCACCGCGCCGGGGTCGCGGTCGAGATGCAGCTGGCCGAGGACCTGCCGCAGGTCTTTGCCGACCGGGTGCAGCTCCAGCAGGTGGTGCTGAACCTGGTGCAGAACGCGGTCGACGCGATGGCGCAGACCGCGCCCGAGGATCGGCGCATCGAGATCCGCGCCGCCGCCGAGACCGACCCGGCGCACGGCCCCGGCCTCTGCCTTTCGGTGCGCGATCACGGCCCCGGCCTCGCCCCCGAGGGCATGGCGCATTTCGCCGAAGCCTTCTATACGACGAAACCCGAGGGGATCGGCCTCGGCCTGTCGCTCTCGCGCTCGATCGTCGAGGCGCATGAGGGCTGGTTGCGGGCCGAGACCCCGGCTGACGGGGCGGGGTTGCTGGTCAAGGTCTGGCTACCGGTGAGGGAGGGCGCATGAGCGGCGACGAGGCGGTGATCCATGTGGTCGACGACGACCGCGCGGCGCGCGAGGGGCTGGGCTTCATGCTCGGTTCGCTCGGGCTCGAGGTCGCGCCCCATGGCTCGGCCGCCGATCTGCTGGCCAAGCTCGACGACAACCAGCGCGGCTGCATCCTCGCCGATATGCGGATGCCGGGGATGACCGGGCTGGAACTGCTCGACGAGCTGACGCGCCGCGGCTGCCCGCTGCCGGTCATCATGATCACCGGCCACGGCGACGTGCCGATGGCGGTGCGGGCGATCCAGGCCGGTGCGCTCGACTTCTTCGAGAAGCCGGTGAACGGCATGGCGCTGGTCGAGCGCATCCGCTCCGCGCTCGAACTATACGACCAGCGCCAGGCCGCGGCGGCGGGGCGCAACGCGCTGGCGGCGCGGCTTGCCTCCCTCACCCCGCGCGAGGCCGAGGTGGCGCGGGCGGTGCTGGCCGGCCGGCAGAACAAGCAGATCGCGGCCGAGCTGGGCATCAGCCTCAAGACGGTCGAGATCCACCGCCACAATGTGATGGACAAGATGGGCGCGACCGGCGCGGCCGATCTGGTGCGGATGCTGATCGAAGGGGGATGGGCGGAGGCCTAGCGGCCCGCCCCTAGGGCAAACCCCTAGTTCCCCCGGGTTTCCTCCGATTCCGCCGACGCGGCGACAGGCGTATCCCTCGGGCTGACCGACAAGGAAAGGAACAGCCCATGGACACGAACCGCCGTGGCTTTCTTGGCGCGATCGGCCGGGTGACCATCGGCGCCGCGGCCTCGATCGCCGGAACGGCAGAGGCCGCCGAGGCTGCCGCACCCGGCATCGCCACCGGGGGCCCCCGCAGCGCCGTCAAGACGAAGGACGGCCATACCGTGCATTGGGGCATGGTGGTCGATCTGCGCAAATGCATCGGCTGCCAGGCCTGCACCGTCGCATGCATCATGGAAAACGACGTGCCGGAGGATGCCTTCCGCACCCATGTGAGCGTCTACGAGGTGCTCAAGGACCGGCGCGACCCGGCGATGGTGATGCTGCCGCGCCTCTGCAACCATTGCGACAACCCGCCCTGCGTGCCGGTCTGCCCGGTCGAGGCCACCTTCAAGGCCGAGAACGGCGAGGTCCTGGTCGATGCCAGCCGCTGTGTCGGCTGTGCCTATTGCGTGCAGGCCTGCCCCTATGACGCGCGCTTCATCAACCACGAGACCCAGACCGCCGACAAATGCACCTTCTGCTACCACCGCACGCAGGAGGGCCTGTTGCCCGCCTGTGTCGAGACCTGCGTCGGCGGCGCGCGCAACTTCGGTGACCTGAACGACCCGCAAAGCGAGGTCGCGCGCCTGCTGCGGGAGAACGAGGTCTCGGTGTTGCGCCCCGAGATGCACACCAATCCGAACGTCTATTACATCGGGCTTGACGAGGCGCTTTCCGGCCGTGTCGCCGGCGAGGCCGCCTATCACCCGCCACTGACCACCGAAACCCATCACGAGGAGGGGCTGTGATGCAGATCCACGAACTCGTCGGAGCCGTGCACGAAGCAGCCTGGCTGCCCTGGGCGGTGCAATATTTCTTCCTGATCGCGATCTCGACCACGGCGCTGCTGATGTCGCTGCCCGCCTTCCTGCTGGGCCACGAGGGCGGATTGCCGCGGGCGCGCCTCGCGCTGATGGTGGCGGTGACCACCGGCATCACCGCGCCGATCGCGCTGCTGGCCGACCTGCACCAGCCGTTCCGTTTCTGGGAGTTCTACGCCTATACCCACCACACGTCCTGGATGGCCTGGGGGGCGTGGATCGTGCCGCTCTATGTCGGCGCGACGATCGCCTTCGCCTGGGCGCTGCACCGGCCCGCGCTGCACGCCATGGGACAGGAGAACTGGCGCTTCGCCTGGCTCTTCCGCTGGCTTTCGCTCGGCGGCGGGGCGAACGGATTCGCCCGCCCGCTCGGGCTGATCGCTGGCCTCGCGGCGCTGGGGATCCTCACCTACACGGGTATGGAGGTGATGATCGTCCGCGCCCGGCCGCTGTGGAACACCCCCCTGCTGCCGCTGCAATTCGCCGCCACCGGCTTTGTCGGCGCGCTGGGGGTGATGCTGGTTCTCGAACGCGTGCTGGCGCGCCAGGAGAAGCTCGAGCTGCGGCTCAACCTCGAACTCGCCGCGGCCCTTGGCGTCGTCGGCCTGCTCGGGATCGTCTGGTTCGGCCTCGCGCTCTCGGGCCTGTCGCCGGTCCATGCCCGGGCGCTGGCCTCGGTCGCGGGCTTCCCGGTCTGGCACCACATCGCGATCTGGGGCGGGCTTGCCATCGCCATACCCTTCCTCCTCGCGCTGCTGGTGCCGGTGGGCACGGGATGGCTGACCGGGCTCATCGCGATCCATGCCGCGTGGATGTTCCGCTGGACCGTGTTCATGGGCGGGCAGGCGGTGCCCAAGATCGGCTCGGGCCTCTATGACGCGCTGGTGCCGACGGGGATCGCCGGGCTGATGGGGGTGATCGGCACCTTCGGCCTCTGGCTCTTCCTGATCATCGCCTACACCACCTTCATGCCCTGGAGCGAGGCCGGCCCGCCTGGCGGTCCCCGCCGCGCCGCCCCCACCACGCCGCCCGCAACGCCGCCCGCAACGCCCTCGCGCGCCATCTGAGGAGAATTCCCATGTCCACCCGCCGCAACATCCTCAAGGGCGCCGTCGCGACCGGAGCATTGGCCACCTTCGGCGTGGGCTACGCCGGCACCGTGAAGAAGATCGCCAAGGGCAAATGGTCCGGCGAGGTGCCGCGCAACGCCCATGTCACCGGCAATTCCCTGCCCGCCGAATACAACGTCGATCCGCTGACCGGCGATGTGACGCCGAACCCCGACCAGGCGATGAGCTACACGATGTGCATCGGCTGCACCACGATGTGCGGCGTCCGCGTGCGTGTCGACAAGAAGGCGAACCGCGTGCTGCGCGTCACCGGCAACCCCTATTCGCCGATGTCGACCGATCCCTTCATCCCCTATGAAAGCTCGGTCGCCGAAAGCTTCGCGGCCATGGCGCAGGGAGGCAAGGGCAACGGGCTGACGAACCGTTCGACCGCCTGCGGCCGCGGCAACGCGGTGCTGCAGCAGGTCGACAACCCGCGCCGGGTACTGCGCCCGCTGAAACGGGTCGGGCCGCGCGGCTCGGGCAAGTGGCAGACGATCTCGTTCGAGCAATTGGTCGAGGAGGTGGTCGAGGGCGGTGACCTCTTCGGCGAGGGCCGCGTCGCCGGCCTGCGCGAGATCCGCGACCTCGAGACCCCGGCCGTTCCCGGCGCGCCCGAATTCGGGCCCCGCGCCAACCGGCTGGTGTGGATGAACTGCGTCGACGACGGCCGCGACAATTTCGCGCTGCGCTGGCTCAAGCAGAGCTACGGCTCGAACAACTTCACCCGCCACGGCAGCTATTGCGGCGGCGCCTACCGCTCGGGATCGGGCGCGATGTTCGGCGATTTCAAGAAGATGCCCCATGCCAAGCCGGATTTCCTGAACGCCGAGTTCATCATCTTCGCCGGCACCGCGCCCGGGAATGCGGGCAACCCGTTCAAGCGGGTCGGCACGCTCATCGCCAAGGCCCGGAGCGACGAGAAGCTGAGCTATGTCGTGGTCGACCCGATCCTCAACAATGCGCAGAACGGACCCTCGGGCGAACGCTCGAAATGGCTGCCGATCAAGCCCGCCACCGATGGCGCGATGGCGATGGCGATGATGCGCTGGATGTTCGAGAACGACCGCATCGACCACGCTTACCTGGCGCAGCCGAGCGCGGCTGCAGCCAAGGCGGCGGGCGAGGCGAACTGGTCGAACGCCACCCACCTGGTGATCGTCGAGCCCGATCACCCGCGCTACGGCCATTGCCTGCGCGGCTCGGACATCGGGCTGGAGAGCGCGGGCGAGGCCCATTCGGATGCCGACCCCTACATGGTCGCCTCCGATGCCGGCCCGGTGCCGGCGGCGGCCACGCCCGCGCCGCTCTTCTTCGACGGCATCGCCGAGACGGCGCAGGGGCCGGTCGCGGTGAAGACTGCGCTCACCCTGCTGCGCGAAGAGGCGATGCGCCAGACGATCGCGGACTATGCGGCCGTCTGCGGCATCCCCGAAGAGACCCTGATCGGGTTGGCGAAGGAGTTCACCAGCCACGGCCGCAAGGCCGCGGTCAACAGCCATGGCGGCATGATGGGCGGCTCGGGCTTCTACAATGCCTATGCGCTGGTGATGCTGAACACGCTGATCGGCAACCTGAACTGGAAGGGCGGCACGATGATCGCCGGGGGCTGGTTCCCCGACAACAAGGGCCCGGCCTACGATCTGGCCAAGTTCCCGGGCATGGTGAAGGCCAAGGGCCTGCCCTTCGGACGCAACGTGCCCTACGAGAAGACCACCGAGTTCAAGACCAAGAAGGCCGCCGGCAAGCCCTTCCCGGCCGATGGCCCGTGGTATCCGAACGCGCCGGGGCTCGCGACCGAATGGATGTCGTCGCTGGTCAACGGCTATCCCTACCGGGCCGAGGCGCTGATCTTCCGCAACACCAACCCGATCTACGGCGTGCCGGGCGTCGCCCATCTGGTCGACAAGATCAAGGACCCGAAGGTGGTGCCGCTGATCATCTCGATCGACCCCTTCATCAACGAGAGCTCGCAGATCGCCGACTACATCGTGCCGGATTCGGTGATGTACGAGACCTGGGGCTTCGCCAAGCCCTGGGGCGGGGTCTGGACCAAGGCGACCACCGCGCGCTGGCCGGTGATCGAGCCGAAGATGGAGAAGAACGCCGAGAGCGAGCGCGTCGGCATGGAGACCTTCCTGATCGCCACCGCCAAGAAGATGGGCCTGCCGGGGTTCGGCGACAGGGCGATCCCGGATGCCGACGGCAAGCTCCACCCGCTCAACCGGGCCGAGGATTTCTATATCCGCGGCGCGGCCAACGTGGCCATGCTGGGCACGCCGGTGTCGGACGCGACGGACGAGGACATCGCGCTCTCGAACGTGGCGCGGATCGCCGACGACCTGAAGGCGGTGCTGAAACCCGGGGAATGGCGCAAGGCGGCGACGATCTATGCCAAGGGCGGGCGCTACGAGAATATCGAGCGCGCCTATTCGGGCGACGAGGCGACGCATCAGTTCAGCCAGCCGATGCTGGTCTGGAACGAGGGGCTCGGCAGTTTCCGCCACGCCACCACCGGACGCCACCTGCCCGGCTGCCCGGCCTGGCGGGCGGCGGAGTTCGCGGATGGCACCAGGGTCAGCGACCATTACCCCGAGGCCGACTGGCCGGTGAAGATCACCAGCTTCAAGTCGCCGCTGCAGAATTCCTATTCGGTCGGCGCCAAGGCGCTCCTGCGCATCGCCGCCATCAATCCCGTGAATGTCGGGCTGGAGCTGGCCGCGAAACACGGCATCAAAAACGGCGACCGGGTGCGCCTGACCACCCCGGGCGGCACGCTGGAAAGCGTCGCCGTGGTGCGCGATGGCGTGGCACCGGACACGGTGGCGATCGAGCACGGCTTCGGTCACCGCGGCTTCGGCGCGCGCGCCATCACCATCGACGGCCAGACCTGGCCCGCCGACCCGCGCCTGGCCAGCGGCGTGCTGTTGAACGACCTCGGCATGATCGACCCGACACGCGGCAAGGCCGGGGTCTGGGTCGATCCCGTCTCGGGCACCGCAGTGCGCCAGGGGCTGCCGGCGCGTATCGAGCGGATCGGCTAGACATCGGCGCCCGTCGGGCGGCGGTTGCCGCCATGCCCGGGCGCCGTGCCGCCGGAAGGCGCCGGAGAGCCACGATCTCCGGTGCCGGCGGTCACCTCCGTCAAGCCGGCGTGATGTCCCGGAGGGCCGCAGCTCACCAGCAGGCGGTTTGCGTGCTTGCGCCGGGAGTGGGGCCCTCTCCCGCGTGCGATCCGGGCGAAGGTCTCGGCCATCGCGTGGCGGCGCGCGCTCTGCCATGCGCCCTGCCGCTTGACCGGCACGGCGCCGATCAGCCGGGTGAGGGGCGCCGCGCTGCGACTTCGCGATAGCGGGCCTTCATCCGCGGTGCGGCGTCGCGATGTTTCGATGCCGCGAGATCAGGTCAACTGGTCATAGGCAGCGGTGGCGATGCGGCGCAGATCCTCGCGGCGGATGTCGCCGACCAGGGCGTAGCCGAAGGGGCCGTCGGTCCACCAGAACCCCTGATCCTGTCCCTTGCTGAAGAAGCGGAAGGCGGTGTCGTCGCCCTTGGTCCCCTGCGGCGCGACATAGAGGGTGACACGCCGCCCGGCGTCGTTTTCATACATGAACAGCGCCGCCGCGCCGGTGTCGCCGGGCAGCACCCGCCCGCCCATCAGCCGGTAGCCGAGCTTGTCGAAGGCCGGGGCGTGGATCGGATGGCCGAGGCGTTTCGAGATCCAGCCGGTCAGGTGGTCGGCATCGCTGGCCCGCACCTCGACCGGGTGGACGACCTCGACGGCATAGGTGCGGTAGGCGTCGGCCGCGGCCTGGGCGAGGCTGTGCCCGGGCAGCGGCGCGCCGGGGCCGCGCGCCAGCCAGCCGCCGCCGGCGCCGATCGCCAGCAGCGCGACGGCGGCGGCGATGCGAAGATAGGCGCCCCCTGCCCCGCGCCCGGGCCTCCGGGCGCCGGCAATCACGGCGCTCAGGCGCGCGGGCACCGGCTCTTCGGCCACCGGGCCGTAGGCGGCAGCCAGCGCCGCGTCCTGTTCGGCCCAGTCGGCCAGCCTGACCTGCGCCGCCGGGTCCTCGGCCAGCCGCGCCGCGACCTGTGCCTGTTCGGCTTCGGACAGGGCACCCGCGTGATAGGCCAGCAGTTCTTCATCGCTCAACGGGGTCATCGGCTCCTGCCTTTCGTCTTGGCCTCGCGGCCGGTCAGGGCGCGCAGGTTGGCCCGCGCCCGCGCCAGCCGCGACATCAGCGTGCCCTTGGGGATCTCCAGCGCCTCCGCCGCCGCCTCGAAACTGAGGCCTTCCAGCACCACCAGCAAGAGCGCCTGACGCTGTTCCTCGGGCAGGCGCTCCATCGCCGCACGCACCTCGGTCAGGGCAAGATGCCCGTCCTGCGGCGGCGGGGCGGAGGGCTCCGGAAACAGCCCCTCGACCGGAACCAGATGGCCCGGCCGGGGGGCGGCCCGCCGAAGGTCGCGGTGACGGTTGAGGAGGATGCGGAACAGCCAGGCACGGACCGGCCCCTGGCCGCGCCAGTCGCCGCGCCGCGCCACCGCGCGCTCCAGGCAGTCCTGGACAAGGTCATCGGCCGCGTCGCGATCCCGGACCAGCGCCCCGGCATAGCGGCGCAGGGCGGGGATCGCGGCCTCGATCTCGTCCAGGATTTTCATGTCGTCTCGGCTCCCGTTCAGGGCCGGGCGAGGTGCCAGACGCCCTTGACGCCGTCGCCCGTGACATCGCCGGACGTCTTGTCCTTGAACCAAGTGTAGAGCGGCTTGCCCTTGTAGGTCCATTGCAGCGAGCCATCGTCGCGAGCGATGATGCCGAAATGGCCCTCGGGCCTGTCGCCCGCCTTGGCGGCGAGCGGAGGCCATTTGACGGCGCAGTCGCCGTTGCAGGCCGAGCGCGCCTCCTTGTCCTTGACGAATGTGTAGAGGGACATGCCGTGACTGTCGGTGAGGATCGTGCCCTTTTGGCTCTTGCCGTCCATCGCCGGCGCGGCGGACAGAGCGGCAGGAAGGGCGATCGCCACGGCGAGCGGAAGGATCAGGCGGCGGAAGGTCATGATGCGGGCTCCTTGGTTGCTGTCGCGGGCCGGTTTCGACCAGACCCGACATCAATGACGCGCGGCGCAGGCAATTAATCCCGCGGCGGGAGAAAAAGCTGCCCCATCGGGTGCGCGCCTCTTCGAAGGCTGCTGCGCATCGCAGGAACCGGGGCGAGAGATGCAACGCCGCCCTTGTTCGCGGGCGGGACGCCCGGGCTTGCCGCTGGCCGCGCCGGGACGCTCTGCGATGCCGGCGCGGCGCGCCGCGGCAGGTCATGACTTGCCGCGTACGGCTGCACCGGTGAAGGCGCCGCCTGGAAAGACCCCTCTGGCGTGCCAGATCTCATCCGGCCGTATCTCGACGATACGCTCGGCGCCGTCCACCTCTGCGGTTCGGGCCGCAGACCAGTTGATCCGGGCCCGGCCCGTCAACAGGATCGCGGCGCCACTGGCGAAATCCGGAATCAACAGCCCGGCGCGACCGCTGGCCGTGATATTGCCGAGCGTGTTGAAGTAGCGGTTGCCGGCATAGTCCGGAAAGCAGAGCGCGCCGTCCGCATTCGGCCGCAGGACCCCGGGCGGCCCGCCGCGATGGGAAACATCCGCCCCGCCCCGGGCGCAGGTTGCGATGAAGAACGTGTCCGCGGACAGGATGATCCGGCGCGCGGCCGCATCGTCGGCTGCAATGCGGGTGGCAGCGGCAGCCGGCAGCGCCCCGGCAGGCAGCCGGATATCGCGGCGGCGGATGTATTTCGGGCAGTTGCCGTAGCTCTGTTCGACGGCGATGGTCAGGGCCTCCCCGGTCGCGGCGGCGATGGTGCCGTTCACGCGATTCCGCCGTCGGGTCGCGAAGTCGAGCCCGAGCACCGCCGCCCTGGCGCCCGGCCGCAGGTCGAGTCCGAGCCTGTCGGCAAGAACCGGGAGACCGTCGAGCGACAGCTGGGCGGCTGTCGCCCTCGCGCCGGCGGCAAGGGGGCTGACGCTGGCCCATGGCCGGCCCTGCCCGTCCTGCAGGCCGAGAAACAGCAGCGGCAGGTTCTCGACGAACCTCTGGTGCTGCGCGGGCATGGCCGGGCGGATGGCGCGCGCCGCCCGGTCGCGCCAGTCTTGCGGAACCCCGGCGCGGTCCTGCACCGCGCGTTCGCCGTCGTGAAAGATCTCGTCGCTCCGGGTCATGACATCCGCCCTTCCGCTTCAGCTGTCTTCGGGGAGCGGCGAAGGGGCCATGCCGACACAGCCCGGCTGCGCCCCGATCCGGGCCAGCCAGGCGCCTATCGCCGGGTAGGCTTCGAGGCTGCCCTCGCCCTCGGGGGCATGGGCGATATAGCTGTAACCCGCGATGTCGGCGATGGTGACGGCCGCAGCGGCCAGGAAGCCACGGCCTTGCAGCACCGGCTCGATCTCGGCCCGGCCCACCGGGAACTCGACGCGGTCGCGCCAGCGGCTGTCCGGCATAGGAGCCAGCGCCACCCCGGCCGGATCGCGGGAGTTCCAGCCATCCTCGGCCAGGCGGGCCTTTTGCCGGGCGCTGTCTTCGGTGAACGGGGGAAGCGGGGGGCGGCGCATCGGCGTATCCTTTCCGTCTCGGGCATGGAAAAGGCGCGGCGGCCGGGAAAATCCCCGGCCGCCGCGCGGTTGGTCAGGCGGCGAGATCGCCGGCATCGACCGCCGGAAAGTCGATCTCGGTGCCGGCCAGCTCGTTCAGGTAGTTGGTCCAGATGTTCAGCGCGACATGCTGCACGATCTCGATGATCTGGCCGTCGTCGTAGCCGGCATCGCGGATCGCGCGCAGGTTGTCGTCGGCGACGCGACCGCGCGCGTTCAGCACCTCGACGGCGAAGCGCAAGGCGGCATCCGCCCTGGCATCGTTCGAACGGCCCAGGCGGTTGGCCGCGATCTCGGTCTCGTCGAGATTGGCCAGGGTCTTGCCGAGGTAGCTGTGGGCGGAAAGGCAGTAGCTGCAGCCGTTCGCCTGCGCCACGGCAAGCGCGACCCGTTCGCGGGTGGCGGCCGGCAGCCGGCCTTTGCCGAGGGCGCCGAACAGGCCGAGATAGCCTTCCAGCGCGGCCGGGCTGACGCCGGCGAGGCGGAACAGGTTCGGGACCGATCCGAGCTGTTTCTCGACCGCCTGCAGCAGCGGCTGCGAGGCTTCGGGCGCGGTGGCAATGTCGGCCGGATAGGGGATGCGGGGCATGTGAAAGCTCCTTTGCTTGCTGTGTCAGCCGGAGTTAGGTGCTTTCATTGATTGATGGCAGACAGTAATATCGAGATGGATGTTTCCATAAATTGGAAATCGCATGACCGATCGTCTCGAGACCATGGCCATCCTCCTGCGGGTGGTGGAAGAGGGCAGCCTGACCGCCGGCGCGCGGGCCTTGCGGATGCCGATCGCCACCGTCAGCCGCCGGGTTTCCGAACTGGAGGGCAAGCTGGGCGCCGAACTGCTGCTGCGCTCGCCCCGCGGCCTGACGCTGACCGACACGGGCCGGACCTATGTCGCCGCCTGCCGCAGGATCCTGGAGGACGTGTCGGAGGCCGAACGCATCGCCTCCGGCGAGTTCTCCGCGCCGCGCGGGGTGTTGACCATGACCGCCCCGATCGTCTTCGGCCGCTTGCATGTGCTGCCCGCGGTCAACGCCTTCCTGCGGGCCTTCCCGGATGTCGACGTGCAGCTGGAGCTGACGGACCGCCCGGTCAACCTGCATGAAGAGCATCTCGATCTGGCGGTGCGCATCGGGCCGCTTGCCGACAGCGTGTTCATTGCCCGCAAGGTCGGCGAGGTGCGCCGGATCGTCTGCGCCAGCCCCTCCTACCTTGCGGAGCGCGGAACGCCGGCGGCCCCGGGCGAGCTGTCGGCGCTCGATGCCATCACCTTCCAGAACCTGATGTCGCCGCGGGACTGGCGGTTTGGTTCCGGCCGGCAGGAAAGGACCGTGCCGGTGCATTCGCGGCTGGTCGTGAACACCGCCGAAGCGGCAGTCGACGCCGCCGTCGACGGGCTCGGCTTTACCCGCGTTCTGTCCTACCAGGCCGCCGCCGCGATCAGGGCCGGGCGGCTCGTGCCGCTGCTGCAGGATCACGAGCCCGCGCCCTGGCCGGTCCATCTTCTCTACGAGCCGCGCCCCTTGCTGCCGCAGAAGCTTCGCGCCTTCCTCGACTTCGCGGCGCCGAGGCTGGCGGCCGAACTGGCCTGATCCTGGCCGCGCAGATGGCGACGGTGCCGGCAAGATGCCGGCCTCGATTGCTGCCGGTGGTGGCGGCGCCGCGAGGGCGCGCCTCGTCCCGCTTGGCAGCCATTCGAGCCGCAAGCGGCTGAAGACCGCCCCCTTCTCGTCGGGCCGCGACACGACGTGACCGGCCGTTGCCGCCCTTCAGGAGCATGACGCGCGGCCCCGGAGGCGGCCATCCGAACCGTTGCAGCGGATGGATGGCACCTTCGCCCCCTGCGACCGGACACCGGCGAAGGGCCGGCGCCGTCGAGCGGATCGAGCACGAGAACGCTCCGCCCGAGAGGCAGCCGCTTGCGGCCGCACAGGCTCAGACCTTGATCATCTTCCTGCGCGTCATCAGCCCGTCGGGGCGGAACAGCATGACGAGGATCACCAGCAGGATCGAGAAGGCATCGCGATAGGGCAGCAACGCGTCGGGCAGGTAGGCCTGCAGGAAGACCTCGACGAAGCCCAGCAGGAAGCCGCCGGCGACCGCTCCGGACAGGCTGCCGAGGCCGCCGATCACCGCCGCGATGAAGGCCTTGAGCACCGGCAGGAACCCCATCAGCGGATCGACGCTGCCGCGCTGCGCCACCCATAGCAGCCCGGCCACGCCGGCCAGCAGCCCCGACAGCGCGAAGGAGGTCGCGACCACGGTGTTGGCCCGGATCCCCATCAGCTGGACGACCGCGAAATCCTGGGCCGCGGCGCGCATCGCGCGCCCGGCGACGGTGCGGGCGAGGAACAGGTTCAGCGCCACCAGCATCAGTGCCGTGACCGCGATCGAGATCGCCTGGATCACCCCCAGGTGCAGCGCCCCGATCGCGATCTGCCCCGACAGCGCAGCCGGAAAGTTGATCGGCAGCGGCCGCGCCGAGATCAGGTCCTGGAACAGGATCCGCAGGATCGCGCTGATCGCGAAGCTGGTCAGCAGCAGTGTCGTGCCCGAGGCACCGCGCACCGGGCGGAAGGCGACCGCCTCCATCGCGGCGGCCAGAACCACCGCGGCGACCACCGCGACGGCGCAGGCCAGCGGAAAGGACAGCCCGGCGAGCAGCGCGAAGTAGAGCGCATATCCCGCGGCGGTCATCAGCTCGCCATGGGCGAAGTTGATCAGCCCGGAGATCGAGAACACCACGGCAAGGCCGAGGGCCAGCAGCGCATAGGTGCCGCCGAGGCTGAGGGCGTTGACGAACTGCTGAATGAAGATGTCCATATCCTGGATCCTTTGCTTGCAGGTCCCGGCGCCGCTCAGGCGCCGAGATAGGCGTCGCGGACGCTCGACGAGGCCGCCAGTTCGGCGGCGCTGCCCGAGATCTCGACGCGGCCGTTGACCAGCACATAGCCGCGGTCCGCGATCTCGAGCGCCCGTGCCGCGTTCTGCTCGACCAGCAGGATCGTCAGGCCCCGGTCGCGCAGGCCGGCGATCAGGTCGAAGATGCCGTCGACGATCTGAGGTGCAAGCCCGAGCGAGGGCTCGTCGAGCAGCAGAAGGTCGGGCGAGGACATCAGCGCCCGGGCGATGGCCAGCATCTGCTGCTCCCCGCCCGACAGCGATCCCGCCTTCTGGTGCAGCCGCTGGCCGAGGATCGGGAAGCGCGCCAGCATGTCGGCCTCGACCGCGTCGAGCGGCCCGCGGCGTTGATGCCGGGCGCCACCGAGCAGCAGGTTCTCGGCCACCGTGAGCTCGGCGAAGACCCGGCGCCCCTCGGGCACCAGGGTCATGCCGCGACGAACGATCGCCTCGGTGGCCATGCGTCCGATTTCGGCCCCCTCGAAGCGGATCGCCTTCGCCTGGCGCGGGGCCAGCCCGACCAGCGCGTTGAGGGTCGAGCTCTTGCCGGCGCCATTGGCGCCGAGAAGGGTCACGATCTCGCCGCGCCGCACCGACAGCGAGAGTCCCTTCACCGCCTCCACCGGGCCATAGGTGACATGCAGGTCGAGGGTCTCGAGCAGGGTTTCAGAACCGGTCATTGTCCTCTCCAGATCTGGCGGGAGACCACGCTCCCGGGCGGGCGGCATCGGGCGCGCTCAGGGCGCGGGCACCTTGCTGACGGGCGGGATGCCCTGGCTGACCAGCTCGCGCTTATCGCTGACGATGCGCACCAGGGAGACGCTGCGCAGCGGCATGCGGTCGGTGCCGGCATAGGTGATCGCCCCGGTCACGCCCTGCACATCCTTGAGGCCGGCGATGGCGTCGCGGATCGTCGCCGGGTCCAGGCTGCCGGCCTTCTTCACCGCTGCCGCGATCACATGGGCCAGGTCATAGCCGTTGGCGATATAGAGCGTGTCGGGCTTCTTACCGGTCAGCTTCTCGTAGCGGGCGTTGAAGGCGGCAAGCTTGCTGCCGGGCTTGGCGAAGCCGGCGGTCGAGTAGACCACCCCGTCGACCAGCTTGCCGAGGCCGAGCGTGGTCGGCGTGTCGATCCCGTCCGAGCCGAGCACCGGGATCTTGACGCCGGCGCCGCGCAGCTGGCGGATGAAGGCCGGGAACGCCGGTTCGTAGGCCGAGGTCATCAGCACGTCGGGCCGGGGGTCCATGGCGCTGATCTTGGTCACCACCGCGCTGAAATCCTGCTGGCCCAGGCTGTAGGAGGCCTGGCCGACCACCTTGCCGCCCTCGGCCTTGAAGACCTTGCCGAAATACTCGGGCAGCTTCAGCGTATAGGCGCTGTCGGGCGAGACCAGAAGATAGGCGGTCTTGTAGCCCTGCTTGATCGCGTATTCGGCCAGCATCGTGCCCTGCTCGTTATCGGCCGGATAGGCGCCGAACATGTAGTCGCCGACATCGAGCGGAAGCGTCGGGGTGCTGGCGCAGAACGAGAAGGTCGGGATCTTCGCCTGCTGGGCGATCAGGCCGGCGGCGATCGAGGGGTCGGCGTCGCAGGGGGTGATCATCACCTGGATCCCCGCCCCGGCCAGGTCCTGCGCGGCAAGCGCGGTCTCGGCGGTGTCCGAGCGGGTGTCCTTGGTGATCAGCTTGATCTTCCACTTGCCGTCGATGCCGCCGGCGGCGTTGATCTCGTCCACCCCCATGCGGAAGCCCGCCAGCGAAGGCTGGTCGTAGGGCGCCAGCGCCCCGGTCTGGGCCGTGGCGAGGCCGATGGTCAGGTCCTTGGCCTGGGCCGGCAAGGTCGCCGCCGCGGCCAGGGCCGTCGCCGTCACGGCGATGCGGAGTGCCTGTCTGGTCATGTCAATCTCCCTTTGGACATGGCGGCCGCGATTTCCCTTGCCGCGGCCGGTGGTTGTATCTTGGGCGCTCACACCGCCTCTGCGGCGCGGCTGCCGATATAGGCCTCGACGACATGGGGGTCGGCGCGGACCTCGTCCGGGGTTCCCTCGGCGATCTTGCGGCCCTTGTTGAGCACCACGATCCGGTCGCAGAGCCGCATGATCAGCTTGAGGTCGTGCTCGACCACCATCAGGCCGATGCTGTGGTCTTCGCGGATCTGGCGCAGCACCGCGATCAGTTCGTTGGTCTCGGTCGGGTTCATGCCGGCGGCGGGCTCGTCGAGCAGCAGGAACGAGGGCCGCAACGCCAGCGCCCGGGCGATCTCGAGCCGCCGCTGGGCGCCGTAGGGCAGCGTCGCGGCCAGGCGCCCGGACATCTCGGCCAGCCCGACAGCCGCCAGCGCGGCCCGGGCCTCGGTCACCGCAGCCTCCCCGCGCGCGCCCGCGGCCTCGGCCGCGGCCCGCACGTTTTCCAGCACCGTCAGGTTCCGGAACAGGCGGATGTTCTGGAAGGTGCGCCCGAGCCCGGCCAGCGGCACCTTGTGCACCGGCATCTGCGCGACGTCGTGCCCGCCCAGCCGGACCGTGCCCGAACTGGCGGGCACGACGCCGGAAATCGCGTTGATCAGCGTCGACTTGCCGGCGCCGTTGGGGCCGATCAGCCCGACCACCTGGCCCGGCTCGACCGTGAAGGAGACATCCTCGAGCGCGATCAGCCCGCCGAAGCGGCGCCCGACGCCGTCGACCTCGAGCTTGCCGACGAGGCGTTCGACCCCGGTGCCGGGCCGCCCGGCCGCGGTCCGGGCCTGCCCCGGCGCCGCCAGGCGATCCGCGAACCGCTCGTCCAGCTCGCGCAGGCCGAACAGACCGTCACGCAGCTTGTACATCGACAACAGGATCACCAGCGCCCCGCCGATCGAGGTCAGCCCGAACATCGGCGGCAGGTGGACGCCCGCGATGGTCGCCCCACCCTCGATCTGGCGCAGCAGCTGGAGGACCACGAACATCACCACGGTGCCGCCCAGGGCGCCGGTCACGGTCGAGATGCCGCCGAGGATCAGCATCGCCATCAGCAGGAAGGTCAGGTTGAAGTAGAAGTCCTTGGGCGAGAAAGCCCCGAGGAAATGCGCCAGCAGCGCCCCCGCCACGCCGCACAGCAAGGCGCTGAGGAGCCAGGCGGCGAAGCGTTCACGCGGGATATTCACCCCGATCGAGGTGGCGGCGATGTCGTCCTCACGCGCCGCCCGCAGCGCGAGCCCGGAGTGCGATTCCTTGTAGAGCCGCGCCAGCACCACGCTCAGCGCCGCGATCGGCATCACCGTCAGCGGATCAAGCCCGCTGGGAATGCCGAAGAAGGTCTGGCTGCCCCGCGTGATGTTGCCCGAGGCGACCAGCACGACATAGACGATCACGAGAAAGCCCAGCGTCACGATCGTCGCCGCCTCGCCCCCGAGCCGCGCCATCGGCAGGCCGAAGACAAGCGCCGTCACCGCCACCACGAGAAGCGCCGCGACGAGGCCGAGCCACAGGCTGTGACCGGCCAGCCCGTGAAGCATCGGCGGCAGATGCGGCAGCGCCACATGCAGGATCCGCGGATTGATCGTCACCAGCCCGGACGCGTAGGCGCCGAGCGCCATGAACCCGCAATGGCCGAAGGACATGATCCCCGAGTTGCCGGTGTAGACCCCGGTTCCGACCACCGCGATCACGTAGATCATCAGCAATGTCGCAAGCCGCGCGGTCGCGCCCGGCAGCAGCCATTGCGCGACGAGCCCCAGCGCCACCAGCGGCAACGCCAGAAGCACCGCTCCACTCAGCTTCATTCCGCGCGCTTCCATCATCCACCCTGTCCTCTTTGGCGGCCCGACAGCAGGCCCTGTTCGTGATGCCTCAAGCAAAACGGCGGCCAAGCGCAATGTCAAGAATTTTTCAAATTTTATGCTTATGTTGACAAATGTAATGAAATGCACAATCGTTGGTCACAGCCCTGTGCCGGCCGGATCGGCTCGGGCCTGGCAGGAAAGAAACGGAGGGAGCCATGTCGATTCGGAGTTTGCTGACGGATAAGGGCATCGAATTCACGCCCGCCGACCGCAAGCTGGCGCGCGTGCTGCTGGCGAATTACCCGGCGGCGGGACTGAACACGGTGGTCGCATTCTCCGCCGCCGCCGGGGTGTCGCCGCCATCGGTGGTGCGATTCGTCAACCGGCTGGGCTTCCCCAGCTATCCCGAGTTCCAGCGCGCCCTGCTGGCCGAGGTCGAGGAGCGGATGAATTCGCCGCTCGAGATGCTCGATGCCGGCAAGGGCATGGACGCCCCGGAGGGGATCTATCAGGAGGTGCTGCACGCGACCTCGGTCGCGGTCGAGCAGACCGGGCTGGCCTCGACCGCCAGCGACGTCGACGAGGCGGTGCGGCTGCTGACCGACGAGAATGCCTCGGTCTTCTGCCTCGGCGGCCGCTTCTCGGGCTATCTCGCCGGCTCTCTCTGGGCGCATCTGAACCTCTTGCGCCCGGGCTGCCGCCTGATCACGGGCGCGACCGCCGACCGGGTCGACAGGATCGCCGACATCCGCCGCCGCGACGTGCTCGCTGTCTACGACTACCGGCGCTACCAGATGGACACGATCAGCCTGGCCCGGGCCGCCGCCGAGCAGGGCGCGCGGATCCTGCTGTTCACCGACCGCTGGCAATCGCCGATCGCCGAACTGGCCAAGACCATCCTCACGGTGCCGGTCGAAAGCCCGACGCCCTTCGACACCATGGTTCCGGCCCTGGCGCAGACCGAGGCGCTGGTCGGCGTGCTCACCGCCAGGCTGGCCCAGCGCTCGCGCGCGCGGTTCGAGCGGATCGAGGCGTTGCGGCGCCAGGCCGGCATCACCGAGTTCGCCCCCGATCCCGCTTCCGGCCCCGCTTCCGCCAAGCCGGACGGCGGCGACGGGGACCAGTGACATCCAACAAGGACAAGAACCTCCGATGAGTCATGACACCCCCCGCCCCGGCCGTGACGCCGCCTATCGCACCGGCGAGACCGCGTTGCTGTTTGTCGACATGCAGCGGATCTGGGCCGAGCCGATGATGGACCCGAAACATCCCTTGCCCGCCGACGCCCCCTTCATGCGCCGTCTTGCCGAAACCGTCGTGCCCAACCAGGTCCGGCTGCTCGCGGCCTTCCGCGATGCCGGCGAAAACGTGCTGCACACGATCATCGAGAGCCTGACCGAGGATGGCCGCGACCGTTCGCTCGACCACAAGCTGTCGGACATGCATGTGCCGAAAGGGGCGCCCGAGGGCGCCATCATCGCGCCGCTGGCGCCGCGCACCAACGAGATCGTGCTGCCGAAGACGTCGTCGGGTCTCTTCAACTCGACCAATGCCGACTACGTGCTGCGCAACCTCGGCACCCGGTTCCTGGTGATCGCCGGGATCGTCACCGATCAATGCGTCGACATGGCCGTGCGCGACGCCGCCGACCGCGGCTACATGGTGACCCTCGTCCACGACGCCTGCGCGACCTACAGCGAGGACCGCCACCGGGCGGCACTGAACGCTTTCGGCGGCTATTGCTGGATCACCGACACCGAAACCGTGCTGGCCCGGATCGCGGCGCTGAAGGGAGTTGCCGCAGATGTCTGACGCGATGGAACTGGCAAGCTTCGTGACCACCGATCTCTGCGCCATCACCCGGGGCCGCGCGGTGGCGGCGCAGGATCTCGACAAGGCGCTGGCGCGCGGCCTCGGCTGGGTGCCCGCGAACCTCGCGCTCACCCCGCAGGGAGAGATCGCCGAGGACACGCCCTTCGGCTCCTCCGGCGACCTGCGCCTCGCGCCCGATCCCGAGGCCCGGATACGGGTCGAGATCGGGGGCCGCACGCCGCTGCATTTCTACCACTCCGATATCACCGCGCTGGACGGCACGCCGTGGGATTGCTGCGTGCGTTCGCTGCTGAAATCGGCGCTGGCCGATCTCGAGGAGGAGTTTGGCCTGCGCCTCACCGCCGCCTTCGAGCACGAATTCCAGATCTTCGGCGCTGGCTGGATCGCGGCGGCCCCGTTCTCGCTGGCGGCGGCGCGCCGCGCCGACGCGTTCGGGCCCCGGCTGGTCGGGCTGCTCGAGGCCGCCGGCTGCGCGCCGGAAACCTTCCTGCCCGAATACGGCACGGACCAGTACGAGATCGTCTGTGCCCCGGCCCCGGCGCTGGCCGCGGCCGACCGTGCCGTGTCCGTGCGCGAGATCACCCGCGAGCTGGCCGCCTCGTTGGGCTGGCGCGCGAGCTTCGCGCCCAAGACTGCGCCCGAGGCGATCGGCAATGGCGTCCATATCCATTTCAGCCTGACCGAGAGCGACGGCACCCCGGCGACCTACGATCCCGACCGGCCCGGGCGAATGTCCGAACGCGCGGCACGCTTCGCCGCCGGAATCGTCGCCCATATGCCGGCGCTGGCCGCCTTCGCGGCGCCCAGCGCGGTTTCCAGCCTGCGCCTGCAGCCCCACCACTGGGCCGCGTCCTGGACGACGCTGGGCGAGCATGACCGCGAGGCGACGCTGCGCATCTGCCCGACCTCGCAGAAGCCGGGCTACGACCCGTCGCGCGCCTTCAACCTCGAATTCCGGGCCGCCGACGCCACCGCCAGCCCGCATCTCGCGCTGGCGCTGCTGGTCCGCGCCGGGATGGAGGGGCTGCGCCGGGGCTTCGAGCCGGCGCCGATCACCCGCGGCGACCCCGGCGCCATGAGCCCCGCGGCGCGCGCGGCCGCCGGCATCGCCCGGCTCCCCGCGACCCCGGCCGAGGGGCTGGCGGCGATCGTGTCCGACCCGGTGCTCTGCGCCGCGCTCGCGCCCGATCTGCTCGCCTGCTACCTCGGCCTGCGCCGCAAGGAACAGGCGCTGACCGCCGATCTCGACGAGGCGGCGCTCTGCGCCCGATATGCGGAGATTTACTGATGACGCCCGGCGAATTGTCACCGTTGCCGCCGCTGCTGGCGATCGACGAGCCCCCGGCCTACGGCGCCGTCAATCCCGACGGCACCGCGCCGCTGGTGCTGCTGTGCGAACACGCGGCGCTGCGGATCCCGCGCAAGCTTGGCGATCTCGGCCTGTCCGAGGCCGAGCGCCGCCGCCATATCGGCTGGGACATCGGCGCGATGGCCCTGGCCCTGGGGCTGTCGGACGCGCTCGATGCATCGCTGTTCCACACCAACTACTCCCGCCTCGTCGTCGACTGCAACCGCGAGACCGGCAATCCCGGGCAGGTGCCCGAACGCAGCGAAGCGACCGCGGTGCCGGGCAATATCGGCCTTGCCCCGCGCGCCCGGCGGCAACGGATCGAGACGCTGTTCTCGCCCTTCCACGCGGCGGTATCGCGGCGGCTCGACCGGATGCAGGCGCAGGGCCTGCGCCCCCTCGTCGTCGGCGTCCACAGCTTCAACCCGGTCTATCACGAGGTCGCCCGCCCCTGGGATGTCGGCGTTCTCTATGCCGGCGCCCGGGACTTCGCCGCCGGGCTGATGGCCGGCCTGCGCGCGCAGGGCCCCGAGTTGACGATCGGCGACAACGAGCCCTACCGGATCGACCATGACGACTACACCGTGCCCTTCCATGGCGAGGCCCGGGGTCTGCCCGCGGTGCTGATCGAGGTGCGCAACGACCTGATCGCCGATCACGCCGGCGTCGCGCTCTGGACCCACCGGCTGGCCCATTGCCTGCGCCCGCTGCTGCCCGGTCACGGCGTCCTGCCCTGATCCCGGCGGCGGCACCGCTCCTTCTCGCATCCTCTCTCATCCGACCGAACGCCCCGGGGCGAACGGTCACCTGCATCCCCAGATACGGAGATCATCATGACGGCCCTCAACACCATCCCCTTCGTCAGCGTGGCGAACATGAAGCGCCTGGTCCGCGACATCGGCCTGGAACGGTTCCTGGAGGAACTCGCCGGCTATATCGAAGAGGACTTCCGCAACTGGGAGGGCTTCGACAAGCGTCCGCGCGTGCCCGCCCATAGCCCCGAAGGCGTGATCGAGCTGATGCCGACCAGCAACGGCGAGCTCTACGGCTGCAAATACGTCAGCGGCTACCCGTCGAACACCAAGGTCGGGCGCCAGACCGTGACCGCCTTCGGTGTCCTGTCGGACGTCGCCAGCGGCTATCCGATCCTGCTGACCGAAATGACCCTGCTGACGGCCCTGCGCACGGCCGCGAACTCGGCCTTCGCCGCCCGGCTGCTGGCGCCCAAGGGGGCGCGGACCATGGCGTTGATCGGCTCGGGCGCGCAATGCGACTTCCAGGCGGTGGCCTTCAAGGCGCTGCTCGGGATCGACCGGCTACGGCTTTACGACATCGACCGCGGCGCGATGGAGAAGGTCGCGCGCAACCTGACGCCGCGGGGCTTCGACATCACCCTGTGCAGCAGCGCCGAGGAGGCGGTCCAGGGCGCCGAGATCATCACCACGATCACCGCCGATATCCGCAACGCCACCATCCTGTCGGACAACATGATCGGCGAGGGCGTGCACATCAACGCGGTCGGCGGCGATTCCCCGGGCAAGACCGAGCTGCAGCGCGATATCCTGCTGCGCTCCAGCATCTTCGTCGAATACCCGCCCCAGACCTGGATCGAGGGCGAAATCCAGCAGCTGCCCGAAGACCACCCGGTGACCCAGCTCTGGCAGGTGGTGCGCGGCGAGGCGCCCGGCCGGACCGATGCCCGGCAGGTGACGCTGTTCGATTCCGTCGGCTTCGCGGTCGAGGATTTCGCGGCCCTGCGCTACGTGCGCGATCAGCTCGCCCATGCGCCGCATTTCGAAGAGCTCGACTTCCTCGTCGATCCCGAGGACCCGCGCGACCTCTTCGGCCTGCTGGGCGAGGGCGACGGCGTCCAGGACAACGCCGCCTCCCTGCGCCCGGCATCGTGACGCGGGGCAGGCTGCACCGGGAACGGGCGCCGGGGTCAGGCCCCGGCGCCCGTTTCCGCCGTTCCGGTGACGATCCCGGCGATCCAGCGCATGAACAGCTCGAGCGACCGGCTGGCCGGTCGCGACGCGGGGGTGGCAAGGTAATAGGCGCCGTCGAGTTCGAGATAGTCGGGCCAGGCCGCGACCAGCCGGCCGCGAGAAAATTCGATCTCGGCCAGGAATTCCGGCAACAGGGCGATGCCGAACCCCTGCGCCGCGGCCTCGGCCATGGTCGCGAACTGATCGAACAGCATGCCGCGCAGGCCCTGGGCCGCGCAGCCGTGGCGCTCGAACCAGTGTTCCCAGCCGCCCGGGCGGCTCTCCAGATGCAGCAGCGGCGCCGACAGCAGCGTTTCGGCGCTGTCGGGCGGCGCGGCAAGGAGGCCGGGCGCGCAGACCGGGATCACCCGGTCGCGCGTCAGCAGCAGGTGCTCCGTCCCGGGCCAGTCCGGCGCCCCGTAGTGAATCGCCGCATCGAATTTCTCGCGCCGGAAATCGACCGTCCCGAGCCGGGTGCCGAGATGCACCAGGATGTCGGGATGGGCGGCGTGGAACCGCCGCAGCCGCGGCGTCAGCCAATGGGTGGCGAAACTCGGCGGGACCGCCAGGCTGAGGCTGTCGCGCACGCCGTCGGCCCGCACCCGCAGGCTGGCGCGGGCGAGGTCCTCCAGGATGTCGCGCACCGAACGCGCATAGGCCGTCCCCGCCGAAGTCAGCGCCAGCCCCTTGCCCTCGCGCCGCAGCAGCGTCACCCCGATCTGCTCTTCCAGCACCTTGAGCTGACGGCTGACCGCGGAATGGCTGAGCGACAATTCCTCGGCCGCGGCGGTCGCGGTGCCGAGCCGCTCGACCGCTTCGAGGGCCAGCAGGGAGGGGATCGACGGCAGGAAGCGGCGGGGGGCGATCATGTGCGTTTTGCTCCAACCATTGAGACAAACAATCACTAAAATATCGCCCGCCAATGTTCTAGCCTGAAACTAAAGGAACGAAAGCGCGGGACACACCATGACCGGAACCAGCAGTTTCAGACGCGCGGAGCGGATGTCGGGCATCGAGATATCCGAGATCGTGCAGCTCAGCGAGGCGGCGGCGGCGCTCAGGGCGGAGGGGCGCGACGTGGTCGCGCTCTCGACCGGAGAACCGGACTTCCCGACCCCGCCGCACGTGATCGCGGCGGCCCATGCCGCGGCTGCGGCCGGCCAGACCCGCTATACGCCGACCCTCGGCACCCCGGCGTTGCGCGCGGCGATCGCCGCCGCTGCCGGGACCGTCGCCGGGGAGGTGATCGTCTCGACCGGGGCCAAGCAGGTCCTGGCCAATGCGATGCTGGCGACGCTCGACCCCGGCGACGAGGTAATCATGCCGGCGCCCTGCTGGACCAGCTATGCCGACATCGTCACCCTTGCCGGCGGGCGCCCGGTCGTCCTGCCCTGCCCCGCCGCGCAGGGCTTCAAGCTGCGCCCCGAAGAGCTGGCGCGGGCGATCACGGGGCGCAGCCGCTGGCTGATGCTCAACAGCCCCTCGAACCCGACCGGCGCGATCTATTCCCGCGAAGAGCTGCGCGCCCTTGCCGAGGTGCTGGCCGATCATCCGCAGGTCATGGTGCTGTCGGACGAGATCTACCGTCACCTCGCCTTCAGCCCCTGGACCTCGATGCGCGAAGCCGCGCCCGAGCTGACCGAACGGCTGCTGATCGTCGACGGCGTGTCCAAGGCCTATTCGATGACCGGCTGGCGCATCGGCTGGGGGATCGGTCCGGCGCCGATGATCCGGGCGATGGGAGCGGTGCAGGGCCAGGTGACCTCGGGCGCCTCGTCGGTGTCGCAGGCGGCGGCGCTGGCGGCGCTGACCGGCGACCAGGGCCTGCTGGACACCCGGCGCGCGGCCTTGCGGGCCCGGCGCGACCGGGTGGTCGCGGCGCTGAACGCGCTGCCGGGCGTTACCTGCGCCGCTCCGGACGGCGCCTTCTATGCCTTTCCCGATATCACCGGCGCCATGGAACGGCTCGGGGCGGAAAGCGACGCCGCGTTCTGCAAGCTGGTGCTGGACCGCGCCGGCCTTGCCATCGTGCCCGGCCGCGCCTTCGGCCTGCCCGGCCACGCGCGGCTGTCCTTCGCCTATTCCGACGCCGATCTCGACGCCGGGCTCGACCGCCTGAGCGCCGTCTTGGCGCCGGGCCCGGTCGCGGCGTGACCCTACCCGGGCGCCGGACGCACCCGCAAGACATCAACAGGAGACGCAAATGACACATGAAGACGTTCTGAAAGCCGCCGGGTTCGGCGCCGCGGAGTTGCGTGGCGGGACATTGGCGGTGCGCTCGCCGATCGACGGGGCCGAGGTGGCGCGGATCCGCGAGACCGAAGCCGCCGAGATGCCGGCGATCATCGCCCGCGCGCAGCAGGCCTTCCGGGCCTGGCGCGCGGTGCCGGCGCCGCGGCGGGGCGAACTGGTGCGGCTGCTGGGCGAGGAGCTGCGCGCCGCCAAGGACGAGCTCGGCGCGCTGGTGACGCTGGAGGCCGGCAAGATCACCTCCGAGGGGCTCGGCGAGGTTCAGGAGATGATCGACATCTGCGATTTCGCCACCGGCCTGTCGCGCCAGCTCTACGGCTACACCATCGCCTCGGAACGGCCCGGCCACCGCATGGCCGAGACCTGGCACCCGATCGGGCCGGTCGGCATCATCTCGGCCTTCAACTTCCCGGTCGCCGTCTGGTCCTGGAACGCGGCGATGGCGCTGGTCTGCGGCAATCCGATCATCTGGAAACCGTCCGAGAAGACACCGCTGACGGCGATGGCCTGCCTCAAGATCCTCGACCGCGCGCTGGCGCGCTTCGGCGATGCGCCCGAGGGTCTGGCCCAGCTGGTGATCGGCGGCCCCGAGATCGGCGCGGCGCTGGTCGACAGCCGCGACGTCCCCGTCGTTTCGGCCACCGGCTCGACCCGGATGGGGGCCCAGGTCGGGCCGAAGGTGGCGGCGCGCTTCGGTCGGCCGATCCTCGAACTGGGCGGCAACAACGCGATGATCGTCGCGCCCTCGGCCGATCTCGACATGGCGGTGCGTGCCATCGTCTTCTCGGCCGTCGGCACGGCGGGCCAGCGCTGCACCTCGCTGCGCCGGCTGATCGTGCATGACAGCATCCGCACCGATCTGGTCGCGAAGCTCAGGGCCGCCTATGCCTCGCTGCCGGTCGGAGATCCGCGCGCGCCCGGCACCCTGGTCGGGCCGCTGGTCGACGAGGCCGCGCTCGACGCGATGCAGGCGGCGCTGGCGCAGGCCCGGTCCGAGGGCGGCACCGTGCATGGCGGCGCCGTGGCCGCGGGCGTGGCCGGCGGCGCCTATGCGGCCCCGGCGCTGGTCGAGATGCCGGCCCAGAGCGCGATCGTGAAGACCGAGACCTTCGCCCCGATCCTCTACGTCGTCGGCTACGAAACGCTCGACGAGGCGATCGCGCTGCAGAACGACGTGCCCCAGGGCCTGAGCTCCTGCATCTTCACCCTGAACATGCGCGAGGCCGAAACCTTCCTCTCGGCCACCGGTTCGGATTGCGGCATCGCCAACGTCAATATCGGCCCCTCGGGCGCCGAGATCGGCGGCGCCTTCGGCGGCGAGAAGGAAACCGGCGGCGGGCGCGAGAGCGGCTCGGACGCCTGGAAGGGCTACATGCGGCGCCAGACCTCGACCGTCAACTTCTCGGCCGAACTGCCCCTCGCCCAGGGGGTGAAGTTTGACCTCTGATCCCAATTGCAGCCTCTGGGCCGCAAGCGCGGAGGAGCGGGTGACGCCGGACGAGCTGGCGCCGGCCCGGGTCGACCTCGTCATCGTCGGCGGCGGCTTCACCGGCTGCGCGGCGGCGCTGGAGGCGGCGCGGACCGGGGCGACGGTCGCGCTGCTGGAGGCCGAGACCATCGGCCATGGCGGCTCGGGGCGCAATGTCGGGCTGGTCAATGCCGGGCTCTGGCTGCCGCCCGAGACCGTCATCGCCGAGATGGGAGACGCGCCGGGACGCCGCCTGCTGGCGGCGCTCTCGGCGGCGCCGGGGCAGGTCTTCGACCTGATCGCCCGCGAGGGCATCGCCTGCGAGGCGACACGCGCGGGCACCCTGCATCTGGCCCATTCCGCGGCCGGGCTGCGCGATCTGCGCGAGCGTTGCCGCCAGGGGGGCGCGCTCGGCGCGCCGCTCGCGCTGCTCGACGCGGCCGAGGCGGCGCGGCGCACCGGCTCGGCCGCGTTCCACGGCGCGCTCTTCGACCCCCGCGCGGGCACCGTCCAGCCGCTCGCCTATGCCCGCGGCCTGGCGCGCGCCGCGCGCGCCGCCGGAGCGAGGCTCCATGAACGCGCCCCGGTGGCCGCGATCGCGCGCAAGGACAGCGGCTGGGAGGTGACGGCGAACGGCACGGTGCTGCGCGCCGACGCGCTGCTGCTGGCGACCAATGCCTATCACGGCGCCGCCGCCGGCATGCCGCGGCCGCGCTTCACGCCGGTCCATTACAGCCAGTTCGCCACCGCGCCCCTGCCCGACGCGCTCCGCGCCCGCATCCTGCCCGGCGGCGAAGGTTGCTGGGACACGGCAACGGTGATGTCCTCGTTCCGCATGGACCGGGCCGGGCGGCTGGTGCTGGGCGGGATCGGCGATGTCTCGGGACCGGGCGCCTGGTTCCACACCCGCTGGGCGCGGCGCAAGCTGCGCGCACTCTTTCCCGAGCTGCCTTCCGTCCCCTTCAGCCATCACTGGCAGGGGCGGATCGCGATGACCTCGGACCACATTCCAAAGCTGCTCGACATCGGCCCGCGCGGCTTCGCGATCTTCGGCTATTCCGGACGCGGCATCGCGCCGGGCACCGCGCTCGGCACCGCCGCCGCCCGGGCGCTGCTGGGCGCCGGACCCGAGGCCCTGCCGCTGCCGGTCCGGACCGGCCATAGCGAACACCTGCCCGCGCTGCGCGCCGCCTATTACGAATGCGGCGCGACGCTGACCCATGCCCTCCTTCCCCTTCCGAAACCCTGAGGCTCCCGCAATGACCGACCACATGCATCCCGACGACATCCGCACCCTCTTCTCGCGCGCGATGTCGGATATGTACCGCGCCGAGGTGCCGCAATACGGCGCCCTCATCGACCTGGTGCGCGCGGTCAACGCGGCGACGCTGGAGGCCGATCCGGACCTCGCCGCGCAGCTCGACGCGGGCGGCGAGCGCGCGCGGCTCGACGTCGAGCGCCACGGCGCGATCCGGCTGGGCACCGCCGAGGAGCTTGCCGGCATCCGCCGCATGTTCGCGGTGATGGGGATGTATCCGGTGGGCTATTACGACCTTTCCGTGGCCGGGCTGCCGGTCCATTCCACCGCCTTCCGCCCGATCACGCCCGAGGCACTGGCGCGCAATCCCTTCCGCGTCTTCACCTCGCTGATCCGGCTCGAGCTGGTCGAGGACCGGGCGCTGGCCGAGACGGCCGCGGCGATCCTCGCCCAGCGCCGCATCTTCACCCCCGGCGCACTGACGCTGATCGACCGGGCCGAGGCGGAAGGCGGGTTGTCGGCGGCCGACGCCCGGCGCTTCGTCGCCGAGGCGCTGCAGACATTCCGCTGGCACTCCGAGGCGACGGTCAGTTCCGAGACCTATGCCGCGCTGCACGAGGCCCACCGGCTGATCGCCGACGTGGTCAGCTTTCGCGGGCCGCATATCAACCACCTGACGCCGCGCACCCTGGACATCGATGCGGTGCAGGCCGCGATGCCCCGGCGCGGGATCACGCCCAAGGCGGTGGTCGAGGGTCCGCCGCGGCGTCGCGCGCCGATCCTGCTGCGCCAGACCTCGTTCAAGGCGCTGGAAGAGACCGTGCGCTTCCAGGGCGCGGCGGCGGCCGGCCGCCACACCGCCCGCTTCGGCGAGATCGAACAGCGAGGGGTGGCCCTGAAGCCGGCCGGGCGCGCGCTTTACGACCGCTGCCTCGCCGCGGCGCGGGCCAGCGCCCCGGTCGGGGCCGACGGCAGCGGCGGCGCCGCCTATGTCGCCGCGCTCGAGGCACGCTTCGCCGCGTTTCCCGACGATGCCGCCCGCCTGCGCCGCGACGGTCTCGCCTACTTCCGCTATCGCCCGGCCGGCGGCGCCGTGCCCCCCGCGGCCAGCGTCGAGGCGCTGATCGAAGCCGGCCGGCTGATCGCCGATCCGCAGACCTACGAGGATTTCCTGCCGGTCTCCGCGGCCGGCATCTTCCAGTCGAACCTCGGCAGCGACGCCCAGTCCAACTACAGCGCCGCGGCCAACCGCGAGGCCTTCGAGACCGCGCTCGGGGCGCAGGTGACCGACGCCGACCGGCTCTACCGGGCGGCGGAGAAGCAGAGCCTGCGCCGCGCGCTCGCCGCGCTTGGCCAGGATCATCTGATCGCCCGCCTGTCGGACGCCGCCTGAATGCCCGCGCGCCCCGGTGCCGCCGCCGATCCCGGGTCGGCCTTCCGCGACGCCCTCGCCGCTGAAGGCTATCGCGGCGAGATCGCGGCCGACGCCGCCACCCGCATCGTGCACGCGACCGACAACTCGGTCTACGAACTGCAGCCGGAAATGGTGCTGTTCCCGCGCGAGCCCGACGACCTCGACCGCATCATGCGGGCGGCGCAGGCTTCGGGCACGGCGCTGGCGGCCCGCGGCGGCGGCACCGGCACCAACGGCCAGTCGCTGACCGAGAGCGTGGTCGTCGACTGCTCGCGCCACCTGACGCGGATCGAGGCGCTCGATCCGGTCGGCGCGACTGCCGTGGTCCAGCCCGGGGTGATCCTGGACCAGCTCAACCGCGCGGCGGCGCCGCACGGTCTCATGTTCGGGCCCACCGTCTCGACCGCCTCGCGGGCGACGCTGGGCGGGATGACGGCGACCGACGCCTCGGGCAAGGGATCGCGCCTTCACGGGCGGACCTCGGACCATGTTCTGGCGCTGGAGGTGGTGCTTGCCGACGGCAGCGACTGGCGGGCCGAACCGCTCGACGCCGCGGCGCTCGAGGCCGTCTGCGCCCGCGACGACCTGCCCGGCCATATCCACCGCGAGCTGCGCGCGGTTCTGCGCGAGGAGGCGGACGAGATCGCCCGGGTCTTCCCGGTGATGAACCGCGGACTGACCGGCTACAACCTGCGGGACGTGACGGCCGGTGGGCGGTTCACGCTGGCCAAGCTGCTTGCGGGGTCCGAGGGCACGCTGGCGCTGACCAAGCGGCTGACCCTGAGGCTGGTGCCGAAGCCGGCGCGGCGGGCGCTGGTGGTGCTGGCCTATGACGATGCGCTGGCCGCGCTCGGCGATGCCGAACGGCTGGTCGCGGGCGATCCGGCGGCAGTGGAATTCATCGACGACCGCATCCTGTCGCTCGCCCGCGAGGATCCGGTGTGGGACGCCCTGTCCGGGGTGCTGCCCGAAGACGGGCGGCCTGTCCTGGGCCTGAACTTCGTCGAGCTTCAGGCCGGCGACGATGCGGGGCTCGCGGCGGCGCTGGCCCGGTTCGAGGCGCGCGCCGGCGCCGCCCCGAGCGCGGTGATCGGCAGCCGTGCCGTCAGCGATCCCGGCGTCATCGCCCGGCTCTGGGCGCTGCGGGCGAAATGCGTCGGCCTGCTGGGGCGCATGGATGTGCAACGCCAGGGCACGCCCTTCGTCGAGGATGCCGCGGTGCCGCCGCCGCGGCTGCGCGACTTCGTGGCGGGCTTCCGCGCCATCCTCGACGAGGCCGGGCTGGCCTATGGCATGTTTGGCCATGCCGATGTCGGCTGCCTCCATGTCCGGCCCGCGCTCGACATGCGGCTGCCCGGCGACGCGGCGATGATCCGCCGCATCAGCGATCGGGTGGCGCGACTGGTACAGGAGCATGGCGGGATCCTGTGGGGCGAGCACGGCAAGGGGTTCCGCGGCGAATACGGGCCACAGGTCTTCGGCCCGCGGCTCTACGCGGCGCTCTGCCGGGTCAAGCGCGCCTTCGACCCCGGCAACCTGCTCAATCCCGGCAAGATCGCGGCGCCGGCCCCCGACGCCCCCCTGCAGCGGATCGACGCGGTCCCCTTTCGCGGCGCCCGCGACGCGGCCGTCACGCCGGAACTGCTGGCGGGCTACGAGTTGGCCCAACGCTGCAACGGCAACGGCCAGTGCTTCGACCGCTCCGACACATCCGCGATGTGCCCTTCCTACAAGGCGACCGGCGACCGGCGGCAATCGCCCAAGGGCCGGGCCGCGCTTCTGCGGCACTGGCTCCGCCGCCGCGCCGCGGGCGAGGATCCGGGCGCGATCGAGGCGGCACTGCACGACAGCCTGTCGACCTGCCTGTCCTGCAAGGCCTGCGCCAGCGCCTGTCCCGTGAAGGTGGACATCCCCGCGATGCGCAGCCGCTTCTACGAAAGCTATTACGCGGCCCGCCGGCGACCGCCGCACCACCACCTTCTTGCCGCGATGGAAGGCGCCGGCCCGGTATTGCGGGCGGCGCCGGGGCCCGCGAACCTGGTGCTGCGGGCGCTGGCGCCGCCGATCGCACGGCTGGGGCTGGTCGATCTGCCCGCCCTGCGCCCGCCCGGCCCGCCCGCGGCGCCACGCGGCGACGGCCCCAGGGTCCTGCTCTTGCCAGACAGCTTCCTGGGCAGTTTCGACGGCGCGGTGGTGGAGGCGGCGGAGCGCCTGCTCGGCACCCTGGGTTGCCGCGTCAGCCGCGGCCCGGTGCTTGGCAACGGCAAGGCCCGGGCGGTGCTGGGCCTGCGGAAAGGCTATGCCGCGGCGGCGCAGGCCCGCTACGACGTCCTGCGCAGACTGGCCCCGGACTATGCGGCAATCATCGAGATCGAACCGGCGGTGGCCGAGATGGCGCGCAGCGACGATGCGGCGCTCGGCCTCGGCTGCGACCGGCTCGTTCCGCTCGACCGATACCTTGCCGACCGCATCGCGGCCGGTCACGGCCCGAGGCCGCGCGCGACCGCGTCGGCCCCGGCGTGGCAGCTGCTGTCGCATTGCACCGAGATCTCGGCCGATCCGCAGAGCGCCGGGCGCTGGCAGGCGATCTTCGCCGCCTTCGGCGAGCGGCTGGAGCCGGTGGCGACCGGCTGTTGCGGCATGGCAGGGGCCTTCGGCCACGAGCGCGCCAACCAGGAGATCTCGCGCCGGCTCTACGATCTGAGCTGGCGCGGCCCGGTCGAGGCCGCGGGCCCCCGCGCCCTCGCCACCGGCTTTTCCTGCCGCTGCCAGGCCGAGCGCCTGAGCGGCCGGCGGCCGCGTCATCCGGCAGAGGTCCTGGCGGCGGCATCCGTCGAATAGGCCGCCCGGGCCGGGACAGCTGCGCCGACAGGAGGGGGAGCCGCGATCAGCCCGCGAAGGCGCGGCCCCCCCGCTTCAAGGCAGGCCCGGTTCTGCCGGAGAGACGGCAAGGCGGCACGGGGAGTTGCACGGGGAGTTGCACGGGGAGCGGCACATATCCGTCACGGCAGGCAAGACACATATCTCGCGGCGTCGGGACAAGGACGCCAGCCGCTTGATGGTGCAGAGTTAGGCTGGTGCCCCCAGAGAGACTCGAACTCCCGACCCTCTGATTACAAATCAGATGCTCTACCAGCTGAGCTATAGGGGCGCTGCGCCCGAGATACGCGGGCGGGGGGCGTGGTGCAAGAGGCTTGCGCGCCGCGGCGTTTGCCTGGGCGGGGCGATGTGCTATCCCGAGGACACGCCCGGCAGAGAACATGCGGGCAAACCGACAGTCGAGCAGCGCCCCGCCATGCCCCGCCCCTCCGCCGAGGATCAGACCGCTCCGCCGTTGATGCGCCGCAGCCTGCGCCCGGGGCGGGCCGGCGGGCTGTGCTGGCTCGACGCGGTGCGGTGGCCGGCCGGGGACGGGCGCGACCGGTTCCGCGCCATGTTCGCCACCGGCACCCGGCCCGACGCCTTCGACCCCGCCCCGCGCCCGGGCTGCGCCGGCATCGAGGAGTTGCGCGAGGTCTCGGGCGGGGTGATGGTCTGCGGCTCGGTCGCGCAGGGCGCCGCGCTGCGACTGGCCACGGCGGCGGGCGAGATCGCGCTCGAAACCGCGCTGGCCGAGACGGGTTTCCTGGCCGGGCGCGACGTGCTGCTGGGGCTGCGACTGGAGGAGCCGGTCGAAACCGTGCGCGACTGGCTGGACTATCACGCCCGCCATCACGGCGCCCGGGGCGCGGTGATCGTCAACCGCGCCCCGCCCGACAGCCCGGCCGGCAGCCATGACGCCTTCGCGGCGGACCTGGCCGAGGCCGTCGCCGCCCTGCCCCGCGAATTGCGCGTCGTCGTGCTCGACAGCCCGGTGCCGCTGGGCAAGCCGGGACTGGGGCCCGAGAGCCACCCGTTCCTCGCCCCGGACGCGCCGGGAAAGGACCGGATGGCACCGCCCGACCCCGACCCGTGGCGGGCGCCGCTGGGCGAGGGGCTGATCTACGAGATCGCCAAGTGGCGCTTCCTGGCGCGGGCGGCGGCGGTTGCCAATCTCGATGTCACCGACCTCTTCGCGCCGCGGGCCGAGGACACGCCGACGGCCTTCGCGCTGGCGCGCGACCACAAGTCGGGCGTGGTCCTGGTGGCGGGCAAGCGGATCTACCCCTGGCGCGTCCGCAACGGCGCCGCCGAGAGCTTCGGCGACCATATCTGCCACCAGTTCGACAACCGCCGCGGCATGGTGCGCTGGTGCGTCGCGCCCGAGGTCGCCGGGCTCGAGAACACCTGGCGGGCGCTGCGCATCGCCTATGCCAAGCCCGATCCGCAAAAGGTCGTGCCCTTCTTCCGCTGCATGGGGCTGCGGGTGCCGGGGCGCAATTCCTCGGAACTGGCGCCCAAGACCAGCCTGGTCGAGGATCCGCTGCTGCTGGACATGGCGCGCGGGGTCTTCGGCGCCAAGCCGGTGCGGCCGCCGCGCTCGGACCGCAAGCCGGCGCCGCGGAAGGCCGCCGAGGCCGGGCGCACCGCCATCGTCACGACGATGAAGAACGAGGGGCCCTTCATCCTCGAATGGCTGGCCTATCACCGCGCCATCGGGGTCGAGGATTTCCTGATCTACACCAACGATTGCAGCGACGGCACCGACACGATGCTGGACCTGCTCCAGCGCAAGGGCCTCGTCCAGCACCGCGCCAACCCGTGGCGGCCGGGCGGTGCGCTGAAGCCCCAGCATGCCGCATTGCAGGCCGCCGAGAGCGAGCCGGCGATCGAAAACGCCGGCTGGGTGATCTGCATGGATGTCGACGAGTTCATCGACATAAAGATCGGCGACGGCACCCTGGCCGCGCTTTACGAGGCGATGGGCGAGGCGAACATGATCTCGCTCACCTGGCGGCTGTTCGGCAATGCCGATGTCCATGAATACGAAGACAGATTCATGATCGAGCAGTTCCCGCTCTGCGCCCCCGAGCTGGTCCGCAAGCCGCATCAGGCCTGGGGCTTCAAGACGCTGTTCCGCAATATCGGCATCTACAAGAAGATGGGGGTGCACCGGCCCAAGGGGCTCAAGCCCGACCTCTGGCCGCAGATCCGCTGGCTCAACGGCTCGGGCCGGCGGATGCCGATCGAGATGCTGCGCAACGGCTGGCGCTCGTCGCTCGATACCTATGGCTACGACTGGGTCAGCCTGAACCACTACGCGGTGCGCTCGGCCGAGAGCTTCCTGGTCAAGCGCGACCGCGGCCGGGTCAACCATGTCGATCGCGACCAGGGGCTGAACTACTGGTTCCGGATGAACCACAACGCGGTCGAGGAACGCTCGATCCAGCGCATGATCCCGGCGCTGCGGGCAGAGTTCGACCGGCTGCTGGCCGATCCGGAGATCCGGGCGGCGCATGAGCATTCGGTCGCCTGCCACCGCGCCAAGATCGCGGAACTGCGGGCGCGGCCGGATCAGGAGGCGTTCTACGCCGCGCTGACCGGAGAGCGGATGCAGCGGCTGTCGCGGATGCTGCATCATTTCGGCGCCAACGTCTTCAATGCCGGGCCGCAGGTGATCCCCGAGGACCTGCACCGACGCGAGCTGCCGCGCGACTTCTTCTTCACCGTCGAGCATCGCGGCGAGGCGAAGCATTAGGCCCGACCCGGGCATGGATGGAGAGCGCCGGGGGCGCTGCCCCCGGACCCCCGGGATATTTGGGTGAAGGTGAAAGGGAAAGGAGCCTTTCTTTGGAGCGTTGCAGCGATGCGCTGCATTGGGTTTCCTCGCGCGCCCACGCACCCCTTGCCGTCGCCGCCGCCGCCGCTAGGGTGAGCCCATGCGTTTCCTCGCCGTCACCTCCATGCGCAACGAAGGCGCCTTCCTGCTGGAATGGCTGGCCCATCACCGGGCCACGGGCTTCACCGACTTCCTCGTCTTCTCCAACGATTGCGACGACGGCACCGACGCCATGCTCGACCGACTCGCCGCGCTCGGCTGGTTGAGCCATGTCCGCAATCCCGGCCCCTGGGACGAGGGTCCGCAATGGGCGGCGCTGAAGGCCGCCGACCGACATCCGCTGGTGCGGGCCGCCGACTGGATCCTGGTCTGCGACGTCGACGAATTCGTCAACATCCATGCCGGCGATCACACCCTGCCCGCCCTGCTCGCCGCCCTGCCCGAGGCCAGCGCCATCGCCCTGACCTGGCGCTTCTTCGGCAATGCCGGGGTGGTGCGCTACCAGGACCGGCCGGTCACCGAGACCTTCACCCGCGCCGCCCCCGCGGTGCTGAACTGGCCGTGGCGGGCGGCGATGTTCAAGACCCTGTTCCGCAATGACGGCAGCTATCGCAAGCTTGGCGTCCACCGCCCGCGCAGCCCCGACAGGGACCGGCTGGCGGCGCTGCGCTGGCATGACGGCTCGGGCCGCCGCCTTTCCGGCAGCTTCCTGAATCAACGGGTGTTTTCCGATTACGGCCAGGACAATTTCGGCCTCGTCCAGCTCAACCACTACGCCCTGGGCGCGATGGAGAGCTTCGTCGTCAAGCGCGACCGCGGCCGCGCCAACCGGGGCGGCGATTTCGACATGGGCTACTGGATCGAGCGCAATTTCTGCGACGTCGAGGACCGGTCGATCCAGGCTCTCGCCCCGGCCCGCGCCGCGCTGCAGGCCGAGTTGATGGACGACCCAGAGCTTTCGCGGCTGCATGCCCGGGCCGTCGCCTGGCGCCACGCCCGCTTTGCCGCGCTGATGGAGCGGGAATCAGCGCGCGCGCTGCTGGGCCAGCTCCTGATGGCGCCGCCCAGCCGGGCGCTCTCGGCCGAGGCGGCCGAGGTCGTGCTGACCCACGCCCGGCGCGCCGCCGCCCGGCGCAAAACCACCGATTGAGCCCCCGACGTGGAAACACCCGAAACAATAGCAACGAACTGTTGACGGAACGCAGGCCGATCTCCCAAGATCTGCCCTATTGCGCGCATAGTCCGGCCATGGCGGGGTGGTTCTCTCGACAGCGGGATCAGGACGAAGGTGGAAACCGAATGAAGGACATCCGCGACATGGATGCAGCCGAGACGACGACCAAGGCAGACTGGCTCTCGCGGCTCGCGGAAATCGGCGACGAGCTGGGCTATTTCGAGCGGCTGGGTGACAAGCATTCGGCCTTCTTCGTCGATGACGGCGCGACGCTGGTGGTCAGCTTCGAGTCGCTGGGCGCGATCCGCGGCGGATCGGACAGCCAGATGCCGCTGGGCTATTCCGTCGCCCGGGCGCAGGGCTGGTCGCATCTGTGCCTGATCGCCGATGGCGAGACCTGGTATCGCGACCCGGCGGTCTACGGCTATTTCGACCGCCTCGTCGACGACGCCTTCTTCGAGGATTTCGACCGTGTCGTCTTCTTCGGCTCGGGCATGGGCGCCTATGGCGCCACCGCCTATTCGGTCGCCGCCCCCGGCGCCACGGTCGTGGCGATCCAGCCGGTGGCGACGCTCGACCCGGCAGTCTGCGAGTGGGACGAACGGTTCCGCGAACAGCGCCGGCTGTGCTTCACCGACCGCTACGGCTTTGCCCCCGACATGATCGAGGGCGCGGGCGAGGTCTTCGTCATCTACGACCCGGAAGTGATGCTGGACGCGATGCAGGCGGCGCTGTTCACCAAGCCCTATGTCACCAAGCTGCGCTGCCGCAACCTGGGCGAGGCGATCGGCCCGTCGCTGCAGCACATGAAGGTGCTGGTGCCGCTGCTGACCCAGGCCGGCGAGGGCCGGCTGAACGCCTCCGCCTTCTACCAGCTCTACCGCGCCCGGCGCGACAACGGCCCCTATCTGCGCAACCTGCTCAGCCGGACCGATTCCCTGCGCCGGCCGATGCTGTCGGCCCTGCTGTGCCGCAACGTGCTGGCGCGCATGAACGCCCCGCGCTTCCGCCGCCGGCTGTCCGAACTGACCGAGGAGCTGGAGGCGCTGGGAATCGATCTGCCGGCCCCGCTGCGGACGGCCTCGGACCGCGACCCGGTGGCCTGAGCACGACCGGCCACCGGCTGTCCTTCCCGCCTGAAACCGCCCCGCCGTGACGGCGGCGCGGTCATTTTTCGTGCAGATGCGGCTATCGCCGGCCGGGGACGCGATTCCCGCTCGAAAAATTCCCCTAAAATCATCCCTCTGTATCCTGCCGCACAGAACGCGGCGGGCCGCCGTGGCAGGATCGGCCCTACCAGCCCCTCGGGTTCCGGACTGGCCCCGGCGGATGGCAGAGCGATCCGCCGCCCCGGCGACCGGGCCTTGCGGGAGCGACCCGACGCGGATGCCAGGCGGCGATATCCGTCGGCGATGCCTCGCCGGCTACGAGTTGGTAACGAGTGGTTGCGGGTATGTGGTGGGTAGCGAGTGTCTGTTTCGTGCGTGGAGAGTGGTTGCCAAGGTCTTGCGCAACAGTCGCGTAGCGTCACGAGTCGGTGCGAGTATGCGGTGCGTTCCGTCCGGGGAGTGGTCCGGGCGGGGCGCATCGCAGCGAAAAAGAGCAGCTCCTTCGGCAACTAGCCGGAGGGGTGTGTCTTTATTACTTCACCTCTAATTGTATTGCGCCTCCGTTCGGGTCATGTTTGTCCAGACTCGCAATCCGTTTATCTTTCCGGGGTAAGAGCTCCGCAGGCGGAGTGCGGACGGCCGACCGCCCGCCCCGGTAACGGTGCCCGAATTCACGGGCGCGGGCGACGGGCGCGGCCGGCACGGAGGCGCAGGCCTCTGGGTCGGACAGCAACGGAGGTGTGCCATGTGGCTCCAACTGCGTTTCAGACTGTGCGGTGGCACGACCGGCCCCCGGCGTACCGCCGGCCGGGACGGTGCCACGCATGGACACCCGCATAGCGGCATGCGCGACCACACGGGTGCGAGCCCGGCATGATCTGGTACGATTCCCATGCCCGCACCGTGAGCCAGCGGCTGGCCCGCTGGCAGGCGCGGGACGAACCGGCGCCGGGCCTGCCGCTCGACCAGGCCATCGCGTTGCAGCTCCGGATCATCGGCGACGTCGTCCTGCCCGGCGATCCCGACTACGACCGGGACCGGATGCTGTCGAACCCGCGCTTCGACCACTTCCCGAAGGTCATCGTCTACTGCGTGGCCGAAAGCGACGTGCGCAGCTGCCTTGAGCTGGCCCGGGCCGCGGGCCTGGCAGTGGTGGTGCGCTCGGGCGGGCACAGCACCGGCGGCTTCTCGTCGGAATTCGGCATGCTGCTCGATGTCAGCCGGATGAACGACGTCCATGTCGATCCCGCGACCTGCACCGCCAGGGCCGGGCCCGGCACCCAGTTCCGCAAGTTCAATGCCAAGCTGGAAAGCTACAAGCTGCACACGCCCGGCGGCGCCTGCCCCGATGTCTGCGTCGGCGGCTACATGCAGGGTGGCGGCTACGGCTTCACCGCCCGCATCTTCGGCATGAATTGCGACCAGGTCGAGTCGGTACGGGTGATGCTGGCCGACGGCCGGATCGTCCATGCCGACCGCGAGGTCAACCGCGACCTGTTCTGGGCCGTGCGCGGCGGCACCGGCAGCAATTTCGGCGTCTTGCTCGAGGCCAGCTACCGGCTCTACGAAGGCTGCGACTTCTCGGGCTTCTCGATCCGCTGGATGATCGACAGCGATGCCGGCCGGCGCGACGCGGCCGCGGCGCTGGACTGGCTGCAGCGCAATTTCATGCGCACGGGTGCGCCGGCCGAGCTGGGCTATCAGGTGATCTGGGTCTTCGAGGGACCCGAGGACGGGCCGAAGCGGCCCCAGATCCTGATGCGCGGCATGTATCGCGGCCCGCTCGAGGCGCTCGAGGCGGTGCTGGCCCTGGTGCTTGCGCTGGCGGGGGCCGAGATGCAGGCGCTCTACCCGCCGCAGCCCTATACCCAGCTCAACGAGACCCTGCTGACCCAGCCCTACGAAGTGCCGGAATTTCCCGCTGACATGACGCCGATGCCGCCGCCCGAGGCCAAGCTGAGCCGTTATATCGGCCGCCCGGTCGGGGCCGATGGCTGGCAGGGGCTGATGGAGTATTTCTGCGCCAGCCCCAGCCCCTACACCACCGCCGATATGGAAATCTATGGCGGCGCCATCGGGGCGGTGCGCAACGGCGCCAATGCCTTCCTCCACCGCGACGCCGATTTCGACCTGTTCCTCGACGTGTTCTGGACCACGGCCGCCGAGGAGAAGGAGATGCTGGCCTATATCGACGGCTGGGAGGCGGCGGTCGCACCGCATTGGGACGGGGAGGTCTACCAGAACTACCCGCGGCCGGTCGATCCGGATTTCGGACGCAACTACTGGGGCGACTTCTACCCGGCGCTGCGGGCGGTGAAGAGCAAATACGACCCGTTCGGCCTGTTCCGCTACCCGCAGAGCATCGCGCCGCTGGTGGACGGCGAGACGCCGCCCGATCTGGACGGCCTGAAGGAGGCGATCGTCGATGTCCATTGAGGGAGAGCGGCTCCCGCAAGAGGGACCCGCGCGCTGGACGATCGAAACCTGGCTGGCCGAGATCGGGCTGGCCGTCTACAGCGACAATTTCGCCCGTGCCGACATCGATTTCGAGGTGCTGCCGCATCTGACCGAGGACGACCTGAAGGAACTCGGCGTCGCCTCGCTGGGCCATCGCCGCAAGATCCTCGCCCGGGTCGCCGCCCTGCGCGCCGGCACCGGCAGCGATGCCGCGCTGGCCGAACGGCGCTACCTGACGGTGCTGTTCTGCGACCTGGTCGGCTCGACCGCCCTGGCCGAGCGGCTGGGGGCCGAACGTTTTCACGAGACCATCGGCAGGTTCTACCGCGCCGTCGAGGCCGCGACCCGGCGCTTCGGCGGCTATGTCGCCCAGTATCACGGCGACGGCGTGCTGGTCTATTTCGGCTATGCCAACCCGATCGAGGACGCCGCCGGGCGCGCGGTCGATGCCGGGCTGGCGGCGCTGGAAGGGGTGGCGCGGCTGCGTGGCCAGGCCGGTCCGCTGGCTGCCCGGATCGGCATCGCCAGCGGCCTGGTCGTCATCGACGGCCACCGCCCCGGCGTGCCGGCCGGCACCGGCCGCGCCTTCGGCGCCACGGTCAACCTGGCCGCCCGGGTGCAGGCCGCGGCCGAACCCGGCGGCATCGTCATCGCCGAGGCCACCGGGGCGCTGGTGCGCGACGGCTTCCGCCTGCGCCCGCTCGGGCCGCAGCCGCTGAAGGGGATCGAGGCGCCGGTGCCGCTCTTCGCCGTGACCGGCCGCCTTGCCGCCGACACCGCCGCCGCCGCGCGGCCCGGCCGCGCCCGCTTCGTCAACCGCACCGCAGAGCGCGCCGCCCTCGCCAGCGCCTGGGAGCGGGTGCGGGACGGCGCCGGCGGGCTGGTGCTGGTCACCGGCGAGGCCGGGATGGGCAAGTCGCGGCTGGTGCACGAGTTCACCGAGGGCCTGGTCGCAGAGGGCACCACCGTGCGGCGCTTCGCCTGCGCCCCGCATGGCCAGGACACGCCCTTCCACCCCTTCAGCGGCCGGGGCGACGCGCTGCCGGAAGCGGCCCGCCTGCCGGCCGGAGAGCCCGCCGGCGCCACCCCGAACGACCGCCGGCGCCAGCGCGCCCGGCGCATCGGGGCGCTGGCCGCCGGGCTGGCCGATGGCGGCGCCGGCGCGCCGCATGTGGTCTGGCTCGAAGACATGCACTGGGCCGACCCCTCGACCGCCGCGGTGGTGGCGGAACTGCTGAGCCGGCCGCGGCCCGGTCTGCTGCTGATCGTCACCAGCCGGCCGCCGCTCGACCCGCTGTGGAACGACGCGCGGCTGCCGGTCCAGCGGATCGCGCTCACCGCCCTGTCGCCCGATCACACCCGCGACCTGATCCGCAATGCCATGGGCATGGCCTCTCAGGGGCAGGAAGCCCTGGTCACGGCCCTGACCCGGCGTGCCGACGGCGTGCCGATCTTCGCCGAGGAACTGGGCTGCGAGATGCGCGACCGGCTGGTGGCGTCGCCGGACGCCGCCGGCAACGCCCCGGCTTCGCCGGATCGGCTCGAGGTGATCCCGGCCAGCCTGCATCAGAGCCTGCAGGCCCGGATCGACCGCCTCCGCGCCGGCCGGCCGCTGCTGCGCCTCGCCGCAAGCTACGGCCGCGCCAGCCCGGTCTCGATGCTGCGCGACCTGTGGCCCGGCCCCGGCGCCTTCGACAGCGCGCTGGCCGAACTGGTCGAGGCCGGCTTCGGCCAGCTGCGCCACGGCAGCGGCGACGGCCGCGAGGACCGGCTGGTGATCCGCCACCAGATGGTGCGCGAATGCGCCTATGACATGATCCTGCTGCGCGACCGGCGCCGCATCCACGATGCCATCGTCAAGGTGCTGAAGGCGCGGTCCAAGCGCGGCATCGAGGTGCCGGCGACGGTGATGGCCGATCACCTCGAACGGGCCGAACGCCTCGTCGAAGCCGCCGAGACCTGGGCCGAGGCCGGCCGCAACGCCGCGGCGCAATCCGCCGATGCCGAGGCCGTGGCGCTCTACCGCCGCGCCCTCGCCCTGCTGCCCGCCATCCCCGATGCCGACTGGTGCGACCGGTTCGAGGCCGACACCCTGCTGGCCATGGTGCCGGCCCTGATCGGGGCCGAGGGCTACCGCGCCTCGGGCCCCGAGGTGATGGACCGCGTGGTCGAGCTCAGCGAGCGGCTCGACGATCCGCAACGCTTCTTTAACGCGATGTTCCTGCAATGGCTCGACCTCGTGGCCCGGGGCGATATCGATACCGCCCATGACATGTCGCTCGGGCTGGAACGGATGGCGGCCGAGGACGGCTCGGGCGTGCTGCAAATGGTGCTCGACCGGCTGCTGGGCTCGACCTATATGTTCCGCGGTGAATTCGCCCCCGCGCGCCACCACCTCGACCGTTTCCTTGCCCGCTACCGGCCCGAGGACCATGCCGCGCCGTTGCGCAGCTTCGGCGCGACCGAGAACTACACCACGGTGCTGTGCTGCGTCTCGGCGATCGAGGCGTTCGAGGCCTCGGACAGCACCGCGACGGAGGCGATCGGCCGGGCGCTGGCCGCGGCCGAGGCCAACCGGCATGTCCACACCCTGTGCCACACCCTGACCTTCGGCGCCGCCCTGCCGGCGGCGATCCGTGCCGATTGGGACGGTTTCGCGACCCATCGCGCCCGGCTGGCAACCCTCGCAGAGGATCACGGGCTGGGCTTCTGGCGCCTGGTGGCGACGGTTCTGGACGGTATCGGGCTGATCGCCGAGGGACGCGGCGCCGACGGGGCCGAAAGCTTCCGCACCGGCAGCGAGGCGCTGGAGGGCCACGGCTTCAGCTTCATGCTGCCGACCTTCCGCATGCTTTTCGCCCGCACCGCGCTGGCCCGGCCCGAAACCGCCGGCTTCGCCCCCGACCTGGCCCGGCTGGAGGCCGAGCTGGAGCGGGGCGAGCGCTGGTTGCTGGAAGACTGCCGGCGGCTGCGGGCCGAGCTCTGCCCGAGCCCGGCGGCGGAATAGCCCGCGCGCTCCGCCGCGTCGGCCGGGAATGGCTCAGCCGAGGATGCGCACCGTCTCGACGATGGCGAAGACCAGCATGAACAGCACCAGCGGGATCGCCGACAGGCTGAAGGCCAGCCGGCGGTTCTTCGGCCCGGCCACCATCCACAGTTCCTCGGCGGTCTGCGGCATCAGCGCCATGATCTCGGAATTCGACAACCCGCCGCGCTGCGCCCTGGCCCAGCGCCGCGCCTCGGCGCCGTTCCACTGCACCACCACCAGCATGATCGCGGCCAGCAGGATCAGGCAGGTCGGCGTCCACATCAGGAAACCGCCGGTCGCCTCGTCCGCCTTGGCTGCCATGCCGAAGGCCCGGTCATAGGCGGGATAGACCACCATCGGCTTCAGCGTCATCGCCGCGCCGATCAGGATCTGGCCGAAACTGGCGCCGATCAGCATCATCTGGCGCCGGCCGTGCGGCGCGGCGACCGGCGGGTCGCGCGGGTCGAACAGGGTGAGGAAGAACAGCAGGCCGGTGGCGAAGGCGCTGAGATTGAGCGCGATATGCAGCGGGACGTGGCGCAGGGCGGCGTTCTGCACCGGCGGCAGGGCCCAGAAATAAAGCGTCAGGATGAACAGCGCCGATGCCGGCAGCGGCCGGGCCAGCGCCCGCAGCGCCCGCTTGGGCGCCCCGCGATGCGGCAGGGCCCGGGCGAGGCGCCGGCGCCCCTGCCCCGGCAGCCCGGCCAGCAGCGCCGAAACCGGGGCCGACAGCGCGATCAGCATCGGTCCGGCGACGCGCAGCATCAGCTGCTGCACGGCGTGGAGCCAGTATTGATGCTCGGCCATCCGGTCGAGCGGCGATTGCAGCGCGGCATAGATCAGCACCAGCGCGGCATAGAACAGGGTCTGGCGCCAGGCCGCTACCGGCCGCTTGCGCGCCGCTAGGCGATCGACACCGGCCATGTAGAGCCAGCCGGCCCCGGCCAGCAGCGCCAGCAGCAGGGGATTGAAACCCCAGGACGCGGCGGAGGGGGCCGCCGGCGCGGCCGAAGCCGGTCCCGCGGCCAGCATCGCGCCCACCGTCCAGATCATCCTGCCCCGCCGTGCCAAGTCCCTCTCCCTCGCCCGCTGCGCCAGAGCGGCGCGGCAGGATAGCCCGGGGGCCGGGCGGCGCTCAACGCGGCCAACCTCACGATCCCGTGAGCAGCGCCTGCCCGGTCACATGGTCGCATGTTCGCCGGCTGATCGGAAATTGAGCAATGTCAAATCCATCGCTATCGTTCACGGCTATGAGAGGGGGAATGAGACCAGCGCAACCGCATCACGGGCGCCCCGCCCGCCCCGCACCGCGACCGCTCCGGCCGCGCGGCCGGGCCATGCCGTCGCGACTGCTGCGCAAGCTGGTCTCGGGCCGCGGCGTCGCCCTGTTCGCGATGCTGCTGCAGGTGCTTCTCTTCACCGATCACATCGGCGCCAGTGCCGTCGCCGGCACCGGCCTGGCCGCGCCCGGCGAACGGCTCGGCCTGCTCCAGGTCTGCACCGGCGAAGGCATCGTCTACATGACCCCGGACGGCCGCCGCGTCGACGGGCCACAGGATGGCTCGGGCCAGGCCGGACATTCCTGCCCGGTCTGCGCCAGCGCGGCCATGGGCAGCTTCGACTCTCCCCAAGGCGTGGCCGTTCCGGTCTTCGCCGCCCACCTGATCGCGCTTCCCGTCCCGTCCCTTCGGGAAGCCGCGGTCGTGGTGCTGCGCAGGGCCAAGGCCACGCCGATCCGGGCGCCGCCTGTCGCCTGATCGCGTCCCTTCGCGATTCGCCTCACCGTGCCTGCCCCCGCCGGGGCCGGGCCGTTCCGGCCGGATCGCCTTCGATCCCACTTCACCCGACGCCCAGGCGCCCGAAAGCGGAGCGGCCGGCGCATGCACACAGGATAGACAGATGAAACGTCGCGATTTCCTCATGACCAGCTCGATCGGCATGGTCGCCACCGCCACCGCCGCGGGCACCGCCCAGGCCGAGATGGCGATGCCCAAGATGCCTTGGGAATGGACCGCCGAGAACGGCCTCGCCCGCTTTCTCAAGCCCGACCCCAAGCCGCTGGAAAACGAGTTCGAGAAATATCCGCGCTGCCCCTATTGCGGCATGATGCGCAAGATGTTCAGCCAGACCCGGCACCTGATCGTCTATGACGACGACACGGTCGACGGCACCTGCTCGCTGCATTGCGCGGCGATCTCGCTGGCGCTGAACATGGATCGCGGCCCGCGCACGATCTATGCCGGCGATGCCGGGGCCGAGGGCAAGGTCAAGCCGCTCGCCGATACCGCCGCCATGACCTATGTCGTCGATCCCGAAAAGCCGGGCACCATGACCAAGACCTCGAAATGGGCCTATACCGACAGGGCCAAGGCCGAGGCCGCCGCCGGCGGGAAGGCGCTGCTGGTCAGCTTTGACGACGCGCTGGTTGCCGCCTATGCCGACATGGCCCGGGACACGATCAACATCCGCAAGCGCCGGGCCGAACGCCGCGCCCGCGCCGGCGACTGAGCCGGCGGCCGCGCCGCAGCCGCCCCGGGCGACCCGATCCGCCCGGGGCGCGTTTCCAGTGAAAGGATACAGGATGTGCAATCATTCCTCGCCCGCCTCGCGGCGGCAGGTGCTGGGGCGGATGCTGGCCGGCATTGCCGCGCTCGGCCTCGGCTCCGGCCTGCGCATGGCCCGCGCCGATGCGGCGCAGGTCACCCTGCCGCCGCCCGGCCCGCGCGACACCTGCCCGGTCTGCGGCATGTTCGTCGCCAAGTACCCCGAATGGGTCACCACCGTGCAATATGACGACGGCAAGGCGGACCATTTCGATGGCCCGAAGGATTTCTTCAAATACCTCGCCGACCTCGAGAAATACGCCCCCGGCTACAGCCTCGAGCGGATCACCGGCATGGGCGTGACCGAGTATTACGGCCTCAAGCTGGTCGATGCCCGGCAGGCGATCTATGTCCTCGGCTCGGACGTGCTCGGCCCGATGGGGCATGAGCTGGTGCCGCTGATGAACGATGCCGACGCGGCCGATTTCATCAAGGACCATGCCGGCAAGAAGCTGGTCCATTTCGCCGAGGTGACGCCGAAGATGCTGGCCGGCCTCGACGCCGGGCGCTTCGAGTGAGACTGCGACCGCAACGACGGTCGGGCCCGGTCTTCCTCGGGCTGGCCGTGCTGGCCGCGGCGCTGGCGGGAGAGCTGGGCCATGCCTGGCTCACCGCCCCCGCCGGCGCCGCCCGGCTCGAGCGTGAACGCGCGATCGTCCGCGCCCTCGGCCTGACCGACACCGCCCTGTTCACCGAGGCGCGCTATACCCGCAACCCGGCGCTGGCCGACCTCAACTCGGCCTTCCAGGACCACCCGCTGGCCTTCGATCACTTCCCCTCAGCCAGCATCGTGCCGGTCCCCGCCCTGCCCGCCTCCGGAACCCTGAGTTTCTCCGACAAGGAGCCTGCCCGATGATCCCCTGGTTCCGCCGCCAACGCGCGCTGGCCGATTACACCCTCGCCGCCCTCGCCCGCCGCCGGGTCAAGAACATCGCCCTCGTGCTGATCTACGCGCTGGTCGTCTTCGCCCTCGCCTCGGCGATGTTCTTCGCCTCGTCGTTGCGGCACGAGACGACGCAGGTGCTGGAAGGCGCGCCCGAGCTGGTGGTGCAAAAGCTGGTGCTCGGCCGGCAGGACCTGATCCCCGGCGACACGGTCGAGAAGATCGCCGCGATCCGCGGCGTCACCTCGGCCAAGGGCCGGCTCTGGGGCTATTTCTACGACCGGATCAACGGCGCCAATTACACCGTGATGGTGCCCGACGACCCGGCGCTGATGCCGCCGCCGGGCAGTGTCGCGGTCGGCGAAGGCGTGCCGCGCAGTCGCGGCTTCACCTGGGACGGCGCGCCGCTCTTCCTCAGCCGCCAGGTCGGCGAGCTGAAGAAATTCACCGTCAGCCGCACCTTCAAGCGCGACTCGGCGCTGATGACCTCGGACCTCGTGCTGATGAACGCCGACGATTTCCGCAGCTTCTTCGGCATCGCCCCCGGCCTCTACACCGATGTCGTCGCCAAGATCCGCAACCCGAACGAGGTCGCCACCATCGTCGACAAGGCCTCGAAGGCGATGCCCGAGATGCGCTTCGTCACCCGCCACGATATCGAACGCACCTACCAGAAGTTGTTCGACTGGCGCGAGGGCGTGCTGGCGGCGCTGGCCGGGGCGGCGTTGCTCGCCTTCGTCATCTTCGCCGCCGAGAAGGCCTCGGGCCTGTCGGCCGAGGAGGCGCGCGAGATCGGCATCCTCAAGGCGGTCGGCTGGAACACGAGCGACGTGATCGCGATGAAGCTGTGGGAGGGCGGGCTGGTCTCGGTCGGCGCCTTCCTGCTTGGCACCGCCGCCGCCTATATCCACGTCTTCGTCTTCTCCGGCGCCGGGCTGGCGCCGGTGCTCAAGGGTTGGGCGGTGATCTATCCCGACTTCCCGCTCACCCCGCAGATCGACGCACTGCAGCTGACCACCCTGGCCCTGCTGACCACCCTGCCCTACATGGCCGCGACGCTGGTGCCGATCTGGCGCACCGCCTCGGCCGATCCCGACGCGATCATGCGCTGAGGAGACCCGGATGATCACCCTGACCGCCGTCACCAAGCTTTACAACGAGGGCCGCCCGAACGAGGTGCAGGCCCTGCGCGGCATCGACCTGACGATCGCCCGCAACGCCGTCACCGTGCTCAAGGGCCCCAGCGGCTCGGGCAAGACGACGCTGCTGTCGCTGATCGCCTGCATGGCGCGGCCGACCTCGGGCCGGGTCCATCTCGATGGCGAACTGGTCTCGGGCCTGCCCGAGAAATTCCTCACCGAGCTGCGCCGCACCACTTTCGGCTTCGTCTTCCAGCGCTTCAACCTGATCCGCGGGCTGAGCGTGCTGGAGAACGTCATGCTGCCCGCCGCGCCGCTGGGGCTGGAACATGCCGCGGTCCGGGCCCGGGCGCTGGAACATCTCGACGCGCTCGACCTCGGTCCCCGCGCCGACAGCCCGGTCGAATACCTCTCGGGCGGCGAGGCCCAGCGCGCCACCATCGCCCGCGCCCTGATCAACGACCCGCCGATCCTGATCGCCGACGAGCCGACCGCCAATCTCGACACCGCCCTGACCGAGCGCTTCCTCGAGATCGTCGCCGCCGAACGCGCGGCCGGCCGGACCGTGGTGATCACCAGCCACGACCCGCGAATCTGGGGCGCCGAGGGGGTCGACGCCGTGGTCGAGCTGCGTGACGGCGCGATCACGGGGGAATTCGCGTGATCTTCCAGACCCCGATCCTCGCCCTGCTGCTGGTCGCCACCCTGGCCGCCGTGACCGCGCTATGGAGCAGCGGCTTCGCGCTCCGGGTGCTGCGGCACTGGGATCTGGCCAATATGAGCCGGGCGCAATTGCGCCTGGAGCGCACGACCGAGCTGGTCTCGACCCTGTTCGGCGCGGTGATGATCGCCGAACTGGCGGCGCTCTTGCTGTTCGTCTTCAACGCCGACCGGATGGCGACGCTGTTCGTCGGCGCGATGTGCGCGGTGGGGACGCTGAACGTCAACCCATACGGTTTCCCGGCGCTCTACCTCAAGATCGCGGTGTTCTTCGCCGCCACCCTGTGGCTGATCCTCGACCGCGCCGACCGGATCGGCCGCGACTACCCGCTGACCCGGGTGAAATACGCCGCGCTGCTGGCGATCCTGCCGCTGGTGCTGGCCGACGGCGCGCTGGAACTGGCCTATTTCCTCAACCTGCGCACCGACGTCATCACCTCCTGCTGCTCCAAGCTGTTCACGCCGAACAATCCCAACCTTGCCAACCAGATGGCCTCGGTCGGCTCGGGCACCGCGCTTTGGCTGCTGGGCGCGGCCGGGGCGGCGGTGCTGCTCAGCGGTGTCGCGGCGCTGGTCCGGCGCAAGGGCTATGCGCTCTACGCCGCCTGCTCGGCGCTGTTCTTCGCCGCCGGGCTGACCGCGGTGGTCGCGACGATCTCGCTCTATGTCTACGAGAACCCGAACCACCACTGCCCGTTCTGCATCCTCAAGCCGGAATACGGCTATTACGGCTACGCCCTCTACGTGCCGCTGTTCCTGGGCACCGCGCTCGGGCTGGGCGCCGGGATGCTGCAACCCTTCGCCCGCATCCCCAGCCTGTCCGACCGGCTGCCCGGGCTGATGCGGCGCCAGCTGCTGTGGTCGCTGGCCGGCTTCGGGCTGTTCGTGCTGGCGGCGCTCTGGGCGATCGCCCGGTCGCACCTGATCCTGTTCGGCTAGGCGCCGGTGCCATCACCCTCCCGGACCGGCGCCGGCCCCGCCACCAGAGCCTCGGACCAGACCGTGACCCGGCCCCGGCCACCGTGCTTGGAGGCGTAGAGCGCGCGGTCGGCATCGTCCATCATCCGCAGCGGCTCGGGCCGGTCATAGAAGGGCGAGACGGTGAGGCCGACGCTGGCGCCGACCCGGCAGGGCGTGCCCAGGCAATCGATCGGCTGCGACAGCCGGGTGATGATGCGTCGGGCGATGCCCGTCAGCCGGTCGATATGGATCGGGCCGGGGAACAGGACCACGAATTCGTCGCCGCCGATCCGGGCAATGGTGTCGCCGGCCCGGACCTCGCTGCCCAGCCGGCGGGCGACGACACGCAGGACGTGGTCGCCGGCGGCATGGCCGAAGTTGTCGTTGACCTGCTTGAAGCGGTCGAGATCGAGATGCATCAGCCCGAAATCGACTTCGGCCCGCAGCAGCCCCTCGAGCACCTGATCGAAGCCGCGCCGGTTGGCCAACCCGGTCAGCGTGTCGGTCAGCGCCTGCTCCTCGGCGGTCAGCTTGGCCTGCTGCAGCCGGCGGTTGAGATCGTGCAGCTCGCCCATCACCACGCTCTTGGCCTCGGCGAGATAGAGCATCTCGACGGTCAGGTCCGTCGGGGCGAAGTCGGCGTCGGTCAGGCCGTGGGCGCGCACCGCCTCGGCCACCGAGATGCCGAAGGACAGGTTGACCAGTGCCCCCTGGTCCTCGGCCAGCGGCATGGCCAACCCGCGAAATCCGGTGCCCGGCCCCTGCCGCAAGCGCAGGTGCAGCCGGGTGCCGGCCTGGTGCAGCAAGGCCGCCATGTCGGCGATGCCGCGCGGCCGCCGCAGCTCGAACAGATCGAAGAAGCTGCCGGCCGGCGACGGAGCGGCGGCGATGCAGCCGGCCGGCAACAGCTTGGCCAGGGTCGGCCCGGCGGCGCGGATGCCGCCGGCGGCGTCGAGCCACAGGAACATCGGCATCAGCTGCGCCAGCGCCGGCGCCTCGATCTTCAGCACCTCCGGCCCTGAAAGCCCGCCGGCGGCATCGACGCCGCCCTTCGCGGCGGCGCTTTCCACCGCCGGGGCCACCGCTTTCCCCGCATCCCGTTCCGGCGGCTCCGGCCGCCTGCGCCGGTCCCCGGGCGCCGCCGCCTTCGCCGTCCGCTTTGGTCCCCGCCCCTGAGTCATCGCCTCAGTTCCCCGCGGCAAGCGCGAAGTGCCGACCCTCGGCGAAGCTGTGATCGAGCAGGTGAATCGAGATCGTCTCGGCCCCGCCCTCGGCACCACCCTCGCGCCCGGAATGATCGAGCAGCACCAGCGCGCCGTAATCGTCCGCCATCGCCCGCAGCACCCCGACCAGGACATGGACAGCGCCGGCCGGCCCACCACGGCACAGCAGGGTGAACTGGCCGCCGCCGCGCTCGATCAGCTCGAGCTGCGGCAGGTCGAGATCGGGCACGGCGAGGTGGCCGCGCCCCGGCAGGTCATCGAGCGAACGGAGAAAATCGAGAAAGCAGACCCCGCCGAAGCGCAGCAGCCGGCGCAGCGGTTCGAGGTTGGGATGGGAGACCAGATAGGTGCCCAGATCCTCGAGCACCGTCTCGCGCGGGCGGCCGAGCACCGCGGCCGCGGCGTCGAGCAGCGCCTCGGTCACCGCGTCGTCGTAATGCAGCATCGTCTCGAAACTGTCGACGTCCAGCTGCGCCGCCTGCACCACGCAGCGCCACCGGTCCTGCCCGTAAGCATCTCGAAGAAAACACTGAATCGATCGGTTGATGAGGCCGTGCATGTTACCCGTCCATTTGCCTGTTCGCCCTTTTTGCGCGTCAGCTTAGGTCCGGGGGGTTAACAAAGTCCGAATGGGACCGGGATATGCGCTAGGGCAGAATGAGAAATTGCCGCTCTTCCAGCCGCAGCGCATTGAGGGCCGCCGGGCCGATGGTGAAACGGCCGTCGAGCAGGCGCGCCAGGGTGGCCGCGGCCGGTTCGCCGCCGGTGCCGAGCCGGGTCAGCTCGGTCGTCGCCGGACGGCCGATGGCGGTGCCGTCGCCCTCCGGCGAGAAGGCGTCGATGCGCAGGAAACCGGTGGCGTCGCGGTAGAACAGCAGCGCCTCGGAGCCGGGATGATCTGGCAGGAAATCGCCCGCGACCAGCACGCAGCCCGGGCGGCCGTCGGGCAGCGGCCGGCGGCAGGCGGTCAGCCAGGTCCGCAGGTCCTCGGGCGCCGCCGCCGCCAGCACGGCGTCGCGCAGTCCGGCCCCGTCCTCGGGGCGCAGCGGCAGCAGCTCCCTGAGCTGGGCGCGCAGCCGCTCGGCATCGCCCGCGGTCAGCGGCTGGCCTGGGCGCAACGGGGCGTTGTCGAACTGTTCGAGCCGGGCGCGCAGGGCGTCATGGCCCTCGGTCTGGGACAGTGCCCGCAACTGCTCCAGCGCCGCCGCGCCGGCCAGGCCGAGCCGGTCCTGCAGGCTGGCCAGGTCGATGCGGTCGGCGCCGACCTCGCCGGAGGTGTAGCGGGCAAGCTGGTTGCGGGCCGAGATTTCCTCGGCATTGAACAACGGCGTCAGCCACAGCGCGGCCAGCGCGATCACCGCCAGCGCCATCACCGTGTTGCCGCGCCGGATCCGCACCATCCAGCGGCCGCGCAGCAGCACCGAGACGGCGTAGAGCAGGCCGTAGACCAGCACCAGCCCGGAACCGGTGACGCCGGCAATCCGCGCCGGGGTGAGGCCGTATTGCCCGACCCGCAGCCACATCGCCCAGCCCGCCAGCCCCGCCAGCACCGGCAGCATCAGTGCCAGCGCCTGGACCGAGACCAGCATCACCGGGTGGCGCACCGCCTCGGAATTGCTCTCGTCGAGCGCGGTCGAGATCAGCGTCGCCGCCGCCACCGCCATCATCAGCAGCGTCGTCGCCACCGAGAGCTGGCCGAACAGGTCGGTCAGGCCGCGCAGCGGCAGGGCCAGCAGGAAGACCGCGACCACGACCGTGACCACCGGCAGGAGCAGCCGCAGCAGGCGCAGCACGAGGAAGGGCGAGACATAATCCGACAGCTCGTTGATCACCGCCAGCGCGAGGCCGAGGATGAAGCCGCTGAAGACGAAGGGCACCGCGTCGATCTCGAGCAGGTCGTGGATCACGTGCAGCCCGACGAGGCCGAACAACGCGTCGGAGAGCGTCACGACGACCCAGGCGACGCCGACGAACAGCCAGGCGGCGGCATAGCGCACGACGATGCTCCAGGACTGGCTGAACAGCGTCGGGTAGTGGCGCCAGCCCTCGGGCCCGGCGGCGGCGATCAGGTAGGGCAGCGGCAGGGCGGCGAGGAGGAACCCCGCCAGCATCGACTCGGGGGCGTGGATCAGCTGCGCCGGATCGGCGAAACGGGCGCTGGCCCAGAGCAGCAATCCCGCCGCCGGCGCCGCCAGCACCAGCGCCGAGACGATGGCGCGGACGACCCGCAGCGGCCCGGCCAGCGCCAGCAATGCGCCGAAGAACACGGCCGCGAAGGCCGAGAGGAACAGGTGCAGGCGCGGCTCGACCACGGTGCGGTCGAAGACATCGACCAGCAGGTAGAAGCTCAGCCCGCCGCCGGCCCCGGCCAGCGCCAGGAACAACCGCATGCCGGCGACGCGTCCGATCTCTCGTGCCAAGGCTGTCTCCCCTTCAGTCCCCCGATCGGCAGACTAGTCCCGGCAGGCGGCGAGCGCCAGACTCTCGCCGGCGCCCGGCGATCACGGTGCGACGACGGATGCAACCCTGCAACCCTGCACTCGGGCAGGGAAATTCCCGCCGCGGGAATGGGTGGATCAGAAATCGGTGGGGGCGCCGCCCTCTTCCTTGCGCCGGGCGACGAATTCCATCAGCGCCGCCTTGTTGTCCTCGTCCATCGCCGGCGGTTCGAAATCGGCCAGGATCGCCTTGTAGAGGCGATGCGCCCGCTCCTGGGTCCAGACCCCGCCATCGGCCATCCAAGCCTCGTAGTTGCGCCAGTCGCTGGCGAAGGGCTGGTAGAAGGCGGTGGCATAGCGTTCCTGGGTGTGCTGGCAGCCGAAGAAATGCCCCTGCGAGCCGACCTCGCGGATCGCGTCCAGGGCGATGTCGTCCTCGGTCGTGGCGAAGGTCTGTTCCTCGAAGTAGCGTTGGATCATCTGCAGGATTTCGCAATCCATGACGAATTTCTCGGGCGACGCGATCAGCCCGCCCTCGAGCCAGCCGGCGGCGTGGTAGACGAAGTTCGCCCCCGAGGAGACCGCGGACCAGAGCGAGTTCGAGGTCTCCCACATCGCCTGCCCGTCGGGCACGTTGGCGGCGCAGACGCCCGAGGCGCGCATCGGCAGCCCGTAGTAGCGGGCAAGCTGGCCGGTCATCTGCGTCGCGCGCATGTATTCCGGGGTGCCGAAGGCCGGGGCGCCCGACTTCATGTCGACATTCGAGGTGAAGGTGCCGATGCCGACCGGGCAGCCCGGCTTGATGTATTGCAGCAGCGCGACCGCCGCCAGCGCCTCGGCCAGGCTGAGCGCCACCGCGCCCGACATCGTCACCGGCGCCATCGCGCCGGCCAGGGTGAAGGGCGTGACGATCACCGGCTGGCCGCGCCGCGCCAGCCGCATCGCGCCGTCGAGCATCGGGAAGTCGTGCTTGAGCGGCGAGACCGAGTTGATGTTGGTATACATCCGCGGCTCGGCCTCGAATTCCTCGTGGCTCAGACCGGCCGCGAGCCGGGTCATCTCCATCACGTCCTCGACCCGTTCCTTGCCCAGAGAATAGGCATGGACGACCTTGTCGGTCATGATCAGCTTCTCGGCGAGGCAGTCGAGGTGGCGGATCGACGGGTGGATGTCGATCGGCTCGACCGGGTAGCCGCCGGCGACGTGGATGCAGTTGAAATACTGCGTCAGCTTGATGAATTCCTGGAAGGTGGCGAAGTCGCCCGGCCGCTTGCCGCGCTCCATGTCCCAGGCGTTGGGCGGCGAGGAGACGTTGACGAAGACCATGTGCTTGCCGCCGACGGTCACCGCCCGGTCGGGGTTGCGCGGGGTGATGGTGAACGGGCCCGGAGCCCGGCGCACCATCTCCATGACGAAATCCTCGTCCATGCGGACATTGGTGCCGGTCACCTTGCAGCCGGCCTGCCTGAGGAGGTCGCAGGCCTCGGGATTGAGGAACTCGATGCCGATCTCGGACAGGATCCGCATCGTGCCGCGATGGATCGCCTGGACGCCGTCGGCGTCCAGCGGCTCGGTCGGGCGGTCGGGATTGACGGGGATGCGCCACGGCATCTGGTCGATGGCGTGGTGGCCGGCGCGCGTCTGGTGGCCCGCCCGTCCCCCGGCGCGGCGCCTGCGGCCCGTCTGTTCGTTCATCGCGTCGTCTCCCGGCTTGCGGCCCTGTTCCGGCCATCGCCGGTCTAATCTGAGGCCTGCGGCGCGATGCCAGTTGAGTGTTCGCGACGAATTCGGTCGTTTTTGAGATACCCGCCCGAATCCGGCCCGGGATGCCCCCTAGCCGGCGACGGTTTCCGCCGGTTCGGCGCGGCCGAGCGCGTCGAGCCAGCCGGGCAGATGGCCGATATGCGGCAGCACCGCCTCGGCCAGCGGCGCCAGTTCCTCCTCGCTGGCAACCCCGGTAAGCACGGCGACGGCGCGCATCCCGGCGGCGCGGCCGGCAACCAGGTCGTGGCGGCTGTCGCCGACCATCACCACCCGGGCCGGGTCGAGCCCGAGCCCGTCGGCGAAGGCCAGCAGCATGCCCGGATGCGGCTTGCCGCCATGGCCGGAATCGAAGCCGGCGACGAAGTCGAACTGCGCCGCCACCCCGGCGCTGTCGAGATTGGCGCGGGCGGCCTCCTCGGCGTCGTTGGTCGCCACGCCCAGCTTGAGGCCGCGGCCACGCAGCTCGTCCAGCAGCGGCGCCAGCGGCAAGGGCGGCACCTGCGGCGTGCCGGCCGACATCGCGTTCATCTGTGCCACCAGCGCCGCCGGGGTCTTGCCTGGCATCAGCGGCAGCAGCGCCGCGGCGACCTGTTCCGGCGTATGGGCGATAACCGGGCTGTCCGGCGCGAAGCGGTTCTCCGCGAAGTCGAAGCCCAGCGCCTCGCCCAGCACCTGGGCCCGGTCGGCATCGCCCTCGGAAAGCTCGAGCAGCAGGGTCGTGGCCCAGTTGCCCCACGTGGCGTGGAAGTCGAAAAGGGTGCCGTCCTTGTCGAACAGAATGGCTGCGATCATCTGGGGTCCTCCTGAAGGGCGCAGAATCGCCCAGGCCGGCGGTTTATGCAACGTGTCAATCCGCCGGCCCCGCCGGATTGACTTGATCCTGCCGATCGCCCAGACAGTCGGAATGTCCCAGGGCTACCGCCTCCACGCCTCGCTGCTCTACCAGCTGACCCTGACCTCGCGCCTGCAGGAACGGCGGCTCGAGGACGGGCTGCGGCGGCTCGGGCTCAGCCGCATGACATGGTGTATCCTGCTGGCGGTTCAAGTCGAGGGGCTGACCCGGCCCTCGGAAATCGCCGAGTTCATCGGCACCGACCGCACCGCCACCTCGCGCGCGCTGCGCCAGATGGAGGCGGCGGGCTGGCTCGACCGTCACGGCGGCACGACAGACCGGCGGACGACCCGGGTGGCGCTGACGGAGGCGGGCAAGGCGCTGGTCGACAAGGCGACGCCGGTGGCCGAGGACAACGCGGCCCATTTCCTCTCCAAGCTGCCCGCGGGCGGGGCCGAGGCGCTGGCCGAGCTGCTGGCGGCCCTGCGCGAGGGCGAGCCGCGCAACCTGCTGCGGTTCTGAACCTTCGGCGCCGGTGCCGGCCACTTCCGGAGATCGCGCCCCGGCCATCGCTTGACAGCCATCGCCCATCTCCGGACCGCCCAGCGGCCCGGAGCGCGCCCGACCCCGCCCGCCAGGGCGGGCGCGATCCTCCGCCTGACCGGCCTTCCACCGAGGCTTTCCGCCCCGTCACCGCCAATAGGGATTCGACCAGGCCCGGCGCCCGGCACTGTCGATGACCGTCACCCGGACCCAGGGCGAGTCGCCCAGCCGGTCCAGCGGCACCCGCGCCCGGGTCAGCGAAGTGCCGTGCACCGCCTTGGCGCCCGTGCCCACGCCCTGGATGATCACCGAGCGCGCCGCCGAACACTCGACCTCGACCGCCTTGTCGTCGATCCGGACGCTGCGCAGCTCCGGCCCCTGGCTGGAATAGAACTGCCCCGCCTTGAGCGCCTCGAGCAACGCCTCGGGGCTGTTCTGCTCGGCCTTCACCATCACCCAGCCGCCGAAATGGTCGGGCTCCGAGAAATGGGCGTCGTCGGTGGCGATCAGGCTCAGCTTGCGGCCCTCGCTCAGCAACAGATCGGCGATCGCCGCCCCGTCCGGCCGGTCGCAGCCCTCGGCGCAGCCGTGGTTGTAGATCTCGACCGCGTGGGCGCTGTCGAGGCTGCGGGCGTCGGCGAGCGTCAGCCCCGACCATTGCGGGTGGGCGATGGCGACGAAGGCGCCGGCCTCGACCGCGCGGGCGGCGATCTCGGGGCCGGTTTCCTGATCTTCGACGGGCAGGAAATGCGGCGCGTTGCCGGGGGCGAAATCGGCCGGCAGGCCGACGGCGAGGATGTGCCACAGCTCGCCATTCGCCATCGCGCCGGAATGCAGCTCGGCGCCAAGGATGGTGGTGAAATCACCGTCGCGGAAGCCGGTCGTGTCGGTGATCGGGTAGTTCCACAGCCCGATGAAATGGTCGGTCAGGGCGAGGAAGTCATAGCCCTCGGCCTTGTAGCGGCGGATCACCTCCTCGGGCTCGAGAACTCCGTCCGAGCGGGTCGAATGGGTGTGCAGGTTGCCCCGCCAGAAGCGGCCGGGAGCGGTGAAGGCGTCGTGCATTTCGCAGTCCTTGAGGTTGAGGGCCTAGCGTTGGAGGAAAATCAGGCGACCCGGCGGCCCTGGACCCAGGTCTCGCGCACCACCGGGGTGCCTTCGAGCAGGGTCAGGCGGATCAGGTCGGCGCGCATCTCGGGAGCGATCCGGCCGCGATCGGTCAGGCCGGTGGCGGCGGCCGGGGCCGCGGTCACGGTGGCAAAGCCGCGCGCCCGGTCGTCCCAGATATCGCCCAAGAGCACCGCCGCCGAGAGCAGCGCGGCGGGGACGTAATCCGACGACAGGATGTCGAGCAGGTCCTTCTCGGCCAGCTCGGCAGCGGCGACATTGCCGGAATGCGAGCCGCCCCGGATCAGGTTCGGCGCCCCCATCATCACCGCGATGCCGGCGACGCGGCAGGCCTCGGCCGCCTCGACGGTGGTCGGGAACTCGGCCAGCCGGATGCCGTGGCCGGCCGAGACCTCGACATGCTCGCGCAACGTGTCGTCATGGCTGGCCAGCACCGCCCCGAAGCGCCGCGCCTCGGCGACGGCGGCGGCCTCGTGCGCCGCGCCCAGCCGTTCGCGCAGGGCCTGCTGGCTGGCGACATGGCGCTGGAAATCGTCCTCGGACATGCCGTGCTTGCCGCGCACGTAGTCGCGCAGCTTGGAGATGTCGCGGAACTGGCGCTGGCCCGGCGTGTGATCCATCAGGCTGACGATGCCGATCCGGTCCTCGGGACCGAATTTCGCCAGCTCCGCGATCAGGGTTTCCGAGCAGACCTCGGCCCGCAGGTGCAGGAAATGGCTGATCCGCAGCGCCCCGCGGGCCCGCATGTCAAGGATCTCGTTGGCCAGCGAGCGGGCGTATTCGCCGTAATCCTCGCGCCCGTTCGACACCACCGAGCCGACCCGCAGCGCGTCGAAGACGGTGGTGATGCCGGTGCCGGCCAACTCGGCATCATGGGCGATGATCGCCGCCTGATGCGGCCAGCTGACCCGCGGCCGGGGCTGGATATGGCGTTCGAGGTTGTCGGTATGCAGCTCGATCAGGCCGGGCGCGAGCAGGTCGCCTTCAAGGTCGACCGCGCCGGGCGGCACGTTGGTGCCTTCCTCGATCGCGGTGATCCGGCCTTCGGCAATGCGCAGCGCGCCGCGCCGGGTTTCACGCGGCAGCACGAGCGTGGCATTGGCGAGAATGGTCTCAGTCATGGGTGGTTCCTTCAGTCTGCGCGCGGTATGCAGTATCTTTGTCACCGGGATGTGACGAAAGCCGGATAGGGACGGCCGCATGGAAGGTTTTCGCCGCTACGCAATCTATTACGCCCCGCCGCCGGGGCAATTGGCCGATTTCGGCGCCGGCTGGCTGGGCTGGGACCCGGTCGAGGGCGCAGAGGTCGCCCATCCCGAGCTGCCCGGCCTGCCGCGGCCGATCTCCGAACTGACCGCGACGCCGCGCAAATACGGCTTCCACGGCACGATCAAGCCGCCCTTCCGGCTGGCAGAGGGCACGGGGATCGAGGCGCTGCACGGCGCGATGAGCGATCTGGCGGCGACCTTGCCGGCGGTGACGCTCGACGGCCTCGGTCTGCACCGGCTCGGCGGCTTCCTCGCCCTGACGCCCGAGGGCGACACGACGGCACTGGCGGCACTGGCCGGCGAGGTGGTGCGCGGACTCGACAGCTTCCGCGCCCCGCCCGGCCCGGACGAGATCGCCCGCCGTCAGGCGGCCGGGCTCAGCCCGCGGCAGGAGGCGCTGCTGGCGCGCTGGGGATATCCGTATGTGATGGAGGAATTCCGCTTTCATCTCACCCTTACCGGATCGCTGCCCGGCCCCGAGGCGGCGGCGGTCGAGAGCGCGCTGGCGCCGCTGCTGGCGCTGATCCTGCCGCAGCCCTTCAGCGTCGACAGCCTGTGCCTGTTCGGCGAAGCGGCGGACGGGCGCTTCCACAACCTGCATCGCTACACCCTCTCGGGCTGAAGCGCCCTGAGAAAGGCGGCGACCGCGTCTTCCAGCGCGCCGTTGTTCTCGACCACCCGGATCGGCACCCCGTAGGGGATGTCGTAGCGCGAGCGGGCCAGCCGCCTGGCGATCTCGTCCTTGCTCTCGCGGCCGCGCGCCGCCAGCCGTTCGGCCAGCACCGGGGTGCGGGCGGTGACGTGGATCGCGGTCAGGCCGGGATAGAGCTCCCAGGCCTCGCCCAGCATCGCGCGCGAGCCATTGAACAGCACGTCGCGGCCTTCGGCCAGCGCCTGGTCGATGCTGGCCGGGATGCCGTAGCGCAGCCCATGCGCCTGCCAATGCAGGGCGAACGCCCCCGCCGCCTGCCGGCGCAGGAACTCGGCCTCGTCGACCCCCTCGAAGGGCTCGCCCCCGGCCTCCTCGGGCCGGGTGATGACCCGGCGGGCGATGTGGAGATCGGGACGCGCCGGCCGCAGCTCGGCCAGCAGCGTGTCCTTGCCGGCGCCCGACGGGCCGACGACGGCGAAGAGCCGCCCGGCCATCACGCCGCCCCCGGGGTGAAACCGGTGACGTCGAGCTCGCGATCGGCCACCCGGGCCCGCGCCGCCTCGTCATGGAAGATGCCGACGATCGCCGCGCCGCGGGCCTTGGCCTCCTCGATCAGCTGCAGCACCGTCTCGCGGTTCTTCGCGTCGAGGCTCGCCGTCGGTTCGTCAAGCAGCAGCGCCGGGTAGTCGTGGGCGAAGCCGCGAGCGATGTTGACCCGCTGCTGCTCGCCGCCCGAGAAGGTGGTCGGCGACAGGCTCCACAGCCGCTCCGGCACCGCCAGCCGCGCCAGCAGCGCCCCGGCCCGCGCCCGCGCCGTCTCGGGGGCGACACCCAGCGCCAGGAGCGGCTCGGCCACCACCTCGATCGTCGGCACCCGCGGCACGACGCGCAGGAACTGGCTGACGTAGCCGAGCGTCTCGCGCCGCAGCTTGATGATCTGGCGCGGCTCGGCCCGGGCGACGTCGAGCCCGCCGACGAGGACGCGGCCCTCCTGCGCGAGGTAGTTGCCGTAGATCATCCGCATCAGCGTCGACTTGCCGGCGCCCGAAGCGCCGACCAGTGCGACGCATGCGCCGGGCTCGACGCGCAGCGCCGCCCCCGCCATCACCGGGATCACCGCGCCGCCCTGGTTGTGCAGGGTGAAGGACTTGTGCAAATTCTCGATCTGGATCATCGACTTAGACCTGCAGGACAGAGGAAACGAGCAGCTGGGTATAGGCGTGCTGGGGATCGTCGAGGACCTGGTCGGTCAGCCCGCTTTCGACCACCCGGCCCGATTTCATCACCATCAGCCGGTCCGCCAGCAACCGCACCACGGCAAGGTCGTGGGTGACGATGACGGCGCTCAGCCCCATCTCGCGCACCAGCCCGCGCAAGAGGTCGAGCAGCCGCGCCTGGACGCTGACGTCGAGCCCGCCGGTCGGCTCGTCCATGAAGACCAGCCGCGGCCCGGTGACCAGGTTGCGCGCGATCTGCAGCCGCTGCTGCATGCCGCCCGAGAAGGCCGACGGCCGGTCGTCGATGCGGTCGCCGGCGATCTCGACCCGGCCGAGCCAGTCGGTCGCGGTCTCGCGGATCTGGCCGTAATGGCGGGCGCCGACCGCCATCAGCCGCTCGCCGACATTGCCGCCGGCGCTGACCGCCATCCGCAGCCCGTCGCGCGGGTTCTGGTGGACGAAGGCCCAGTCGGTGCGGCCCAGCATCCGCCGCTCGGGCTCGGACATCGTCACCGTGTCGACCGGCCCGCGGTCGCGCGTGTCGTAGATCACCGCGCCCTCGTCCGGCGCCATGTGGCCGGCGAGGCAGCCGAGCAGCGTCGACTTGCCCGAGCCGCTCTCGCCGACGATGCCCATCACCTCCCCCGGCCAGAGATCGAAATCGACCTCGGCACAGCCGATCCGGGCGCCGTAGCGCCGGGTCAGGCCGCGCACCTCCAGCAGCGGCCGCGGCGCCTCTTCACTTTCCATAATAGAACCTTTTCCCAGATCGTTCATGCCGCGCCCTCGGTGCCGAAATGGCCCTGCGCTCGGCGCCCGGCGCAGTAGTCGGTATCGGAGCAGACGAACATCCGGCCGCCCGCGTCATCGACGATGACCTCATCGAGATAGCTGTCCTCGGCCCCGCACAGGGCGCAGGGGTGATCGGCCTTGCTCGGCTCGAAGGGATAGTCCTCGAAATCGAGGCTGACCACCTGCGTATAGGGCGGCACCGCGTAGATGCGCTGCTCGCGTCCCGCGCCGAAGAGCTGCAGCGCCGGACAGTCCGACAGTTTCGGGTTGTCGAACTTGGGGATCGGCGACGGGTCCATCACGTATCGTCCCGCCACCTTCACGGGATAGGCATAGGCGGTTGCGATCGCCCCGTGCCGGGCTATGTCCTCGTAAAGCTTGACGTGCATCAGGCCGTAGTCCTCGAGCGCGTGCATCCTGCGGGTCTCGGTCTCGCGCGGTTCGAGGAAGCGCAGCGGCTCCGGGATCGGCACCTGGTAGACCAGCACCTGGCCCTCGGTCAGCGCCGTCTCGGGAATCCGGTGCCGGGTCTGGATCACGCTGGCCTCGGCCGTCGCCTCGGTCACCGCGACCTGCGCCGTGCGCTGGAAGAACTTGCGGATCGAGACGGCGTTGGTGGTGTCGTCCGCGCCCTGGTCGATGACCTTGAGCACGTCGTCGGGGGTCAGACACGAAGCTGTGACTTGCACCCCACCGGTGCCCCAGCCATAGGGCATCGGCATTTCCCGGCTCGCGAAGGGGACCTGGTAGCCGGGAATCGCCACCGCCTTGAGCAACGCCCGGCGGATCATCCGCTTGGTCTGTTCGTCGAGATAGGCGAAGTTGTAATCAGTCATGGTTTCGCCCCAGTTTTGTGGTTTTCTGACATTCGCGACCAAGCGAGGAGGAACAAGCATGGTCGAGGGGTTCATCTCGGAATGGGCGACCCTGATCGGCGGGACGCTGGCGGCGCTCATCATTCTGCGGGCGGCGATGATCGTCTATCTGCCCGACCGCCTGTGTGGCCCGGGCGGCGCGCTGATCGACACGACGCCGCGCCGCAAGCCGGGCCGCGCCATCCGCAGCCCCCGGCGCGGGCCCCAGAGCGGACCCCGGCGCGGGCCCGGTGGCTCGAACCGCGGTCCGCGACCGCATCCGGGTTCCGGCGCTCATTCCGCCGCCTCGCGCCCGGCGGCCGCCTTCCCCTCGGCGCGCCCGGCTTCACGCGCCTCGGCCCGGCCGGTGCCGCGCGCTTCCGCCTCGCGGCGCAACCTGCGGACCAGCTCCAGCTCGGACTGAAAATCGACGTAGTGCGGCAGCTTGATATGCTCCAGGAAGCCGGTGGCCTGGATGTTGTCGCAATGGCTCAGCACGAATTCCTCGTCCTGCGCCGCAGCGCCGGTGAAATCCTCGCCCAGCTCGCGCCAGCGCAGCGCCCGGTCGACCAGCGCCATCGAGATCGCCTTGCGCTCGGTCTGGCCAAAGACCAGCCCGTAGCCGCGGGTGAATTGCGGCGGCTCGGTCTTGGAGCCCTTGAACTGGTTGACCGTCTCGCACTCGGTCAGGGTGATCTCGCCGATCTCGACCGCGAAGCCGAGTTCCGGGATCTCCATCTCGACCGCGCAGGTGCCGATCCGCAGCTCGCCGACGAAGGCGTGGTTGCGGGCATAGCCGCGCTGGGTCGAATAGGCGAGGCCGAGCACGAAGCCCTCGTCGCCACGCGCCAGCGCCTGCAGTCGAAGCGCCCGGTTCGCGGGCAGTTCCAGCGGCTCGCGGGTCAGATCGGGCGGCGTGTCGTCGACCTGGGTTTCGGTCTCGATCAGCCCGTCCTTGTTGAGGAATTCGGTGATGTGCGGCACCGGCTCATCGCGCGCCTCGGCTTGCGGCGCCGCCGGCACCTCGCCCTCGGCGGCGAGTTTGAAATCGAGCAGCCGGTGGGTGTAGTCGAAGGTCGGGCCCAGCACCTGCCCGCCTGGCGCGTCCTTGAAGGTGGCCGAGATCCGGCGCACGCAGTCCATCGCCCCGGTATCGAGCGGCGCCGAGGCGCCGAAGCGCGGCAGCGTCGTACGATAGGCGCGGATCAGGAAGATCGCCTCGATCAGATCGCCGCGCGCCTGCTTGATCGCCAGCGCGGCGAGGTCGGGATCGTAGAGCGAGCCCTCGGCCATCACCCGGTTGACCGCCAGCGTCAGCTGTTCGCGGATCTGGGCGGTGGAGAGTTCGGCGACGGCGGGATCGCCGCGCCGCTCCTCGGCGAGGAAGGCATGGGCGTTGTCGATCGCCCGTTCGCCCCCTTTGACGGCCACATACATCAGAGCGCCTCCAGTTGGGTCGTCCGCGGCACGGCCGCCAGCCGCTCGCCACAGGTCAGGATCAGGTCGAGGCCGAGCGGGAAGGCCCCGTCGTTGAGCCGCGCCGCCTCTTCCCCGGGCAGGGCCAGTTCGGCCGCGTCCCTGATGCCGGGGCCGGTGAGGCGGTGGGTCGGCGGCTCCAGCGCCGCCATCTCGACGATCAGCGTCGCCGAGCGGTCGGGATATTCCGCCGTGCCCAGGGCGAAACGGTCGAGCGGCAGCAGATCGGCCCAGGCGCCCAGCGCGAAGGTCGCGTTTGCGGCCCCGGTCAGCGGCGCGCCGGTGTGAAAGGTGATCCAGTCGCGGATCTCCGGCCGGTCGAGCGCGCCGGCCAGATACACCGGCGTCGTCGCGTCGGCGAGGGTCAGCAGCACGGTGCCGGCGGCGGGCGACAGCGGCGCCGGCGGCCGGGCCCCGGCCAGCGCCTGGACCGTGCCCGGCCGGGCCATGACGTCGAGGCAGGCGCGGAAGGCGCGGGCGGATTGGGCGGCGGGATCGGCGAAGCCGCCTTCGAGAGCGGTTGCGTCCATCAGTCTTCTCCCCGAACCAGCGTGAAGAACTCCACCTTGGTGGCGGCCGCCTTGGCCGCGCGGCTCTGCCGGGCCTCGGCCCGCTCGCGCTCCAGCGGCGCCAGCACCGCGGCCCGCAGCGCCGGCCCGTCCGGCCCCTGCAGCAGCGCGTCCAGCAGCGCGGCGCGGCGGGCGTGATCCTTGTCGCGGCCCTGCACCACGGCGTGGCCGACCTCGCCCGTCGCCAGCCGCAGCACGCAGCGGGTGACGGTCATCTCGCCCAGATTGAAGGGCGCGCCGCTGCCGCCGGCCCGGCCGCGCAGCATCACCGCGCCGACCTCCGGGGGCCGCAGCATCTCATGCGTCGGGGCCTCGTCCCACAGCGCCCTTAGCCGTGCCGGCGGCGCCTTCGCCAAGAGGCCCATCCAGCCCCGCCGCTCTTCCTGTCCGCTCATCTCGACACCTTGCGAATTTGTCTAGATAACTATACAACTAGACAAATCATTACTCCGGCGAGCCGAGTCGAACAAGCCCGCGGGCGGTGAAACTTTGATGACAAGGGCATCAAGAAGGGGCGACAGGGCATGGCACGAACCGCAATCTGGCAAAGCATCGCCGAGACGCTCTCGGGGGAGATCGCGGCCGGGCATTACCCGCCCGGCGCCAAGCTGCCGACCGAGGCGGCGCTGGCGGCGCGTTTCGGCGTCAACCGCCATACCGTGCGCCACGCCCTGTCCGCGCTGGCCGAGCGCGGGCTGGTCCTTGCCCGCCGTGGCGCCGGGGTCTTCGTCACCGGCCAGGCCGTCGACTACCCGATCGGCCGCCGGGTGCGGTTCCACCAGAACCTCGCCGCCGCCGGGCAGATGGCAGCCAAGCGCATCCTGCGGCTGGAGACCCGCCCCGCCGACGCCCGCGAGGCCGAGGCGCTGGTGCTGGAACCGGGGACGCCGGTCCATGTCTACGAGGGCGTGTCGCTGGCCGACGAGACGCCACTGGCGCTGTTCCGCTCGGTCTTCCCGGCCGCCCGCTTCCCCGACCTGCTTGCCCATCTCGAAGCCAGCCGCTCGGTCACCGAGGCGCTGACCCGCTCGGGCCTGGCCGACTACATCCGGGCCGAAACCCGGGTGACGGCGAAGCTGGCCAGCGCCACCCAGGCGCTGCAGCTGCGCATCCCCGCCGGGGCGCCGCTGCTGCGCACCGTCGGCCTCAACACCGATCCCGAGGGCAGGCCGGTGGAATACGGCACGACCTGGTTCGCCGGCGACCGGGTGACGCTGACGGTGACGCCCGAGGGGTGAGCGCCCGGGAACCGGCGGCAACGGCGCCGAAACCGGCGATTTCCCTTAATCCTTTGGCTTTCCTTAACCTTCCTGTCATACCGCCGATACAGATTCCGGTTATCCACAAGGGAAACCCTTCCCGAGCAGCCTCCGGATCACCAGATGACCCAGCTCCTGCCCCCCTTGCGCCTGACCGGCGCGACAATCCTGCGTGACGGCGAGATGCAGCGCCGCTCGCTGGCGCTGGCCGAGGGCCGGATCACCCGCGGCCCGCTGCCCGAGATCGACCTGAGCGGCTACCTGATCCTACCCGGGATCATCGACCTGCACGGCGATGCCTTCGAGCGCCATATCGCGCCGCGCCCCACCGCGCCCTTCGCCCTTGCCCAGGGCCTGGCCAGCGCCGACCGCGATGCGGCGGCCAACGGCGTGACGACCGCCTGGTTCGCCCAGGGCTGGAGCTGGGAGGGCGGCCACCGCGCGCCCGACTATGCCGCCAGGGTGGTCGAGGCGCTGGCCAATGCCCGGCCGCGGCTGCTGACCGACATCCGGATCCAGATCCGCTGCGAGACCCACATGGTCGATCACGGCCCGCGGCTGATCGAGCTCGCCCGCCGCCACGGCCTCGACTACGTCGTCTTCAACGACCACCTGGGCGAGGCGCTGGAGATGCGGCGCGAGGCGCCCGAAGCCTTCGCGCTCTGGGCCCGCCGCATGGGCCGCACGCCCGAGGAACATCTCAGCGCCGTCGAGCGCGCAGCCGCCCGCAGCCGCGGCGTGCCGCGTCACCTGTGCCAGCTGGCCGAGGCCTTCGACGAGCTGGGCGTGCTCTACGGCAGCCACGACGACCCGGACGGCGAGACCCGCGAACGCTTCTCGATGATCGGCGCCCGGATCGCCGAGTTCCCGACCACCCGCAAGGCCGCCGCCGCCGCGCGGGCGATGATGAACCCGGTGATCCTGGGCGCGCCCAACGTGGTCCGCGGCCGCAGCCAGGCCGGCAATGTCGCCGCCACCGACCTGATCGCCGACGGGCTCTGCGACGCGCTGGTCTCGGATTACTATTACCCGGCGCTGGCCCAGGCCGCCTGGGCGCTGGTCGATCGCGGCCTCGCCGCGCTGCCCCGGGCCTGGGCGATGATCTCGGAAACCCCGGCGGAGATCCTGCGCCTGCCCGACCGCGGCACGCTCGATCCCGGCCGCCGCGCCGACCTCGTCGTCGTCAATGCCGAGACGCGGGCAATCGAGGCGACCATCGCCGGCGGCCGGCTGTCCTACCTCGCCGGCGAGGCCGCGCGCCGCTTCCTCGGCCAGTCCCCGGCGCTGCAACTGGCAGCCGAGTGACGGCGCGCGAATGTCAGCAAACTGTCATCCATCCGCGCTAGAGTTGCCCTGTTGGTATTTGACAAGTGACTTTTCAGCGTAAGGGCGGCCCTTCGGGGTCGCCCTGTTCGTTTCAGGCCGGGGCGCATGACAGGTGGCGCGGCTCAGGCCGCGCCTTCGTATTTGTCGAGGAAGGCCTCGGCCGGCAGCGCCCGGAAATCCGCCAGCGCCGCCCGCAGCCGCTCATGCGGCCAGTCCCACCACGCCAACGCCATCAGCCGCTCGGCCACCCGGGCCGAAACCCGTTCGCGCAGCGGCGTGGCCGGCACGCCGGCGACGATCATGTAGGGCGCGACATCCTTGGTCACCACCGCGCCGGCGGCGACGACGGCACCATGGCCGATGGTCACTTCCGGCTTGACGATGGCGCCATGGCCGATCCAGCTGTCGTGGCCGACGGTGGTGCGCCGCGCCCGGCGGCGGGCGAAGAAATCCTCGTCGACACCGGCATCGTCCCAGTAATCGGACGAGCGGTAGAGGAAATGGTGCAGGCCGGCATTGGCCATCGGGTGGTCGGTCGGCCCGATCCGGGTCATCGCCGCGATATTGGCGAACTTGCCGATCGTGGTGTTGGCGATGTCGGAAAAACGGTCGCAATAGCTGTAATCGCCGAATTCCGAGTTCAACACCCGGCTACCGCGCCCGATCTCGACATAGCGGCCGAACATCACCTCGCTCAGCTCGCAATCCGGGTGCACGAAAGCTTCCTCGGCCGTCAACCGCGCCATCCCCTGCCCTTTCTTCTTTGCCCAAATACTCCCGCCGGAGGCGTCCCCGGCCGCCAGCGGCGGCTCACTTGCCCTTGATCAGCCGCCGCCGCAACAGGCCCGAGATCCAGTCCATCACCATCACCATGGCGAGGATCAGGATGACGTAATAGGCCACTTCCTCCCAGTCCTTCTGGGTGATGATCGCCTGGGTCAGCAACAGGCCGATGCCGCCGCCGACGATGGCGCCGATGATGGTGGCGCTGCGGGTGTTCGACTCGAGGAAATAGAGCAGCTGGCTGGCCAGCACCGGCACCACCTGCGGGATCACCCCGAAGCGGTAGCGCTGGACCGCGTTGGCGCCGGTCGAGCGGATGCCGTCGATCTGCTTTTCCTCCACGTTCTCCAGCGCCTCCGAGAAGATCTTGCCGAAGCTGCCGGTATCGGTCAGCAGGATGGCGAGCGAGCCGGTCAGCGCCCCCGGCCCGAAGGCGCGGGACAGGATGATGGTCCAGATCAGGCCGTCGACGCCGCGCAGGAAGTCGAAGACCCGGCGCATGCCGAAGCGCAGCCCCTGGGTCGGCGTGAAGTTGCGCGCCGAGAGGAAAGCCAGCGGCAGGGCGATGATGCCGGCGCCCATCGTGCCGAGGAAGGCCATCAGCACCGTCTCGAAGATCGCCCAGGCGACCTCGGCATGGCGCCAGACCGGGTTGCGCCAGAAATCGTGCCAGATGCCGGCCAGGTTGCCCCGCTCCGGGTCGATGCGCTGGCCGCTGAGGACGTGGGAGGCAAGGTCGGCGAAGGAATGGCCGAAATAGGGGCTGTCGAGGGTGAAGAAGAACATCTCCCAGCCCGGGAAGTAACGCGCGACCTCGACCCGGGCGCGGGTCACGGTCAGCCGGCCCTCGGGCGCCTTGACCATCAGCCGGGTGTGCGAGGCGCTGATCCAGTCGGGGGTCGGCCCCGGCGGCAGCGTGGTCTCGATCTTGCGGCCGACGATCTTGGCGGTGACGGTGCCGTAATCGGGCACCAGGAAGGTGATCGCCTCGGGCGTGTAGGTGACCTCGGCCCCTTTCGGCAGCTCGATCCGCGTCACCTTGCCGTCGACATGGACCCAGTCGGGCTCCTGCCCCGGCGGGTAGGTACCCTTGCGCTCGCCCTCGATCGCCACGGTCAGCTTGTCGGCGCGGTTGTCGCGCGTCACCAGCGTCTTGTAGCTGTAGCTGTCGCGCATCAGCGTCAACGCATTGTCCAGCCGCGCCCGCTGGGCCAGGCCGGGAATGTCGAAGGCGAAGAAGACGTAGACCAGGTAGAGCAACAGCAGCCCCGGCACCGCCAGCGCGATCCACCGCTTGCGGGCGAAGAGCCGGTCGGCGGTGGCCTTCAGGTCGGGCGCGGTCGCCGTGGTGGCCGTCGCGGCGTCAGTCATGGCCATGTCCGGCCCCCTTGGTCAGGTAGTGGCGCAGCGCCGAGGAGAGCTGGTCGACCACGACGATGGTCAGGAACAGCAGCAGGAAGATCGCGGCGGCGTTGTCGTATTTGCCCTGGCCCCAGCTGATCGCGTTCTTGAGCTCGTAGCCGATGCCGCCGGCACCGACGAAGCCCAGGATCGCCGAGGCGCGGATGTTGATCTCGAGCCGCAGCAGCGCGTAGCTGAGGTAGTTCGGCGCCACCTGCGGCACCACGCCGAGCCAGATGCGCTGGCCCCAGTTGGCCCCGACCGAGGTCAGGCCCTCGACCGGCTTCAGGTCGGCGTTCTCGTTGACCTCGGAGAACAGCTTGCCCAGCGATCCGACCGTGTGCAGGGCGATGGCGATCATCGCCGGCACCGGGCCGCCGCCGAGGACGTAGATCAGCACCAGCGCCACCACGATCTCGGGGATGGCGCGGCAGAAATCCATGATCCGGCGGAAGACCGGGATCGCGCGTGGCCACAGCGCCATGCCGCGGGTCGCCAGCACCGACATCAGCGCGCCGCCGAGCAGCCCGACCAGAGTCGAGACCGCGGCGATATTCACGGTTTCGATCAGAGCCGGGAAATATTCGACGAAATGGCCGGGCATCTGGCCAAGCTTCTCGCCCGCCTCGGCCAGGATCTCGGCCGGGAAGTCGAAGACATGGGTGAAGCCGCCCGCGAAGCTGCCGGCATTGCGCGCGTCCGCCAGCCGGAACCCGGCGGCCATCATCGCCACGAACAGGATCAGCAGCACCCCGCCATAGATGCGCTTCATCCGCATCTCGGCCAGGTAGGCGCTTCGGATCGTCTCGATCCCGGATTGCGGCGCTTGCGCCGTCGTTTCTGTCATGCCCGTCCCCGGTAGAAAGCAGAAGCGGGACAGGCTCTTGCCCGTCCCGCCCCGGTCTTCGGTCAGATCATTCCGACTTCATTTTGCGAAGTTCGATGATCGTGTCGTAGTAGTCCTTGGTGATCGGCGCGAAGCCCGCGGTCTCGCCGGCGGCGATGTTGTACAGGCAGTCCTTGTCGGTGTCCTTCATGTCCACCAGCAGCTTGATCATCTTGTCCTTGACGTCCTGCGGCAGCTTGGTGCTCAGCACCAGCGGGCCTTCCGGGATCGGCTTCGACTTCCAGATCTGGACCAGGTCGTTCATGTCGATCAGGCCGGCATCGACCGCCTTGCGCAGCGCGCCGTTGTTGTAGCCGTCTTCCCAGGCGCCCTGGCCGTCGGCCCAGGTCACGCCGGCGTCGATGTCGCCGTTGTTGACCGCGACGATGGTCTGCTCATGGCCGCCAGTGAACTTGACCGAGCCGAAATACTTGTCCATCGGCATGCCGATCGCCTTCGGGATCTCGACCGACGGGATCAGGTAGCCCGAGGTCGAGTTCGGGTCGCCGAAGCCGAAGCGCTTGCCCTTGGCGTCGGCCAGGCTCTTGATGCCGCTGTCCTTGCGGGCGAAGCCGACCGAGTAATAGACGAACGAGCCGTCCGGGTGGGTGACGACCAGCACCGGGTCGACCGCTTTCGGATCGGTGATGTAGATCTTGGCATAACCCGAGGCGCCGAGCCAGGCCATGTCGAGCGTACCGCCCAGCAGGCCCTGCAGAACGCCGTCGTAATCGGCCGGGGCGAACAGCTTGGTCGGCACGCCGAGCAGCTTCTCGGTCTTGGCGCGCAGGCATTCGTTCGAGTTCAGCCGGTCCTGGGCGTTCTCGCCGCCCAGCAGGCCGATGCGGAATTCCTTGATGCCCTCGGCATGGGCCGTGGTGCCCACCAGAGCAGTGGTCATCAGGGCGGCAGCAAGCAGTTTCTTCATTGTCGTCCGTCTCCGTTCGGGGTTAGCCGGGGCGGCCTGCCCCGGGTCTCGGGGTCAGTCGCCCATCAAGGCGCTGGCATAGGCGGCGTCGGCATCGGCGCCGGTCTCGAGCGCCTCGATCGAGGTCGAGGTCGCGCTTTCGGAAAAGCCGGCATCGGCGCCGTAGATGTCGCGCGCGGCGCCGGTGGTCAGCTGCTCGGGCGTGCCGTCGAAGACGATGCGGCCGTCGCGCATGCCGATGACGCGGTCGCAATAGCGCCGCGCGGTGTCGAGCGTGTGCAGGTTGGCGATGACGGTGCGGCCGTCCTCTTCGTGGATCCGGCGCAGCGCGTCCATCACGATCTGGGCGTTCATCGGGTCGAGGCTGGCGATCGGCTCGTCGGCCAGGATCACATGCGGGTCCTGCATCAGCGCCCGGGCGATGGCGACGCGCTGCTGCTGGCCGCCCGACAGCGCCTCGGCCCGTTTCGGCGCCTGCTCGGCGATGCCGAGCCGGTCGAGGATGTCGATGGCGCGGTGGACGTCGCTGCGCGGGAACAGGTTGAACAGGGTGGCGAGGGTGGAGTGGCGGTTGAGCGTGCCGTGCAGCACGTTCGAGACCACGTCGAGCCGCGGCACCAGGTTGAACTGCTGGAAGATCATCGCGCATTGGCTCTGCCAGGCGCGCTTTTCCGCCCCCTTCAGCGCCAGCACGTCGCGGCCGTCGAAGACCAGCCGGCCGGCGCTGGCATCGGTCATGCGGTTCATCATCCGCAGGAAGGTCGACTTGCCGGCGCCCGAACGGCCGATGATGCCGATCATCGCCGGGCGCTCGACGGCGAATGTCGCCTTGTCGACCGCGACGTTACGGCCGAAAATCTTGGTCACGCCTTCGACGCTCAGCAGCATGGGGGCTCCTTCCAACTTCGCCGGCAGTGCTAGCGGCGGCCGACGACGGCCAGATAACGAAGCGATGACGCACCGGTAACGGACCCTTGAAGCTTTCGTGAACGCGCACGCTGCTCCCCCCCCTGCCCCCCGCGCCCGGCCCGAACCCGGTCTGAACCCGGCCCGCGCTTGACCGGGGCGCGGCGATGCCCGACGCTGGCGGCATATGTCACCAGCGGGAAGAGAGCGGTGAGCAGCACAGGCAAGACCTCGCCCCACGGCAAGCGGCACCGCCGTCGGCCCTCGCGGGCCCCGGCTGGGGCACCGCCGGGGCGCATCGTCCCGCAGCCCGGGGCCGCCCCTACCCGGCTGCGCCTGACCCGCTTCACGCCCGACATGCTCAGCCATGCCGTGGATCTGGACGCCGGGCTGGCAAAGGGCCTGCCGGGCGGGCTGTGGATCGACATCGCCGGCCTCGCCGATCACACCCGGATCGAGGCACTGTGCAGCCGGCTGGGCCTGCACCCGCTCAGCGTCGCCGACATCTTCAACACCGGCCAGCGCCCCAAGACCGAGGTCTACGACGGCTATGTCCACGTCGTGCTGCGTCAGCCCCATGCGGTGGCGCCCTACGAGGACGAGCAGCTGACCCTGATCCTGGGCGAGGGATTCGTGCTGACGGTGCAGGAGACGCCGGATGACTGCTTCGACCCGGTGCGCCAGCGGCTCGAGGCCGGCGGGCCGCGGATCCGGGATTCGGCGGGCTACCTGGCCTATGCGCTGATCGACGCGCTGATCGACAGCTACTACCCGCTGCTCGAGAGCTACGGCGAGCACACCGAGGACCTCGAGGACCGGATCCTGATGGCGCCGGCCGACGGAACGGTGGGCGAGATCCACCGACTGCGCCGCGAGTTGCTGGCGCTGCGCCACACGCTCTGGCCCCAGCGCGAGGCGGTCGGCGCCCTGCTGCGCCACGACGTCCCCTTCGTCACCGACGCGGTGCGCACCTACCTGCGCGACTGCGCCGACCATTCGTTTCAGCTCATGGACATGCTGGAAGTCTATCGCGAGGTGGCGCAGGGGCTGGTCGACCTGCATCTCTCCAGCCTGTCGAACCGGATGAACGAGGTCATGAAGGTGCTGACCGTGATCGCCACGATCTTCATCCCGATGACCTTCATCGCCGGGCTCTACGGCATGAATTTCGACCGCGCCTCGCCCTTCAACATGCCGGAACTCGGCTGGCGCTACGGCTATTTCTTCGCCCTTGGGCTGATGGGGCTGTCGGCGGCGGCGATGCTGGCGCTGTTCTATCGCCACGGCTGGATCGGCGGGCGCAAGGGGGCGCAGCCTCCCGCCCCCGGGACCGCCCGCCCCCCCGGGGAGGACAAGGCGCCCCCGGCCGGCGGCAGGCCCGGCGCGAAATGAGTTGATTGCAGATTTGTAACCTTGACGACAGAGAGCTGCGAAACCGCTGCGGCATCTGTTCGGCCATAAGGCCGGGGCACCGAGCTTCCCCGACCGGCCCAGAACAGGAGTTCAGCAATGCAGCCCATCTCCAAGACTTCCCCCCGCCGCCGTGCGACCGCGCTGGCGCTCGCCGCCGCGATGGCCTCCTCGACCGCGCTGGCCCTGGCGCCCTCGGCCGGCTTCGCCGAACCGCCCGGCGGCTATGCCGACCTGGTGCAGAAAGTCGCCCCGGCCGTGGTCTATATCGAGGTCACCGAGGGACCGAAACAGACCTCGCAGCAGGACCAGCAGCAGGGCCAGGTGCCGCCGGATTTCCCGTTCCAGCAGTTCAGCCAGCGGTTCGGCTTCCCGTTCCCCTTCCCCGACATGCGCCAGATGCCGCAGGGCCAGATGCACGGCGTCGGCTCGGGCTTCATCGTCGATCCCTCGGGCATCATCGTGACCAATAACCACGTCGTCGACCATGCCAATTCGGTGAAGGTCAAGCTGTCGGACGGGCGCGAATTCACCGCCAAGGTGCTGGGCACCGATCCGGCGACCGACGTCGCGGTGATCAAGGTGAAGTCCGACAAGCCGCTGCCCTATGTCCAGTTCGGCTCCTCGGCCAAGATGCGGGTCGGCGATGACGTGATGGCGGTCGGCAACCCGTTCGGCCTGGGCGGGACGGTGACCACCGGCATCATCTCGGCCAAGGCGCGCGACATCGGCAACGGCAATTACGACAACTTCCTGCAGACCGACGCCGCGATCAACAAGGGCAACTCGGGCGGGCCGCTGTTCAACGACAACGGCAAGGTGATCGGCATGAACACCGCGATCATCTCGCCCTCGGGCGGCTCGGTCGGGATCGGCTTCGCCGTGCCCTCGGACCTGGTGCACAAGATCGTCAACGACCTCGAGCATGGCGGCAAGGTCCAGCGCGGCTGGCTCGGCGTCCAGATCCAGACGGTGACGCCGGACGTCGCCGCCGCCCTCGGGCTCGACAAGCCGCATGGCGCGATGGTGGCGGCGGTGTCGCCCGACAGCCCGGCCTCGAAGGCCGGCCTCCATCGCGGCGACATCATCACCTCGTTCAACGGCACCGACATCAAGACCATGCACGACCTGCCGCGGGCGGTGGCGATGACCGCGCCCAATAGCGACGCCAAGGTCGACGTGCTGCGCGCCGGCAAGCCGATGACCTTCGACGTCTCGGTCGGCACGCTCAAGGCCGACAAGAAGGCCTGAACCGATACAGGCGGGGCTGCCGCTTCCCCGGCCCCGCGCTGACCATCGGCCGCCCGGCATTCGTTCGCACTTCCCCGAACGTCCCGTCCCCTCGGGAAGATGCCAGGCCGATGCGCGGGTCCGCGTCCCTCCCAATGGGCGCGGACCCGTTTTGTCGTGGCGGCGGGGCCGTGGGAAGCAAGGGGGCAGGCCGAGGCTGTGCGTCAGGGGGCATGCGCCGCGCAGCGCCTTGTTTCCGCGCGATCAGGGCGGCGCACCCGATTGCGAGACCAACGACCCGGCGTGCAGGCGCGCGCCCCCTGCCATGCGCGCCGGACCGGCTTTCGCCATTTCCCGCGACGGATCCAGCCGCGTGATCCGTATCAAGGACTCAGCCTCCCGGCCGCGCTATCGGCAGGGGGCGAAGGGCGTGCGAGAGGACGGAGCGATGGCAGCCAGGCCTGAGGAAATCACCAAGACATTGCAGGGCGGCGGCCACGGCCGTCGGGTTCTGCACTGGGGGCTGTGGCTGGTCGTCGTCGCCCTCCTGCTGGCCGGCGGCGGCTACTGGTGGGCGCAACGCTCGGCCTCGGCCGAGGTCAGCTATGTCACCGAGCCGGCCACCCGCGGCCCGCTCACTGTCACCGTCACCGCCACCGGCACCGTCCAGCCGACCAATCAGGTGACGATTTCCTCGGAGCTTTCGGGCACGCTGGCCGAGGTCGATGTCGATTTCAACGACCAGGTCACCAAGGGCCAGGTGCTGGCCAGGCTCGACACCACCAAGCTGCAGGCGATCGTCGCCAGTTCCGAGGCCTCCGTCGCCTCGGCCACGGCCGCCGTCGCCCAGGCCGAGGCCAGCCTGACCGAGGCCAAGGAGAATTACGACACCGCGCTGGAACTCGACCGCCGCGGCGTCACCACCCATACCAACCTGATCACGGTCACTGCCGCCTATGACCGCGCCAAGGCCTCGGTGGCCATCGCCAGGGCCAACCTGCAGCTCGCCAGCGCCGCGCTGGCCCAGCAGAAGGCCGATCTGCAAAAGGCGGTGATCCGGTCGCCGATCAACGGCATCGTGCTCGACCGCCAGGCCGATGCCGGCCAGATCGTCGCCTCGTCGCTTTCCGCCCCCACCCTGTTCACCATCGCCGAGGATCTGCGCCACATGGAACTGCAGGTCGATGTCGACGAGGCCGATATCGGCCAGGTCGCCGTCGGCCAGGAGGCCAGCTTCACCGTCGACGCCTATCCCGGCCGCAGATTCGCCGCCAGGATCACCCAGGTCCGCTACGCGCCCGAGACGACCGACGGCGTCGTCACCTACAAGGCGGTGCTGAGCGTCGACAACGCCGACCTGCTGCTGCGGCCGGGGATGACGGCAACGGCGACGATCGTGGTCAAGAAGCTGGACGACGCGCTGACGGTGCCGAACGCGGCGCTGCGCTACGCCCCGCCGCAGGTGGTCGAGGACGAGGGCGGCAACGGCAGCGGCCTGCTGGGGCTGCTCATGCCGCACCGGCGCGGCGGCGAGACGGTGGCCGGAACCGCCGGCCGCGCCGTCTATGTCCTGCGCGACGGCGCCCCCGTCGAGGTGCCGGTGACCAGCGGCGACAGCGACGGCAAGCGCACGGCCGTCACCTCGGACGCGCTCAAGGCCGGCGACAAGGTGATCGTCGACCAGAGCGGGGGCCGCTGAGATGGCCGAAGCTCCCTCCGACGCCCCCGCGACCGAGGTCCGGGACACCGCGCCGCTGATCGCGCTGCACGGCATCACCCGGGTCTATGGCAGCGGCGAGGCCGAGGTCCGCGCGCTCGACGGCGTCGAGCTGGCCATCCGCGAGGGCGAGTTCGTCGCCATCATGGGGCCCTCGGGCTCGGGCAAGTCGACGGCGATGAACATCATCGGCTGCCTCGACCGGCCGACCGACGGCCATTATCTGTTCAACGGCGTCGAGGTCGCCAACCTGAGCCGCGACCAGCGCGCCCTGCTGCGCCGCCATTACCTCGGCTTCGTCTTCCAGGGCTTCAACCTGCTGTCGCGCACCACGGCGCTGGAGAATGTCGAGCTGCCGCTGATCTACAAGGGCGTGCCCCGGTCCGAGCGGGTCGAACTGGCCCGCACCGCCCTCGCCCGCGTCGGGCTCGAAGGCCGCGAGCATCACACGCCGTCGCAGCTTTCCGGCGGCCAGCAGCAGCGGGTGGCGATCGCCCGGGCGCTGGTCGGATCGCCGATGGTGGTGCTGGCCGACGAGCCGACCGGCAACCTCGACACCCACATGTCGGAAGAGATCATGGAGGTGCTGGAGCAGCTCAACCGCGACGGGCTGACCATCGTCATGGTGACGCATGAAGAGGACATGGCCCGCCATGCCGGCCGGCTGATCACCTTCATCGACGGCCGCGTCGCCCATGACCACCAAAACCACCCGGCAGGCGAGGAGGCCTGACCATGCTCTGGGAATCGGTCCGCCTCGCCCTGCTCGCCATCCGCCGCAACGCGCTGCGCTCGTTCCTCACCGTGCTCGGCGTCGTCATCGGCGTGGCGGCGGTGATCGCCATGGTCACCGTCGGCCAGGGCTCGTCCGAGCAGGTCTCGGCCAATGTCGAAAGCCTGGGCAGCAACGTGCTGATCCTGCGGCCGGGGCGGCGGATGATGGGCCCCGGGACGCGCGAATCCGCCCCCGCCTTCGACCTGCGCGACGTCGAGGCCCTGCGCGAGCTGGCGGCGGTCGACACCGCCGCCCCGGTCAGCAGCAGCGCCCAGACCGTGGTCTTCGGCAACACCAATGTCAGCACCACCGTGATCGGCACCGACGACGCCTACCTGACCGTCTCGAACCACCCGGTGGTGCGCGGCCGTGCCTTCACGGATACCGAGGAACGGGCCGGCAGCGCCGTCTGCATCATCGGCGAGACGGTGCGCCAGGCGCTGTTCGGCAATACCGACCCGACCGGAGAGGTGATCCGGCTGAAGACCATCTCCTGCCGCGTCGTCGGGCTGCTCAAGGCCAAGGGTGCCTCGTCCTTCGGCCGCGACCAGGACGACACGATCCTGGTGCCGATCCGCATGCTGCAACGCCGGATAACCGGCAACCGCGACGTCTCGTCGATCTCGCTTGCCCTGCGCTCGGGGGTCTCGTCCGAACGCGGCATTCGCGATATCGAGGCGCTGATGCGCGAGCGGCGCAAGATCGCCATCGGCGAGGAGGACAATTTCAGCGTCACCGACATGAAGGAAATCTCGTCGATGCTGACCGGCATCAACGACGTGCTGACCGGCCTTCTCTCCTCGGTGGCGGCGGTCAGCCTGCTGGTCGGCGGCATCGGCATCATGAACATCATGCTGGTCTCGGTGACCGAGCGCACGCGCGAGATCGGTATCCGGCTGGCGGTCGGCGCCCAGGCCCGCCAGGTGCTGACCCAATTCCTGGTCGAGGCGGTGGTGCTGTCGGTGCTGGGCGGCGTGATCGGCATCCTGCTGGGGCTCGGGCTGGCGGCGGTGGCGTCGCAGGTGATGTCGATCCCCTTCGCGCCCGACCCGCTGGTGGTGCTGATGGCCTTCGCCTTCTCGGCCGTCGTCGGCGTCATCTTCGGCTATTTCCCGGCCCGCGCGGCGGCAAGGCTCGACCCGATCGAGGCGCTGCGGCATCTGTAGTAGAGGTTGCCGAGCTCGGGTGCAGGCGCTCGCCCTGCGCGGTTCTCGCGCGCACCGGGCGGAGGGGCGCAGAACACCGGTGACGGCTTCCCTCCGCCCCGGACACGATAGGGTTTCGAGATCTTCCAAAGAAAAAGGCTGCCGCAATGCGACAGCCTCTTCCGGGTCCGCCCCTGGCGCCGGTTATTCGCCGATCACGCCCGCGTCGATGGCAGCGCCCAGCTCTTCCGGGCTGACCGCGCCGTCGCCGTCGGTATCGATGGCGGCGAAGGTCTCTTCGCTGAGGCCGGGATAGGCCGCGGCCAGTTCTTCCATCGAATAGACGCCGTTGCCGTCGCTGTCTTCGAGGACGGTTTCGGCATGAACCTGAGCCGCAGCCAGCGCCAGCATGGCGCCGAGGGTCAGAACGAGTTTCTTCATTTCCTGTGAACTCCAGAGGAAAACGGCCCGCGGCCGCGCGCGAAGGCCTGCGCCTTCAAGCGGTGCTTCTAGCACCGAATCGCGCCGCCCCTGAGCGGAATCTTCGGCCCCGCCCCGGCCATCGGCGCCAAAGCGCGCATCGCCGTAACACTCTGTGATAAGGTGGTTTTTCCGGATCGTGGCGGCCGCCCTCGGCGCCCTCCGGCGGCACGCGGGAGAGCCCGAGTCCGGACATTGATCCGGCCGTTGAAAAGATTGGCGAATTTTCCTCTTGCAGCCGCCGCGCGGATTTCCTAAATCACCGCTCACCCAAGGATGCGGGCGTAGCTCAGGGGTAGAGCATTACCTTGCCAAGGTAAGGGTCGTGAGTTCGAATCTCATCGCCCGCTCCAATTTACAAAGGGCACCGGCTGCGGTGCCCTTTTGTATTTCCGGCCTCTCCAATACCTGCCGATCGCTGCGGTGTCCGTTCCGGCCCCGCGCTCCCCCGGCGCAAAGGCCCGGGGCACGGGAACCGGCCCCTGACCTTCCGCCTGCCCCGATTTTCTGCCCCGCACGACGAAGATTCGGCTTGCAGCCCCCGCCCGCCCCCGCTATCAGATGCGCCACGGAGCGCGGGCGTAGCTCAGGGGTAGAGCATTACCTTGCCAAGGTAAGGGTCGTGAGTTCGAATCTCATCGCCCGCTCCAATCTTCCCGACATTCGGTGACAGACAGGCGCAGCAAGTGCTGCCCTCTTCCCATGTCCGCCCGCCGCCCCTATAACCGCGCCGGACCCACAAGGGAGACGCCGGATGCGCAAGGCCGAGATCAGCCGCAACACCGCCGAGACCGAGATCACCGTCACGGTCGATCTCGACGGCACGGGCCGTTACGACATGCAGACGGGCGTGGGCTTCTTCGACCACATGCTCGACCAGCTGGCGCGGCATTCGCTGATCGACATCACCGTGCGCGCCAAGGGCGACCTGCATATCGACGACCACCACACGGTCGAGGATACCGGCATCACGCTGGGCCAGGCGCTGGCCCGGGCGCTCGGCGACAAGCGCGGCATCCGGCGCTACGGCTCCTGCCTGCTGCCGATGGACGACGCGCTGGTGCGCGCCGCGCTCGACCTCTCGGGCCGGCCCTACCTGGTCTGGAACGTCGAGCTGCCGACCGCCAAGATCGGCAGTTTCGACACCGAGCTGGTGCGCGAGTTCTTCCAGGCGCTGTCGACCCATGCCGGCATCACCCTGCATGTCGACGCGCTGCACGGTATCAACAGCCACCACATCGCCGAGGCGGCGTTCAAGGCCGTCGCCCGGGCGCTGCGCGAGGCGGTCGAGACCGATCCGCGCAAGGGCGACACGATCCCCTCGACCAAGGGGGCGCTCTAGGCGGCGACGGGGTCAGGGGGCCGTCTGCCCCCTCTTCGCGCCAGGGCGCGAATTCACCCCCCGAGGATATTTTTGAGCAGAAAGAAGGCCGCTCGCGGGCGGCGCTTCGGGCGGACAGGAGAGCGGCAATGCTGACGGCGATCATCGATTACGAGTCGGGCAACCTGCACTCGGCCCAGAAGGCCTTCGAGCGGGTGGCGCGCGAGACCGGGGCGGGCGAGGTCAGGGTGACCTCGGACCCCGAGACGGTGCGCGGCGCCGACCGGATCGTGCTCCCGGGAGACGGCGCCTTCCCGGCCTGCCGGCGCCAGCTATTCGACCATCGCGGGCTGTTCGAGGCGATGGAAGAGGCGGTGATCAAGGGCGGCCGGCCCTTCCTCGGCATCTGCATCGGGATGCAGATGATGGCGACGCGCGGGCTGGAATACGAGGAGACGCCGGGCTTCGACTGGATCGCCGGCGAGGTGGTGAAGATCGCGCCCAGCGACCCGGCGCTGAAGGTGCCGCATATGGGCTGGAACGACCTGGTGATCGACCATCCCCACCCGGTGCTGGACGGCCTCGCCACCGGCGACCACGCCTATTTCGTCCATTCCTACCATTTCCGTGTCGCCGACCCGGCCCAGCGGCTGGCCCATTGCGACTACGGCGGCGAGATCACCGCCATCGTCGGCCGCGACACCATGGTCGGCACCCAGTTCCACCCCGAGAAGAGCCAGGCCAACGGGCTCAAGCTGATCGCGAATTTCCTGAACTGGAAGCCGTGAGGCGCCCCCCCTACTTCACCCGGGTCCAGTTGCCGCCGTTGCGGCAGATGAGACCGCCCAGGACGCAGCCCGAGACGGCGAGCTTGTTCCCCGTCAGCTGCATCTTCGAGCTGTAGGTCTTGTCGCGGTCGGGCGACCAGATCTTGCCGTCGCCATAGGCGCCGTTGCCCTGCGCGACCATGTCCCAGACGATGCGCTTGCCGGTATTGGGCGAGTCCAGCACCTTGCCGTCGGGGCCGAAGGACTTGATCAGCGTGCCGCAATACTTGGCGCCGCAGGGCACGATCTGGATATAGCCGAAATTGCCGTTGTCGTCGGGCTTGGTCTGCCAGGTGCCTTCGACCGGGTCGGCCAGCACCGGGGCGGCGAGGCCGGCCAGCAGCAGCGCGGCAAGAGCGAGTTTCTTCATGGTTTCCTCCCTGATCCTCGGCGGCATCTTCCGCCACGGCGGGGTTTCAGGCAAGCGTGACGTGGCGCCGCCCGGCCCGGCCGCCTGCGCCGCTGCGCCGCCTTTGCAATCACCCCCGCGCTGTGCCAAAGACCGGGCGAGCCAGCGAAGGAATGTTCCGATGATCCTCTACCCCGCCATCGACCTCAAGGACGGCAATTGCGTGCGCCTCTACAAGGGCGAGATGGAGCAGGCGACGGTGTTCAACGACGACCCGGCGGCGCAGGCCCGCGCCTTCGTCGAGGCGGGTTGCGAATGGCTTCACCTCGTCGACCTCAACGGCGCCTTCGCCGGCGCCCCGGTCAATGCCGCGGCGGTCGAGGCGATCCTGGCGGCGGCCGACGTGCCGGCCCAGCTCGGCGGCGGCATCCGCGACATGGCGACGATCGAGGCCTGGCTCGACAAGGGCCTCGCCCGGGTCATCCTCGGCACCGTGGCGGTCGAGAACCCGGCGCTGGTGCGCGAGGCGGCGCTGGCCTTCCCCGGCCAGGTCGCCGTCGGTATCGATGCCCGCGAGGGCCGCGTCGCGACCAAGGGCTGGGCCGAGGAGACCGACGTCATGGTCACCGACCTCGCCCGCAGCTACGAGGATGCCGGGGTGGCGGCGATCATCTATACCGACATCAACCGCGACGGCGCCATGCAGGGCCCGAATATCGAGGCCACCGCCGCCCTCGCCCGTGCCGTCACCATCCCGGTGATCGCCTCGGGCGGGGTCTCGTCGTTGGCCGACCTGATCGCCCTGCGCGACACCGGCGCCATCGCCGGCGCGATCTCGGGCCGCGCCCTCTACGACGGCGCGCTCGACCTGAAACAGGCACTGGCGGCGCTGAAAGGCTGAGCCATTTCTTCTTTGCCAAAATACTCCGGGGTGCGGGGCAGAGCCCCGCTCCCACCGCTGGCCACAGGCGCCGACAGACGATAAGACAGGCGCGAAGGAGACCGAGATGCTCAAGACCCGCATCATCCCCTGCCTCGACGTGGCCGACGGCCGCGTGGTCAAGGGCGTGAATTTCGTCAACCTGATCGATGCCGGCGACCCGGTCGAGGCCGCGCGCGCCTATGACGCCGCCGGCGCCGACGAGCTGTGCTTTCTCGACATCCATGCCACGCATGAGAACCGCGGCACGATGTACGACCTGGTGACGCGGACCGCCGAGCAGTGCTTCATGCCGCTGACCGTCGGCGGCGGGGTGCGGACGCAGGAGGACGTGCGGGCGCTCTTGCTGGCCGGGGCCGACAAGGTCAGCTTCAACTCCGCCGCCGTCGCCAACCCGGATGTCGTCGCCGAGGCCGCCGACCGTTTCGGCAGCCAGTGCATCGTCGCCGCGATCGACGCCAAGACGGTGGCACCGGGGCGCTGGGAGATCTTCACCCATGGCGGCCGCAAGCCGACCGGCATCGATGCGGTCGAGTTCGCCCGCACCGTCGCCGCCAAGGGCGCGGGGGAAATCCTGCTGACCTCGATGGATCGCGACGGCACCCGGGCGGGCTTCAACCTCGAACTGACCCGCGCCGTCGTCGACGCCGTGTCGATCCCGGTGATCGCGTCGGGGGGCGTCGGCAATCTCGACCACCTCGTCGAGGGCGTGACCATCGGCGGCGCCAGCGCCGTGCTGGCCGCCTCGATCTTCCATTTCGGCGATTACACCATCCGCGAGGCCAAGGAATACATGGCCGCCGCCGGCATCCCCGTGAGGCTGACATGAGCGACACCCTGACCCGCCTGGCCGCCACCGTCGCCGCCCGCAAGGGCGCCGATCCCGAGACCTCCTGGACCGCCAAGCTGCTGGCCAAGGGCCCCGAGAAGGCGGCCGAGAAATTCGGCGAGGAGGCGGTCGAGGCGATCATCGAGGCGGTCAAGGGCGACAGGGCCCGGCTGACCGCCGAGGCGGCCGACGTGCTCTACCACCTGCTGGTGATGCTGACCGCGCGCGACGTGACGCTGGCGGACGTGCTGGCCGAGCTGGAGCGACGCGAGGGGACGTCCGGCATCGCCGAGAAGGCGGCGCGGAAGTAGCCGCTCCCCGGCCCCTCCGAGCCGCGCTGCAAAAAGCCGCAGCTGGAGGGCAATGAGCGGCCTTAGTCACCGTCCAAGATGCCGATGCCCCAGCAATCGTCGGTCGTCTCGCCGGCGTAGAAACCTTCGAAATAGGCGTCCGGCCGCGCCCTGGCCAGGCTCTCCCCGGTCTGGCAAACCAGGTAGTGGTCGTAGTCTATGTAATTCGCGACATAGAGCGAGCGGTCCTTGGCATACAATTCGCCGAACCCGACGATCCGGTCCCGGTCGAGGAACTCTGCGGTGGCTCGAGAGACCGGCAAGACCCCGAAGTGGTCGGCAAGGATGACCTCCTCCTGCCCGAGCGCAGTCAGGAACTGGCCAAGCGACAGTTCGAACAGAGGCGAAGGCCTCCCCTCATCCGGCGGATAGATGCCGTTCTCGGCACAGATGCGCAGCAGCTTCTCGGTGTCTTCGCGATTGGCATATTCCGGATCGATCCGCTTCGACCCGGTCAGGCGCAGTGCCCGGTTGACGTGGCGGGCGGAGGGAAAGCCACACAGCCCGGCGATTTCGGCCCAGGAGACACCGCAGTCCGGTCCGCGCTTCTTGGCGGCCTCCACCACCTCAGCCGGCACCCAGTCACCATTGCGATAGGGCGGGAAGCCCGGCAGGCGCAGAAACGAGTTCAGCGCGACGAAGACCGAGGCGAAATCCTTTCCGAACCACTCCAGATAGCGGACGTCATCGTCATCGGGATAGGAGAAGGGCAGCGTTTCCAACATGAGGCACCTTTACCCGGGACCGCCGGCAGGCCCCTCACAGTTTCGACGAGATGATCCCCGTCGCGAAGCCGCCCATCCGCAACTCGCCGAACAGGCGCTGGTACTCGATCTTGGGGCAGCGGTTCTCGATCACCGTCACCCCCCTGGCCTCGGCCATCGCCCGCGCCTCGGCGTTCTGGACCCCGATCTGCATCCACACCGTCTTCAGCCCCGGCAGCGCCTCCAGCGCCGTCTCGACGATCGGCGGCACCGCCTCGGAGCGGCGGAAGACGTCGAGCATGTCGACCCTCTCGTCGATCTCGGTCAGGTCGTGCCGCACCACCTGGCCGAACAGCCTTTCGCCGGCATGGCCCGGATTGATCGGGATCACCTTGTAGCCCTTGAGCGACAGGTAGCGGGCGACGTAATAGCTCGGCCGCACCGGGTTGAGCGATACCCCGACCACGGCGACTACCTTGGTCTCGGTCAGGATGCGGCGAAGCAGGGCGTCGGAATAGTCGGTCATGGCCGCGAGACTAGTGCGCGGCGGCGTCCGAGGGAACCGCTTTCCCCCTGTCCCGGCGCAGGAATCGCGGCAAGAAAAATGCGCCCGAGCCAAGGGCCGGGCGCAAGTGCGGAACGAGGGACAGTGAAATGAAACGCGAATGTTCCGTACTCGCGCTTCTGTCATATTAGATAGGAACGAAGTTCCGCGTTTAAAGGGGCGTCGCGACGGTGTGACAGGGCGTCATCCCTGTGCCAGCAGGGCCGGCCAATGCTTGTCCGCGGCGACGATATAGTCGGCGACATCGCCATCCCATTCCTCGCGATCGGCGCGCGAGCTGAGCAGGTAGAGACGGCCGCCATGGATTTCCCAGATATCCGGGTTGCCATCGGCCAGCACGCCCTGCGCCATCGACATCGCGCAATAGCCGCCATAGCGCGGCGCGAAGGCATGCGGCGTCATCTCGAAACGTTCCATCGAGGCGATGCTGGTGAACAGCCACAGCGCGCCGTGCCATTTCAGCGCGTAGTCGCGGGCGCCCGGCTCGGGCTGGCCGTCGGCGAAATAGCTCACCGGGTCGCGCCCGTCCAGCGCCAGCCCCTCGGGCGCGCAGACCGACGGCGCGCGCGCCTCGGCGCGCGCCGGCAGCAGCCAGGGCAACGGCAGGGAGGCAGCGAGGACAAGGGCGGAACGGCGGGTGACGAACATCGGTCGGGCTCGGATCAGGGAACAACCTTGCGGCAGCCCTCAAGATGCCCCATTGTCCCGGCCGAAAAAAGCGACCTAACCAAAGCGTGACCGGCCGTCAGCGGGGCGTCAGCGCGGTTCAGGATCAATCCAGGGCGCCCTCGACCGCATCCCGGGTCTCGCCCGGCGCCCGGCTCGGAGACGATTTCCGTTTGCGCTTCCGGGGGTTGGCCCTGGGTTTCGGGCCGGCCCGGCGGCCCCGTCCCGCCGCAGCGGCGGCCGTACCGGGCCTTGTTTCACCTCTTCGAGATGCGCGGGGCGCGGCGGCCAGCGGCGCCATGGAGCGGGGGCCGCAACAGGCGCGGCAGGCAATGTGACGACGGCGGGCAAAGGCCGCCGGGATCAGCCGTGGGTCGAGACCGCATAGAGGGCGACCGCCGCCGCGTTGGAGACGTTGAGCGAGCCGAAAGCGCCGGCGAAGGGGATTCGCACCAGCTTGTCGCAGGTCGTGCGCGTCTTCTCGCGCAGCCCCGGTCCCTCGGCCCCCAGCACCAGCCCGATCGGCCGGTCGCCGACCTCTTCCAGCACTGCGCCCAGGGTCTGCTCGGCCTCGCCGGCCAGCCCCAGCAGCAGGTAGCCCATGTCCTGCAGCTTGCCCATCGCGTCGGCCAGATTCGTCACCCGCAGATAGGGCTGGCGCTCCAGCGCCCCGCTCGCCGTCTTGGCCAGCGCCCCGGTCTCGGGCGCCGAATGCCGCGCGGTGGCGATCACCGCCCGCGCCCCGAACACCTCGGCCGACCGCAGGATGGCGCCGACGTTATGCGGATCGCTGACCCGGTCGAGCAGCACCACCAGCGGCGCGCCCTCGCCCGCCGCGCAGCGGTCCTCGAGCCCGCCCCAATCGAGCGGCTTGACCTCGAGCGCGGCGCCCTGGTGGACCGAGCCGGGATCGATCGGCACGTCGAACTTGCGCGCATCGACGATTTCCGGGGTCATGGCGCTGGCGGCGATGGCCTCGGCCAGCTTGTCGGCGGCGTTCTTGGTCAGCACCAGCCGCAGCTTCTGCCGCGCCGGGTTGACCAGCGCATCGCGCACCGCATGCAGGCCGAACAGCCACACGGTCTCGGCCGCGGCGGCCCGCTTGTCGCGTTCCTTGGCGATTACCCAGCTCGGCTTTTTCATGGTTTTGCGGCCCCTTGCGAATTGGCGCGGACCATGCGCGTTCCATCCGCCCATCGCAAGGGAATTTCCTGTTGACGCCCCGCGGGCAGAACGCTATCCACCCCCTCGCGTCGGGCGACGTGCTGCAAGGTGCGGCAGCGGACTGTAACTCCGCCGGGGAGACCCATGCCTGGTTCGATTCCAGGGTCGCCCACCATTACCCCTAAATTCAATGGCTTGGGCTGAAAATCGCGCAGGTGGGCCACAATGGTGGAACACGCCATGCGCCTAGCAGCGTATCTCTGCACTTCGCGGCACGGCATCTACTACTTCCGCTTCCCCCTGCCAACGGAACGCGATCCGGCACGAAAACGCCGCCATCTAAAGGTGTCCTTGGGCACTCGGGACCCCAAAATCGCCACTCGGCTGGCACGCCTATTGTCGGTGGCCGGCCATTCAATCCTCGATGAGCCAACACTTCGCTCCCTACAACATGATGAAATCCGCCAGCATCTTCGCGCCCATTTCGATCAGTTGCTCCATGTGTATCGCGACAATGGAACCTCCGACGGCTGGTCTAGCGCACGCTTCAAGACTGCCCAAGAGAATGCAAGGCGTGACCCGGCAGGTTTCGCGACACCAGGCACGGACGCGCTCCTTCAAACGATCCGAGCAGCCTGTGACATCCCCCAAGAACAAGGAGACGCAGAACGACTCGTGCAAATAACCGAATTGCTAACTGGATTACGGGACTACTTCATTCACTCCGCTGGACAGAAGGAGGATGGCAACGCGATTGCGACAACACAGGACTCTATGCCAAATCACTCGCCCATAATGGCATCAGTTCGACCGAGTTCATTCGGTCAAGTTACCTTCTCCTTGAAAGAGGTAGCCTCCCTCTACTTCGAAGAATTGAAGCGCACTGATGCGGTCGCAACTAAAACAGAGTCTGATAAGAGGGACGCCCTCGCACTTTTGTCAGAGATTACAGGGGACAAGCCGCTCACATACATGACCAAAGCAGACGCGCAGAAGGTCAAAGCCGTACTTTTCAAGTTGCCCAAGAACAGAAGAAGGAGCCCAAAAACCAGAGACCTTTCGTTGACTTCGATGCTTGATGTGAAAGGTGTCGAACGAATTTCAACCCGCACGACGAATGTATATATCGGGAACATGCAGAGCTTTTTCACATGGGCCGTGAACAACGGCTATGCTGAAAACAACATCTTTGCCGGTCTTCGGGTAAAGCGCGCCGCGAAGACAACGGAAGAGGGCCGGAAGGCATTTTCTGCCGAGGAACTACAGCTAATGTTTTCACACCTCACTAGTGACAACAGTGATCTAGTAAGGAAGACAGTGCATAAGTGGCCTACGCTTATTGCCATGTTCACAGGCATGCGCCTCAACGAAGTCGCCCAATTAGAAGTCCGTGATATCGAACTAAATGGCGATATCTGGTGCATAAATGTTACGGCTGACGGCACCAGTAAAAAACGCCTCAAGAACAGCGCATCGAAAAGGCGTGTCCCAGTACACGAAAGGCTGTTTGCTTGTGGCTTTCTTGACTTCCACTCAGAGCAAAAACCAAAAGGCCATCCACGATTATTCCCTGAACTTACCTACTCGGATCATAACGGCTGCGGACGTAACATCGGCAGATGGTTCAATGAGAGATTCTTGCTGGAACTCGGGTTAGGCGGGAGGGGTTATGTATTCCATTGCTTGCGACACACAATGATTACGAGACTAGCTCAGGCTGATGTTGAGGAACCCATGGTGAAGGCGCTGGCGGGACATAGCCAATCAGGTGTGACGCTTGGCACCTACTTCAAAGCGGGCTTTCTGCCAGCACAACTGCAAAACGCTATCAACAAGTTTTCCTTCTAGAGAGCCCGAGCTGTGGGAACTATGTCTCTCTATAGCTACTTGGGTCGCGAAGTTTGCTGCCCACTAGAACCGCCCCCAGACACCATTGCATCCGCTCGCCTCCTGTGCACAAATAAGGACAAACTCAACCCAAGATTTTGCAAGGTGCGGCATGACGGTAGAAACACAAAAGGACGAGTTTATCTATGTGCTTCTGCACGAAAAGGACAATTCAGTAATCCAACACACTGTAACCTCCAAAAAGCCGCAGAAGTCAGATATCGAGGGTTTTATCAACCACAAGAGCAAGAAAAAGTCAGAAGAAGTTAAAGCTGCACCCCCAGCAAAGTCCGAGACCTTCGTTGGAACCCTGAAGGCTTTCCAGTCGGTAATGACCACATACCGAAGAGCTATCGCGTTCACCATCAAGGTTTCTCCTTCCATATCCGCACTTATGGTCACCAAGGAGATTTCCGAGTTTGCCGGTCAAAGAGGGCAAAAGATGTCTGACATCTCCACTGATGAATGCACGATATACAAGCTTCCGCAAGACTGTGCCGGTACAATTTCAGAAAGGTACGACGCAGCCATGGCGGCAATCCAGGCGCGGAGCATCTTCCGGAAATCGCCGTCATTGGGCTGGTAAGTGTTTATGATGCGTTCTTGTCGGACTTGCTACGCACTATCTTCAATCTCCACCCTGAAATAGTGTTCACCTCAGACAGAGAAATTAAGTTCTCTGATCTAATCACATATGAAAGTATTGATGACGCAAGGAAAGAAATCATTGATGCAGAAATTGAATCCGTACTTCGAAAAAGCCACCATGAGCAATTCTTGTGGATGGAACGCAGGTTTAGTATGAAACTTCGTGAGGGCATCGATGTCTGGCCCGAGTTCGTAGAGCTATGCGAACGTCGAAACCTCCTAACTCACACGGGCGGAGTGGTGTCCCAGCAGTACCTGAAAGTTTGCGATCAGCATAAGTGTAATATAAATAAAAAGGTGGGAGATAAGCTAATTGTCGACCATGAGTATTTTGAAAAAGCCATTGAAACCATTGCTGAAATTGGAACAAAGTTGGGTCACGTCATGTGGCGCAAATTTTCACCGTCAGAACGGGAAACGGCAGACCACGATCTTAACGATCTAGGAATGCACTTGATCAAAGTTGGTGAATACAAAACTGCCGAAAGGATTCTTGAACTAGGCGTGGACTTCCCTTCACATCATTCCGACAGGGTTAAGAGAATGATGATCGTCAACTTGGCGAATGCCGCAAAGCTTGGCGGTGATTCTGAAAAAGCGGCCAGAATTATTGGCAAAGTAGATTGGTCTGCATCCTCACCAGACTTTCAAATCTGCGTTGCAGCTGTAGAGGGCAAAGTGGATTCGGTGTGCGAATTGATGCGCAACCTTGGAGCTAAAGGGGCAATTTCTGCATCCGACTTTCGTGATTGGCCAGTATTTCATAGCGTTAGAAACAAGCCTGAATTCTCCGCAACGTTTGAAGAGGTATTTGCAGAACCACTGCTCTTGAAGCAGACGATCAAGTCTGACCTTGACGATGGGAAAACCACCACTTTTGAAGGGGAAGCAGAAGCCGAGCGAACTTTGGACACTGGGGAGCCAGAGGGTACAATCCACTAAGGTGCAGGCACTCTCGCTTTTAGTGCGAGCCTCCCTTGGCGCGCGACCTGCTTCCCTATTCTTGTTGATTAGAAAGGCGTCGGGTGTCACAAAGGTGGGACAAATTGCAGCCTCCCCCACCAGTTGCTTGCTGCCAAGTCAATGACTTATCGGTTTGGTAGGCGATCCAGGGTCGCCCACCATCTCCCCCAAGCAATTCGGCAAGGCCGAGGCGAGAGCGGCCCGCGGCCCGGTCGAATGGGATCGCGGAGACAACGGGCAACTGACACAGTCTCCGGCGGCCTTTCGCTAGGAGCGAGGCCGGCAGGCTGTTGCCCCGGGACGGACTCGCGCTTCCCCGGACAGCCCTACGTCGCTCCCGGCAGGCACGGCTGGCTCTCCGCTATCGACCTGAACTGCCACCGCGCCTTCATCCAGCCGCAACCGGCGCCGCTTCGGCGTTTGATCCGCATCCCAGCCCCGCACCGCTCTTGGCCGGAGCTTGGCTTGGCCCAGCGGGACGGGCTGAACGGCAGACGGGGAGCAGTGCCCTAAAACGCTCAAGACACGGCTGGCGAAAACGGGGCGCTTGCCCCTATGAGCCTTCGCAACAGCCCTCCGCGTCGCGCAGCTCCAGTGGCCGCCCAAGGCCGTTCCCCTGCCCCGCATTTGGCGAAGTTCCGGGCGCTTCGGCGGCCCGCCAGGCTTGCAGGGTCGCGGCGCTGGCATGGATCACCGGGCTCGGCGCGGTCTCGACAGGGGTGGCGAAGAGCGGCGGCGCCAGCGGCCGCGAGCCGAGCGCGATAATCGGCACCGCCAGCAGCATCGGCGCGAAGACCGGAGTCAGCCAGACCACCAACCCGGGCAGGAAGACATAGAGCGCCGCCAACCCGCCAGCGCCGGTCAGCGTGATCCAGCCGCCCGCCGCCCAGGCCTCGGACCAGCTCAACCGGCCCTCGCCGCGTTGGTTGGCGGGCCAGCCGCCGTCGTGCCCGGCCACGACCTGGGCCACGGCGCGGCTCTGGAACATCAGCATCACCGGCGCGGTCAGGGCCGAAAACAGCAATTCGGCCAAGCAGGAGGCCAGCGCCCGTACCCCGCCCCCGAAACCCGCGGCGCGGCCGTCCCAGGCCGCCTTCAGCCAGATCAGCAGCTTTGGCAGCAGCAGCAGCCCGACCACGCCGATCGCCAGGCCGACGATCTCTGTCGTGCGGTCGTCGGGGAAGACCGGGAACAGCTGGTGCGGCAGCGGGAAGTAGTTCGGCCGGTGCGGGGTGAGAACGGCCAGCACGCTGACCACCAGGAAGGCACCCCAGAGCGGTGCGGCGAGGTAGGACAGGATGCCCTGCAGGAAGACGAAACAGCTCCAACCGCGCAGCCCCGGGGCGGCAAGCAGGCGGATATGCTGCAGGTTGCCCTGGCACCAGCGCCGGTCGCGGCGGGCGAAGGCGATCAGGTTCTCCGGCCCCTCCTCGTAGGAGCCGCCCAGGTCGTCGTCGAGCCGTACCGTCCAACCCGCCCGCGCCAGCAAGGCCGCCTCGACATAGTCGTGGCTGAGGACGCAGCCGCCGAAGGGCGGCGGGCCCGACAGTTCGGGCAGACCGCAGCTTTCGGCGAAGGCGCGGATCCGGACGATGGCGTTATGGCCCCAGAACGGCCCGGTCGGGCCCTGCATCCGCGCCAGCCCGCGGGCGAAGACCGGGGCGTGGAAGGCGGCCGAGAACTGCATCGCCCGGCCGAAGAGCGACCGCGCGCCGGTGATCTGCGGCAGGGTCTGGAGCAGGCCGAGCCGCGGCTCGGCCTCCATCCGCCGGATCATCTCGGCGATGGTCGCGCCCTCCATCAGGCTGTCGGCGTCGAGGATGACGGCGAAATCATAGGCCGCGCCCGAGTGGCGGATGAAGTCCTCGATATTGCCGGCCTTGCGGCCTTCATTCGAGGCGCGGCGGCGATAGAACATCCGTCCGTGGCCGTCGCGCTCGGCCAGGAGCCGGGCGAACCAGTAGCGCTCGCGCGTGGCGATCGCCTCGTCGCGGCTGTCCGACAGCACGGCGAAACCGACATGCCCGGTCAGGCCCTCGGCGGCGAGCGAGGCGTCCATCGCCGCGATCCGGGCGAAGGTGGCGACCGGGTCCTCGTTGCAGATCGGCACCAACACGGCCGTGCGCGAGCCGGGGTGCCACTCGGGCCCGGGCGGCGGCGACGGCGCCGGGCTCCGACCGCCAGCCAGGCCTAGCAGCGCCTGCGCCGCGCCCCAGGCCAGCCACAGCGTGGTGACCAGGATCAGCGCGGCGCGCAGCAGGTCGACCGCGTCGACCCCGTCGGTGTCCGAGGCGAGCAGGATCAGCACGCAGGCGCCCAGACCCGCCGCCGCCGCGAAGGCCAGCGCCAGGCCGCGCGCGCGGCGGGTCGCGCCGTCGGCGGGCAGGCGCCGCGGCATCAGGGCTGCCCCTGCATCCGCCGACCCGGCCCGGGCAGGCGCAGCCGCAATGTGCCGCGCACCGGCTCCAGCCGCTGTCGGGGCATCGCCAGTGGCGCCGCCGGCGGAGCGTGATCGGCCTCGGCCGGCAGCGGGTCGAGCACCGTTCCCCCGATTGCCGGCGCGGCGGCGCCGTCGCCGTTTCCGGGGGCGATGCGGGGAAGGTCCGTCTTCATGGCTTGCTCCATTGATAGAGCCAGGTCTCGGTCAAGCTGCGGCCGTAGCCTTCGATCACCGCGGTCAGCTCGATAATCGTGCCCTTGGGCGCGGAGAGGTCGAAGACCAGCCGCCAGCCTTCGCCGCCTGGCAGCTTTGACAGGGCGTGGCGCAGGATCTTGCCTTTCGATGCGGTCACGGTCGGGGTCAACTCGGCGTCGGCGGGCAGGGCGCCGAGGATCCCGCCTTCGAAATCGATGACGAATTTCTGGCTGTTGCCCTCCGGCTTGACGCCGGAGACGCCGCCATGGCCGGTCCGGGTCCGCCGGACGCGGGCCAGCGTCGCCTCGGGCTCCGGCGGCAGCATTCCCCAGTGCAGCCGGTAGGAGAAGTCCAACGCGTCGCCGGCCTTGGCCGGGGCCGCGGGCACCCAGAAGGCGACGATGTTGTCATTGGTCTCCAGCTCGGTCGGGATCTCGACCAGCCGGACCGTGCCCTTGCCCCAGTCGCCCAGCGGTTCGACCCGCAGCGATGGCCGGCGCTGGTACTGGGCGCCGGCGTCGAGATAGTCGTCCCAGTCGCGGTCGCGCTGGCACAGCCCGAAGCCGCGCAGACTGCCGCTCTCGAAATACGAGTTGGCCAGCTGGGCCGGATTGCGCAGCGGCCGCCAGTACCGGCGCTCGCCGCCGGGATCGCCCTCGGCAAAGCTCAGCCCGTCGCTGTCATGGACCTGGGGCCGGTAGTCGTCGAAATCGCCGCGCTCGTTGGCGCCGAACAGGAACATCGAGGTCAGCGGCGCCACGCCCAGCTGCTGGATGTCGGCACGCAGGAACAGCCGCGCCGTCACCTCCATCACCGTGTCGGCCCCCGGCGCGATGGCGAAACGGTAGGCGCCGGTCAGCGACGGGCTTTCCAGCGCGGCATAATGGATGACGCGGTCGGCGCCCGGCGCCGGTTTCTCGAGGTAGAACTCGGTGAAGCGGGGGAACTCCTCGGCCCCCGAGATGCCGGTATTGACCGCCAGCCCGCGGGCACTGAGCCCGTAGACATTGCCGCGCCCCAGCGCCCGGAAATAGCTCGCGCCCAGGAAGGCGACCAGCTCGTCGAACCTGTCGGCGCGATTGAGCGGGGTCGTGAGGCGGAAGCCGGCGACGCCGGGCAGATGCTCGTCCTTCGGCACCCGGGGGCCGAGATCGCCGTGATAGAGGAAATCGGCGGTGTCGAAGCGCATCGGCCGGGCCTGGCCCCCGGCCACCTCGAACAGTTTCACGGGCTGCTTGTAGAGCCAGCCCGGATGGAAGGCCTCGACCCGGAACAACTCGGCCTTGTCGCCCCGCCACCGGGCATGGTCGGGATTGAACTGGATCTTCTGGTAGTCGTCGTAGTTCAGCCCGGCGAGGAACCGGTCGCTCCCCTCGGTGTCGTCATAGGCTTCCCCGGCACGGCGTTGCATCGTCGCGGTGAAGCCGTCGAAGGAGAAGGGCACGGCCGCATCGCTGCGGGCCTCAGCGGGCGCCGAAGACGCGGGCGAAGTGGCCTCCTGTGCCCGTGCGGCGAAAGGAAGAGCCCCGGTGCTCAGGAACAGAGCGGAAGCCGAGAGCCCGCCAAGCGCCCGGCGACGGCTCAGGCGGCAGGGCGGATCGGATTGGAGGGCGACAGGTTGGAGCTGCGGCATCGTCGAAACGAGCATCCGTGAAATTGCGCGATAGTTCGGATTTATATCGCCCCTCGTCTCGGATGGCACCATCTCTGCACTGCAGCGCGCGCCCTGAACGGGCAGGAAAGGTGGGTTCTTGCCGATCGCCGAGAACGCATCGGCGAGTTTGCGCCACCCTCCCTGGGAAGGCCCTGAAACCGGCGCGGGGCCCGCCAAACGGCAGTTTCGACGCCAGCGGCGCTGGAAACGCGGTCCGCGGTCGCGTCGGCGCTACGGTTTCCCGCGCCCGGGCTTGGCGCAACTTCGCCGATCGCTCGCCGCAGGGGCTGCGGCAGGATGGCCTGCCAGGCCCCGGCAGGCCGGGCGGAAGGGAGAACCGCCCGGACCTGTTTTGCCCGCGACGACCGCCCAAAGCGCCGGGATGGGCGCCCCATCGCCACGGGCCGCCGCGCGCGCACCATCAAGCGCCCCTCGCAGGACCGGGACCGGTCAAGCCGCCCGTGCCGCGCATGCCCTTGGGGCCTCGGGGCTTGCGCGGGGTCAGGTCAGCACGCCGCCAGCCGAAACCGCTCGGCGACGGCTGCCTTTGCCCGGGCCACCGCGTCCTCGAGGCTCTGGCCCTGGGCAAGCGCGGCGGCAATCGCGCTGGCCATCTGGCAGCCGGTGCCGCGCAATGCGAAAGGATGGCGCGGAGCGGCAAAGGTCTCGACCGTCGCGCCGTCGCGATAAAGGCGGTCGGTCGACCGCGCCGGGTCCGCGCCATGCCCGCCCTTGACCAGCACCGCGGCGCAGCCCTGCCCGAGAAGCGCCTGCGCGACTTCTGCCTCTTCGGCCCCTTCGCCCAGCCCGAATGCCCGTCCAAGATGCTGAAGTTCAGGCAGGTTCGGCGTCACCAGGCTGCTGCGCGGCAGCAGCTTGCGGATCATCACCGCGAGACCCGCGGCATCGAGCAACGGCCGACCCGAACTGGCGCGGAGCACCGGGTCGAGGACCACGGGCGCTGCCGGCAGGAGCCCGGCGATGGTGTGGGCGACGGTGTCGGCGATAACCGCCTCGCCCAGCATGCCGATCTTCACCGCGGCCACCGGGCCGCTGGCAGCGGCCGAGGCGATCTGCGCCCGGACGACATCGGCCGGGACCGGGTGGAGCGCGCCGACCCCGGCGTCGGTCTGGGCGGTCACCGCGGTCACGGCGACGCGCGACGGCAGGCCGGCCCGCGCCACCGTCGCGGCGTCACGCAGCAGGCCGGCGCCGGCGCTGGAATCCATCCCGCCGATCAGCAGAACGGCAGCGGTCATGCCTCCGCCTCCGGGCGCGTCGCCGCCAGCCATTCGCGGCAGCGCGCCGCGGGATCGGCCGCCTGCTGGATATCGGTCACCACCGCCGCGCTGTCGGCCCCGGCGGCGAAGACCCCGGGCAGGCGCTCGGGCGTCAGCCCGCCGATGGCGACCAGCGGCACCGCTCCGGCCCGGCGCTTCCATTCGGCAACCCGGTCGAGCCCCTGCGGCCGCCATTTCATCTGCTTGAGGCGGGTCGGATAGACCGGCCCGAGCGCGACATAGGCCGGGTCGTGCGCCAGGGCGCGCTCCAGCTCGGCCCCGTCATGGGTCGAGAGGCCGAACCGGGTCCCGGCCCGGCGCAGGGCGGCGAAATCGGCGCCGTCCATGTCCTCCTGGCCGAGATGGACGAAATCGATCCCGAGCTCGAGCGCCAGTTGCCAGTGATCGTTGAGGATCAGTTGCGCGCCGTGGCGGGCGCAGCAGTCCCTGGCCCGCAGGGCGGCGTCGCGCAGGGCGTCCGGCGGCAGTCCCTTGGCGCGGAGCTGGACCAGTCGGACCCCGAGCGGCACCAGCCGTTCGAGCAGCTCGACCGTGCCGGCGATCAGGTAGAACCGGTCGAGCCCCATTCGTGCCCCCGCCATCAGCCCAGCTCCGCCATGCCGAGGATCGGGGTCGAGGCCGCGGCCATGTCGCGGCGCGGCATCAGCCCGGCCTCATGCGCCGCCCGGCCGGCCGCGACCGCCCGGCCGAAGGCCCGCGCCATCCCGACCGGGTCGAGCGCCTTGGCCACCGCCGTGTTCAGCAGCACCGCGTCGAAGCCCAGCTCCATCGCCTGCGCCGCTTGCGACGGCGCGCCGATGCCGGCGTCGATCACCAGCGGCAGGTCGGGGAAATGCGCCCGCATCGAGCGCAGCCCGTCGATATTGCGCAGCCCCTGCCCCGTGCCGATCGGTGCGCCCCAGGGCATCAGCACCCGGCAGCCCGCCTCGACCAGCTTCTCGCCCAGGATCAGGTCCTCGGTGGTATAGGGAAAGACCTCGAAGCCCTCGGCGCAGAGGATGCGCGCCGCCTCGACCAGCGCGAACGGGTCGGGCTGCAGCGTGTCGGCATGGCCAATGACTTCCAGCTTGATCCAGTCGGTGCCGAACAGCTCGCGCGCCATCCGGGCGGTGGTCACCGCTTCGGTCACCGAATGGCAGCCGGCGGTGTTGGGCAGGAGGCGGCAGCCGCTGGCGGCGATGAGATCGCGGAAGGCGCCGCCCTCCGGCCCCTCGCGACGCAGGCTGACGGTGATGACTTCGGCGCCCGAGGCGGCGATGGCCTCGGCCAGAACGGTGGGCGAGGGATATTGCGCCGTGCCCAGCAGGAGGCGCGATTTCAACTCGGTTCCGTAGACGACCATCTCAGCCCCCCTGCATCGGCGCGACGATCTCGACCCGCGCGCCCTCGCGCAGCACCGTCTCGGCCCGCTGCCCGCGCGCCACGAAGGCGCCATCCAGCGCGGTGGCCACGCTCGGGGCCTGGAAGCCGCGCTCGTCGATCAGCTCGGCCAGGGTGCCGGCCGCGGTCTCGATGCTTCGTCCGTTCAGATCAATCCGCATCGGCTTCCTCCTTGCACAGCGCCTCGGCCAGCCCCTCGGCCAGAACCGGGGCCATCAGGAAACCGTGGCGATACATGCCGTTGACATGGATGCGCCCGCCCACGCGGCGGATCGCCGGCAGGTTGTCGGGGAAGGCCGGGCGCAGGCCGGCACCGGTCTCGACCAGCTCGGCCTCGGCGAAGCCGGGATGCAGCGCATAGGCGGCCGAAAGCAGCTCCATCACCGCGCGCGCGGTCACCGGACCGGAGCGCGCGCTCTCCACCATCGTCGCGCCGATCATGTAGCGGCCGGCGCCGCGCGGAACGACGTAGCAGGGGAAGCGGGGATGGAGCAGGCGGACGGTGCGGCTGAGGCCGATATCGGGGGCGTCGACCACCAGCATCTCGCCGCGCACGGCACGCAGGTCGGACAGCCGGTCGCCTGAGTGATCGGTGGCGCCGAGGCCGCGGCAGTCGATCACCCGTCCGCCTGGTGGGCCATCATGGAAGGCGACCCCCACGGCTTCCAGCCGGGCGCGCAGGGTTGCCAGCGCCTCGCGCGGGTCCATGTGGGCCTCGGCGGCGTAGAACAGCCCGCGGGCGAAGCGCCCGGCCAGTTCGGGCTCGAGCGTGGCCGGATCGATCCGGTCATGGCCTTCGGTCGCGCGGGCGAAGCGGTCGAGTTCGCCCGCGTCGCGCGCTGGGGCCACCACCAGGGTGCCGCGTCGGACGAGGCTTTGCACCCGCTCGCCCCACCAGCCGACGGCGGCCTGGCCGGCCATCACGACCTCGCGCGGGGCGCTCTCGCCCTCGCAGAACGGCGCCAGCATGCCGCCGGCCAGCCGAGAGGCCGGGGCCGGGGCGCCCGTCGGGGCGATGACCTCGACCCGCGCCCCGCGCTCGGCCAGGGCGGTGGCGCAGCACAGCCCCGCCACCCCGGCGCCCAGAACCGAGAAGCTCATTCCGCCGGCTCCGCCGTTTCGGCCGGGACATAGAGGTCGCCGCCCGCGCGGAACTTGGCCGCCATCCTTTCCATGCCCTCGCGCTGCTGCGCCGCCGCCCGGATGTCGTGGCTGATCCGCATCGAGCAGAATTTCGGCCCGCACATCGAGCAGAAATGCGCCACCTTATGCGCCTCCTTGGGCAGGGTCTCGTCATGCATCGCCGTCGCCGTCTCGGGATCGAGCGACAGGTTGAACTGGTCCTGCCAACGGAACTCGAACCGGGCCCGGGACAGCGCGTCGTCGCGCGCCCGGGCGCCCGGGTGGCCCTTGGCCAGATCGGCGGCATGGGCGGCCAGCTTGTAGGTGATGACCCCGGTCTTGACGTCGTCGCGGTCGGGCAGGCCAAGGTGTTCCTTGGGCGTGACGTAGCACAGCATCGCGGTGCCGAACCAACCGATCATCGCCGCGCCGATGGCGCTGGTGATGTGGTCGTAGCCCGGCGCGATATCGGTGGTCAGCGGCCCGAGGGTGTAGAACGGCGCCCCTTGGCAATGTTCCAGCTGCTTGTCCATGTTGGCCTTGATCTTGTGCATCGGCACGTGGCCGGGGCCCTCGATCATCACCTGGCAATCCCTGGCCCAGGCGATTTGTGTCAGTTCGCCCAGCGTCTCCAGTTCGGCGAATTGCGCCGCGTCGTTGGCATCCGCGATCGAGCCGGGGCGCAACCCGTCGCCGAGGCTGAACGACACGTCATAGGCGCGGCAGATGTCGCAGATCTCCTCGAAATGCTCGTAGAGGAAGCTCTCGCGGTGATGGTGCAGGCACCATTTCGCCATGATCGAGCCGCCGCGGCTGACGATGCCGGTAACCCGGTCGGCGGTCATCGGGATCATGTGAAGCCGCACCCCGGCATGGATGGTGAAGTAATCCACCCCCTGCTCGGCCTGCTCGATCAGGGTGTCGCGGAACACCTCCCAGCTCAGGTCCTCGGCGACGCCGTTCACCTTCTCCAGCGCCTGGTAGAGCGGCACCGTGCCGATCGGCACCGGGGCGTTGCGCAGGATCCAGTCGCGGATGTTGTGGATGTTGCGCCCGGTCGACAGGTCCATCACCGTGTCGGCGCCCCAGCGGATCGCCCAGACCATCTTCTCGACCTCCTCCTCCATCGAGGAGGTGACGGCCGAGTTGCCGATATTGGCGTTGATCTTGACCAGGAAGTTGCGGCCGATGACCACCGGTTCGAGCTCTCGGTGGTTGATGTTGGCCGGGATGATGGCGCGGCCGGCGGCGATCTCGGCGCGGACGAATTCCGGCGTGACCAGATCGGGGATGTCGGCGCCGAAGGCCTCGCCGTCGCGGGCGGCGCACCACGCCTCGGTCCGGCCGTGGTTCTCGCGGATGGCGACGAACTCCATCTCCGGCGTGACGATCCCCGCCCGGGCATAGGCGATCTGGGTCACCGCGCGGCCGCCGGCGGCGCGTAGCGGCCGGCGCCGGACCGGGAATTCCGGCGTCAGCCGCGCGCCCTCGGCAAAGCCGTTGTCGGCGGCGGTGACGCTGCGGCCCTCGTAGGCCTCGACATCGCCGCGGGCGATCTGCCAGCCGCCGCGCTGCGGTGCCAGCCCCTCGGCGATATCGGTCGTGACGGCAGGATCGGTGTAGGGGCCCGAGCTGTCATAGACGGCAAGCGGCGCCTCGCCGGTGACGGCGATCTCGCGCAGCGGCACGCGGATATCGTGGATCTGGCCGGGGATGTGGATCTTGCGCGACGCGGGCAGCGGGCCCGTCGTGATCTTCGGCGTCTTGGTGTTCATCGGTGTCTCCTCAAGCACTCTCGAAAAGACCCAGAACGTGAGGCAGAAAGGGGCCGGCGGCCCGGGATGCGCGCCTGCGCAAAGGGGCCGCTGCGGCCCGAAAGGACCGCCTCCTTGTCAACGTGGAGGGATTGCCCTTCGGTCTTCCTACGCCAGTCTCAACTGGGTCAGGTTCAAAGGGTCGCGTCACCGGGAAGGCGGGCCTTCCCTGTCAGCCTCTCAGTCCCCTTGGCGGGACTCCCCTGACGTGTGCGCAGGATGCAGGATGGCAGTGGTGAGGTCAAGCCGGCGAACCGGGCGGATGGTCTCGTCCTTCCCCCCGGAGCCGATCGAAGCGCCGTCGCGCCATGGCGGTTCGGACAGGAACGACGAATGGCGGCATCGCCAACGGCTTGCCCGCGGCCATCTCTCTGGAACTGTTCGGGGGAAGGATGGTACCGCCTCCCCGGCTTGAACGGGGGACCTCTGGATCCACAATCCAGCGCTCTAACCAACTGAGCTAAGGCGGCACTGACGGGGCATTTACCGCCCCGTTTCTCCGAATGCAAGACCTGTTTCCGGCGCATTTTTCCCGCCGCGCGCGGTCAGGGCCGCGCCGGCCAGCACCGCGGCCAGCCCCAGCCACAGCGTCGGCGTCGCGCGCTCTCCCAGCAGCGCGATGCCCAGCACGGCCGCGGTGGCCGGCGACAGGCCCATCAGCACCGTCGCCCGCGTCGGCGTGGTGTGGCGCAGTGCGGTCAGCCACAGCAGGTAGCCCGCGCCGCTGGCCAGGCCGATGAACAGCACCAGCGCCCAGCCGGTCCGGTCCAGCCCCGCGACCGCCGTCCCGGGGGATTCGCTCAGGCTGCCCAGCGCCAGCGCCGCGACCGCCGCCGCCATGGCGACGAAACCGACCTGCAGCGTCGGGTAGCGTTCCAGGTAGGGCCGGTAGAACACCGCGCAGCCCGCCCCGGTGCCCGCCGCCGCCAGCACCGCCAACGCGCCCCAGGCGCTGCCGCCCGCCGCGCGCAGCAGGCTTTCGCCCAGGGTCAGGGCGACGCCGAGGATGCTGACCAGGACCCCTGCGACCTTGCGCCAGCTCATCGCCTCGCGCCCCAGCGTGGCCGCCAGGACCAGGGTGAGCAAGGGGAACATGGCGAAGATCAGCGCGCCGCGGCCGGCCGGGACGCGGGCAAGGCCCCAGTTGAGCAGCCAGACCAGCAGGCCGAACTGGGCGGTGCCGAGGGCCAGCAGCGGAAGGATGTCGCGCGGCGCGATCGGCACCCGGCGCAGCCGCAGGAAGAACGGCGCCAGCACCAGCAGCCCGATGCCGTAGCGCATCAGCGCCAGCGTCACCGGCCCCAGATCGGCCGACAGTGCCCGCGTCGCGGTGATCGTGGCGCCGACCTGGACCCCGGTCAGCGCCGCCGCGGCGAGGCCCCGCGCCTCGCTCACAGCGCGATCTCCCAGGTCTGGTCGAGGACGTCCTGGCCGAAGTCATGCGCCGGCGTCTCGCTGGTCATGACGAAGCCGGCCTTGCGGTAGAGCGCGCAGGCGGCCTCGTGGCTGGCATGGGTCCACAGCACCATCCGTTTGTAGCCGCGCGCCCGGGCCCAGCCCATCGCCGTGTCCAGCATCCGCCGGCCCAGCCCGGTGCCGCGCGCCTCGGGCCGCAGCAGCACCAGCCGCAGCTTGGCGGTCTCCGCATCGGCGCGGACGACGAAGATCGACCCCAGGCGCTGACCGTCGCGCTCGGCGATCCAGCCGCGTTCGCATTCCGGGTCGTGGTCGCGCAGGAAGCCCGCCAGGATCTCGGCCACCAGTGCCTCGAATGTGGCGTCGTAGCCCTCGTCGCGGGCGTAGAGTTCACCGTGCTGGCCGATGATCCAGCCCGCATCGCCGGGCCGCAAGTCGCGCAGCACCACCTCTCCCGTTTCCCGCGGGGCGTCGCCCAGCAGGTCCATCGCCTGCTCCATCGCCGCGCAGAGCACCTCCTGCCCCGCCGCGTCCAGCCCGGACAGCATCGCCCCGACATCGGCCCGCGACCGCGCCGCGAGCGGAGCATAGGCGGCCCGCCCGGCCTCGGTCAGCGACAGCAGCATCTCGCGGCCGTCCTCGGGATTCGGGTGGCGCTCCACCCAGCCCTTGCCGGCGAAGCGTTTGAGCAGCCGGCTGAGATAGCCCTCGTCCAGCCCCAGCGCCCGGGCCATCGCCCGTGCCGTCCGCAGCTCGCCCGCCGCCAGTTCGTAGAGCACCCGGACCTCGGTCAAGGTGAAGCCGCTTTGCAGGTAGCTGCGGTCGAGCAGGCCCAGCCGGTGGGTGTAGAAGCGGTTGAAGGCGCGGATGCGGTCGATCGTGTCCATGGGATCCTCCTGCGCATAGTCAAACCTTATTGCTTGCCCCAGTCAATCATTTTCCCGCGCGGGCCTCGCCACTCTTGCGATGGCGGCGATTGCGGAGTAACTGAGCGGCCAAACCGGAAAGGGCCGCAAATGGGCATCGACAAGCAAAGCGATATCGCCGCCAACCTGCAGATCGGGCCGACCACGCTCGGCATGGTGCGGATCTATGTCGAGGCCGAGGGTGTCGAGCTGCCGCTGGATTTCGAGCCCGAGGAAGCCGAAGAGATCGCCGAGGAACTGCTGGCCGCCGCCAAGCTGGCGCGCGAGAGCGGCAAGGACGCGGCCAAGCCGAAGAAGAAACGCTAAGCGTCCTGGATGCCGGGCGGCAGCCGGGGATCGCGCAGCGCCTGCAGCCGCAGCGCCGCGTGGCGGGCGAATTTCTGCATCATCACCTTGCGCCGCGCCCCGGCCAGTTTCGCCTCGGGCGCCATGCGCAGGATCTCGGCATCGTAGCTGTCGGCGATGATCAGCCCGCTATCGTCGGGCAACAGCTCGACCGGGAAGGCGTCGTCGACTGCCCAGAAGAACCGGTCGCACCATTCCAGATAGCCCTGCCACTTGCGGTCCGAGGTGAAGTCGGCCCGGCTCGACTTGCATTCGACGATCCAGATCTCGCCCTTCGGCCCCAGCGCCATCACGTCGACCCGCAGCCCCGGTGTCGGCACCAGTTCGACCACGCTGACGAAGTCATGCGTCAGCAGGTGGCGGCAGACGCCGCGGGCGAGCAGCTGGCCGGGGGCGAGATCGTCGGGCATGGCCAGACTATGAACAATCCATGAACATCTGTCCAGACCTCGCCGGACGGAGATGTGGCGGCCCGGGGGCTGCCCGGAGGCGCTGCCCGGAGGCGCAACCCGTCGCCCCTGGTTGCTCGGACCAATGGCGCAACCGATGCGCCCGCCAAGGATACCTGCGTGAAGAGGAAAGGACGGAAACCGCGCCCCGCCCCTTCTTCTTTGCCAAAATACTCCCGCCGGAGGCCAGCAGCCGGGCTCAGGCCCGGCTGCGCACGACCGTGAGCAGGAAGATCAGCATCGAGGCCAGAGTGACCAGCGCACCGGCGATCGCCATGCCCTCGGCGCCCGACTTGAGCGTCATCGCGATACCGGGCACCAGCAGCCAGACGCCCAGCGTCGCCACCGCGAAATGGAGCTTGGCCAGCCCGCTCTCGGCCGCATTGGGCACGAGGTGATAGAAGACGCCGAACAGCGCCATCGTCACCCAGCCGACGAGGTTGAGATGCGCGTGGGCCGGAGCCATCTGAAAGTCGTGGCGCATGCCCATCTCGATGCCCCAGGCCATGCCGAGGGTCACGTAGACCACGCCCGAAAAGAAAAACCAGAATGAAATACCCTTCATGTCCCTTCTCCCTTTGCCGGCGGTCACCTGCCGCCTTGGGCGAAAGGATAACATGCATTTCCCATTCAGCTATCAGGATTGCGGCCGCCCCTTGCCGGACGCTGCCGGTGCCTCTATCTAGGGTCGTGGCGGGTGCTGCTCCTCGCGTGCGAGGCCCTTTTCCAGTGGCCGATAAGCAAGTCCGAGGGAGCTGGCTCTGCCAGGATCGTGGTCCTGGTATCTGGCGCCCACCTGGTTAAACCAGGCTCTCGGGAAAAAAACGCCTTCACGGTTGCTGCGGGCCCGCCACTTGCCCCCTTCCGATGCATCGCGACGCGCGGCGAGATCGCCTGCCGCGCATTGCGCGCCTCCGCCCGGAGCGCGTGAGAAACCCGCAAGGCGAGCGCCCGCCGTTCCGAAGCAGACCAACTCATTCCGGCGACGTCGCCATGAAAAAGGGCGCGCCGATCCGCACCGGCGCGCCCCTGAACTTCCTGCCTGTCCGGCTCAGTCGATCAGGCCCAGCAGCTTGTCGACCGAAGCCCGGGCGTCGCCGTAGAACATGCGCGTGTTCTCCTTGTAGAACAGAGGGTTCTCGATGCCCGAATAGCCGGTGCCCTGGCCGCGCTTGGAGACGAAGACCTGCTTGGCCTTCCACACTTCCAGCACCGGCATGCCGGCGATCGGCGAGTTCGGATCCTCCTGCGCCGCCGGGTTGACGATGTCATTCGAGCCGATGACGATCACCACATCCGTGTTCGGGAAGTCGTCGTTGATCTCGTCCATCTCGAGCACGATGTCATAGGGCACCTTGGCCTCGGCCAGCAGCACGTTCATGTGCCCCGGCAGGCGGCCGGCGACCGGGTGGATGGCGAAGCGCACCTCCTTGCCCTTGGCGCGCAGCTTGCGGGTCAGTTCGCTGACCGCCTGCTGGGCCTGCGCCACCGCCATGCCGTAGCCCGGCACGATGATCACGCTGTCGGCCTCGTTCAGCGCGGTGGCCACGCCCTCGGCGTCGATCGCCACCTGCTCGCCCTCGATCTCCATCGCCGGACCGGCTGCGCCGCCGAAGCCGCCGAGGATGACGCTGATGAAGCTGCGGTTCATCGCCTTGCACATGATGTAGCTGAGGATCGCACCGGACGAGCCGACCAGCGCGCCGGTGACGATCAGCAGGTCGTTGCCGAGGCTGAAGCCGATGGCGGCGGCGGCCCAGCCCGAGTAGCTGTTCAGCATCGACACCACGACCGGCATGTCGGCGCCGCCGATGCCCATGATCAGGTGGTAGCCGATGAAGAAGGCCAAGAGCGTCATCAGGATCAGCGCCCAGGACCCGGCCCCGCCCAGGAACATCAGCAGCAGGATCACCGACAGCGCGGCGGCGCCGGCGTTCAGGACATGCCCGCCGGGCAGCTTCCTGGCGGCCGAGTTCACCTTGCCCGCCAGCTTGCCGAAGGCGATGATCGAGCCGGTGAAGGTGACGGCCCCGATGAAGACGCCGAGGAACAACTCGACCCGCAGGATCGACAGCTCGACCGGCGTCTTGTGGGCGACGAGCGCGGCGAAGCCGGTCAGCGCGTGGCGCGCCTCGGGGCTCATCGCGGCGACGCGGGCGGCCTCGATATAGGCGTTGTAGCCGACGAAGACCGCGGCGAGGCCGACCAACGAGTGCATCGCCGCGACCAGCTGCGGCATCTCGGTCATCTGGACGCGCTTGGCGACGACCCAGCCGATGATCCCGCCGCCGGCGATCAGCGCCAGCGACAAGAGCCACAGGCCCGAACCGGGGCCGATCAGCGTGGCGATGACGGCGAGCGCCATGCCCACCATCCCGTACCAGACCGCGCGCTTGGCGCTTTCCTGGCCCGACAGCCCGCCCAGCGACAGGATGAAGAGGACCGCGGCCACGACATAGGCGGCGGTGGAGAATCCGTATTCCATGCCCTCTTCCCCCTTACGACTTCTGGAACATGGCGAGCATCCGGCGCGTCACCAGGAAGCCGCCGAAGATGTTGATCCCGGCCATGAAGACCGAAAGCCCGCCGAGCACGATCACCAGCCAGGAACCCGAGCCGATCTGCAGCAGTGCGCCGAGGATGATGATCGACGAGATCGCGTTGGTCACCGCCATCAGCGGTGTGTGCAGGCTGTGGCTGACGTTCCAGATCACCTGGAAACCGACGAAGCAGGACAACACGAAGACGATGAAATGCTGCATGAAGCTGGCCGGCGCGACAAGGCCGGCGCCCAGCAGCAGCACCGCGCCGATGGTCAGCAAAGTGACCTGGTTCTTGGTCTGCGCCTTGAAGGCGGCCACTTCCTGCGCCCGGATTTCCGCGGGCGTCAGTTCCTTGGCCTTCTCCTTCGGCTTCTGCGCCGCGATCGCCTTCACCTTGGGCGGCGGCGGCGGAAAGGTGATCTCGCCCTCGTAGGTTACCGTCGCGCCGCGGATGACGTCATCCTCCATGTTGTGGACAACCTGACCGTCCTTCTCGGGCGTCAGGTCGGTCATCATGTGGCGGATGTTGTTGGAATAGAGCGTCGAGGACTGGGCCGCCATCCGGCTCGGGAAGTCGGTGTAGCCGACGATGGTGACACCGTTGTCGCTGACCACTTTCTCGTCGGCCACGGTCAGGTCGCAGTTGCCGCCCTTCTCGGCGGCGAGGTCGACGACCACCGAGCCCGGCTTCATCGCCTCGACCATGTCCTTGAGCCACAGCTTCGGCGCGTCGCGGCCCGGGATCAGCGCCGTGGTGATGACGATGTCCATCTCCGGCGCCAGTTCGCGGAACTTCTCGAGCTGCTTCTCGCGGAACTCAGGGCTCGACGGGGCGGCATAGCCGCCGGTGGCGGCGCCGTCCTGGGCCTGTTCCTCGAAATCGAGGTAGACGAACTCGGCCCCCATCGATTCGATCTGCTCGGCCACTTCCGGCCGGACGTCGAAGGCATAGGTGATCGCGCCCAGCGAGGTCGCGGTGCCGATCGCGGCCAGACCGGCGACACCGGCCCCGACAATCAGCACCTTCGCCGGCGGCACCTTGCCCGCCGCCGTCACCTGGCCGGTGAAGAAGCGGCCGAAATTGTTGCCGGCCTCGATCACCGCGCGGTAGCCGGCGATGTTGGCCATCGAGCTCAGCGCGTCCATCTTCTGGGCGCGCGAGATCCGCGGCACCATGTCCATGGCGATGACATTGGCGCCCTTGGCCTTGCACTGCTCGAGCAGGTCGGCGTTCTGGGCCGGCCAGAAGAAGGAGATCAGGGTCTGGCCCTTGCGCAGCCGCTTGGCCTCGACCGGCTCGGGCCCGCGCACCTTGGCGACGATGTCGCAGGCCTTCCACAGCGCCGCCGCGGTCTTGATCACCTCGACGCCGGCCTCCTGGTAGGCCTCGTCGGAAAAGCCCGCGGCCGCACCGGCCCCGGTTTCGATGGCACAGTCATAGCCCAGCTTCTGCAGCTGGAGCGCGGATTCTGGCGTCATCGCCACCCGCGCCTCGCCGGCTATGATCTCCTTCGGAACCCCGATTTTCACTCTCTGTCCTCCGCGCAACGGTGTATGTCCAACACCCGGTCGAATGTATCCGAGCCGGTTTAACATTGCGCAATATTATTTCACAAGGCGAGATGCGGCGACGGGCTTGCATTCAGGTGCGACGTTTCGTGCACACCACGCGACTCGCGCGATTCATCCTGATAAATTCGGTCGGCTACTAGAGCCAGCGCCGGGTCCGAGCCGCCCAGGCCTCGAAGGCGTCGCCGAAATGCGCCCGCAGCCGGGCTTCCTCGCCGCGGATGAAACGGTGCTGAATCAGCGCCATGAAGATCGGCACCAGCGGCAGGGCGGCGGGGGCATCCCACCACAGGATCGCCCCGGTCAGCACCAGCGCGTCGCCGAGGTAGATCGGGTTGCGCGACAGCCGGAAGATGCCGCCGGTGACCAGTGCCGAGGGGTCGCGGCGCGGGATGAAGGTGGTGCGAAGCAGCACCATCTGCGCGGCGGCCAGCCCCATCAGCGCCACCCCAGCGGCAACCAGCGCGCCGCCGAGCCAGCGCCCGGCGACACCGAACAGCGGCAGCGGCAGCCATTGCCCGATTCCCCAGGCCAGCGCCAGGAACAGCAACAGCCACAGCGGCGGTATCTCGATCCGGTCCATGCCGTCCTCCCAGGCCCCTCGCCGGCCGATCATCGCCAGCCGGGCGCCGGGCGCAAGCCCCCGGATGTCGCGACCGGCACGGATTTACCTTAAGCTTGAAGAATTTTCTGAATCGGGTACCACCCGACCTGGCCCCCGGCTTGACGCCGATGCCGCGCGAGGCCACAGCAGATGGAACAGGAGAATGCCATGACCGATTTCGCCAGGACCAAGTCGATGTTCCACCTGCCCGAGGGGGTGATCTACCTCGACGGCAACTCGCTCGGGCCCCTGCCGAAGGCCGCCACCGCCCGGGTAGCGCGCACGGTGCAGGACGAATGGGGCGAGATGCTGATCACCGGCTGGAACAAGGCCGGCTGGATGGCGCTACCCAGCAGCACCGGCGACCGCATCGCCCGCCTGATCGGCGCGGCCCCGGGCACCGTGGTGATGGGCGACACCCTGTCGATCAAGGTCTACCAGGCGCTGGCCTCGGCGCTCGAGATGAACCCCGAGCGGCGGGTGATCCTGTCGGATACCGGCAACTTCCCCTCCGACCTCTACATCGCTGACGGCTTGGTGCGGACGCTGGGCGACGGCTACGAGCTGCGCACGGTGGCGCCGGAGGAGGTGCTGGAAGCGATCGACGCCACCGTGGCGGTGACGCTGATCACCGAGGTCGACTACCGCACCGGCCGCCGCCACGACATGAAGGCGATCACCGAGAAGGCCCATGCCGCCGGCGCGATCGCGGTCTGGGACCTGGCCCATTCCGCCGGCGCCGTGCCGGTCGACCTCGCCGGTTGCGACGTCGATTTCGCCGTCGGCTGCACCTACAAGTATCTCAATTCCGGCCCCGGCGGCCCGGCCTTCATCTATGTCGCGCCGAAACACGCCGAGACCGCGCGCCCGGCCCTGTCCGGCTGGCTCGGCCACGAGGCGCCCTTCGCCTTCGATCTCGACTACCGCCCCGGCCGCGGCATCGAGCGGATGCGCGTCGGCACCCCGCCGATCCTGCAGCTCGCCGCGCTCGACGCGTCGCTCGACATCTGGGACCTGGCCGACATGGCCGATGTCCGCGCCAAGTCCATCGAGCTGACCCAGCTCTTCATCGAGCTGGTCGAGGCCGCCTGCCCCGCGCTCGCGCTCGCCAGCCCGCGCGACCCGGCGATCCGCGGCAGCCAGGTCAGCTTCCGCCACGCGCAGGGCTACGCCATCATGCAGGCGCTGATCGCCCGCGGCGTGATCGGCGATTTCCGCGCCCCCGACATCCTGCGCTTCGGCTTCACCCCGCTCTATATCGGCGAGGAGGAGGTGCGCGGCGCCGTCGCCATCCTCAAGGAGATCATGGACGGCAACCTCTGGGACCGGCCGGAATACAAGACCCGCGCCCGCGTCACCTGACCGGCCGCGTCGCCTGACAGGAGGCCCCGATGGAACTGCGCCGCTTCCATAGCGCCGACGCCCCCGCCTGCGCCGCGCTGTTCCACCGTGCCGTCCACGAGGGCGCGGCGGAGCATTACAGCCCCGCGCAACGTGCGGCCTGGGCACCCTATGCGACCCCGCCGCGAGAGGCGCTCGACCGCCTCGCCGCGCGCCTGTCCGAGGAACTCACCTGGGTCGCCGAAGAGGAAGGCGCGCTCGAAGGCTTCATGTCGCTGCGCATCGACGGCTATCTCGACATGGCCTTCGTCGCCCCGGAGCGCCGGCGCACCGGCCTCGCCGGCCAGCTCTACGACAAGATCGAGGCCGAGGCCCGTGCCCTCGGCCTCATCCGGCTGACCACCGAGGCCAGCCACCTCGCCCGGCCCTTCTTCCTCAAGCGCGGCTGGCAGGTCGACGCCGCGCAACAGGTCGAACGCCAAAGCGTCCTGATCCCCAACTTCCGGATGTCGAAGGCGCTCTCCTAGCCCTCACTTTCTGCTCGAAAATATCCTCGGGGGGGCCGGGGGGCAGACAGCCCCCCGGGCGGGGGGACCGGGGGGCAGCCGCCCCCCGCGCCCGCCTCACAGCATCCGGTCGTAATCGCTGACCAGCAGATGGGTCGGCGCGACATCCTCCTCGATCTCGGCGAAACGGCCGATCGGCTCGCGGAAGATGTTGTCGGTGATGTCGTCGTTGACGGTCGAGACCTCGCCGATCAGCACGTCGCCGCCCTCGCCCCAGAAGGCGTGCCAGTCGCCCGGCATCAGGGTCACGCTCTCGCCCGGGGCCAGCTTCAGCACCTCGCCGGGGCCGAACTCCCGGTCGATGCCGTCGCAGCGCACCTTGCCGCCGGCCGCCGCGTCGAACCGTCCGCCACTGTCCGAGCCGTAAAGCTCGACCGCCAGCGTGGCGCCGCCGCGGTTGATGATATCTTCCGCCTTGATCACGTGGGTATGCATCGGCGACAGCTGATCCTGGCGCGAAATCAGCAGCTTCTCGGCATAGCACATGCCCCGGCCGCGGCTCAGGTCGGCCAGCTCGCCATTGCGCAGGGTGAACAGGAACAGCCCCATCTCGTCGAACTTGCCGGCGCCGTAATCGGTGATGTCCCAGCCCATGCGCGACGAGACCAGCCGCGACGCCTCCTCCTTGCGGGCGCGGAATTCCTCGGGCGTCCAGTAGGCGAAGGGCGGCAGGGCGAAGCCGAAGCCGCGGATGAAGGCATCGGCCTCGGCCATGATCTCGTTGATGCGTGAGCGTTTCATGCGGGTCCTCCTGATCGCCGCCCCTTCATGTCGCAAGCGGCCCCCGGTCGCAACCCGTCGCGCGGGCTCAACCCTCGGGCGAAACCGCCTGCCCGGCCCAGTCGTCAAGCACCTTGCCCAGCGCCTTCCAGTCGGTGAACTCGGTATCCTTGTCCGGATCGACCTTCTGGCCGTGCTGGGCCGCGATCAGGCGCATCGCCCAGGACTTGAAGAAATCGTATTCGGTGAAACGGAAGGCACCGGCGACATGCTCGATCCGGCGCGGGGTCCAGCCGATCGCCGCGGTGAAGCGCGCGACGCAGTCGTCGAGCCCCTTCCAGTCGTCCGGATCGCTGCCCGCCGCGGCGCCCGAGACCGACAGGAACAGGGTCGGCATCCGCTCCAGCGCCTTTGCCGCCCCCTTGGCAAAATCGACCAGATCGGCCTGGTAGCGGCCGACATGGACCGAGCCGGCAAGGATCGCGGCGTCGAAGCGGTCGAGGTCGAGCTCCTCGCCGTCGCCGGCGCGCATCAGTTCGACGACATGGCCGGCCTCGACAAGGCGGTCGGCGGCGAAACGGGCGACTTTCCGGGTCTGGCCCTCGGTGCTGCCATAGGCGATCAGGATTTTCATCTGACGTCCCTCCTGCTGAAGTCCCGGACAGGATCGGCGATTCGCCGCGGTCCCGCCTTGAGCGGGCGCAAGGCCCGGCAGGGAGGGCAGCAGGGAAGGTCGGGATCAGGCGGTGCGCAGCTGCGGCTGCCGGCCGCGCGCCTTCCAGGCCCGGGCGGCCTCGCCGAAGGCGGTGAAGAGCGGCCGCGACACCGGGTCCCCGGCGGCGTTGTATTCCGGGTGCCACTGCACCGAGAGGGTGAAGCCCGGCGCGTCCCGGACATAGATCGCCTCGGGCGTGCCGTCGGCGGCGTGGCCGTCGATGACGATGCGCGGCCCCGGCGTCTTGATGCCCTGGCCGTGCAGCGTGTTGGTCATCACCTCTTCGGCCCCCATCAGCCGGGCGAAGACGCCGCCGGGGGTGAAGCGGACGGCGTGGCGCAGGGCGAATTTCTCGTCCAGCGTGCCGTCGGGCGGCATCCGGTGGTTCATCCGCCCCGGCAGCTCGCGGATCTCGGGATAGAGCGTGCCGCCCATCGCCACGTTCACCTCCTGGAAGCCGCGACAGACGCCGAGGAAGGGCTGGCCGCGTTCGACGCAGGCCCGCACCAGCGGCAGGGTGATGGCGTCGCGGCAGCGGTCGAAGGTGCCGTGCGCCTCGGTCTCCTCCTCGCCGTATTCCTCAGGATGGACATTGGGCCGACCGCCGGTGAGCAGGAAGCCGTCGCAGGTCTCGAGCAGTTCCTCGACCGAGAGGAAGCGCGGATCGGCGGGGATCACCAGCGGGATGCAGCCGGCGACCTCGGCCACGGCAAGGCTGTTCATCGTGCCGCCGGCATGGACCGGGTAGCTGTCGTTGAGCAGGCTCATGTTGCCGATGATGCCGACGACCGGGCGCGTCATGCCGTTTCCCCTGATTTCTTGCCGTTGCCCCGAATGATAGGGCGGCGCGGCGGAATGGTCGAGAGGACAAAGCGCGGCAGGCGGGCGGCCTGTGGCAGCTGCCCGCGAATCGGGCAGAGGGCGCCGCGGGCGGCAGGGGGGAGGGGGCCGTCTGCCCCCTCTTCGCGCCCAAAGGCGCGAATTCACCCCCGAGGATATTTTCGAGCAGAAAGGAGGCCGGAAGGGGCGCTAGAGGACGGCTCAGGCCTCGGCGGTGAGGCGGGCGGCCTCGATGCCGGCAGTGGCGGCGGCGGCGTCGTTCTCCGAGCTGTCGCCGGTGACGCCGACGGCGCCGATCACCGCCCCCTTGGCGTCGCGCACCAGCACGCCGCCGGGCACCGGCACGACCTTGCCGTCGAAGAGGCCGTTCATCGCCGCCATGAAATAGGCCTGGTTCTCGGCCCGCGCCATCTGGGCGGTGCCGCCCATGCCGAGCATGATCGCGCCATAGGCCTTGCCGCGGGCGATGTCGAAGCGGCCCGGGCTGGCGCCGTCCTCGCGCTCGAAGGCGATGACGTGGCCGCCGGCGTCGAGCACGACGACCGAGAGCGGCTTGAGTTCGAGTTCGCGGCCCTTGGCCAGGGTCGCCTTCACGATGGTGCGGGCTTTGCGGATCGTCAGTGCCATTGGCTTACCCCTTGCTGACCTGTTGCGCTGCCTTGAGCTGCCGCCGCCGGGCATGCAGCACCGGCTCGGTATAGCCCGAAGGCTGGATGCGGCCGCGGAAGACCAGATCGCAGGCGGCCTGGAAGGCGATGCCGTCGAATTCCGGCGCCATCGGGATGTAGGCCGGGTCGTCGGCGTTCTGGCGGTCGACCACCGCGGCCATCTTCTGCATCGCCGCCATCACCTGTTCCTGGCTGACGACGCCGTGATGCAGCCAGTTGGCCAGCGCCTGGCTGGAAATGCGGCAGGTGGCGCGGTCTTCCATCAGGCCGACATCGTGGATGTCCGGCACTTTCGAGCAGCCGACGCCCTGATCGACCCAGCGCACGACGTAGCCGAGGATGCCCTGGGCGTTGTTCTCGATCTCGGACCGGATCTCGTCGTCGCTCCAGTTGACGCCCTGCGCCACCGGGATGGTCAGCAGGTCCGCCAGCGTGCCACGCGGGCCGCCGGCCTTGATCTCGGCCTGGCGGGCGAAGACGTCGACCTTGTGGTAATGGGTGGCATGCAGCGTGGCCGCGGTGGGCGACGGCACCCAGGCGCAGTTGGCCCCCGCTTCAGGGTGGCCGATCTTGGCCGCCAGCATGTCGGCCATCCTGTCCGGCATCGCCCACATCCCCTTGCCGATCTGGGCCTTGCCCGACAGGCCGCAGGCGAGGCCGATATCGACGTTGCGGTCCTCGTAGGACTGGATCCAGGCGGCGTGTTTCATGTCGCCCTTGCGGATCATCGGCCCGGCTTCCATCGAGGTGTGGATCTCGTCGCCGGTGCGGTCGAGGAAGCCGGTATTGATGAAGGCGACCCGGTGCCTGGCGGCCCGGATGCATTCCTTGAGATTGGCCGAGGTGCGGCGCTCCTCGTCCATGATGCCCAGCTTGACGGTATATTGCGGCAGGCCCAGCGCGGCCTCGACCCGGGTGAAGATCTCGTCGGCGAAGGCAACCTCCTCGGGGCCGTGCATCTTCGGCTTGACCACGTAGACCGAGCCGGTGACCGAGTTGCGCGGGCCGTCCGTCTTCTGCAGGTCGTGCAGGGCACCGAGCGTGGTGCAGAAGGCATCGAGCAGGCCCTCGAAGACTTCGTTGCCGTCCTGGTCCAGCACCGCCGGCGTCGTCATCAGGTGGCCGACATTGCGCACCAGCATCAGCGAGCGGCCCTTGAGGGTCAGCGCACCGCCATCGGCGGCGGTGAACTCGAGGTCGGGATGCAGGGCGCGGGTGATGGTCTTGCCGTTCTTCTCCAGCGTCTCGCGCAGGTCGCCGTTCATCAGGCCGAGCCAGTTGGCATAGGCCAGCGTCTTGTCCTCGCCATCGACGGCGGCGACCGAATCCTCGCAATCCATGATCGTCGAGACCGCGGCTTCGAGCCGGATATCCGAGACGCCGGCCTTGTCGGCCTTGCCGATCGGGTTGGCCGGGTCGATCTCGATGACGATATGGAGGTGGTTCTGCTTGAGCACGATGGCCGAGGGCGTCTCGGCCGCACCGGCATAGCCGACGAACAGGGCCGGGTCGGCCAGGCCGGTAACTTCGCTCGTCTGCGCGAAGAGGCCGCCATCCTCGACCCAGAGCCTGGCGACATCGGCCCAGGAGCCGGCGACCAGCGGCGCGGTTTCATCCAGGAACTTGCGGCCCCAGGCGATGACCTCGCCGGCGCGCTCCATGCTGAAGCCGCCGGCGGGCGGCAGGCTGCCCATCGCGTCGGTGCCGTAGAGCGCATCGTAGAGCGAGCCCCAGCGCGCGTTGGCGGCGTTGAGGGCATAGCGCGCGTTCATCACCGGCACGACCAGCTGCGGGCCGGGGATGCTGGCGAATTCCGGGTCGGTATTCTCGGTCTCGATGCTGAAATCGGGCCCCTCGGGGACGAGATAGCCGATCTCCTCGAGGAAGGCACGGTAGGCGCTCGCGTCATGCGGCTGGCCGCGACGGGCGACATGCCAGGCGTCGATCTTCTCCTGCAGCTCCTCGCGCCTGGCCAGGAGGGCCGCGTTCTTCGGCCCGAGTTCGTGGATCACGGCCGAGAGCCCGCCCCAGAACGCGTCTTCGCTGACGCCGGTTCCGGGCAGCGCCTTGCCGTCGATGAAGGATGCCAGTTCGGCATCCACCTGCAGCCCGTGTTTCTCGATCCGATCGGCCATCGCCGCGCCCTCCCGCCAATTCCTTCGGTATGCCATTGCACACATCTACGTGAGCCACCACGGAAAGGCAATAATCGGTAAAACAAAATTACCAATTTCCGCTTGAAGCTGTTTTCTGCCGACCCGAAGAATACAATGGACTGTCCCGCATGGCCTACAAATCAAGGCAAAGCTGGCCCGCCGGTGCCGCTGCGGTCCGGCGCCGGCGGCCGGGTTGCGCCGCGGGCCGCAGCGCGCGCCGTGCGGCGGCCGGATCGACCAGCGGCTCGGGATAGCGCCGACCCAGCAGGCCCTGCGCCCCGGACCACAGCCAGGGCGCGTGCAGATGCGCCTCGGGCACCGGCGCCAGTTCCGGCAGCCAGCTGCGCAGGAAGGCGCCGCGCGGATCCATCCGGCGCCCCAGCCGCAGCGGATCGACAGGGCGCCGCGCAAGCGCGGCCTGCCAGGCCGGCCAGAACAGCGCCGGGTGGTAATCGGTGAAACTGCGGGCCAGATGCAGCCCGGCCCCCGCCTCGACCCCGAGCAACCGCGCCGCCTGCGCCGTCATCTCGCGCAGCTCCGCGGGCAGCCAGCCGGTGGCGGCGAGATAGCGCAGCGTGGCGTCGAGGAACGGCAGCCCGGTCTCGCCCCGCGCGTAGGCCTCCGGCAGCGGCGCGGCCGTCGGCACCCGCGCCAGAGCGTCCCCGTCCCGCCGCGCCAACCGCGCCTCGAATGCCCTGAGGCCGCGCGTCCAGTCCCGGCCCGGCCGCGTGGCCCGCCGCGCCGCAGCCGCCGCCGCGACCTCCTCTCGCGACAGCACGCCCTGCGCCAGGTAGGGCGACAGCCGCGACGCCCCGCGCTCGGCCGCCGTCACCGAGGCGCCGGCGCGATAGCCCGCGGCCCGGGCGGCCAGGAAACTCTCCAGCATTGCCAGCCCCTGCGTCCGCCCGCCTTGCTGGCGGTTGGGGCAGCGATCCTCGGCCAGCCGCAGCGCCCGGGCAGTGGGGATCGGCCCCGGCGCAACGCCCGCCACCGGCCGCAGCGCCGCCGGCACCTCCGCCGCGCCCTGCGGCATTTCGATCCAGTCGATCCCCTGCCCGCGCGCCCAGTCCGCCAGCGCCCGGTCGCGCGCCACCTCCTCGACCGTCCCTTCCGCCGGATGGCTGACGATCGCGCCGATGCCGTGCTGCCGGCATAGCCTTTCCAGCACCGCGCGCGCCGGGCCGACCCGCAGCACCAGCGGCGCGCCCAGCGCCGCCAGCTCGGCCCGCAGGTCCTCCAGGCATTCGGCGGTGAAGTCCCATTGCCGGGCCGAGCGGTCCGGCGCCGCCCAGGCAGCGGGGTCGACCACGTAGAGCGGCAGCACCGCGCCGCGCCCGGCGGCCAGCGCGGCCGCATGGGACAGCGCCGGGTGGTCAGCGGCCCGCAGGTCGCGGCTGAATCGAATGAGAACATTCATGGAACAAACCTCTACCACTCCCGGCACACAGGTAAACCCCCCGCTTGCGCCTGCCGACCGAAGCTCTAGATTTCGCCACGCCTCAGCAGGAGACCCGTGATGACCGAGACCGCCGCCCAGACCATCCATCTGGCCGAGTACCAGCCGCCGAGCCACCTGATCGAGGACGTCTCGCTGACCTTCCGGCTCGATCCCAAGGCGACGCGGGTGCTCTCGGAAATCCGTTTCGTGCCCAACCCGGCACGGGAAGACGCATTGGCGGGCAAGGCCGACCTCCGGCTCGACGGCGTGCAGCTCAAGCTGATCTCGGCCGCCATCGACGGCAACCCGGTCGACGTCACGCCCGATGCCACCGGCCTGACCCTGCCCGCCGCCCTGCTGCCCGCCGGCCCCTTCACCTGGGAGGCGGAAGTCGAGATCGCCCCGGCCGAGAACACCGCGCTGGAAGGGCTCTACATGTCGAACGGCATGTATTGCACCCAGTGCGAGGCCGAGGGCTTCCGCAAGATCACCTATTACCTCGACCGCCCCGACGTCATGGCGCCGTTCCGGGTCCGGATCGAGAGCGACCTGCCGGTGCTGCTGTCGAACGGCAATCCCGTCGCCGCCGGGCCGGAGCTGGCGGAATGGGAGGATCCGTGGCCGAAACCCGCCTATCTCTTCGCCCTCGTCGCCGGCGACCTGGTCGCCCATATCGACCGCTTCGTCACCCGCTCGGGCGAGACCGTCGACCTGAATGTCTGGGTCCGGCCGGGCGACGAGGGCAAATGCGCCTATGCCATGGACAGCCTGAAACGGGCGATGAAATGGGATGAAGAGGTCTACGGCCGCGAATACGACTTGGACATTTTCAACATCGTCGCCGTCGATGACTTCAATATGGGGGCGATGGAGAACAAGGGGTTGAACATTTTCAACTCCAAATACGTTCTCGCCTCGCCCGAGACGGCGACCGACGACGACTTCGCCCGGATCGAGGCGATCATCGCGCACGAGTATTTCCACAACTGGACCGGCAACCGCATCACCTGCCGCGACTGGTTCCAGCTCTGCCTGAAAGAGGGGCTGACGGTGTTCCGCGACCAGTCCTTCTCGGGCGACATGCGCTCCCACGCGGTCAAGCGGATCGAGGACGTCCTTGACCTGCGCGCGCGCCAGTTCCGCGAGGATGCGGGGCCGCTGGCGCACCCTGTCCGGCCCGATCATTACCAGGAAATCAACAACTTCTACACCGCGACCGTCTATGACAAGGGCGCCGAGGTGATCGCCATGCTCAAGCGGCTGGTCGGCGATGACGCCTACCGCAAGGCACTCGACCTCTATTTCGAACGCCACGACGGCGAGGCGGCGACGATCGAGGACTGGCTCAAGGTCTTCGAGGACACGACCGGCCGCGACCTGAGCCAGTTCAAGCGCTGGTATACCGATGCCGGCACGCCGCATCTCAAGGTCACCGACGACTTCAAGGACGGCAGCTACACACTTCACTTCGAACAGGAAACCGCGCCGACGCCGGGCCAGGCGGAAAAGCCGCCGCGCGTCATCCCGATCGCTGTCGGCCTGCTCAACCCCAATGGCGACGAGGTGGTGCCGACGCAGATGCTGGAGATGACCGAGGCCAAGCAGAGCTTCAGCTTCGACGGCCTCGCCGCCCGGCCGGTACCCTCGATCCTGCGCGGTTTCTCGGCCCCGGTGATCCTCGAGCGCGAGACCAGCGCCGAGGAGCGCGCCTTCCTGCTCGCCCATGACACCGACCCGTTCAACCGCTGGGAGGCCGGGCGCGGCCTGGCCAAGCAGGTGCTGCTGCGGATGGTGACCGAGGGCGCCGCGCCCGCGCCGGGCTACCTGTCGGGGATCGAGGCGCTGCTGCGCGACAATGGCCTCGACCCGGCCTTCCGCGCCCTCGCCCTGCGGCTGCCGTCCGAGGACGACATGGCCCAGACGCTGCACGCCGCCGGCATCACCCCCGACCCGAGCCGCATCCACGCTGCGCGCCAGGACCTGCAGCGGGCGCTGGCCAGCCAGCTCTCGGCCCTGCTGCCGGCGCTTTATACCGAGATGGCGGTGCCCGGCGCCTACACGCCCGACGCTGCCGCCGCCGGCAAGCGCGCCCTGCGCGGCGCGGCGCTGGCATTGCTGACCCGGCTCGACGATGGCGCCACGGCGCAGGGCCAGTTCGCCAAGGCCGACAACATGACCGAACAGCTCGGCGCGCTCGCCGCCCTGCTCGACATCGGCAAGGGGACGGACGAGGTCACCGCCTTCGAGACCCGCTGGCGCGCCGACCGGCTGGTGATGGACAAGTGGTTCAGCCTGCAGGTGCTCTATGCCGCGCCCGAGGCCTGCGCCGCCACCGCCGCCCGCCTCACCGAGCATCCCGATTTCGACTGGAAGAACCCCAACCGCTTCCGCTCGGTGCTCGGCGCGCTGCCGGCCAATGCCGCCGGCTTCCACGATCCCTCGGGCGCCAGCTACCGGCTGCTGGCCGACTGGATCATCCGCCTCGACCCGCTCAACCCGCAGACCGCGGCGCGGATGTCGAGCGCCTTCGAAACCTGGGCCCGCTACGACGGCGACCGCCAGGACCTGATCTGCGGCGCGCTCGAGCGCATCCGCCAGACCCCGGGGCTGAGCCGCGACCTGAACGAGATGACCGCCCGCATGCTGGGAGCCAAAGATGCCTAGGACCGTCCTCGTCACCGGCGCCAGCGCCGGCATCGGCGCCGCCACCGCCCTCGCCGCCGCCAAGGCGGGCTGGGACGTCGCCATCGGCTACGGCCGCGACACCGCCGGCGCCGAGGCGACCGCCGCGGCGGCCCGCGCCGCCGGCGTCAGGGCCGAAATCCTGCAGGCCGACCTGGCCACGCCTGACGGGCCGGCACGGCTGTTTGCCGCCTTCGACGCCACGTTCGACCGGCTCGACGCGCTGGTCAACAATGCCGGCGTCGTCGACGTCGCCGCCCGGGTCGAGGAGATGGACCACGCCCGCCTCGCCCGCATGTTCCAGATCAACGCCATCGCGCCGATGCTCTGCGCCGGTGAAGCGGTGAGACGGATGTCCACCCGCCACGGCGGCGCCGGCGGCACCATCGTCAACATCTCCTCGGTCGCCGCCCGCACCGGCAGCGCCAACGAATATGTCGACTACGCCGCCAGCAAGGCCGCCGTCGACACCTTCACCAAGGGGCTGTCGAACGAGGTCGCGCGCGAGGGCATCCGGGTCGTCGCCCTGCGCCCCGGCCTGATCTATACCGAGATCCACGCCAAGGGCGGCGAGCCCGGCCGCGCCGACCGGCTCGCCGACCAGGTGCCGATGGGCCGCGTCGGCAGCCCGGACGAGATCGCCGCCGGCGTGCTCTGGCTGATCTCCGACGCCGCCTCCTACGTCACCGGCACCACGCTCGATATCTCCGGCGGGCGCTGAGGCGGGCGCTGATCTTCCCTCGGCTTTCACCCGAGCGAAAATATCCTCGGGGGTGAATGCGCGCCGCGCGCGCAGAGGGGGCAGACAGCCCCCTGCCCCGCTCTCCGTCCCGCGCCACCGCCGTTCCCGCCTTGCCCCTTTCCCCCGGTTGCGCTTAGAAGACGCCAAGGATGAAGGAACACCCGATGCTCGACCTCACGTTTGACGCCCCGAAACCGAAAGTGATCACCGGCGCCACCGCCGATTGGGAACTGGTGATCGGCATGGAAGTCCACGCCCAGGTCTCCTCGAAGGCCAAGCTGTTCTCCGGCGCCTCGACCGAATTCGGCGCCGAGCCGAATTCCAACGTCTCCTTCGTCGATGCGGCCATGCCCGGCATGCTGCCCGTCATCAACGAGTTCTGCGTCGAACAGGCGGTGCGCACCGGGCTCGGTCTGAAGGCCGAGATCAACCTGTTCTCGGCCTTCGACCGCAAGAACTACTTCTATCCCGACCTGCCGCAGGGCTACCAGATCAGCCAGCTCTACCACCCCATCGTCGGCGAGGGCGAGGTGCTGGTCGAGATGGGCCCGGGCGTCGCCCGCCGGGTGCGGATCGAGCGCATCCACCTCGAGCAGGACGCCGGCAAGTCGATCCACGACATGGACCCGAACCTCAGTTTCGTCGACCTCAACCGCACCGGCGTCGCGCTGATGGAGATCGTCAGCCGCCCCGACATCCGCGGACCCGAGGAAGCCGCGGCCTATGTCACCAAGCTGCGCCAGATCCTGCGCTATCTCGGCACCTGCGACGGCAACATGCAGAACGGCAACCTGCGGGCCGACGTCAACGTCTCGGTCTGCCGGCCGGGCGCTTACGAGAAATACCAGGAAACCCAGGATTTCAGCCATCTCGGCACCCGCTGCGAGATCAAGAACATGAACTCGATGCGCTTCATCCAGCAGGCGATCGATTACGAGGCCCGGCGCCAGATCGCGATTCTGGAAGACGGCGGCAAGATCGACCAGGAAACCCGGCTCTACGATCCCGACAAGGGCGAGACCCGGTCGATGCGCTCGAAGGAAGAGGCGCATGACTACCGCTACTTCCCCTGCCCCGACCTGCTGCCGCTGGAAATCGAACAGGGCTGGGTCGACGACATCGCCGCCAACATGCCCGAACTGCCGGACGCCAAGAAGGCGCGCTTCATGGCCGATTTCGGCCTGACCGATTACGACGCCTCGGTGCTGACGGCGGAACTGGATGCCGCGCGGTTCTTCGAGGAGGTCGCCAAGGGCCGCGACGGCAAGATGGCCGCCAACTGGGTCATCAACGAACTGTTCGGCCGGCTCAAGAAGGAAGGCCACGACATCACCGAAAGCCCGGTCAGCGCGGCGCAGCTCGGCGCGATCGTCGACCTGATCGCCAAGGGCGACATCTCGGGCAAGATCGCCAAGGAGCTGTTCGAGATCGTCTATACCGAGGGCGGCGACCCGGCGAAGATCGTCGAGGAGCGCGGCATGAAGCAGGTCACCGACATCGGCGCCATCGAGGTGGCGGTGGACGAGGTGATCGCCGCCAACCCGGCCCAGGTCGAGAAGGCCAAGGCGAATCCCAAGCTGGCCGGCTGGTTCGTCGGCCAGGTGCTCAAGGCGACCGGCGGCAAGGCCAACCCGGCGCAGGTCAACCAACTGGTGGCGCAGAAGCTGGGGCTGTAAGCCCCGGCAAGCCCCTGCCGAAGCGGCCGGATTTCCCAATCCCGGCTTGGACTTGGGGCGCGGTTGCGGTTAATGTCGCCGCGTCTGGGAACGGAGGCTGCCTGATGGACCGCTACGAATACAAGGTCGTGCCCGCGCCGAAGCGCGGCGAGAAGGTGCGCGGCGCCCGCCAGACCGAGGACCGCTTCGCCCAGGCGCTGATGACGGTGATGAATCGGCTCGGCCGCGACGGCTGGGAATATCTGCGCGCCGAAACCCTCCCCTGCGAGGAACGCAGCGGGCTGACCGGCCGCACCACGGCCTTCCAGAACATGCTGGTCTTCCGCCGCCGCGTCGGCGCCGGCGCCGAAGCGGATGGCGAACAGGCCCTACCCGAACGCGAACCGCTCTCCGAGGCCGCCGAGGCCAAGCTGGCCAGCATCCACGCCGTGCCGCCGCGCAAGGACGGACCGCGCCTGGTCTCGACCAATGACGAGGGCGGCAACGCGCCGAGCCTCGGCCCGGCCGAGCGTGGCGCGGACAAGAGAGACGACGCGGCGGAATAGGCCGGAACAGGCCGGCGCGCCTGCTGCGAACTCATAACGAGCCTTCGACCGGCACGGGACGGCCCGGGCGCAAGGGCGCGGCCCCCTGTCGCGCTCCATCCGGAACCTGCCTCGCCCGCGCGCCGGACGTCCCGTCCCCGCCGCCCTCGCCCTTCGGCCCGGGGCGCTGTGGCCCTCAGCCCCGCACCTCCAGGGCCAGCGCGTGAATCCGGCCCACCAGTTCCGGCCCCAGCGCGGCGTGAATCGCCCGGTGACGCTCGATCCGGCTCATCTCGGCGAAGGCCGGCGCCGCGATCCTGACCCGGAAATGGCTCTCGCCGCCCTCGCGATAGCCGGCATGGCCGCGGTGGCGCTCGCTCTCGTCCAGAACCTCCAGCGCCTCGGGCGCGAAGGCCTCGGTCAGCCGGGCGGTGATCTCTTCCGTGACTGTCATTTTCTTGCTGTCAACCCCTTCAATGCGGCGCGAAAAACCCTAAACTCATGCGTCCGAGTCGGAAAGGCAGGCAAATGACCAATCGTTCCCCGTTCGATTTCGACATCAGCGTCTCGTCTGACAAGAAGCGTCGCAACCGCGGCAAGCGCGGCATGTCGGGCGCCTTCGAGACGTCGAAGCGGATCTGCGAGCATCCCGGCTGTCAGGAGCCGGGCCAGTACCGCGCGCCGAAATCGCCCGACCACCTGGACGAGTATTACTGGTTCTGTCGCGACCACGTGCGCGAATACAATCTGAAATGGAACTTCTTCTCGGGCCAGACCGAAGAGGAATTCCAGCAGATGACCGACAGCGACCGGGTCTGGAACCGCGAGACCAAGCCGTTCGGCAAGAACGGCGAGCAGCGGGCCTGGCAGCGGCTGGGGATCGAGGACCCGATGGAATTGCTGGGCGAGAAGGCGACGCAGAACCCGGGCAAGACCCAGCAATTCGCCCGCAAGCTGCCGCCGACCGAACGCAAGGCGCTGGAAATCCTCGAGGCCAAGGACAGCTGGAGCCGGGTCGAGATCCGCAAGCAGTACAAGAGCCTGGTCAAGGATCTGCACCCCGACATGAACGGCGGCAACCGCGCCGACGAGGAGCGCCTGCAAGAGGTCGTCTGGGCCTGGGACCAGATCAAGGACAGCCGCTACTTCCGCGACTGATCCGCCCGGTGACGCGCTGCCGCCCGCCTGCGGCCGCCCTGCCCCTTGCACCCCCTCGCGATATGTTCCATCAAGCGGGGATTGGACAGGGGGCGGACCGCCCCACGGATACGAGAATGGCGGACGGCACGATGGATATGAACGCGAAACCCACCGAAGATATTTCGGTCCGCGAGGTCTTCGGGATCGACACCGACATGAAGGTCAAGGCGTTCGCCGACCGCAGCGACCGCGTGCCCGAGATCGACCCGACCTACAAGTTCGACCCCGACACCACGCTCGCCATCCTCGCCGGCTTCGCCTACAACCGCCGGGTCATGATCCAGGGCTATCACGGCACCGGCAAATCGACCCATATCGAGCAGGTCGCCGCGCATCTCAACTGGCCCTGCGTCCGGGTCAACCTCGACAGCCATATCAGCCGGATCGACCTGATCGGCAAGGACGCGATCAAGCTGCGCGACGGCGTCCAGGTGACGGAGTTCCAGGAAGGCATCCTGCCATGGGCCCTGCGCCACCCGACCGCGATCGTCTTCGACGAATACGATGCCGGCCGCGCCGACGTCATGTTCGTCATCCAGCGGGTGCTGGAACATGACGGCAAGCTGACCCTGCTCGACCAGAACGAGGTCATCACGCCGAACCCGTATTTCCGCCTCTTCGCCACCGCCAACACGGTCGGCCTGGGCGACACGACGGGCCTCTATCACGGCGTCCAGCAGATCAACCAGGCCCAGATGGACCGCTGGTCGCTGGTGGCGACGCTGAACTACCTCAGCCACGACGCCGAGACCATGATCGTCCTCGGCAAGGCGCCGCATTTCAACACCGAGAAGGGCCGCAAGACCGTCAGCCAGATGGTGACCGTCGCCGACCTGACCCGGACCGCCTTCATGAACGGCGACCTGTCGACGGTGATGAGCCCGCGGACGGTGATCAACTGGGCCTGGAACGCCGAGATCTTCCGCAATATCGGCTATGCCTTCCGCCTGACCTTCCTCAACAAGTGCGACGAGCTCGAGCGCCAGATCGTGGCCGAGTTCTACCAGCGCTGCTTCGACGAGGAACTGCCCGAAAGCGCCGCCTCGACGGCGATGCGGTGATGGCGGGGGCCGGCGGCCTCCATATCGGCCTGATCGGCGGCATCGGCGTCGCCGCGACCGTGGTCTATTACCAGCGCCTGACCGAGGCGGTGAAGGCGCGCGGCGGGCGGCTGGAACTGACCATCGTCCATGCCGACGTGCAGGAACTGATCCGCAACAACCTCGCCGACGACCGCGCCGCGCAGGCCGGGATTTACGCCCGCCTGCTCGCGCGGCTGAAGGCGGCGGGCTGCGACTGCGCCGCGATCACCTCGCTGGGCGGGCATTTCTGCTATGACGAGACGGTGCCGCTGTCGCCGCTGCCGCTGGTCTCGGCCGTGGCGCCGCTCGACGCCTATTTCGCCGACCAGGGCATCGGCTGCGTCGGGCTGCTCGGCACCCGCGTGGTGATGCGGACCCGGCTCTACGGCCAGCTCAAGCGCACCCGCGCGGTGGCGCTGGACGACGAGACCGAGGAACTGGGCCAGCGTTACCAGGACGTCGCCGTCGCCGGCACCTGCTCGGACGCGGACCGCGCGGCCTTCTTCGACGCCGGCCGGCGGATGGGCGAGGGCCTCGGCGCCGAGGCGATCGTGCTGGCGGGGACCGATCTCAACCTCGCCTTCGATGGCGTCCACGACCCCGGCTACAAGTGGATCGACGCGCTCGACGTCCATGTCGACCTGCTGGCCGACCTCGCCACCGGACGGCGCGGGCTCGATGGCCTGCCCGGCTGAGCCCTCCTCCTGCCCTCCGGGGCAGTCATCGCCACGGGAAGGCTCGGAGACCCCGACAAGCGCCGCCCGCGCGCTGCTGCTCATGGTCGCCCTTGCCGCCCCCGCCGCCGCCGCGGCGGGCGAAGCGCCCTCGCCCGCGGCCGAATGCGCCGCGCTGTGGTATGGCCGCGACGACTATGCCAAACGCTCGGCCTATCTCGACGCCGATCCCGGCGGGGTGGAACTGGCGCGCGCCTTCCGCGATGCGGCGGTGCGGCTCAATGGCGGCGATGCCGCCCCGGTCGATGCCTTCATCGCCAGGGAACGGCGCTACTGGGCGTTGCTGACCGAATCCTATGTCTATGCCGGCGATCCGGACAGCCGGAAGCTCTATCACGACCAGCTCGACCGCTGCGACGCGGTCGCCGCCGCCCAGCCGGAAACCCGCGCCTTGCGCTAGGTCTCAGCCCTCGGCCCCGGCGGCCAGGCTCTCGGCGAAGACGGTCAACGCCGGCCGCGTCGCCGCCCATAGCGTCACCAGCACCGCCAGCCCGCCGGCGGTCACGAACATCGCGTCGAGGCTGTAGCGCCCGAGCCCGCCCGAGAGCGCCTGCGACAGCGGCACCAGCCCGGTATTGGCGAACATCAGGAAGCTCATCACCCGGCCCAGCATCTCCTTCGGCGTGCGGTTCTGCATCCATGTGAACAGCAGGATCGCGACATAGCCGTTGCCCAGCCCCAGCGCCGCCAGCAGCACGAAATCGTCGAGGGTCGAGCCGATATAGCCCAGAACGTCGACCATCGCGCCGAAACCGAACAGCAGCGTCAGCAGGATCGCCTTGATCCCGCGCCCGCCCGGCCTGGGCAGGGAACCGGCAAGGATGAAACCGACGAGGTTGCCGGCCGAGAACGCCGCCATCAGCGTGCCGAAGGCAACCGCGCCCTCGGGCAGGCGCTCCTTGGCCAGCAGCGGGATGCCGATCAGCAGCGGCCCGATCAGCAGGAAGTTGATCGCCGCCAGCAGCAGGAACATCAGCCGCAGCGCCTCGTCTTGCCACAGGTAGCGGAAGGCGGCGCCGATCGCGGCGAAGATGCCCTCGCCCGCGCGCCCTTGCGCCCCCGGCAGCCCGCCGCCGCGCATCAGCACGAGGCAGCCGGCCGAGACCGCGAAGCTGGCCGCGTCGATGGCGAAGGCCAGCCCGACCCCAGTGAGCGAGCTGGCATAGGCGCCGATGACGATCCCGGCCAGGGTTGGGCCGACGAAGCCGGCGATCTGGGTGATGCCCATGATCAGCGCGTTGCCCGCCTGCAGGTCGTCGGACTGCACCAGCATCGGCACGATGCTGTTCTCGGCCGGCACCGCGAAGCCCGCGACCAGCCCGAAGGCGAGGCTGAAGGCGTAGAGCATCCACAGCTCGACCGCCCCGCCCAGCACCGCGACGGCCATCAGGGCGGTCAGGCCGAGCCGGATCGTGTCGGCCACCAGCATCATCCGGCGCGGCGACAACCGGTCGGTGATGGCGCCGCCGATCAGCATGAAGGCGGCTCGCGGCAGCCCTTCCAGCGCCAGGACGATCCCGAGCTTGAGCGGATCGCCGGTGAGCTGCAGCACCAGCCACGGCGTCGCGATCAGCGCGAACTGGTCGCCCAGCAGCGACAGGCTGGTGCCGCCGAAGAGCAGCCGGAAATCGCGCAGTGCGATCACCCGGCGCATCGGGTTCGGCCTGGCGGAGGGCTCGGTCATCGGTCTCTCCCCTCTGTTTCGGGGCGCCGCCGGAGGCCCCGCCCCGGCCCGGCGTCTCAATCCGTGTCGTATCCTGCGAAACGCGCCGCAGGGCAAGCCCGCGGGTCCGCCAGCGCCGCCGCGGGGCCGAGGAAAATGCGCCGCGACCCTCGGCCACTCTTGCCGCCGCGCCCGCGCGGTGCTTTATCTCAGCCATGAGCAAGCCGTCCGACAATCCCGCCGATCCCTTCAAGAAGGCTCTGGCCGAGGCCACCAAGACCATGGCCGACGATGCCGAGCTGACGGTCAGCTATTCGGTGGACCCGCCGGGCATGACCCGCGAGAACCTGCGCCTGCCGCAGGTCAGCCGCCGCATGACCCGCGACGAGGTGCTGCTGGCGCGCGGCACGGCCGACGCCTTCGCCCTGCGCCACAAGTACCACGACGACAAGACCCATGCCCGCTACGAGCCGACGGGCGAGATGGCGCGCAACCTCTACGAGGCGATGGAGACCGCTCGCTGCGAGGCGGTCGGCGCCCAGGAGATGCCGGGCACGGCCGGCAATATCGACGCCAAGATCAGCCACGAGGCCGAGCGCAAGGGCTATGACCAGATCACCAAGGCCGAGGACGCGCCGCTGGCCGCCGCCGCCGGCTACCTCGTCCGCCACCTCGCCACCGGGCGCGACCTGCCCAAGGGCGCCGGCAACGTCATGGAACTGTGGCGCGGCTTCATCGAGAGCCAAGCCGGCGGCACGCTTGAGAATCTCGACGACGTGCTGAACGACCAGACCGCCTTCGCCAAGCTGGCCCGCCAGGTGATCTCGGATCTCGGCTATGGCGACCAGCTGGGCGACGACCCGGACATGGAGGACGAGGACCAGGGCGAAGAGGCCGAGGAGGATCAGGAGAACCCCGACAGCCAGGGCGAGGAAGAGCAGGAGTCGGAAGAGGCCGAGGCCGCGCCCGAGGAGAGCCAGGAGCAGGAGCAGGACGAGAGCCAGGCCCAGGTCTCGATGGAGGACGAGGCCGAGACCGAGATGTCGGAAGACACCGAGATGCCCGAGGGCGAGGCGCCGGAAGAGCCGCCGCCACCGCCGCCGCATTCCGAGGCCGACCCGAACTACACCGTCTTCTGCACCGATTTCGACGAGGAGATCAAAGCCGAGGACCTGGCCGATCCGGCCGAGCTCGAACGGCTGCGCGCCTATCTCGACCAGCAGCTCGACCCGCTCAAGGGCGCCGTCGGCCGGCTCGCCAACAAGCTCCAGCGCCGGCTGCAGGCGCAGCAGAACCGCTCGTGGCTGTTCGACCTCGAGGAGGGCATCCTCGATGCCGGCCGCCTCGCCCGTGTCGTCGCCAACCCGACGACGCCGCTGTCCTTCAAGCAGGAGAAGGACACCGAGTTCCGCGATACCGTCGTCACCCTGCTGCTCGACAATTCCGGCTCGATGCGCGGCCGGCCGATCTCGATTGCCGCGATCTGCGCCGACGTGCTGGCGCGGACGCTGGAACGCTGCGACGTCAAGGTCGAGATCCTCGGCTTCACCACCCGCGCCTGGAAGGGCGGCCAGAGCCGCGAGAAATGGCTCGCCGCCGGCCGGCCGCAGCAGCCGGGCCGCCTCAACGACCTGCGCCACATCATCTACAAGGCCGCCGACGCGCCGTGGCGCCGGTCGCGGGCCAATCTCGGCCTGATGATGAAGGAAGGGCTGCTGAAGGAAAACATCGACGGCGAGGCGCTGGAATGGGCGCATCGGCGGATGATGGTCCGGCCCGAGGCGCGCAAGATCCTGATGGTGATTTCCGACGGCGCCCCGGTCGACGATTCGACCCTGTCGGTGAACCCGGCCAACTATCTCGAGAAGCACCTGCGCGACGTCATCGCCATGGTCGAGAAGCGCAAGCTGGTCGAGCTGATCGCCATCGGCATCGGCCACGACGTCACCCGCTACTACCAGCACGCGGTGACGATCACCGATGTCGAGCAGCTTGCCGGCGCGATGACCGAGCAACTGGCCAGCCTGTTCGACCACGATCCGCGCGCCCGGGCGCGGATGATCGGGATCCGGAAGGCGAGCTGACGGCGGCTCACCGCCGGGGCGCCTGCTGGCTCCCCGGTCGCGGTCACGGCTCCGGAGCGGGTCGCAGGACTGTCATGAAATCCCTCTAAGCTGCGCCCCGCAGGCGGTTTTTCCTTGCACCGCCGGCGCTGGGGGCTAGCTTGCGGGTACCCCTGAAAGACCCCGATGGAGTTTCCCTTGTTCCAGAGTTTTGCCGTCACCGCCCGCCCCGAACAGGGTCCGCCCCGGCTCAAGGCGCTGCGCGAGGTTCTGGGCAAGGCCGGGCTGACCGGCTTCCTGGTGCCGCGGGCGGACGTCCATCAGGGCGAATACGTCGCCCCGCATGACGAGCGTCTGGGCTGGCTGACCGGCTTCACCGGCTCGGCCGGGTTCTGCATCGTGCTGCCCGGGATCGCCGGGGTGTTCATCGACGGCCGCTACCGGGTGCAGGTGAAGGCCCAGGTCGATCTCGACCATTTCACCCCGGTGCCCTGGCCCGAGACCAAGCCGGGCGACTGGCTGCGGCAGCAACTGCCCGCGGGCGGCACCGTCGGCTTCGACCCGTGGCTGCATACGGCGGACGAGCTGTCGAAGATCGAGACCTCGTTGCAAGGCAGCGGCATCAGCCTGAGCCCGTGCGAGAACCTCGTCGACGCGATCTGGGACGACCAGCCCGCCCCGCCGCTGGGCAAGGTCCGGGTCCAGCCGCTCGACTATGCCGGCGAAAGCGCGGCCGAGAAATGCGCCCGGCTGGCCGAACAGCTGCGCCAGGAGGGCCAGAGCGCCGCCGTCATCACCCTGCCCGACAGCATCAGCTGGCTGTTCAACATCCGCGGCAGCGACGTTGCCCGCAATCCCGTCGTCCATGCATTCGCCATCCTGCATGACGACGCCCGGACGACCCTGTTCATCGATCCGGCCAAGCTGGACGACGAGACCCGCGCCGCGCTCGGCGACGGCGTCACGCTGCGGCCGCCCGAGGCCTTCGTCCCCGCCCTGCACACGCTTGCCGGCCCGGTCCGCGTCGACCGTGCCACCGCCCCCTTCGCCGTCAGCCAGGAGCTCGACGCCGCTGGCATCGCCCATGTCTGGGGCCAGGACCCGTGCCTGCTGCCCAAGGCCTGCAAGAACGCGGCCGAGATCGAGGGCGCGCGCCAGGCCCATCTGCGCGACGGCGCCGCGATGGTCGAATTCCTCGCCTGGCTCGACGCCGAGGCGCCGGGCGAGCTGACCGAGATCGACGTGGTCACGAAGCTCGAAGGCTGCCGCCGCGCCACCAACGCGCTGCAGGAGATCAGCTTCGAAACCATCTGCGGCTCGGGCCCGCATGGCGCGATCATGCATTACCGGGTGACCGAGGAGACCAACCGCAAGCTGGCGAGCGGCGAGCTGCTGGTGGTCGATTCCGGTGGCCAGTACCTCGACGGCACCACCGACATCACCCGCACCATCGCCATCGGAGAACCGCCCGAGGAGGCCGCCGTCGCCTATACCCGGGTGCTGCAGGGGATGATCGCGATCAGCCGGGTGCGCTGGCCCAAGGGGCTGGCCGGGCGCGATCTCGACCCGCTGGCGCGCTACAACCTTTGGCTGGCGGGGCAGGATTTCGATCATGGCACCGGCCATGGCGTCGGCTCCTACCTCTCGGTCCACGAAGGCCCGCAGCGGATCTCGCGGATTTCCGAGGTCCCGCTCCAGCCCGGGATGATGCTGTCGAACGAGCCCGGCTACTATCGCGAGGGCGCCTTCGGCATCCGGATCGAGAACCTCGTCGCGGTGATCGAGGCCCCGGCCCTTGCCGGCGCCGACGATCGCGCCATGTTGGCCTTCGAGACCCTGACCTGGGTTCCGGTCGACCGCCGGCTGATCCGGGCCGAGATGCTCTCGCCGGGCGAGCGTGCCTGGCTCAACGACTACCACGCTCATGTGCGGCGCCTGATCGGCCCCCGCGTTTCCGACGAGGCGCAGGCATGGCTCGAGACGGCGACTGCGCCGATCTGACGCGCACGCCGTCCGGCGAGCTGCGGTACAAGGACATCGACAGTCGAAGGAGGGGGACGGCATGGCCGAACAAATTCGTATTACCAAGGCCCCGGGCACTTGGGTGGTGCGCGCCGGCGGAGCGGTTCTGGGCGAAAGCGCCGAGGCGCTGGAACTGAGCGAGGGCAGCCGCGCGCCGGTGATCTACTTCCCGCGCGACCACATCGCGATGGCGTTCCTCGACGACTCCGAGACCAGGACGACCTGCCCGCACAAGGGCGAGGCGAGCTACTTCTCGATCGTGACCAAGTCGACGACGATCCCGGACGCGGCCTGGAGCTACGAGACACCGCTGGACGGGGCCGCCCGCATCGCCGGCTACCTCGCCTTCGATCCCGAGAAGGTGACGGTCGAGCGGATCTGAGGACGGGACGGCGGCGCCTCCTGATGCAGCCGAAGCGGCGAGAGGGCGGGGTTTCATCGGCCGCACGTTTGAGGCGGTAGCCCATGGCCAGCCTTTCCACCAGGCATGGCGTAAGCAGGGCGAGCGCCTGCCTGTGGGATGGCGCTCGCAACACTTGAACCCTGCACTTTATGGCAGCCAAGCCCCTCACAACTCTGAACATCGCGCACGGCCCCCGAAGCGCCAGCCCGCCGGGACGGGCAGGCGCTCGCCCTGCGCGTTTCACGCGCGCACCGGGCAGTATTAGCGCCTCGTAGGACTTCGGAAATCGAGCCTGGCCGGACGGGGCCAAGCCGCGGCGCCCATCAGCTCCGGTAATCGCGCATCACCACCTCGCCGATGGCATCGCGGGTCAGCACGCCGACCACGTTCTCGGCCCGCGGCATCCGCTTCTCGGGGATCACCAGCACCGCCTTGTGGCCGCGATCGGCCATGTGGCTCATCACCGATTCCAGGAACGAGGTCTCGCGCACCACCCCGACCGGGCTCAGGATCGGCCCCAGCGTCCGCGTCGGCTGCTCGGGATCGACCTCGACCACGCCGGTGATGCTGCGGCCCTCGGTGACCACGACATAGCTTGCCGGCACGTCGCCCGCCGGCCGCACCATGGCCGGCGGCTTGACCGCCGCGGCCTCCATCGTGCCCACCACCGGCCGCATCACCGTCCGCGCCATGCGGATACCGAACATGTGCGAGCGCAGCCCGTGCGGGATGTGGTGGCCGCGCCGGGCCAGCTTGGTGGTGTAGATGTCCTGCGGCGACAGGCCGGTGCGGACGCCGACGGCACAGGCGACGGCGATGATCGCCGCCACGGTGATCGAGTAGTCGCCGGTCATCTCGAACAGCATGATGATCGAGGTGATCGCCGCCCCGGTCGAGCTGCCGACGATCGCCGCCATGCCGATCAGCGCGAAGGTGACGGTGTTGAAGCCGAGGAAGGGGAAGGCCATGTTGAGCAGCGCCCCGAACGAGGCCCCGAGCGCCGCGCCGAGGAACAGCGAGGGCGAGAAGACGCCGCCCGAGGCGCCGCCGCCGAGGCTGATCGAGGTCGCCGCCATCTTCAGCACGAAGAGCAGCATCAGGAAGCCCGGGGCGGTCAGCTGCCCGGTCAGGATCAGCTGGATCGTGGCGTAGCCGACGCCCTGGGTGTGATACATGCCGGTGGTCAGCAGCAGCACGTAGAACAGCACGCCGAGCGAGGTCATGGCGATGACGTTCTTGACGTAATCGTTGACCTTCATGCCGTCGAAGAGGTCCTCGGTCCAGTAGAGCGCCTTGACGAACAGGGTCCCCGCCAGCCCGGCGATCAGCCCGAACAGCACGTAGAGCGGCAGCATGTCGACCGAGAGCGGGACGAAGATCTCGGGCCGCTCGTAGGTGGCGACGAGGAAGGCCGGCTCCATGCCGAAGGCGAGCCGGCCCATATAGGTCGCGGTGCCGGTGGCCAGCACCAGCGGCAGCAAGGTGCGCGAGGTGAACTCGGGCAGCATCAGTTCGACCGCGAACAGCACCGCGCCCAGCGGCGTGTTGAACGTGGCGGCGATGCCGGCGCCGGCGCCGGCGGCGACCAGGGTGATGACCTGCGAGGTGCGCAGGTGGAACACCTGCCCCAGCACCGAGCCCATGCCCGAGCCGATCTGGATGATCGGCCCCTCGCGCCCGACCGAGGCCCCCGAACCGATCGACAGCGCCGAGGCCAGCGACTTGATGATCACCACCGCGGGCCGGACGCGCCCGGCCTTGTAATAGATCGCGTCCATCACCTCGGGCACGCCGTGGCCCTTGGCCTCGGGCGCGTAGCGCTTGACCAGGAAGACGACGATCAGGCCGCCGACCACCGGGGCGAGGATGACGAAGGGACCGAAGGGGCCCGGCAGCGTCGGCTCGTTGGCCTCGTAATGCAGCGACAGCTCGCCGAGGAAGAACAGGTTGTGGATGACCGAGATCAGCATGCGCAGGAAGATCGCGCCCAGACCGGCGACGACCCCGATCACCACCGCCATCAGCGACAGGGCGACCACGGAAGCCTGGCGGGAGTCGGTGGCGGGGGTTTTGGCCATGATCTGTATGAAACTCCCTTCCCCGGCGCGGCCGTTCCGCGGGCGGGGCCAAAAAGTGAATGCGCTCCAAGACGATACATTCCACTGTTGCGTCGGAGCTAGGGTTTTTGTCAACTGGGGCAAATGTCCCAACCCCGCCTCGACGCAACCGGCCCCGGCCGACTTGCATTGATGCATCACCGAAGAGGCCCGTCATGCCGGCCATGCCGCCCCTGATCGAACGCCGCCGGCTGCGGCTGCGCCGCGACACGCTCTACCTGCTGCTGGCGGCGGCGGTCTTCGGGATCGCCTATTTCGGCTATCTCGCGGTCCAGAACTACCGCGCCGAAGCCTATTACGAGGAACTGCGCAAGACCGATCCGGTGCGCTATCTCGACGACCTGCGCAAGAACGAGGGCTTTGCCAATTACCTCGACAAGTTCCGCCTGCTCGAGGGCTACTACGCCCCCAAGGCCGCCGCGCCGCCCTTCCTGGTCGGGCGCTGGACGCTGCAGCCCCGGCCGCTGCGGGTGGCGCCGGGCACCGTCTTCGCCGATTGCCAGGACGTGCTGGTCTTCGAACGCGGCCTGGTCGAGATGACGGTGAACGGCAAGCTGACGACCTTCCCCACCACCTATCGCATCTACAACCAGAGCATCCAGCTGATGGGGCTGAACGCGCTCGAGGTCAAGCTGGTCAGCTACGGCGCCGCGATCGACCATCTTGAACTTACCCCGCCGGGGCGCGACAAGACCTTCTACGGCTATCGCTGCGGCGACTGAGGACACCCATGACCAACCTGCCCGACGACACCCGCGCCGCCCTCGGCGCCCTTCTCGGCTCGCGCCTGAGCCTGTCGGACTCCGACCGCGCCCTGCACGGCCGCAGCGAGACCCATATTCCCGACGCGCCGCCCGATGCCGTCGCCTATCCCGAGACCACCGAGGAGGTGGCCGGGATCGTCCGCATCTGCGCCGCCGCCGGGGTGCCGCTGATCGGCTGGGGCGTCGGCAGCTCGCTCGAGGGCCACGCGCTGGCGGCGAAGGGCGGCGTCACCGTCGATTTCACCCGCATGGCCAAGGTGCTCGAGGTCCATCCCGAGGACATGGTCGCCCGGGTCCAGCCCGGCATCACCCGCGAGGCGCTGAACACCGAGCTGCGGGCGACCGGGCTGATGTTCCCGGTCGATCCCGGCGCCAATGCCACGCTGGGCGGCATGGCGGCGACCCGGGCCTCGGGCACCACGGCGGTGCGCTACGGCACCATGCGCGACAACGTGCTCGGGCTCGAGGCGGTGCTGGCCGACGGCCGGGTGATCCGCACCGGCACCGCGGCACCGAAATCCTCGGCCGGCTACGACCTCACCGGCCTCTTCGTCGGCGCCGAGGGCACCCTCGGCCTGATCACCGAGCTGACCCTGCGCCTGCATGGCCAGCCCGAGGCGATCTCGGCCGCCGTCTGCGCCTTTCCGGCGATGGAACCGGCGGTCGAGACCGTGATCCTGACCATCCAGTCCGGCATCCCGATGGCCCGGATCGAGTTCATCGACGCCGCCACCGTCGCCGCCTTCAACGCCCAGTCCGGCGCCGGCATGCCCGAACAGCCGCATCTGATGATCGAGTTCCACGGCTCCGAGGCCGGCGTCGCCGAACAGGCCGCCCGCTTCGGCGAGATCGCCGACGAGATGGGCGCCGAGGGCTTCCAGTGGGCGGCGCAGGCCGAGGACCGCTCGAAACTGTGGAAGATGCGGCACGAGGCCTATCACTCGATCCTGCGCCAGCGCCCCGGCGCCACCGCCTGGGTGACGGATGTCTGCGTCCCGATCTCGCGCCTGGCCGAGGCGGTCGAGGAGACCCGGGCCGAGATCGCCGCCAGTTCCATCCCCGGCCCGATCCTGGGCCATGTCGGCGACGGCAATTTCCACGCCATCCTGCTGACCGATCCCGGCGATGCGCGGGAAGAAGCCGAGGCCAAGCGGCTTGCCGCCAACATGGCCGACCGGGCGCTGCGCCTGGGTGGCACCGTCACCGGCGAACATGGTATCGGCCTGGGCAAGCTCGATTACATGGAGCGCGAACATGGGGCAGGCTGGGACGTGATGGGCGAGATCAAGCGGGCGCTGGACCCGAAGAACCTGATGAATCCGGGCAAGATGGTGCGGCAGGATGCCGGTTGACGCGCCCGAGGGCTTTGCCCGCGCCTTTTCGTCGGCCTGGCTGGCGCGCGACGTCGCCGAACTGGTCGGCCTGTTCGCCGAGGATGCCGATTTCCTGACCCTGACCGGCGACTGGGCCGAGGGCCGCCAGGCCATCGCCCGCACCGTCACCGGAGAGCTCAAGGGCGCCTTCGCCCGGGCCCGGCTGGTGACCGGCCGGGCCAAGCTGCGGCCGCTGGGGCCGGAGGCCGCCGTGGTGCATCAACGCTTCGTGCTCAGCGGCGTGCTCAATCCCGACGGCAGCGATGCCGGCCGGATCGCGACCATCCTGATGGCGGTGCTGCAGCGCACGCCGGCCGGCTGGCAGGCGGTCTCGGCCCAGTTCAACGTCGAGGAAAGCTGAGACGGCGGCGGGGGACTGCCTGCCCCGGCCCCCCGAGGACATTTCCCCAAAGCTGAATGGGGCGGCGCTAGCCCTGCAGCAGGGCGCGGGCGGCGGCCCTCGCCTCTTCGGTGATGCTGTCGCCGGCGAGCATGCGGGCGATCTCGTCAACGCGTTCGGCTTCGGAGAGCGGGGTGACGGTCGAGGTGGTCATGCCGCCCTCGACGCGTTTCTCGACCCGCCAGTGATGGGCACCGCGGGCGGCGACCTGGGGCGAATGGGTGACGACCAGCACCTGGGCGTCGTCGGAGAGCCGGCGCAACCTGCGGCCGACGGCATCGGCGGTGGCGCCGCCGACGCCACGGTCGATCTCGTCAAAGATCATCGTCAGCGCCGTCGCCTCGCGCGTCAGGCAGACCTTGAGCGCCAGCAGGAAGCGCGACAGCTCGCCGCCCGAGGCGATGCGGTTGAGCGGCCCGGCCGGGGCGCCGGGATTGGTGGCGACGGTGAAGGCGACGCTGTCGGCGCCCTCGGGGCCCGGCTCGGCCGGCGTGACCTTGGTGGCGAAGACGGCGCGCTCCATCTTCAGCGGCGCCAGCTCCCCGGCCATGGCGGCGTCGAGCCGGGCGGCGGCCTCGGTCCGGGCGGCGGTCAGCGCGTCGCAGGCGGCGCGGTGGCCGGCGCGGGCCTCGGCGGCGGCCTTGCGCAGCTCCCCCAGCGTCTTCTCGCCGCTGTCGAGGGCGGCCAGACGGTCGCGCAGCTCGATGGCGAAGGTGCCAAGCTCGTCGGGAATGACGCCGTGCTTGCGCGCCAGCGCCCGGATGGCGAAGAGCCGCTCCTCGGCCGCTTCGAGCTCGGCCGGGTCGTGGTCGAGCCCGTCGAGGCAGTCCGAGACGCCCTGCTCGGCCTCGCCCAGTTCGATCAGCGCCCGGTTCAGCGCCGCCAGCGCGGCATCGAGCCGGCCCTCGGCCTGGTCGGCGACGCCTTCGAGCCAGCGCAGCGCATCGGTCATCGGCCCCTCGGCGCCCTGCGGTCCGAGCGCGTTCCGGGCCCGCGCGATATCCTCGCGGATCCGCGCCGCCGCCTGCATCGCCCGGCGGCGGGCGTCGAGCTCGGCCTCCTCGCCCGGCTGCGGGTCGAGCTGATCCAGCTCGGCCACCGCGTGGCGCAGGAACTCCTCCTCGGCCCGGACCCGGTCGAGCGCGGCCTCCTCGGCCTCGAACTTGCGCTGTGCCGCCGCCAGGTCGGCCCAGGCGGCCTTGACGGCGGCGACCAGCGGCGCGGTGCCGGCGAAGGCATCGAGCAGCTCGCGATGGCCGCGCGGGTTGAGCAGGCCGCGGTCGTCATGCTGGCCATGCAGCTCGACCAGCGTGTCCGACAGCGCCCGCAGCACCTCGCCCGTCGTCCGGCGGTCGTTGACCCAGGCGGTCTTGCGGCCCTCGGCGGTATTGACCCGGCGCAGCAACAGCTCGTCCGCGGCCGGCAGCCCCGCCTCGGCCAGCACCGCCCGCGCCGGATGACCCTCGGGCAGGTCGAACACCGCCGTCACCTCGCCCTGCGCCGCGCCCGCCCGCACCAGATCGGCGCGGCCGCGCCAGCCGAGCACGAAGCCGAGCGAATCGAGCAGGATCGACTTGCCGGCGCCGGTCTCGCCAGTCAGCACGTTGAGGCCGGACTGGAAATCCAGTTCCAGCCGGTCGATGATCAGCATGTCGCGAATGTCGAGACTGCGTAGCATGTCACGGGGCCATAGCGTTCAGAGCCATTCGCCCTTGATCATCTGGCGATAGATCTCGCGCAGCCAGCCGTTGCCACGGGCCTCGGGCTTCAACCCCTTGCCCTTCAGCAGGTCGAAGCTCTCCTGATAGAATGGGCTGGACTGGAAGTTGTGGCCCAGGATCGCCGCCGCCGTCTGCGCCTCGTCGTTCAGGCCGAGGGCGAGGTAGGATTCGACCAGCCGGTGCAGCGCCTCGGGCGTCTGGCTGGTGGTCTGGAAATTCTCGACCACCGCGCGGAAACGGTTGATCGCGGCGGTGTAGTTGCCGCGCTTGAGGTAGTAGCGGCCGATCTCCATCTCCTTGGCGGCGAGATGGTCGAAGGCGAGGTCGAACTTCAGAATCGCCGAGCGGGCATATTCGCTGTTGGGGTATTTCTCGATCACGTCGCGCAGCGCCTGCAACGCCTGGTAGGTCAGGCCCTGGTCGCGGCCGACGGCGTCGATCTGGTCGTAATAGCTCAGCGCCAGCAGGTACTGCGCATAGGCCGCGTCCTCGTCGGCGGGATAGAAATCGAGGTAGCGCTGCGCCGCGGCGCGCGCCTTCTCGTATTCGCGATCCTTGTGATACGAGAAGGCCTCCATGATCAGCGCCCGCTTGGCCCAGCTCGAATAGGGATAAAGGCGCTCGACCTCGCTGAAGTAATGGGCCGCGTCCTTGGCCCGGCGCTGGGTTTCGAGCTCGTATTCGCCGCGCTTGTAGATCTGTTCGGCGGTGAACTTGTCGAGCTGGATGTCCTTGGGGTCCTTCTGGCCACAGGCGGCAAGCACCGCCACAAGCGCAACCGAACCGATCAGCCTTGCCACCGAGCCGCCGCCTGCCATGATCCGCCTACCCCATCACCGTATCGGGGTTTTCGGCTGCGCCGTTCGCCCCCTCTTCCGTCCGTCTCCTAGCACAGAAAAAACCGGGGCGCAAAACGCCATTGGCCCCTTTCGCGCGGATCAGGAATAGGCCGGAATATCGCTGCGATGCAGACCGACTCCGGGCAGTTTGCAGCCGGTTCCGGCACCGACTTCGACCAGCCGGAACGCGTCCGGCTGGGCGAACAGCGCCCGCAGCAGACGGTTGGTCATCGCGTGGCCGGCGCGGTTGCCGGTATAGCGGCCCAGGATCGGCGCGCCGGCCAGCGCCAGGTCGCCCAGGGCGTCGAGCATCTTGTGGCGCACCGGTTCGTCGGCATGGCGCAACCCGCCCGGGCTGAGCACCCGGTCGCCGTCGACCACCACCGCGTTTTCCATCGTGCCACCCAGGGCGAGGCCGTTGGCGCGCATCATGTCGACATCCGACTGGCGGCAGAAGGTGCGGCTGTCGGCCAGTTCGCGCACGAAGGCGCCGTTGGCCATGTTCAGCCTCTTCGACTGGCGGCCGATCGCGCCGTCGCTGAAGTCGATGCGGAAATCGATCTCGAGCATGTCAGACGGGTCGAGCCGGGCGAAGGCCTCGCCATCGCGCACCTCGACCGGCGACTCGATGCGGAAGGCCCGCACCGGCACGTTCAGGGCGCGGCGGCCCCGGGCCATGATGCCTTCGACGAAGGGCACGGCGCTGCCGTCAAGGATCGGGATTTCGGGACCATCGACCTCGATCAGCGCATTGTGAATGCCGCAACCGGCCAGCGCCGCCATCAGGTGCTCGATCGTCGAGACCGAGTCGCCGGCGTCATTGGCCACCAAGGTGCAGAGCTTCGACGCCACCACCGCGTCCCAGCGCGCCGGGATCAGCGGCTCGCCGTCGAGATCGGTGCGCTTGAACCAGATGCCGTAATCGGCCGAAGCCGGCAGCACCGTCACCCGCACGGGCCGGCCGCCATGCAGACCGGTGCCGGTGAATGACACCGCAGATTTGATCGCGTGTTGCAAGTGGTCCCTCGAGCGTGGCGCGGAACGTCCCCAATTCCGCGACCCTCAGGTAATCGGAGCCGCCGGTCATCACAACTCACTCTTTGCAACGCGATGTAACAATCCGATCGCGGCTGCGCAAATTCGTGCCTACTCACGCAGGGTCACAGCATAACCCATTGCAATAAAAAGAAAACGGGCCGGATTTCTCCGGCCCGTCGGGTCAAATTGTGACCGCTCTCAGTTCGCCTGGCGACGCAGGAAAGCCGGGATTTCGATCCGCTCCTGTTCGGGATCGGCCTCCTGCTCGTCGTCATAGGCGGTCACCGGCGGCTGGCTGCGGGCGGTGGCCTGGCCGCGGTCGGCCTGGGGCTCGGCGCCGTGGCCGGTCATCCGGTTGATCAGCGAGTTGATGCCGAAGCGCGGCTTCTCGGGCGCGGCTTGCCTGGGCTGCTCGGCGGCCGGCTGCGGCGCGGCCTGGCGCGGCGAGCCGCTGCGGTTGACCGCGGCGGCCAGGCGGGCCATCGCCTCGGGCGACGGCGTCCCCGGGGTGCGCGCGCGCGGCGCGACGAAGCCGGCCGCGTCGTCCTCGACCCGCGGCTGCGGTGCCTGGGCGGCCGGTTGCGGCGCCGGCTGCGGTGCGACTTGCGGCGCCGGCTGCGGCCGATAGGCCGGCGGCGGCAGGTCGTCGGCGGCCTGTGCCGGCGCCGGTTGCGGCGCCTCGGGCTGCGGCTCGAAGCCCTCGAACAGCGTCGGCTCGCTGGCCGCGGGCTCGACCGGCTGGGCGGGGGCCGCGGCAGCCGGCGCTTCCGCGGCGGGGGCCTCGGCGATCGGCAGCGGCTCGGCCAGGCGGCGGCGCGGCGCCGGCATCTCGCCCGAAGCCGTGGCGTCGATGCCGGTGGCGACCACGGAAACCCGCAGCACCCCTTCCATGTCGGTATCCAGGGTCGAGCCGACGATGATGTTGGCGTCGGGATCGACCTTCTCGCGGATGATGTTCGCGGCCTCGTCGAGCTCGAACAGGGTCAGGTCGTAGCCGCCGGTGATGTTGATCAGCACGCCCTTGGCGCCGTTGAGGCTGATCTCGTCGAGCAGCGGGTTGGCGATCGCCTTCTCGGCGGCGTCGACGGCGCGGTTCTCTCCGGTCGCCTCGCCGGTGCCCATCATCGCCTTGCCCATCTCGTCCATCACCGCACGGACGTCGGCGAAATCGAGGTTGATCAGGCCGGGCCGGACCATCAGGTCGGTGACGCCCTTGACGCCCTGGTAGAGGACGTCGTCGGCCATCGCGAAGGCCTCGGTGAAGGTGGTCTTCTCGTTGGCGAGGCGGAACAGGTTCTGGTTCGGGATGATGATCAGGGTGTCGACGACCTTCTGCAGGTTCTCGACGCCCTCTTCGGCCTGGCGCATGCGCTTGGCGCCTTCGAACTGGAACGGCTTGGTGACAACGCCGACGGTCAGCACCCCCAGCTCGCGCGCGGCCTGGGCGATGATCGGCGCGGCGCCGGTGCCGGTGCCGCCGCCCATGCCGGCGGTGATGAAGCACATATGCGCGCCGGCCAGGTGATCGACGATCTCCTCGATCGTCTCCTCGGCGGCCGCGGCCCCGACCGCCGGACGGGCGCCCGCGCCCAGCCCCTCGGTCGCCTTGACGCCCATCTGGATGCGCGCGGTGGCGTTGCTTTGCTGCAGGGCCTGCGCGTCGGTGTTGGCGACGACGAACTCGACGCCCTGGAGCTGCTTCTCGATCATGTTGTTGACGGCATTGCCGCCGGCGCCGCCGACACCGAAAACCGTGATCCGCGGCTTCAATTCAGTTTCGTCGTTCATCGTCAGATTCAATGTCATCGTTTTATCCGCCTGCCTTTGCGCCTTGTCCGCCCGCCGTGCTTTCCGGTCGCTTGTCCCCGAAGCGGCCTGTATCCCGGGTTAGCGCCGATTCTATCCACAGAGACCGCCGAGGTCACTAAAAAAACGCCATTTCCCCACAAAATATGGGTGGTCTCATGCCTGGGCCGGCGGGATTTTGCCAATACGTCATGATCTTGCGGCTACCAGTTATCCTTGAACCATTTCAACGCACGTTTCAGCGACCGCGCCGGGTAACGCTCTGACGGGATGTCGAAATCCCACCATTCGTCCTGCGGGTGGGCGGCGAAGAGGCACAGGCCGACGGCGCTGGCGAAGGCCGCGCCGGTCGCCGCCTGGGGCAGGCCCTGGACCCGCAGCGGCCGTCCCAGCCGCACCCGCTGGCCGAGGATTCGCGCCGCCAGGCCATCGAGCCCGGGGATCTGACTCGCCCCGCCGGTCAGCACGATCTGCTGGCTCGGCAGGTGCTCGAAGCCGGCGGCGTCGAGCCGCGCCCGCACCTCTTCGAGGATCTCCTCGACCCGCGGCCGGATGATGCCGATCAGTTCGGCCCGGCTGACCTGGCGGCGGTCCTTGTCCCAGTCGCCGCTATCGGCGCCGATCTCGATCATCTCGCGGTCGTCCATGCCGGTGGCGACGACGCCGCCATGGCGGGTCTTGATCCGCTCGGCCACCGCCATCGGCACCTGCAGCCCCTTCGCGATATCCGAGGTGACGTGATCGCCGCCCAGCCGGACGCTGTCGGCATAGATCATGTGCTTCTTGATGAAGATCGACAGCCCGGTCGCGCCGCCGCCGAGGTCGATGCAGGCCGCGCCCAGCTCCTGCTCGTCCTCGACCAGGCTCGAGACGCCCGAGACATAGGCCGAGGAGGCCAGCCCCGCGACCTCGAGATCGCAGCGCTTGATCGCCGCCAGCAGGTTCTGGATCGCCGTGGTGTCGACCGACAGCAGGTGCATGTCGCAGGCCAGCCGGTTGCCGATCTGGCCGCGCGGATCGCCCAGGCCCGAGCGGTGGTCGATGGCGAAGTTCACCGGCTGGGCGTGCAGCACCTCGCGGCCCTGGCCGATATCGGGCATGTCGCAGGCGGCCAGCACCCGGGCGATGTCGTGCTCGCTCACCTCGCCGTCCTGCAGCTCCCATTCGCCGGCCAGCCCGTAGGAGCGCGGCCGCGCGCCCGAGAAGCTGGCGATGACGTGGTCGACCCGGACATTGGCCATCTTCTGCGCCGCCTGCACCGCGGTGCGGATCGCGCGCTCGGTCTCGTGCATGGCGTCGATCTCGCCGAAGCGGACCCCGCGCGAGCGCGTCGTCGCCGCGCCGATGACGCGGAAGGACGATTGCCCGGCCATCGGCCCGACGCCGTCGCTGTCGCGGAAGGTCTCGGGCCCGTCGAAGCGCAGGATCAGGCAGGCGATCTTGGAGGTGCCGACATCGAGAATGGCAATCACACCACGTTGCATGGCGGCGCGTCGCATGTGCCGCATGGTCCGCTGGGACTGGTACAGATCCGTCATTGGCTGAGGGCTCCTGCCTGGGTTTCACGCATCTTGCGCAGGGCGGCCACCGCTTGCGGCGTCAGCCGCAGCGTCGGGCGCTGTTCGTTGCGCATGTCGACCGCGACGATGTCGCGCGAGAGAAGGTCCTGGGCCTGGTCGAGGGCGATCACCCGCTCGAGCGCCCGCACCGGGCGGGCTTCGGGCAGCAGGATGCGCTGGCCGCGGTCCAGCACCACGTCCCAGCGCCGCGCCCCCATGCGGACGAGGCCACGGATGCGGGGTCGGATCGGGCCGGCGGCGGCGATCAGCTTCAGCGCCTCGGGCACCGCCTTCTCCGCCGCCTCCCCCGCGATCAGCGGCAGGTCGGCCCGCGCCGCGCGCGTGGTCAGGGCCGCGACCCGGTGGCCGGTGGCGTCGAGCATTTCCAGACCCTTGCGGCTGCGCCAGACCACCGCCCCCTGGCGGGCATGGACCGTGACCTGAAGCACCCCGCCGCCCTTGACCTGGACCTCGGTCGAGGCCACCGCGTCGAGCTGCTCGGCCTTGCGCCGCAGGGCTTCGAGATTCAGATCGAACGAGCTTTGCGGCAGCTTCAGCGCCAGCGCCTGCCGGATCGCCTTGGCCAGCGGCGGCGAGGCGCCGTCGATCTGCAGCATGGTGACCATGAATTCGGGGCGCGACTCGATCTGCTGGCGCAGCTCGGCGACGGCGTTGACGACGACCGCCCGGCGTTCGGCATTGCCGAAATAGAGCCCGGCCAGCAGCACGACGGTGAAGGCCGGCAGGCCGGTGCGCAGCAGCGAGCGAAACAGCGGCGTCAGCCACAGCCGCTGGAACCGGTAGGCCCAGCGGCTGGGCGCCGGGTCGCGGCGCGGCGGCTGCGGCTCGGGACGGAAGCGACGGCCGATCAGCGATTGCATGAGGCGTCCTCCACCATCCAGCGGCACAGCTCGGGAAAGGAAATGCCGACATGGGCCGCCTGCTCCGGGCTCAGCGAGGTCGGCGTCATCCCCGGCTGGGTGTTGGTCTCGAGCAGGATCAGCCCGTCGCGGCCGCGGCTCTCGTCCCAGCGGAAATCGGTGCGGCTGAGCCCGCGGCAGCCCAGCGCCCGGTGCGCCCGCAGGGCATAGTCGAGGCAGGCGTCGAAGATCTCCTGCGGCAGCTCGGCCGGCAGGACGTGGCGCGAACCGCCGGGCTTGTACTTGGCGTCGTAATCGTACCAGCCCGTCGTCAGGATGTCGGTGACGGTCAGCGCCCGGTCGCCCATCACGGTCGTGGTCAGTTCGCGCCCCGGCGCGTAGGTCTCGACCATCACCTGCTCGGGCATCTCGTCGGACAGCTGCGGCGGCGCGTTCGCCGCCTCCTGCACCAGGTAGACGCCGACCGAGGAGCCCTCGTTATTCGGCTTGACCACGTAGGGCGGCGCCATGACGTGGCGCTGGCGGACCTCGGCGGCGGCGGCGATGACGCTCTCGACCACCGGCAGGCCGGCGGCGCGGAAGGTGTCTTTCGAACGGCTCTTGTCCATCGCCAGGGCCGAGGCCAGCACGCCCGAATGGGTATAGGGCAGGCGCAGCCATTCCAGCAGGCCCTGGACGCAGCCGTCCTCGCCCCAGCGGCCGTGCAAGGCGTTGAAGACGACGTCGGGCGCGATCTCGACCAGCCGCGCGGCCAGGTCGGCCCCCGCGTCCAGTTCGACCACCTCGTATCCCGCCTCCCGCAGCGCCGCGGCGCATTCGCGCCCGGTCGACAGCGACACCTCCCGCTCCGCGGAAAGGCCGCCCATCACGACTGCGACTCTGGAGGCTGCCCTGCTCGACATGCCTGCCACCTGTGCCTCACGGACCGTTCGCGGCCCTTTTCGTTTTCCGGCCCGCTGCCGGACCGTCCTGCTCACCCGCGCCGGGGTTTTGTCGTTTCGGCGTCGGGGTCTTCCGTGCTCAGTCTTCGGTCTTTTCCGGGGCGGTCCCCGGCGCCGGTTCGCCGATGCGCATGATTTCCCACTCTAGCAACAGACCCGAGGCTTGAAAAACCTTTTTTCGGACCTCCTCGCCCAAACCTTCCAGATCGGCCGCGGTGGCGCCGCCGGTATTGAGCATGAAGTTCGAGTGTTTCTCGGCCATCTGCGCCCCGCCCCGGCGGGCGCCGCGCAGGCCGGCCTCGTCGATCAGCTTCCAGGCCTTGAGCGCGTGGCTGTCATCGGCGCGCCCGGTCGAGGAGAACCCGGCCGGGTTGCGGAAGGTCGAGCCGGCGGTGCGCTCCTTCGTCGGCTGGCTGGCATCGCGTTTCGCCAGCTGCTCGTCCATCTTCGCCGCCAGCGCCTCGGGATCGCCCGCCGCGCCCTCGAAGGTGGCCGAGACGATGACCCAGCCCTCGGGCAGGTCGCTCTGGCGGTAGCGGAAATTCATCTCCGCCGGGCTGCGCTCGACCAGCTCGCCCGCGCGGGTGACGCAGGTGACCCCGATGCAGTGGTCGGCGACATAGCTGCCGTAGCAGCCGGCATTCATCCGCACCGCGCCGCCGATGGCGCCGGGTATGGTGCGCAGGAAGGTCAGGTCGACCCCGGCCTGCGCCGCCTTGCGGGCGACATGGGCGTCCAGCATCGCGGCGCCGGCGGTGACGGTGGTGCCCTCGATCTCGATCCCGTTGAAGCCGCGGCCGAGCCGGATCACCACCGCCCGGATACCGCCGTCGCGGACGATCAGGTTCGAGCCGACGCCGATCGGGAAGACCGGGATACCGGCCGGCAGGTCGCGCAGGAAGGCGCGCAGGTCGTCGAGATCGGCGGGCTGGAACAGCCAGTCGGCCGGCCCGCCGACCCGCAGCCAGGTCAGCTCGGCCAGCGGCCGGTTCGGCGTCAGGATGCCGCGGACGGAGGGGAGCGTGTCGGTCATGGGGGCGTAGCTAGAGCGCCGGCCGGCAGGCTGCAAGCCCCGGCTGCAGCTCACGCCCGGTCGCCGCCGACGCGGCTCCAGACCTTGCGGCCGAGATAGTAGAGCGGCCAGCGCAGCACCGAGGCAACAACGGCAAGGCCGATCAGGCCGGGCACGGGGCCGTGCAGGTAGGTGATCGCGCCCAGCAGCGGGATGCAGGTCAGGATCAGCAGCACGGCGCCGCGCCAGTGCCAGACCCGCGGCAGGGCCGAGATGCCTGCGGCGGCGATCACCCAGACCAGGCCCCAGACGATCGGGTCCTTCAGCAGTATCGCCAAGCTCATATCACGCCTCCCATGATCCCTGCGAGTGCCGCCAGCGCCGCGACCAGCCCGAGCACGGGCACCCAGAGCGGCACCCGGAACGGCGCCACATCGCTTTGACGTTTGAAGCCGATCAGCGCCGTGTTCACCACCGCGAAGACCCCCAGCAGCACCGCCGAGGTGACCTCGGCCAGCGCCTGCACCTCGAGTTTCAGCGCCGCGATCACCACCCCCGCCCCGAGCAGCAGCGTCGCCAGGACGGGCGTGCCGAAACGCTTGTCGGCGTTGTGAAAGACGCTCAGCCAGCGGGTCCGGCGGCCGAGCCCGAACAGCACCCGCGCCGCCATCACGATCTGGGCCAGGATGCCGTTGAGGGCGGCGAAGACGGCGATGGCGGACAGGAACGCCGCGTTGCCGCCGGTGCCATGCTGCCAGACCAGCGCCAACGGCCGCGTGCTGCCGGCCAGCGCCTCGACCGGCACCGCCCGCACCGCCGCCAGGCTGACCAGCGCGTAAAGCAGCGCGGTGATGGTCAGGGCGGCGAGGATGGCGCGCGGCATGGTGCGCTCGGGCGCCTTGGCCTCCTCGGCCATGTTGGCGAGGTCCTCGAAGCCGATGAAGGCGAAGAAGGCCAGCCCGGCCGCCCCGGCGACGCCGACCCATTGCGGCGGCGGCGGCGCCTGCCAGTCGGCCACCGGCGCGGCGTGGAAGCCGGCCCAGATCACCATCGCCAGGCCGGCGACCTCGATCGCGGTCAGCACGGCGGCGACGGTCAGGCTTTCCAGCACCCCGACCATGGCGATCAATGTCAGCAGCGCCCCCAGCCCGACGATGGCCCAGTCGGAGGGCAGGTCGATCAGCGCCGTCAGGTAGCCGACCCCGCCGCGCAGCACGGCGGCGGCCGAGACGGTGCCGGCGACGATGATCGCCAGCCCGATCAGGACCGCCAGCCGATGCGCGCCGAGGCCGAGCTCGACATAGGCCGCCTCGCCCGCCGCCTCGGGCACCCGCGTCGTCAGTTCGGCATAGGTCAGCGCGGTGGGCATCGCCACCAGCCCGGCAAGGACGAAGGAGAGCGGTGCCCAGACCCCGGCCTGGCCGACGACGGCCCCGACCAGCACGTAGATCCCGGCGCCGACCATGACGCCGACGCCATAGGCCGTCAGCAGGCCGGGACCGAGCCGTCGCTTCAGCTCCCCGGCCATCGCCTCAGCCCTCCTTCAGATGCCCCGGCAGGGCGTTGGCCCAAGCCGAGATCGTCCCGGCGCCGAGGCAGACCACCATGTCGCCCGGCCGTGCCTGCTCCCTCACCAGCCGGACCAGATCGTCTTCCGACAGGATGGCGCGGGCATGGCGGTGGCCATGGGCGATGAGGCCGGCGACCAGGTCGTCGCGGGTCGCGCCCGGGATCGGGTCCTCGCCGGCCGGGTAGACCTCGGCGATGGCGACGACGTCGGCCTCGTTGAAACAGGTGCAGAAATCGTCGAACAGGCTGTGCAGCCGGCTGTAGCGATGCGGCTGGTGAACCGCGATCACCCGGCCCTTGGTCGCCTGCCGCGCCGCCTTGAGCACCGCCGCGATCTCGACCGGATGGTGGCCGTAATCGTCGATGATGGTGACGCCGTTCACCTCGCCGACCTTGGTGAAGCGCCGGTTGACGCCGGCGAAATGGGCCAGCGCGTCGCGGATTTCGTCCTTCTTCATGCCGAGGTGGCGGGCGACGGCGACGGCGGCGAGCGCGTTCGAGACGTTGTGGTCGCCCGGCATCGGCAGGGTGCAGCCCTCGATCATGCTGCCCTCTTCCTCGCCGTTCAGGGCGATGTCGAAATGGGCGGTGCCGTTCTCGTAGCGCAGGTTGATGGCACGGACATCGGCCTGGGCGTTGAAGCCGAAGGTGACGACGCGGCGGTCGGTGACCCGGCCGACCAGCGCCTGGACCTCGGGATGGTCGGTGCAGCAGACGGCGAGGCCGTAGAACGGGATGTTCGAGACGAAATCGGTGAAGCCCTGGCGCAGCGCGTCGAAGCTATGCCAGTGCTCCATGTGCTCGGGGTCGATATTGGTGACGATGGCGATGGTTGCCGGCAGGCGGTTGAAGCTGCCGTCGCTCTCGTCGGCCTCGACCACCATCCACTCGCCCTCGCCCGCCCGGGCGTTCGAGCCATAGGCATGGATGATGCCGCCGTTGATCACCGTCGGGTCGAAGCCGCCCTTGTCGAGCAGCGTCGCCACCAGCGTCGTCGTCGTCGTCTTGCCATGGGTGCCGGCGACGGCGATGTTGGATTTCAGCCGCATCAGCTCGGCCAGCATCTCGGCCCGGCGCACCACCGGCAGCTTGCGCCGCCGCGCCTCTTCCAGCTCGGGATTGCCCGGCTTGATCGCCGACGAGATCACCACGACCTCGGCCTCCGCGACGTTCTCGGCCTTCTGGCCGATGAAGACGGTGGCGCCGAGGCTTTCCAGCCGCTCGGTGATCTTCGAGGCCTTGAGGTCCGAGCCCTGGACCCGGTAGCCGAAGGTCAGCAGCACCTCGGCGATGCCGGACATGCCGATGCCGCCGATGCCGACGAAATGGATCGCGCCCAGCTCACCGGGCAGTTTGGTTGCCGCATTCATGCTCTTGCCTTCTCCGCCAGCCCCTCGACCATGTCGACCAGCTTTTCCGTCGCGTCGGGCCGCGCGTAGCCCAGCGCCCCGCGCACCATGTGTTCGGCCGCCTCGGGCTGGCCCAGAACCGTGGCTATCTGCTCTGAAAGCGCGCCGGGTTCAAGCGCGGATTCCGGGATCATGATCGCCCCTTCCGCCGCGACCAGCCCACGGGCATTGGCGGTCTGGTGATCTCCGGTCGCCGTCGCCAGGGGGATCAGGATCGCCGGCCGGCCGATGATCGAGATATCGGCGACCGAGGAGGCGCCGGAGCGGCTGATCACCAGCTGCGCCTCGGACAGCCGGCTGGGGATGTCGTTGAAGAACGGCTGCACCTCGGCCCGGATCCCGGCCTGCGCGTAGGACTCGGTGACGCGTTCGACATCCTCGGCCCGCGCCTGGTGGGCGACGCGCAGGTTGGCGCGGATCGCCTCGGGCAGCATCGCCACGGCGGCGGGGACGACATCGGACAGGATCCGCGCCCCCTGGCTGCCGCCGATGACGACCAGGCTCATCGGGTAGTCGCCGGGCGGGATATAGGCCGCCCCGGCCCGGGCCAGCACCGCCGCCCGCACCGGGTTGCCGGTCGGCGTGCCCTTGACGCCGTCGGGCAGCCTGGTCGGCCAGGTGCCGCAGGCGATGGCGTCGACATGCTTGGCGAACAGCGCGTTGACCCGGCCCAGCACGCCGTTCTGCTCGTGGATCATGCGCGGCACGCGCAGCAGTGTCGCCGCCGCCAGCGCCGGGATCGTCGGGTAGCCGCCGAAGCCGACCACCGCCGCCGGCCGCTCGCGCAGCATCGCCGCCGCCGCCGCCAGCACGCCGCCGGCGATGCGGAACGGCACCAGCAGCTTGGCCAGCGCCCCGCCGCGGGCGAAGGTGGCCGAGGCGACCTGCCGGACCTCGACCACGTGGGGAAAGCCGCCGGTGTAGCGGGCGCCGCGGGCATCGGTCGACAGCCGCACCTGCCAGCCGCGCCGCACCATCGCCTCGGCCAGTGCCTGGGCGGGGAACATGTGCCCGCCGGTGCCGCCGGCCGCGATCACCAGCAGCGGCTTGCTATCCCGCCGCCGGCTCATCCGCGCCCGCGCCGGCCGAAGATGTCGCCGATCTCGCCCTGCGGCCGGGTCCGGGTGAAGGCCAGCAGCATGCCCATGGTGATGCCGGCGGCGATGATCGACGAACCGCCATAGCTGACGAAGGGCAATGTCATCCCCTTGGCCGGCAGCAGCCGCACCGCGACGCCCATGTTGACCACCGCCTGGATGCCGAAGATGCAGGCCAGCCCGGTGCCGGCGAGGCGGATGAAGGGATCGCGCTCGCGCATCAGCCGCACCAGCGAACGCACCACGATGGTGGCGTAGAGCGCGAGGATGACCAGCACCAGGATCAGGCCGTATTCCTCGGCCGCGACGGCGATGATGAAATCGGTATGGGCGTCGGGCAGCGACCATTTCACCTGGCCCTCGCCGACGCCGACGCCGAAGAAGCCGCCCTCCTGGATGGCGTGGGTGGCATAGCCGATCTGGGTCCGGGGATCGACGTCGGAGGCCAGGAAGCCGTCGATCCGCTTGGCGAAGTGGTCCGAGTAGGTATAGGCGGCCATGCCGCCGGTCGCGACCATGACGCAGACGGTCATCAGCAGCAGGATCGGCGCGCCGGCGACGAAATACATCACGCCCCAGCTGAACAGGATCAGTGCCGACTGGCCGAAATCGGGCTGCATCGCCAGGAAGGCGACGACGACGATGGTGATGGCGAAGGAGACCGACTTGCCCGGCGGGCCATTGATCTCCTGGCTCGCCGCCATCAGCCAGGCGGTCAGGATGACGAAGCCGGGCTTGAGGAATTCCGACGGCTGCACGGTGGCGAAGCCGAAGGAGAACCAGCGCACCGCGCCCTTGCCGAAATCGCTGCCGAAGGCGGGCAGCAACGCCAGCGCGACGAAGGCGGCAAGGAAGCCGACCACGCCCATCCGCCGCACCATGTTCGGGTTCAGCATCGAGGTCAGCATCATCACCACCAGCGAGACGGCGCCGAACACGGCCTGGCGGTCGACATAGTGGAAGGGCGGCAGCCCGTTGCGGGTGGCCAGCGGCACCGAGGCGGCGAGGCCCAGCAACAGCCCGATGCCATAGAGGATGAACACGCAGGTCATGGTCCACTTGTCGACCGTGCGCCACCACCGGGGAAGTACCGGTTCACCTGCCCGGATGGGCATGGTGCCATAGACCATTTCCGTCATCGGAATACCGCCGTCTCTGCCTCGATCCGCCCGTTTGCCGGGTCTGATGGCGAAAGTGTAGCCGAAGGGGCCTGTCAAGGCCAGAGAACATTGCGGTGAGACGGCAGCGGCGGCGCTCGCAGACGTTGCGCTTGCAGACGTTGCGCTTGCAGATCATCCCGCCGCCGTCGGTCCAGTCGCTTGCCAGGGATCGATCGCGGCACAGCGGGCGGAACGCAACGACCAGGCTCCCCCCTACCCCTTCGCCTTCAGCGCCGCCCAGCGCTCCAGGCTTGCCGCCGGCCACATCTCGGACCGGCGGTAGTATTCCGGCACCGCCGGCACGTTGCCGGGCAGGATCACCCAGGGCAGCTTGGTCGAGGTGAAGATGTGGATGTCGGGCGGGCATTCGGCCGGATCGCCCAGCGTCCCGACGCGGACGAAGGCCAGCGCCGCGCCGCCGCCGGCATAATGGCTCCACAGTGCGACATGGCAATAGGGGCAGCGGGCGATGGTCTGGCCCTTGCCGCTGGCCGAAGGCGTCTCGATCCTCTCGGGCCGGCCGGTGATCAGCTCGATCCGGTCGCTCTCGATCAGGGCGTTGAGGGCGAAGGCCGAGCCGGTCTCGCGCTGGCACCAGGTGCAATGGCAGCAATGGGTGAAGAGCGGCCGGCCCTTGAGCCGGTACTTGACATGGCCGCAGGTGCAATGTCCGATCATCGCGCGCCTCCCTCGGGATCTGCAAGCCAGCCTGCCCGGCCGCCCCTGCCCGGTCAAGCCGCCCGCCGGGCGAGCCAGACCGAATGGCCGGCACAGTCCGGGTCCTGGGCGACAAAGGCCCGCACCGCCATGCCGTTGGCCTCGATCAGGGCGGCGTATTGCGCCGGCGACAGGCTGGAATGATAGACCTGCTCGTCTCCCACCCGGCCGATGGCGATCCCCGCCGCCGGGCCGGTGGTGAACAGCAGCCGCCCGCCCGGCGCCAGAAGGGCGGAGAAGACGGCGAACATCGCCCGCTGCGCCGCCGGGTCGAGGTGGAAGAAGCTGTTCCAGGCCAGCACCGCGTCGAAGCGGCGCCCCAGCGCCAGCCCGCGCATGTCGGCCTCGATCCATTCCGCCCGCGGGAAGCGCCGCCGCGCCAGCTCCAGCATCTCGGGCGCGATATCGACGCCCGTCAGGGCGAAGTCCCGGCCGAGCAGGTAGTCCGCGATCGGCTCGCCGCCGCCGCAGCCGAGGTCGAGAATGGTCGCGCCGGGGCCGAAACCCTCGCTCATCCGGTCGAGCCAGCGGCGCTCGAACAGCGCCCGGCTGCGACCGGCGTCCCAGCTCTTCGCCTGGCGGCCATAGGTGGCCGGAATGTCGCCCGGCCCGGGATCGCCGCCCCGCTCAGCCATCCGGCAAGGCCTGCACCAGCGCGGTGAAATCCTCGCCGCGCTTCTCGAAATTCGGGTACTGGTCGAAGCTCGCCGCCGCCGGGGCCAGCAGCACGGTCTCGCCCGGCTCGGCCTCGGCCGCCGCCCGCTCGACCGCTTGCGCCATGGTCTCGCAGATCTCGTGCGGGGTGTCGCCGATCTGCAGCGCGAAGTCGCGTGCCGAATGGCCGATGAGGTAGGCCTTGGCAACCGAGCCCAGGTAGGGCGCCAGGTCGGCGATGCCGCCGTCCTTGCCCAGGCCGCCGGCGATCCAGCGGATGCGCGGGAAGGCCTGCAGCGCCTTGGCCGCGCTGTCGACATTGGTCGCCTTGGAGTCGTTGACGTAGCGCACCCCGTTCCGCTCGCGCACCAGCTGGCTGCGATGCGGCAGGCCGGCGAAGCTGTGCAGCGCCTGTTCGATCAGCTTCGGCGCCAGCCCCAGCGGGCGCACGGCGGCATAGGCGGCGCAGGCGTTCTGGTGGTTGTGGGCACCGGGCAGGCCGGCGATCTCGCGCAGGTCGATCGAGGCCACCTGCCGGCCCTTGCGCCATTCGGCCAGGAAGCCCTTGCGGGCGAAGACCGACCAGCCCGGCCCGTCCAGCTTCTGCCCCGAGGAGACCCGGATCACCCGGTCGTCGCCCGGCCCGGCACCGATCTGGTTGGCGAGGAACCGGCCCTCGGTCTCGTCGACGCCGATCACCGCCCGGTCCGGCCCGCCCTCGGCGAAGAGCCGGCGCTTGGCGGCGAAATAGCCGCCGATGCCGCCGTGACGGTCGAGGTGGTCGGGCGAGAGATTGGTGAAGACGGCGATGTCCGGGGTCAGCGCCCGGGCCAGCTCGGTCTGGTAGCTCGACAGTTCCAGCACGACGACATCGCCGTCGCCGGCCGGCTCGAGATCGAGCACGCCGCGGCCGATATTGCCGGCCATCTGCACCGGTTTGCCGGCGACCTCGAGGATGTGGTGGATCAGCGCCGTCGTCGTCGACTTGCCGTTCGAGCCGGTGACCGCGATCACCCTGGGCGCGGCGTCGAAATTGTCCCAGTCCGGCGTCGCCCAGGAGCGGAAGAACAGCCCGATATCGTTGTCGACCGGGATGCCCTCGGCCAGGGCGCGGGCGACGATCGGGTTCGGCCTCGGGTAGAGATGCGGGATGCCGGGGCTGACGATCAGCGCGGCGACGCCCTCGAAGGGGCGGGCGCGGGTCGGCACGAAGGGGGCGAAGCCCGCCGCCTCGGCCCTGTCACGCGCCTCGGGACTGTCGTCCCAGACCAGCGGTTCGGCCCCGCCGGCGGCCAGCGCCCGCGCCGCGGCCAGCCCCGACCGGCCCAGCCCCAGCACCGCCACCTTGTGGCCCTCGAACCCGCGCACCGGAATCATCCGCACCCCCTGTTGATTGCCGGCGGAGATTGCCCCGAGGCCGCGGGTGGGTGCAAGCCGGCAGCGGCGACGGAGGCGCGCGCCTCGCGCGCGCAGGGGGCCGTCTGCCCCCTCTTCGCGCCGCGGGCGCGAATTCACCCCCGAGGATATTTGCGCTCAGGTGAAAGGGGAAGCCGGATCGGATCGCACCGCGGCGGCGATCAGCCCGGCGCGGTGCGCGACAGAGGTCTTCGGCAGCACCAGGGTGCGGTGGCCGCGTGCGGGGAAGACCCGGGCGAGGTCGTCGTATTCGGCGCGGGCGGCGGCGAGGCCGTGGCGGCGCTCGGCATCCTCGGCGTAAAGCTCGGGCCAGGGCGGAGCGAGGAAGGTGAGCGGCGCATAGGGCAGTGCGGCGGCCTGGGCAGCGAAATCGGCAGGCGGGGACAACCCGGCGCGGTCCATCGCCGCCAGCGCGTCGATGGCGGAACGATCGAAGATCACCGGGCCCGGCGCGGCCTCGGCGGCGCGGCAATCGGCGATGGCGCGGGCGAGGCAGAGGCTGAGGAAGCGCACGGGGTTCACCCAGGGCAGACCGTCGCCGCCGGCGGCGCGTTCTTCCTGCACGATGCGGCGGCCCGGCTCGGCCACCGTGGCATAGCCGCGACGGGCAAGCTCGGCCAGCAGGGTCGACTTGCCGCCGCCCGAGCAGCCGGAAAGGATGAAGAAGCGTCGGGCCATCGCCGGACCTCCTGCGTGCCGATTTCTTCCGAGTGCAGATGTCTTGCGGGGGGCCGGGCGCGCGAAGCCCCCGGCGCTCAGCGCACCTTCAGCGTCGCCAGTCCGATCAGCGCCAGGATCAGCGAGATGATCCAGAACCGGATGACGATCTGCGGCTCGGCCCAGCCCTTCTTCTCGAAATGGTGGTGGATCGGCGCCATCAGGAAGACTCGCCGGCCGGTGCGCTTGAAATAGAGCACCTGGATGATGACGCTGAGCGCCTCGACCACGAACAGCCCGCCGACGATGGCCAGCACGATCTCGTGCTTGGTCGCCACCGCGATCGCGCCCAGCGCGCCGCCCAGTGCCAGCGAGCCGGTATCGCCCATGAACACCGCCGCCGGCGGCGCGTTGTACCACAGGAAGCCCAGCCCGGCACCGATCAGCCCGGCGGCGAAGACCAGCAATTCGCCGGTGCCGGGGACGTAATGCAGGTCGAGATATTCCGAGAAGTTCGCGTTGCCGACCGCGTAGGCGATGACGCCCAGGGTTCCGGCCGCGATCATCACCGGCATGATCGCCAGCCCGTCGAGCCCGTCGGTCAGGTTGACGGCATTGGCCGAGCCGACGATGACGATCATGGCGAAGGGGATGTAGAACAGCCCCATGTCGATCAGCGCGGTCTTGAACACCGGGAAGGCCAGCTGGCCGCCCAGCGGCGCGGGCTGAAGCGCCATCGCGGCGTAGCCGGCCACGGCCGCGATGACGAGCCCGATGCCAAAGCGGATCCGGCCCGGCACCCCGGCGGTATTGTTCTTGGTCACCTTCTTCCAGTCGTCGGCGAAGCCGATCAGCCCGAAGCCCATGGTGACGAACAGCACCAGCCAGACATAGGCGTCATCGAGCCGGGCCCAGAGCAGCGTCGCCACCAGCAACCCGCCGAGGATCAGCACCCCGCCCATCGTCGGCGTCCCGGCCTTGGCCAGGTGGCCGGCCGGGCCGTCGTCGCGGATCGGCTGGCCCTTGGTCTGGCGCAACTTCAGGAAGTTGATCAGCGGCCGGCCGAACAGGAAGCCGAAGATCAGCGCGGTGAAGAACGCCCCTCCGGCACGGAAGGTGATATAGCGGAACAGGTTGAAGACGTCGCCGCCATCGGAAAGGGCGCTCAGCCAAAACAGCATCTCTAGGGGGTCCTCCGGCTACGGGCCGCGCCCGCTTGGCCCAATTTGCGCAGCGCGTCAACAACCAGGCTCACCTTGCTGCCCTTCGAGCCCTTCACCAGCACCACATCCCCGGCATCGACCAGATGATGGGCGCGGGCGGCGAGCTCCGGGGCGGTCTCGTGCCATTCGCCGCGCTGCGTCCGCGGCAGCGCCTGCCACAGCGCCTTCATCCGCGGGCCGACGCAATGGACCGTCTCGATCCGCTCCATCATCGGATGTTTCGCGATCGCCTCGTGCAGCGCGATCTCGTCCGGGCCCAGCTCCAGCATGTCTCCCAGGATCGCGATCCGGCGGCCCCGGGCGACGCGGCCGATGCCGTCGGTCGGCTCGGCGGCGCCGAGGACCTCCAGCGCGGCGGCCATCGAGGTCGGGCTGGCGTTGAAGGCGTCGTCGATCAGCTCGAAGGCCATCTCGTCCTGCACCGCGTCGAGCGGGATCACCTCGCGCATGCCCCGCCCCGCCGGCGGCTGCCAGCGGCCGAGATCGAGCGCGGCGACCGAGAGGTCGAGCCCCAGCGCCTGGGCCACGGCCAGCGCGCCGAGCGCGTTGGCGGCGAAATGGCGCCCCGGGCTCCGGACCTTGAACAAGAGCGGCAGCGCCCGCGCCTCGGCCCGAACGATGGTCGCGTCGCGCTTGAGCTGGACGTCGAGCAGGCGGAAATCGGCCTCCGCACCGGCGCCGAACAGGACCACCTGCGCCCCGACCTGCGCGGCCTTGCCGGTCAGGATCGGAGTGGTGTCGAGATCGGCGGGCAGCACCGCGGTGCCGCCGGGCTCCAGCCCGTCCAGGATCGCCGCCTTTTCATGCGCGATGGCCTCGATATTCTCGAAGGCCTCCAGGTGCACCGCCGCCACGGTGGTGATCAGCGCCACATGCGGCCGCGCCAACCGGGCCAGCGGCGCGATCTCTCCGGGGTGGTTCATGCCGATCTCGATCACGGCATAGTCGCTGTCCACCGGCATCCGCGCCAGCGTCAGCGGCACCCCCCAGTGGTTGTTGAAGCTCGCCTCGGCCACGTGGGCCCGGCCCTGCCCTTCCAGCACCGCGCGCAGCATCTCCTTGGTCGAGGTCTTGCCGACCGAACCGGTGATGCCGATCACCTTGGCGCCGCTGCGGGCCCGCCCCGCCGCGCCCAGCGCGGTCAGCGCGGCCAGGACGTCGGGCACGATCAGAAGCGGCGCGTCCTCGGCCACGCCCTCGGGCACGCGGTCGACCAGCGCCGCCGCCGCGCCCTTTTCCAGCGCCTGGGCGACGAAGTTGTGACCGTCGCGCAAGTCCTTGAGCGCGACGAACAGATCGCCGGGCTGCAGGCTGCGGGTGTCGATCGAGACCCCGGTGGCGGCGAAGGCGGCCGTCGCCCGGCCGCCGGTCGCGGCCACGGCCTGCGCGGAGGTCCAGAGCGCGGTCACAGTCCTCTCCCGTCCAGTGCGGCGACGGCGACGCTGGCCTGCTCGGCATCGTCGAAGGGGAAGATGTCGGCGCCGACGACCTGGCCGGTCTCGTGGCCCTTGCCGGCGATCAGCAGGGCGTCGCCCGGCCCCAGCGCGTCGATGCCGCGCAGGATCGCCTCGGCCCGGTCGCCGACCTCGATCGCCTCGGGGCAGCCTTCCATCACCATCGAGCGGATCGCCGCCGGGTCCTCGCTGCGCGGGTTGTCGTCGGTGACGATGGCCATGTCGGCATGGTCCGCCGCCGCCCGGCCCATCAGCGGCCGCTTGCTGCGGTCGCGGTCGCCGCCGGCGCCGAAGACGACGACCAGCCGGCCCATGACATGCGGCCGCAGCGCGGTCAGCGCGGTCTTCAGCGCGTCGGGGGTGTGGGCGTAATCGACGAAGACCGCCGCGCCGTTGTCCCGCGTCGCGACATGCTGCATCCGGCCGCGCACCGTGGTCAGCTGCGGCAGCACCGAGAAGACGGCCTCGGCCGGCTCGCCCGAGGCGATGGCCAGCCCGGCCGCCACCAGCACGTTCTCGGCCTGGAAGCCGCCGATCAGCGGCAGCCGCAGCTGGTGGACGACGCCTTCCCAGCTCAGCCGCAGGTCCTGGCCGGTGGCGTCGAAGCGCTGGCCCAGCAGGCGCAGCTCGCAGCCCTCGGCATGGCCGACATTGAGCACGTTCTGCCCGCGCGAGCGGGCGATCTGGCGCATCTCGATCCCCTTGGGATCGTCGGTATTGATCACCGCCCAGCCTTCCTCGGGCAGGACGCGGGAGAACAGCCCGGCCTTGGCGGCGAAATAGGCGTCGAAGCTGTCGTGGTAGTCGAGGTGATCCTGGGTGAAGTTGGTAAAGGCCGCGGCGGTCAGGTGGACCCCGTCGAGCCGGCGCTGGTCGAGCCCGTGCGACGAGGCCTCCATCGCCGCATGGGTGACGCCGGCCCTGGCCGCCTGGGCCAGCGCCCGGTGCAGGGTGATCGGCTCGGGCGTGGTATGGGCCAGCGGGGCGGTCCAGGCGCCCTCGATGCCGGTGGTGCCGACATTGATCGCGTTCAGGCCCAGCGCGGTCCAGATCTGGCGGGTGAAGGTGGCGACGCTCGTCTTGCCGTTGGTGCCGGTGACGGCGACCATCACCTCGGGCTGGACCCCGAACCACAAGGCCGCCGCCGCCGCCAGCGCGCCGCGCGGGTCCTCGGTGACGACGACCGGAATGCCGGTCGCCTCGATCTCGTCCCTGGCCAGCGCCGCGCCCCTGGGATCGGTCAGCACCGCCCCGGCGCCCATCTCGAGCGCGTAGTCGAGGAACTCGATGCCGTGGGCATTGCTGCCGGGCAGCGCCGCGAACAGGCAGCCCGGCGAGACCTGCCGGCTGTCGACGGCGAGGCAGCTGACCTGCACCTCGCGCCCACCCCGGGCGGTCAGCCCGAGCTGTGCCAGTGTCCTGGGAGGCATCCGTCCCGCCATCGTTCGTCCCCGTTCAGTTGCGGGCGAGTGTTACCCCACTTGCGGCAGGAGACTCAATCGCCGGCCGCAGCCCCAGGAGCGGCGCGGTCCGGCGGATGATCTCGGCCGCCACCGGCACCGCGGTCCAGCCGGCGGTGCGCTTGGGATGCTTGCCGGTGGTCTCGACCGGCTCGTCCAGCGTCACGACAAGAACGTATTTCGGGTCGTTGGCCGGGAAAACGCTGGCAAAAGTCGAGATCACCTTGTCATTGTAGTAGCCGCCCTGCGGGTCCGGCTTGTCCGCCGTCCCGGTCTTGCCGCCGACATCGTAGCCCTTGACGTCGCCCAGCGAGGCGGTGCCGCGGGTCACGACCTGGCGCAGGATTGCGCGGACTTTCGCCGATGTCTGTTCCGAGACGACGCGCGGCCCCAGCTTCGGGTGATCAGTCTTGAGCAGGGTCGGGTAGACCCGGATGCCGCCATTGAGCACCGAGGCATAGGCGGCGGCGAGGTGCAGCGGGCTGACCGACAAGCCGTGGCCATAGGCGATCGTCATCGTCGACAGCTCGGACCATTTCTTCGGCAGCAGCGGCCGGGCGCCCTCGGCCTCGACCAGTTGCACCGGGGTCGGCTCGAGCAGCCCGAGCTGGTCGAGGAATTCCCGCTGCTTGTCCGCGCCGATCATCATCGCCATCCGCGCCGCGCCGATATTCGAGCTTTCGACGATCACGTCGGTCGCCGACAGCTTGGCACCGTAATTGTGGAAATCGTGGATCCGGAACTTGCCCCAGACCAGCGGCCCCTTGGTATCGAGCATGGTGTCGGGCGTGATCAGCCCGAGATCGAGCGCCTGGGCCACGGCGAAGAGCTTGAAGGTCGAGCCGAGCTCGTAGACGCCCTGGACGGCGCGGTTGAACAGCGGGCTGTCGCCGGGATGCTGCGTCGGCTTGGGCGCCGGGCGGTGGTTGGGATCGAAATCGGGCAGCGAGACCATCGAGACGATCTCGCCGGTATGGGCATTCATCAGCACCGCCGCCGCGCCCTTGGCATGCAGCATGTCCATGCCGGCCTGCAGCACCTCGCGCGTCGCCGCCTCGACGGAGAGGTCGAGCGACAGTTGCAGCGGCTTGCCGCCGTTGGCCGGGTCGCGCAGCCACTTGTCGTAGACCTTCTCGATCCCGGCGACGCCGACGACCTCGGCCGCGTCCACCCCCTCGCGGCCGAAACGGGCGCCGCCGAGGATATGCGAGGCCAGCCGGCCGTTGGGATAGAGCCGCATCTCGCGCGGGCCGAACAGCAGCCCGGGCGAGCCGATATCGTGCACCGCCTGCATCTGCTCGGGCGAGAGCTGGCGCTTGATCCAGACGAAGGTGCGCTTGCCGGTGAACTGGCGCTGCATCCGCGCCTCGTCGAGGTCGGGGAAGATACGCTTGAGCGCATGGGCGACGCGCACCGGGTCGATCATCTGCTGCGGCTGGGCGTAAAGGGCATAGGTCGCCAGGTTGGTGGCCAGGATATGGCCGTTGCGGTCGACGATGTCGGCGCGCTGGTTGACGATCTGCGCCCCGGCCGTGTCCGAGGCCCGCGGCTCGGCCGGCACGCTGGCCGACAGGGTGCTCATCCGCAACCCGATCGCGGTGAAGGCGGCGACGAAGAAGAAGCCCATGACCAACAGGCGCCCCTCGGCCCGGCTGCGGGCCTTGTCGCGCATCTGCTCGTGGCGCAGGCGGATATTCTCGCGCTCGATGGCGTCGGGGTTCTCGCCCTTGCTGCGGGCCTCGAGGATGCGGGCGAGCGGGCGGAGCGGCGTGCGGGTCATTGCGTCTTCGCCTCCAGCGTGCCCGAGGTCTTGACCGGGTCGGTGATCGGCGCCATCGCGGTGTCGGGATAGGCGATCTGGTCGACATCGCCGAACTGCTCGGGCTGCATCGGCAGCAGCTTGAGCTTGTCGAAGTTCAGCAGCGCCAGTTCGCGCAGCCGCTCGGGCCGGTTGAGATAGGCCCATTCGGCGCGCTGCATGCCCAGCGATTCCTTCAGATGCGCGATCTCGCGCTGCAGATGCGTGACGTCCTTGAGCGCCTTCTGGGTGGCGTAGTTCTCGCGATAGGCCCAGAAGACCAGCCCCATCACGGCCAGCGCCGTCACCACGTAGATCAGGCTGCGCATCAGCGGCGTCTCCCCTTTTCGGTGGATTTGTCGACGGTCGGCAGGCCGAGGTTGCCGCGATCGGAGGGTCCGGCCGGCATCTCGGTGCGGCGCGCGACCCGCAGCTTGGCCGAGCGGGCGCGCGGGTTCGTCGCCAGTTCCTCCTCGTCCGGCCCGATCGCCTTGCGGGTGATCAGCTCGAACGGCGCCTCCGGCCCCGTCTCTTCCGCGTCGCGGGCATAGCGGTTGACGTGGCGCACCTTGGCGGCGCGCTGCTGGAAGAAACGTTTGACCACCCGGTCCTCGAGCGAATGGAAGGTGACGACGGCCAGCCTGCCGCCCGGCTTCAGCGCCCGTTCGGCGGCCTCTAGCCCGTCGATCAGCTCGTCGAATTCCGCGTTCACCGCGATCCGCAGCGCCTGGAAGCTGCGGGTCGCCGGGTGGCTCTGGCCCGGCTTCGCCCGCGGCAGGCATTTCTCGACGATCCCGGCCAGTTGCAGCGTGGTCGTGATCGGCGCCTCGGCCCGGGCGGCGACGATGGCGCGGGCGATCCGGCGCGAGGCGCGCTCTTCGCCGTAGTGATAGAGGATGTCGGCCAGCAGGGCCTCGGAGGCGGAATTGACCAGGTCGGCGGCGCTTTCGCCCTGCTGGCTCATCCGCATGTCGAGCGGCCCGTCGCGCAGGAAGGAAAAGCCGCGCTCGGCCTGGTCGAGCTGCATCGACGACACGCCGAGATCGAGCACGACGCCGTCGAGCGGCTCGCCCGCCAGCAGGTCGAGTTGCGAGAACGTTCCCTGCACCAGTTTCAGCCGGTCGCCGTAGTCTCCCATCCATTCCGCCGCCATTTCCAGCGCCAGCGGATCGCGGTCGATGCCGATCACCTTGTCGGCCCCGGCCTCCAGCAGCCCCTTGGAATAGCCGCCGGCGCCAAAGGTGCCGTCGAGCCAGACGCCCGCCACCGGCGCCACGGCGGCCAGAAGCGGACGCAGCAGGACAGGGACATGGGGCGCGGTGTCGGGGCCCGCCGCCGCCATCACGAATCCCTCGTCTCGGCCGCCAGCAGGGCGTGGGGATTGAAGTCGGCACCCTGGCTTTGCAGGAAGTCACGGGTCTTGCTGGCGCGCATCTCGCGATGGGTCTCGGGATCCCAGATCTCGAAGCGGGTGCCCTTGGCGACGAACAGCGCCTCCTTGTCGAGCCCGATCCGGTCGCGCAGCGACTGGCTCAGCACGATGCGGCCGTCGTCGTCGACGCTGAATTCCTGGACGCAGGAATAATACAGATCCTCCATCACCTCGCGCGCGGGCGAGCCGGGGGTCATGCGGTCGATCTTGTCATGCATCTCGGCCAGGCCGTCGACCGAGTAACCCTCGAGATAGGGCCGGCCTTCTTCGCCGTAGGCGATGTTGAGGGTCGGGCGCAGGCCTTCGGTCCAGTTCGGGTCGGAGCTTTCGATGACGCGGCGAAACGAGGCCGGGATGGAAACACGGCCCTTGCCGTCCACCTTCTGCTCGAAACTGCCTACGAACTTGCGCGCCACCTGATCGCGCTCCTTCACCACTGCCTGTCCCGTTTCCCGGGTCCGGAACGGAAAACGGCGGTCGGGCTGCTGCCACTGCCCGATCCGCCGCCCTCGTCCCATCTCTGGGTTTGTCCAGCTACGCGCGCCACCTGGGGGGATGTCTGCTCGCTCGCGCGCCGGATCTCTTCAAGTCACGATGAAAGCGGCTGCCTGTATGAAACTGCTTCAATCGCCATTTCGGGGTCTCTTGGCCCCACTTCTTGGCCGTCTCATCGTGAATACAGGGATGCCATGGGATTTTATGGGAAGCAATGGCTAATTTCGGGATCTGGCCATTTTCCAGCCCCCGGAATCTCGACCGAAGACAGGCGATTCCCCCAGAAAATACAGGGATTCCGGCGCATGTTGCGAATCAATGGGATCAGACCGCTAAATGTAGTGGCCAAATTTCCTGTGGATAACTTCCCATGATTTCCCACCCACCGGGCAGCCGTGGCCGCAATGCCACAGTTTCGCGCAAGACCCGGATCGGGGAAACATGGCAAGGAGCACCCCTCCAGGCCTTATTTCACGCGGGATAACGGGCACTCGATTCGAAAACAGCCCCGCATGGGGGCTGTTCCCTGGCCGGCGCGGCGGGCGGATTCCATGATTTCCCATGCCGCGCGCCCAGCCGGTTCCATGAAATCCCGGCGGGGCGTCGAGATCAGGCCTTGCCCTCGGCGATCAGCTTGCCGGCGATGGCGGCATAGGCCTCGGCCACCGGCCCCTCGCCCGCGGCGATCGGCGTGCCGGCATCGCCCGCCAGCCGCACGTCGAGGCTCAGCGGCAGCTCGCCCAGGAGCGGCACGCCCAGCTTCCGCGCCTCGGCCGCCACCCCGCCATGGCCGAAGAGATGCTCCTCGTGGCCGCAATTGGGGCAGACATAGCTCGACATGTTCTCGATCAGGCCCAGGATCGGGGTCTTGAGCATCTGGAACATGTTGATCGCCTTGCGGGCGTCGAGCAGGGCGACGTCCTGCGGCGTCGAGACGATCAGCGCGCCGGTCATGATGGTGCGCTGGCACAGGGTCAGCTGGACGTCGCCGGTGCCGGGCGGCAGGTCGATGATCAGCACGTCGAGCTCACCCCATTGCACCTGGTTGAGCAGCTGCTGCAGCGCGCCCATCAGCATCGGCCCGCGCCAGACCAGCGCCTGCTCTTCCGACACCATCAGGCCGATTGACATCATCTTCACGCCATGGGCCTGAAGCGGCACGATGGTCTTGCCGTCGGGCGAGTCCGGGCGGTCCTTGACCCCCATCATCCGCGGCTGCGACGGGCCGTAGATATCGGCGTCGAGCAACCCGACGCGGCGGCCCTGCTTGGCCAGCGCCACGGCAAGGTTGGCCGAGACCGTCGACTTGCCGACCCCGCCCTTGCCCGAGGCGACGACGAGGATGCGGTCGATGCCCGGCACTTTCTGCGGCCCGCCCTGCTGCGGCGTCGGGTGGCCGCCGATCTTCAGCTTCGGCGGCTCGCCCGCCGACGCCCCGCCGGCAGCGCCCTGGCCCTTGGGCTGATGCGCCGTCAGCGCCACCGTGGCCTTGCCGACCCCGGGCAGCCCGGCCACCAGCTCCTCGGCGGCGCGGCGTATCCCTTCCATCCGGCGCCCCGTTTCCGGGTCGGGCGCCTCGAGCACGAATCGCACGGTGCCCCCCTCGACCGACAGGGCCCGGACCAGATCGCGTGAGACGACATCGCCGCCATCGGGCAGCGTCAGACGGGTCAAGGCCTTCAGCACGTCGTCGCGGGTGACTGTCATCGCGGGCTCCTCCTTATGCTTGACGTGCATACCTTGTCCCGAATCGGGCCGAGGGCAAGGGCCGGTCCGGACCGCGCCGGTTTTTTGTGCAGAGGCCGGCGGGATGCCGTTAAATAGGTCAGCACTAGTTATGCATTTGCTGCATGACAGCATTTCCCATTCGGACCATTGTGCATCCGCAGCATCGGGTTATGTTTGTCTCAACCCAGCGGCAAGGAGCCGCAAGCAGAAAACCGAAGGCAGTCAAATGGCTTACGCATCGCAAATCCGCAACGTCGAGCATCAGCTGGCCGATCGTTTCGCTGGCCTGGTGGCCTCCTACAAGGCCGCCCGCGAACGTCGCCGCGTGTTCCGTCAGACCCTGAGCGAACTGAACGCCCTGTCGCCGCGCGAGCTGGCCGACCTGGGCATCCACCGCTCGATGATCACCCGCATCGCCCTCGAGGCCGCGAACGGGAAATGAGTTCCTAGGAAGGCTCTTTCCTCCTCCCTGAGCCTTCCACCCTTTGCGGCGACATCCTCCTCCTCCCTGATGTCGCCGCATTTTTCTTCCGGGGCCCGCGCCCAAGCGCCTGCCCCAACCGGATACGAAAGGCCCTCTCCTCCTCCCTGGGCCGATCGTACTCAGCGGCGGCGCCTCTCCTCCTCCCTGGCGTCGCCGCGACCCTCTTTCGGGGCCCGCGCCCAGGCGCCCGCCCCAACCGGATACGAAAGGCCCTCTCCTCCTCCCTGGGCCGATCGTGCTCAGCGGCGACGCCTCCTCCTCCCTGGCGTCGCCGCTTTTTCTTTTCGCTGACGCGCATCCGTGCTGATCGACGCCGGGCCATCCCCGCACCGGCCCCGGACTTGCCATCGCAGGCCCGGTGTTGTACCGCAGCACGACCTCAATTCTGGAACCCCGGCATGACCTGGAACAGCGTTGGCGACTACGTTGCCGACTTGATCTTCAGAGCCGCGATCCGGGTCGCCTTGCTGCTTCCCTATCGGCTGCGGATCAGGGCCTTCGGGCGGCTGGTCGCGCATGTCCTCGCCCCCATCGTCGGCTTCCGCAAGCGGGCGCGGCAGAACCTCGAATTCATCTTCCCCGAGATGCCCGCGGCCGAGCGGCAGCGGATCGCGCTGCAGGTCTGCGACAATTTCGGCCGCAACATCATCGAGAACTACTCGAAGAAGCAATTCGCCGCCCACCTCAAGGGCACCGAATTCCACGGCCCCGGCACCGCCGCGGTCGAGGCCGCGCTGGCCGAGAAACGGCCGGTGCTGCTGATCTCGGGCCATTACGGCAACTACGAGGCGGTGCGCGTCGCCTTCGCCAATCTCGGCCACCCGGTCGCCGGCCTCTACCGCCCGGCCGCCAACGAATATTTCAACCGCCACTACGTCGAAACGCTGACCGCCTTCAGCGGCCCCGCCTACCCGCAATCGAACCGCGGCATGCTGGCCTTCCTGCGCCACATGCGCGACGGCGGCGTCGGCGCGATGCTGTTCGACGTCCGCGCCACCCGCTTCGGCCCGGTCGAGTTCCTCGGCCACCCGGCGCCGACCTCGACCGCCCCGGCGACGATGGCGCTGAAGCTGGGCGCGCTGGTGGTGCCCGCCTTCGCCGCGCGGGCCAGCGACGGGCTGTCCTTCGAGCTCGAGCTCGAAGAACCGATTGAACTGTCGAAACCGGATGAGATGATGCGCGAGATGTCGGCGCGGCTGGAGCGCCGGATCCGCGCCCACCCCGCGCAATGGTTCTGGATCCACGACCGCTGGGGCAAGCCCGCCGAGCTGAAGAAACAAGCCGAACTCGAACAGAAAGGCCAAGCGTCATGAAGATCGCCCACCGCAACGTCGGCATCGACCACCCGCCGCTGGTCATAGCGGAAATCGGCATCAACCACGGCGGCTCGCTCGAGGTCGCCAAGGAGATGGTGCGGCTGGCCGCGCTGTCGGGCTGCGAATGCGTCAAGCACCAGACCCATATCGTCGAGGACGAGATGACCGACGAGGCCAAGTCGATCTTCCCGCCCAACGCGGACAAGTCGATCTGGCACGTGATGGAGGAATGCGCCCTATCGCGCGAGGACGAGATCGCGCTCAAGGACTATACCGAGAGCCTCGGCATGATCTACCTGTCGACGCCGTTCTCGCGCGCGGCGGCGGATTTCCTGAACGAGATCGGCGTGCCCGCCTTCAAGATCGGCTCGGGCGAGGCCGACAACCTGCCGCTGATCCGCCATATCGCGGCGATGGGCAAGCCGGTGATCTTCTCGACCGGCATGCAGACGGTCGAGACGCTGGCCGCCAGCGTCGCCATCCTCGACGCCGCCGGGGTCGATTACGCGCTGCTCGAATGCACCAACCTCTACCCCTCGCCGCCCGAGATCGTCTCGCTGGCCGGGGTGACCGAGCTGAAGCAGGCCTTCCCCAAGGCGGTGGTCGGCTTCTCCGATCACTCGATCGGGCCCGAGATGGCGCTGGCCTCCGTCGCCCTCGGCGCCTGTATCCTCGAACGCCACTACACCGACACGCGCTACCGCAAGGGGCCGGACATCATCAACTCGATGGACCCGTCCGAGCTGCGCTTCCTGGTCGAACGCTCGCGCGAGATCTGGATCGCGGCGCGCAATCCCAAGCGCCGCACCGGGCCGGAAGAGGATGTCTACCGCTTCGCCCGCGCCTCGGTCGTCGCCGACCGCGACCTGGCCGAGGGCCACGTGATCGGCGAGGCCGACATCTGGGCCCGCCGCCCCGGCTCGGGCGAGATCCCGGGCTACGAGTTCGACAAGGTCGTCGGCCGCCGCCTGACCCGCGCCGTCACCCGCAACACCCAGCTCAAGTGGAGCGACCTGGCGTGACCACGCCCGCCGCGTCCCCCGTTCCGATCTACGTGATCTCGCTCGCCCGGGCCACGGAGCGACGGGAGCAGGTGGCGCGGGAATTCGCGGCGCTCGGGCTGGATTACGAGATCTTCGACGGCGTCGACGGTGCGGCGGAGGAAGCGGAGCTGCTGGGCCAGACCGACCTCGCCGCCTGGCACCGCAACATGGGCGCGCCGATCTCGGCCGGGCACATGGGCTGCTACGCCTCGCATGTCCGGCTGTGGCAGAAGATCGCAAGCGAAGGCCCCGAGATCGCGCTGATCTGCGAGGATGACGTCACCTTCAGCGCCGATTTCCCCGAGGCGCTGGCCGCCGCGCTCTCGGTCGCCGATCACTGGGAGGTGGTCCGCTTCTCCGTCGTCCGCGCCAAGGGGGCCGTGCCGCAGGGCAAGGTCGGCCGCTTCACCCTCAACGCCTATTGGGGGCCGTTCACCGGCAATGCCTGCTACCTGATCAAGCGCGCCACGGCGGCCAGGCTGGCGGCCGGCTTCTACCCGATCCGCCGCGCCCACGATCACGAGCTCAACCGCTTCTTCGCCTATGATTTCCGGCTGATGGGACTCGAACCCTTCACCGCCCCGGCCCGCGACAGGGGCGAGAGTTTCATCACCGGCACCAAGATGGCGCAGGCCGAGAAATTCCCGAAATACCGCCGCCTGCCCTATTACGCCCAGAAGGCCGCGAACTATATCCGCCGGCTGGTCTGGCTCGGCCGGCACGGGATGCTGCGGCCGTCGCGACGCGACCTGACCCGCGGCTAGTGCCCTATTCGGGCGCCGTCGCGGCCGCCTGCGCCCCGCCCCAGATGCCGTAGGTTTCGCGGAAATAGCGGATGCAGGCGCGGTTGGCCTTGATCCGGTCATGGCCCTGGTAGACCAGGTTGCGCAGCGCCGCGTCCTTGACCTCGGACGAGCTGCCCTTGGAGCGGATCTTGTCCTCGGAATTGAGCCAGATCGGGATCCCGCGCCGTTCGAGGCAGCCCGACAGCCAGACATCGTCGACGGTCCAGAGCACGTCGGGAATGTCGAAGGCGGCATCGTCGAAGAACTCGGGCCGCACCAGCGCCCCGCCCCAGCCTTCGAGGATGTCGACATAGCCCGATGTCGTCGCCTTCGAGGGCTTCCACATCCCCAGCGAGGCGGCGCGGCGCAGGCGGTAGCGCCAGTCCTTCTTGCGGAACTGCGCCTGCGGCTCGCGCGCCGAACGCCAGCCGTCGGCGGCGTAATGCGGCATGTCGAGCCAGCCGCCCTCTTCGCAGATGGCGTGGCCGGGATGGCGTTTCGCCGCCTCGACGAAGCGTTGCGCCCAGCCCCGGTCATAGACCTTGTCGTCATCGGCGAAGAGGATCTGCACGTCCTGGCCGCGATAGTCGCGCGCCGCGGGCAGCACCTTGGTCGCCGGGCCGAGATCGTCGTCGATCAGGCGCAGGTTGACGCCCTCCGGCACCTTGGGCAGGTCGGCCGGATCGTATTCGAAGCGGCGGTAGCGGCGGGCGACATAGAGGTTGATCTCGGCGATCTCCGCCGTCTGGCGCAGCAGCCCGGCGAGGTTCTCGTGAACGACGCCGAAGCGCGGCGGAACCGTCGTCAGCGACAGCACAAGTTTCGTCATCCGCGCGCCCTCACACCGTGCCGCCGTGGCGGGTCCAATACTCGACCATCCAGTCGACGGGACCGCGGCCGTAATGCGGGAACACGTCCCAGTTGCCGCGCGGCGGCCGGATCAGGTCGATCGGCCGCGGCCGGCCGTGGAAGCACAGCACCCGCGCCTCGGGCCCCGGCGGGCGCGGGCCGCGCAGCCGGTCGATCCCCAGCGGCGGGCGCAGGTGATACTTGTAGCTGCGGATCCAGTCCTGCGGCCAATAACCGATCTCCGGCACCTCGCCATGGACGTAATCCTGCTCGATGCCGTAGCGGGCGATCAGCTGGTCGCGGTCGGCCTGCAGCCGCTCGACCAGCCAGCCCAGCGCGCCGATGTCGAAGCCGAGGATCGCAGTGCCGGTGCGCGGCGCCGCGTCCTTGTAGCGCCAGGGCGCGGAATCGAGCGCGATCAGCCCCTGGCCATAGGTGAAGAAATCGTCCAGAGGCCCCCAGATCACCGAGTCGAGGTCGAGGAACAGCGCCCGCCCGCTCAGGCCGTAAAGCTCGGCCGAAAACAGCGCGATCTTGGGCCAGGCCCCGGCGCGCCAGTGCTCGGGCCGCAGCCCGATATCGGGGATCGGGAAATGCTCGATGCCGCCGTCCAGCCCGGCCGGATCGTCGGTCAGGCAGACGAAGCGGAACGGCCCCGACAGGTTGGCCCGGACCGCGTTGTAGAGCACGTTGGCATATTCCGCCCCGTAGAGCGTGCCCCATTTCATGCAAAGAACGACGCGGTCCATCCTGTCCCTCCGGATCGCGCCTGCTTTACGCTGCGCCCCCGGCCTTGTCCACCGCCGGCTCGGGGACCGTCCCCGGTCCCGGCGCTTGGCGCTTGCGGGGGGCGCAAAGCTGCTGATAATGCAGCGCCATGACCCGCCAACTCCTCTTCGTCACCGGCACCCGCGCCGATTTCGGCAAGCTTGAACCGCTCGCGGTGGCGGCCCGGGATGCGGATTTCTCGGTCTCGTTCTTCGTCACCGGGATGCACATGCTGCAGGCCTACGGCCTGACCAAGCTCGAGGTGCACCGCATGACCGGCGTCACGGTGCACGAATTCCTCAACCAGCGCCCCGGCGATCCGCAGGACATGGTGCTGGCCAAGACGGTGACGGGTTTCTCCGACCAGCTGGTCGAAACCCGGCCCGACCTGGTGGTGATCCATGGCGACCGGGTCGAGGCGCTGGCCTGCGCCCTGGTCTGCGCGACGAATTACGTCCGCTCGGCCCATATCGAGGGCGGCGAGGTCTCGGGCACGATCGACGAGGTCTTCCGCCACTGCAATTCCAAGCTGGCCACGCATCACTTCGTCAGTTCCGAGGCCGCCGCCCGCCGGGTGATGATGCTGGGCGAGCCGGCAGACGCGGTCCATGTCATCGGCTCGCCGGAGCTCGACTTCCATGCCGCCCCCTCGGGCGTCAGCCTCGACGAGGTCCGGGCGCATTACGACATCCCGTTCGAGGATTACGGCATCGCCGTCTTCCACCCGGTGACCTCGGAAGCCGAGACGATGGGCGAACAGGCGCAGGGCCTGTTTGGCGCGCTCGAAGCCTCGGGGCGCAACTTCGTCGTCATCGCGCCGAACAACGATCCGGGGGCCGAGGCGATCCTGGCCGCGATCGGCGACCTGCCGCGGGACCGTTTCCGCGTCATCCCGTCGATGCGCTTTGCCCATTTCTCGGAACTGATGAAGAACGCCGCCTGCATGGTCGGCAATTCCTCGGCCGGGGTGCGCGAGGCGCCGTTCATGGGCGTCGCCTCGCTCGATATCGGCACCCGGCAGGCGAAGCGGACGCAGGCCGAGTCCGTCACCTTCGCCGATGCCCGGGACCGCGCGGCGATCGCCGCCTTCCTCGCCGCCGAATGGGGCCGGCGCCACCCGCCGCACCGGGGCTTCGGCGAGGGCTGCGCCGCCGAGCGTTTCCTTGCCGTCCTCGAGGACGAAAGCTTCTGGAGCCGGGAGCTGCAGAAATCCTTCAGCGAACATGGCTGACCGCGCCGACAGGGCGCGGACGGGCCCGGTGCTGCGCGGCTACCTGCTCGCCAGCCGGCTGATCCCGGCCCTCGCCCCCCGGCATCTGCGCAAGCGACTGGCGCTGGGCAAGGAAGACCCGGACAGGTGGCGCGAGAAGCTGGGCGCGGCGACGGCGGCGCGCCCGGCCGGGCGACTGGTCTGGTTCAACGCCGTCGGGCTGGGCGAGGTGCTGGCGCTGCGCGGGCTGATCGAGGCGATGGCAGCCCGCGACGCCGCGCTGTCCTTCCTGGTCACCTCCTCGGCCCGCTCGTCGGCCCAGGTCGTGGCGGCGAACCTGCCCGAGCGGACGCTGCACCAGTTCCTGCCGCTGGACGCGCCGGCTTACCTGGCGCGGTTCCTCGACCACTGGCGCCCCGACCTGTCGGTCTGGGCCGAGCAGGAGTTGTGGCCGGGCGCGGTGGTGGCGACGGCCCGGCGCGGGATACCGCTGGCGCTGGTCAACGCCCGGATCACGCCCGAGGGCTTCGCCCGCCGCCAGCGGGCGCGCGGGCTGTTCCGCGACCTGATGTCCCGCTTCGCGCGGGTCGACGCGCAGGACGACGGCACTGCCGAGCGGCTGCGGGCACTGGGGGCGGAACAGGTCCAGGTCTCGGGCTCGCTGAAGATCGCCGGGCCACCGCTCTCGGCCGCCCCGGAGGCACTGGAAGCTGCGCGGGCGGCGCTGGCCGGGCGCAAGCCCTGGCTCGCCGCCTCGACCCACGACGCCGACGAGGCCGAGGCGATCGCGGCGATGCGGGCCCTGGCGGACGATCCGGCATGGCTGCTGCTGCTGGTGCCGCGCGACATCGCCCGGGCCGAGGCCGTGGCGGCGGAACTGGAGGCCGCCGGCCTGCCCCATGCCCGCCGCAGCCGGGGCGAGCTGCCGGGGCCGGAACACAAGGTCTGGCTCGCCGACAGCTATGGCGAGCTCGGCCTGTGGTATCGGCTGGCCGACCGGGCGCTGATCGGTGGCAGTTTCGATGCCACCGAGGGCCACAACCCGTGGGAGGCCGCCCGGCTGGGCGCGGCGATCCTGCACGGCCCCTGCACCGCCAATTTTCGCGCCGACTACGAAGCCCTCGACGCGGCCGGGGCGGCGCGGCAACTGGCGCCGGGCGAATTGGCTGCGGCGCTGACGGACGAGGCCGGCCTCGCCGCGATGGCACAGAAAGCGCAGGCGCTGGTAGCACAGTCGCGGGACGCGCTGGCGCCGCTGGCCGGGCAACTCCTCGAGTTGATGGAGCGGCGATGAGACTGCGGATGCGCCTCTTCCTCGGGCTGTGGTCGGCGCTGTGGACGCTCGGCCTGCCGCTGATCCTCTATTACCTGCACCGGCGGGCGCGGCGCGATCCGCTCTACACCGCCCACCTGGCCGAACGTTTCGGCCGCTACGGCGCGCCGATGCCGGGCGCGGTCTGGGTCCATGCCGTCTCGCTGGGCGAGCTCCGCTCGGCCGTGCCGCTGATCGAGGCGCTGCTGGACAAGGGTGAGCATGTCGTCGTCACCCTGTTCACCCCCGCCGGCCGGCGCGAGGCGGAACGGGTCTTCGCCGGGCAGATCGCGGCCGGGCAGTTGCGCGCGGCCTGGATCCCGTTCGAAACCCGATGGGCTTTCCGCGGCTTCTTCCGCGCCTTCCGCCCCGCCTACGGGCTGGTGATGGAGATCGAGATCTGGCCGCGCATGGTCTTCGCCGCCCGTCGGGCCGGCGTGCCGCTGTTCATGTGCAACGCCCAATATCCCGGCAAGTCGATCGCCCGCGACAGCCGGGGGCTGCGCCTGCGCCAGGAGGTGATGCGCGGCTTCGCCGGCGCCTTCGTCAAGTCGCGGCTGCAGGCCGACCGCTTCGCCGCCATCGGCGTGGAGAATATCGCGGTCACCGGCGAGCTGCGTTTCGAGCAGCCGGTGCCGGGGGCGCTGCTGCAAGGCGGCAAGGAACTGCGCGACTGGCTTGGGTTGGCCGAGCGCCGGGTCGTGGCCTTCGCCAGCACGGTCGAGGGCGAGGACGACACCTATCTCGCCGCGCTCCACGCCCTGCGCAAACAGCCCGAGCCGCCCTTCATCCTTTACATCCCGCGCCGGCCCGAACGGTTTGCCGAGGTCGGCGACCGGCTCGAGGCCGAAGGGCTGCGCATCGCCCGCCGCTCGCAGCTGCTGCCGGAGCGGTTCGGCGCGCCCGAGGGCCCGGCGCCGACGCCCCTGCCCGAGGTGCTGCTGGGCGACAGCCTGGGCGAGATGTACGGCTACCTGGAAATGGCCGATATCGTCGTGGTCGGCGGCGGTTTCACCCCGCACGGGGCGCATAACATCATCGAGCCGCTGGCGCTGTGCAAGCCGGTGATCACCGGGCCGGAGATCGGCACGATCGAATATCCCTTCGTCGAGGCCGAGGCCGCCGGCGTCGCCCGCCGCGTCGCCGATGCCGAGGAACTGGCCGCGGCGCTCGGCACCGCCGAGGCCCCGGACAGGGCCGGGATCGAAGCCTTCTTCAAGGCGCATTCCGGCGGCGTCGCACGCTTCCTCGCCGCCCTGCCCGGGGCGCTGGCGGCAGCGCGCCGCTAATCCCCGCACCTAGCCCATGTCGATGGCGACGGTCCCGCCGATCTGGCGGCTGCTCCAGGCCTCGGCGATCAGCGCCGTCGAGCGCCGCATCCGGTCGAAGCGCGGCAGCAGCGGGTTGTCCGACGGCGCCGCCCCCCGCGCCAGCGCCAGGAAATCACGCATCGCGTCGAGGAACATGTCGTTGCGGTCGAAGCCGTAGGGCGTCTCGACCGGCCCGGCGCCGGGCCGGCTCTCGACCACCACGGGACGCAGGAAGTCGATCTCGACCCGCGCGTCGAGCCCGCGCAGCACCGCGCGGCGGGTCGAAACGGGCGACAGGTAATCCATCTCGACCTGCCCCATCGGCCCGCCCGGCGCCGCCAGCTGCGCGGTGGTAGCGAAATCGACGCCGGGATACTCGGCATGGCCGAGGCTGTCGCAGCGGCCCAGCTCCAGCCCCGGGAACAGCGCCAGCGCCATGTCGAGCTCGTGGCACAGGTCGAGCAGCACGCCGCCGCCCTCGGGCAGGGCCGCGTAGCTGTCGCCGAAGCGCCAGTTCGGCCGCCATTGCCGGACGTCATGGCCGATCTCGAAGGAGAAGCTGTAGACCTGCGACAGGTCGCGCCGGGCCAGGTCCAGCACCGCCGGGTGATAGCGCATCATGAAGCCGACCATCGACCGTTCGGCCACCGGCGCGGCGGCGGCGTGGATCGCCTCGGCCTGCGCCGGCGTCCAGGCCAGCGGCTTCTCGGCATAGAAGGGCAGCCCCAGCTCGGCGCATTGGGCGATCAGGTCGAGCCGGATCTGCGTCGCCGTCGCGATCACCACCGCGCCGAGGCCGGGTATCCGGCGCAGCGTCTCGGCGGAAAACTCGCGATAGGGGATCAGCCGGACCTCGGCCCCCAGCCGCTCGAGGTTGCCCGCGTGGCGCTTGCCGATCGAGCCCGCGCCGATGACCGCGACCGTCCCCGGAGCCGGGCTCACCACGCCGAGAACCCGCCGTCCACGTTGACCATCTGGCCGGTCATGTAGCGCGATTGCGGGCTGCACAGGAACAGCATCACGTCGGCGATCTCGTCGGGCTGGCACATCCGGCCAGCCATGATCAGCTCGCCCACCCGGCGCTGGAACTCCTCGGAATGGTTGTTGAAAACGGCGCCGGGCGCGATGGTGTTGACCGTCGCCTGGCGCTGCGCCCAGTAACCGGCGAGCCAGACTGTCAGGCCATGAATGCCGGCCTTGGTCACGCCATAGGCCGAGAAGTTCTTGAACGGCATGCCGTCGTAGATCGGGTGATGGGCGCCGTTGAGCGCATACATCGAGGCGACGTTGATCAGCGTCGAGGGATATTTGCCGACGATATCGCGATCCATCTGCCGGGCGATCATGAAGGCGCCGGTCAGGTTGGTGCGCAGGGTCTTTTCCCAGTCCTCGACCGAGGTATCGGCGAAATCGGGAAAGCTCTTGCCCGCGCCCATCAGCATCTCGCCGGTGATGGCGGCGTTGTTGAGCACCACGTCGGGGTTCCAGCCGTCGCCCATGACGCGCTGGAAGATGCCCGTGACCTGCGCCTCGTCGCCGACATCGAGCTCGTAGAAGCGGAAACCGGCCTTGTCGCCATGGGCCTCCTGCAGCGCCTCGGCGCGGGCGCCGGGCAGGTCGGTGGCGACGACGCGGGCGCCTTCCGCCAGCATCCGGCGGACATAGGTCGAGCCGAGGACGCCGCCGGCGCCGGTGATGAAGATGGTGCGTCCGGTCAGCTGTTCGGTCATGTCGGGGCCTGTTCGTCGTTGGAAAGCCGTTCCTGCATCAGCAGTTCGACCAGTTTGAAATCGAAGGGCGAGTCGATGTCAACGCAACGCTCGGGCGGCATCTCGAACGGGATCACGCGGCCCTCGTAGATGGTCTTGGCGCGGCGCAGGTAGTCGGGATCGACGACATAGGTCGAGGCGGCGTGCTCGTAGACCTTGGGCGCGGCCTGGCGCGACCAGACCCCGCCCGGCAGCGGCTTGGAGACATGCAGCGCCCCGGTCTCGTCCGGCTCGACGAGGTTGAAATAGGGGTTCTTGCGCGCCTCGCAGACGCTCATCACCATGTCGGGATGCTCGGCCTCGAACAGGTCGAGCGCGCCGTCGATATCCTCGGGCAGGCGCAGCGGCGAGGTGCAGTCGAGGTCGAGGAAGGCGTCGGCGGGGCCGACCAGCGCCTCGGCCGCCGCCAGCGCATGCTGCCAGACGCCCCATTTCGGCGCGCTGTCGGTGGCCAGGTGAGCCGGCCGCAGCCCGATCTTCAGCGCCCCGCGTTCGACCGCGTAGTCGTAGATTTCCGGGTCGTCGGTCGAGACCACCACCGCGCCGACGCGCGAGCTGTGGAAAAGCTGCTCCAGCGACCAGGCGATCAGCGGCTTGCCGCAAAGCTCGCGGAAGTTCTTGTTGACGACGCCCTTGGAGCCCTTGCGGGCCCCGATATGGCCGATGATCATGCCATGTCCTTTCCGATCTCGTCGCCCGCGAGGGCCCGGTAATATTCGACGATCCTTGCGCGCATCGGGCCCAAGGCGCGGTCGGACCAGATCAGCCGCCGGCCCTTGCGGTCGACGACCTCGGCCCCGGTTTCCAGCCGCACCAGGTCGGGCCCCTTGAGCTGGACGCCCGGCAGCGAGACCGCGACCAGCCGCGACCAGCGGCGGCGGTTCCACGGCAGCGCGGCACGCAGGTAGATCAGCCAGCGATAGGGCAGCATGAACTCGGTCGGGAACTTCACCGCCAGGGAGCGCGGGATGCGCCGCATATGCGGCTGGGCGGCCCAGCTCATGAAGCGTTCGTCGGCGATCATCGGCCGGATGCCGATGCCGCCATGCTGCTCGAACAATGCGCGGAACCGTTGCGCGACATAGCCGCATTCGCGCGGGTGATAGACGATGATCGAGGAATTGCCGCGGGCGTAGCGCCGGCCCTTGCTCAGCCGCCAGACCAGCCGGCCGAGCCGGCCGAAGGGCAGGATCGCGCTCTTGAAGATGGCGATGGTCTTGGGTGTGGTCATCAGTTCCAGCAGCCGCGTCAGGTCGCCGAAGACCATGGTGTCGATGTCGATATAGATCGCCGGCAGGTCGTCGGGCACGACGCCGGGCTCGAAGATCGCCAGCTTGGCCTGGCAGCCGGCGGTCTGCAGCGCCGGGTTGCGGAAGAACGCGGGGAAGTCGCGCTGGATCACCCCCGGCGCCAGCCCCTCGCGCGGCCGGTCGGTGACCAGCACCACCCGCGGCGGCGTCGCGCTACGCGCCTTGACCGTGGCGATCAGGTGGTTGAGCTCCTCGACCCCGTATTTCGTGCCCCAGAGGACGAGCACGAGCTGCCATGTCTCATCGCTTGCCATGTCGCCAGTCCTGGAAGCTCTTGGTGATCTCTTCGGCATCGTAGCCGCTGCGCAGCCAGGTGTCGAAACCGATGCCGGTCCGGTCGCGCTCGGCGATATAGACCCGGAAGACATGGCTCAGCACGCCCGAGCGCGAGCGGCGGCTATGGGCATGGCGCCAGTGCAGTTGCGCGAAAGCCTCCTCGGCGCTCCTGCCCTGGATCGCGGCGAGGTAGAGCGCGGCGGCAAAGCCGGTGCGGTCGGCGCCGGACTTGCAATGCATGACGAAGGGTTTCGGCAGCTTGCCCAGCGCGTCGATGAACTCCAGCAGCACCGCGCGCGTCGGCAGGTTGCGGGCCGAGTAGCGGCTGAGGAAGATCAGCTCGATGCCGAGCCGCGCGCAGGCCTCCTTCTCGATCAGGGTCCAGCTCTTGTGGGTTTCGCCGCGCAACGAGACCACGGTGTTGATCCCCATCTCCTGGTAGCGGCGCAGGCGCGTCGGGCCGGGATGGTTCGAGCGCCAGACTCCCGGCGCGATCTCGTGCAGGTTCCACCACAGGTGGCGGATGATGGCGTGGTCGACCAGTTCGAAATGGGCCGCGCGCAGCAGCCGCTTGAGGCCGGACGGCGCGGCGCCGGCGGGGCGGGCTTGGTTCTGCATCGCGTCTGACCCTGTCATCCTGTCGCGGACCTCGGCAGCGCCCGGGACCGGGCGCCGTCCTTTTCCCCGATTTCGCCGGCCCGGTCCAGCCCCCGGTCCAGCCCCCGGCCAAGCCCCCGACCGCGCGGCCTCAGAACGGGATGTCGTCGGCCTGCGCCGCGGCGACGACGAAGCGGGCGACGATCTTCTTCGCCCCGGCCTTGTCGAAATCGACGTCGAGCTTGTCGCCCTCGATCCCCGTGACGATGCCGTAGCCGAATTTCTGGTGGAAGACGCGGTCGCCCTCGGTGAAGGCCGAGACGGCCTCGAGGTCGATGACCGAGTTGCGCGACTCGCGCGGCTGGCTGACCGGCCGGGCGCTCGAACGTTCCTGCAGCCGCTTCCACCCCGGCGAGTTGTAGACATTGGCCGAGGCGGCGCGCTGCTCGATGCCGGCGGCCGAGCCGCCCATCCCCGCCGCGCCGTAGCCGCCGCCGTACAGGCCCGGCGGGGTGAGCACGTCGACATGCTCTTCCGGCAGTTCGTCGATGAAGCGCGAGGGCAGCTGCGATTGCCACTGGCCGTAGACCCGGCGGTTGGCGGCGAAGGAAATCGTGCACAGCCGCTCGGCCCTCGTGATGCCGACATAGGCCAGCCGGCGTTCCTCCTCGAGCCCCTTCAACCCGCTCTCGTCCATCGAGCGTTGCGACGGGAACAGCCCGTCCTCCCAGCCCGGCAGGAAGACGGCGGGGAATTCCAGCCCCTTGGCGCCGTGCAGGGTCATGATCGAGACCTTCTCGTCGGTCTCGGCGGTATCGTTGTCCATGATCAGCGCGACGTGTTCGAGGAAGCCCTGCAGGTTCTCGAACTGCTCCAGCGCCTTGACCAGTTCCTTGAGGTTCTCCAGCCGGCCCGGCGCCTCGGGCGTCTTGTCGGCCTGCCACATCGCGGTGTAGCCGGACTCGTCGAGGATGGTTTCGGCCAGCGCGATATGGTTGTCGCCGCGCAGCACCGCCGCGTGCCAGCGGTCGATGCCCTCGATGAAGGCGCGCAGCTGCCCGGCCCCCTTGCCAGCGAGGCCGCCTTCCGACAGCAGCACCCGGGCGCCGTCGAGCAGGCTGAGCCCGTTCGAGCGCGCCGCCAGCTGGATCTTCTGCTGCGCCTTGTCGCCGAGGGCGCGTTTCGGCGTGTTCACCACGCGCTCGAAAGCGAGGTCGTCCTCCGGCGAAACGCTGAGGCGGAAATAGGCCATCGCGTCGCGGATCTCGAGCCGCTCGTAGAAGCGCGGGCCGCCGATGACGCGATAGGGCAGGCCGATGGTCAGGAAACGGTCCTCGAAGGCGCGCATCTGGTGCGAGGCGCGGACCAGGATCGCGATGTCGTCGAGCGAGACCGGCGCGCCGCGATGGCCGCGTTGCAGCGCCTCGATCTCCTCGCCGATCCAGCGTGCCTCCTCCTCGCCGTCCCAATGGCCGATCAGGCGGACCTTCTCGCCCTCCTCTTCCTCGGTCCACAGCGTCTTGCCCAGCCGGCCGGCATTGCCGGCGATGACGCCCGAGGCGGCGGCGAGGATATGCGGCGTCGAACGGTAGTTCTGTTCCAGCCGGACCACGTTGGCGCCGGGGAAATCCTTCTCGAAGCGCAGGATGTTGCCGACCTCGGCCCCGCGCCAGCCATAGATCGACTGGTCGTCGTCGCCGACGCAGCAGATGTTGTGATGGGCCTGGGCCAGCAGCCGCAGCCAGAGATACTGGGCGACGTTGGTGTCCTGATACTCGTCGACCAGGATGTAGCGCAGCCAACGCTGGTATTGCTCCAGCACGTCCGGATGGCCCTGGAAGATGGTCAGCACATGCAGCAGCAGGTCGCCGAAATCGACCGCGTTGAGGTCCTTCAGCCGCTGCTGGTAGGCGGCGTAAAGCTCGGTGCCGAGGTTGTTGAAGGCGCTGGCCTCGGAGGCCGGCACCTTCCCGGGCGTCCAGGCGCGGTTCTTCCAGCCGTCGATGATCCCGGCCAGCTGGCGCGCCGGCCAACGCTTCTCGTCGATATTGGCGGCGACGATCACCTGCTTGAGCAGCCGGATCTGGTCGTCGGTATCGAGGATGGTGAAGTTCGACTTCAACCCGACCAGCTCGGCATGGCGGCGCAGGATCTTGACGCTGATGGCGTGGAAGGTGCCCATCCACGGCATGCCCTCGATCGTGTGCCCCAGCAGCCGGGCCACCCGCTCCTTCATCTCGCGCGCGGCCTTGTTGGTGAAGGTGACGGCCAGGATCTCGTTCGGCCGCGCCCTGCCGGTGGTCAGCAGATGGGCGATGCGCGCGGTCAGTGCCTTGGTCTTGCCGGTGCCGGCGCCGGCCAGCATCAGCACCGGACCGTCCAGCGCCTCGACCGCAGCGCGCTGCGCGGGGTTGAGATCGTCCAGATAGGGCGCCGGCCGCGCGGCCATCGCGCGCTGGCTCAGCGGCACGGCGGCCTCGAAGGCCGCGGCATCGTCGTCGAAACTGCTCATGGCGCCAATCTAGCCCGCTTCGCGCCCGAGTTAAAGAATTGTTCGCATAATGTTCCGAAAGGAATCACACGAATCGGGCGCCGTTCGCCGCCGTCTTGACGCCGCCGCAGGTCCGGCCGCGGGGCCCCCGGCCGGGGATTTGCCAATTCTTTCACAAATCTTTCACCTTGCGTCACCCTGACGGTTGCGCTGCAGCGCGGCATCCCTAAAGTGCGCGCAGCCTTATCGACCATACGGAGGGGAAACGCGTGGCCGAGTTCCAGAAAATCCTTGTCGCCAACCGGGGCGAGATCGCCATCCGCGTGATGCGCGCCGCCAACGAGTTGGGCAAGAAGACCGTCGCCGTCTATGCCGAGGAGGACAAGCTCGGCCTGCACCGGTTCAAGGCCGACGAGGCCTACCGCATCGGCGAGGGCATGGGCCCCGTCGCGGCCTACCTGTCGATCTCCGAAATCATCCGGGTGGCCAAGATGTCGGGCGCCGACGCGATCCACCCGGGCTACGGCCTTCTGTCCGAGAACCCCGATTTCGTCGAGGCGGTCGAAGCCGCCGGACTGACCTTCATCGGTCCCAAGCCCGAGACGATGCGGGCGCTCGGCGACAAGGCCTCGGCCCGCAAGGTGGCGATCGAGGCCGGCGTGCCGGTGATCCCGGCAACCGAGGTTCTGGGCGACGACATGGAGGCGATCCAGCGCGAGGCCGCCGAGATCGGCTTTCCGCTGATGCTGAAGGCGAGCTGGGGCGGCGGCGGCCGCGGCATGCGCCCGATCCTCGGCCCCGACGAGGTTGCCGACAAGGTGCGCGAGGGCCGGCGCGAGGCCGAGGCCGCCTTCGGCAACGGCGAGGGCTATCTGGAAAAGATGATCACCCGTGCCCGCCATGTCGAGGTCCAGCTTCTGGGCGACAGCCATGGCAATCTCTACCACCTCTACGAGCGCGACTGCACCGTCCAGCGCCGCAACCAGAAGGTCGTCGAGCGCGCCCCCGCCCCCTATCTGAGCGAGGAGCAGCGGGCCGAGATCTGCGCCCTCGGCCTCAAGATCGGCCAGGCGGTCGGCTACCAGAACGCCGGCACGGTCGAGTTCCTGATGGATATGGACAGCGGCAAGTTCTACTTCATCGAGGTCAACCCGCGCATCCAGGTCGAGCATACCGTCACCGAGGAAGTGACCGGCATCGACATCGTCCGGGCCCAGATCCTGATCGCCGAGGGCAAGACCCTGGCCGAGGCCACCGGCGCGCCGCGGCAGGCCGATATCCAGCTTTCGGGCCACGCCCTGCAATGCCGGGTGACGACGGAGGATCCGCAGAACAACTTCATCCCCGATTACGGCCGCATCACCGCCTACCGCTCGGCCACCGGCATGGGCATCCGGCTCGACGGCGGCACCGCCTATGCCGGCGGCGTCATCACCCGCTATTACGACTCGCTGCTGGTCAAGGTGACGGCCTGGGCCCAGACCCCCGAGGCGGCGATCGCGCGGATGGACCGGGCGCTGCGCGAATTCCGGGTCCGCGGTGTCTCGACCAACATCGCCTTCGTCGAGAACCTGCTCAAGCACCCGACCTTCCTCGACAACAGCTACACGACGAAGTTCATCGACACGACGCCCGAGCTGTTCAACTTCTCGCAGCGGCGCGACCGGGCGACCAAGATCCTGACCTATATCGCCGATATCACCGTCAACGGCCATCCCGAGACCGCCGGCCGGCCGATGCCGCCGGCCGAGCTGAAGGAACCCAGGCCGCCGGCGCCGCGAACCGAGACCCCGGCGCCGGGCACCCGCCAGCTGCTGGACGAGAAAGGGCCGCAGGCGGTGGCCGACTGGATGGCGGCGCAGAAGCAGGTGCTGCTGACCGACACCACGATGCGCGACGGCCACCAGTCGCTGCTGGCGACCCGGATGCGCTCGATCGACATGATCCGCGTCGCGCCGGCCTATGCCGCCAACCTGCCGCAGCTGTTCAGCGTCGAATGCTGGGGCGGCGCGACCTTCGACGTCGCCTACCGCTTCCTGCAGGAATGCCCGTGGCAGCGCCTGCGCGACCTGCGCGCGGCGATGCCCAACCTGATGACCCAGATGCTGCTGCGCGGCTCGAACGGGGTCGGCTACACCAACTACCCCGACAACGTGGTGCAAAGCTTCGTCGCCCGCGCCGCCGAGACCGGGGTCGACGTCTTCCGCGTCTTCGACAGCCTGAACTGGGTCGAGAACATGCGGGTCGCCATGGACGCGGTGATCGCGGCGAACAAGATCTGCGAGGGCACGATCTGCTATACCGGCGACATCCTCGACCCGGACCGCGCCAAGTACGACCTGAAATACTATGTCGAGATGGGCAAGGCGCTGCGCGATGCCGGCGCCCATGTCCTCGGGCTGAAGGACATGGCCGGGCTGCTCAAGCCCGCCGCCGCGCGCCAGCTGGTCAAGGCGCTGAAGGAGGAGGTCGGCCTGCCGCTGCACTTCCACACCCATGACACCTCGGGCATTTCCGGCGCCACCGTGCTGGCCGCCTGCGATGCCGGGGTCGATGCCGTCGACGCGGCGATGGATGCCTTCTCGGGCGGCACCTCGCAGCCCTGCCTGGGCTCGATCGTCGAGGCGCTGCGCCATACCGAGCGCGAGACCGGCATCGACATCGCCGCGATCCGCGAGATCTCGAATTACTGGGAACAGGTGCGCAGCCAATACGCCGCCTTCGAGGCCGGCCAGCGCGCGCCCGCCTCCGAGGTCTACCTGCACGAGATGCCCGGCGGCCAGTTCACCAACCTCAAAGCCCAGGCCCGCAGCCTCGGCCTGGAAGACCGCTGGCACGAGGTCGCCCAGACCTATGCCGAGGTCAACCGGATGTTCGGCGACATCGTCAAGGTGACGCCCTCGTCCAAGGTGGTCGGCGACATGGCGCTGATGATGGTCAGCCAGGGCCTGACCCGCGACGAGGTCGAGGACCCGGCGGTCGAGGTCTCGTTCCCCGACTCGGTCATCGACATGATGCGCGGCAATCTCGGCCAGCCCCCGGGCGGCTGGCCGGCGGCGATCCAGAAGAAGATCCTCAAGGACGAGGCGCCGGACACCGAGCGCCCGGGCAAGCACCTGGCGCCGGTCGACCTCGAGGAGACCCGCGCCAAGCTTGCCGCCGAGTTCGACGATGTCGAATTCGACGACGAGGATCTCAACGGCTACCTGATGTATCCCAAGGTCTTCCACGACTATGTCGGCCGCCACCAGATCTACGGCCCGGTCCGCACCCTGCCGACCCGGACCTTCTTCTACGGCATGGAACCGGGCGAGGAGATCGCGCCCGAGATCGACCCCGGCAAGACGCTGGAAATCCGGCTGCAGGCGGTGGGCGAGACCGGCGAGGACGGCGACGTCAAGGTGTTCTTCGAGCTCAACGGCCAGCCCCGGGTGATCCGGGTGCCGAACCGCAAGATCAAGAGCCAGACCGCGGCCAAGCCGAAGGCGCAGCAGGGCAACCCGAACCACATCGGCGCGCCGATGCCGGGCGTCATCGCCACCGTCGCGGTCGCCGCCGGACAGAAGGTGGCGGCGGGCGACCTGCTGCTGACCATCGAGGCGATGAAGATGGAGACCGGCATCCATGCCGAGCGCGACGCCACCGTCGCCGCCGTCCATGTCACGCCCGGCGCCCAGGTCGACGCCAAGGACCTGCTCGTCGAGCTGAGCGACTGAGCGCAGGAAAGCAGGGCCGGCCCTCACCTTGCAGTCGGGCCCGCCATCAGTCGGGCTCGCTCAGCGCCACCTCGAGGCCGCCGTAGATCGGGAACAGCAGGTAGTCGGCCAGGGTCTGCTCGCCGGTGGCCACCATCACCGTCGCCGGCATCCCCGGCAGCGCCTCGACATGTTTCAGGTGCTGCAACTCGCCGGCGTTCAGCGTCACCTCGGCGGGATAGTAGGCAATGCCCGTCGTCTGGTCGGCGACGCTGTCGGCCGCGACATAGCTGACCGTGCCCTTCACCATCGGCGTCGTCCGGTAATTGTAGGCCGACAGCCGCACCCGGGCCTCGCCGCCCTTGGCGACATGCTGGATATCGGTGGTCTTGACCCGGATCGCGACGACGAGCGGGCTGTCATTGGGCACGATCTCGACCACCTTCTGGCCGGGCTGGATGACCTGGCCGATGGTGTTGATCTCGAGCGAAACGATCTTGCCGCTGCCCGGCGCCCGGATGGTCAGCCGCTCGAGGATGTCGCGGGCGGCGTCGATCCGCTGCCGGATATCGACGATCTGCTGCTCGGTCGACTGGCGCTGGTCGTTGATCTTGCCGATCATCTGGCGCTCGACCTGGAGCTTGCGCTCCTCCATCTCGGCGATCTGCTGAAGCACCGATTGCAGGTCGGTTTCCGCCACCTGGATCTGGCCCAGGAGCGAGGTCTGGTCGCGCCGGGCATTGATGTAGGTCGCCTTGGTGGCGAGCCCGGCCTCGTAGAGCTTGTGCAGCCCGTCGAACTGGTCGTTCACCAGGTCGAGCTGCTTGTCCAGCGTGTCGCGGCGCTTGGCTATGCCGGCCTTCTGGTTGCGGTATTGCTCGATGCGGTCGTCGTAGATCGACAACTGGCCGGCAAGCTGGGTCATGTCGGATTCGAAGATGTCGACCTGGGCGCGGAAGATCGAGGCCAGCGTCGGATCCTTGCGGACCATCGCCGCCAGTTCCTCCGGCATCGGAACGTGGTCGGCGCGGTTGAACTCGGCCACCAGCCGCGCGCGCGTCGCCAGCGCCCCGGCAAGCTGGATCCGGAGCACGTTCAGCGTCGCCCGCGCACGGGTCTGGTCGAGCACGGCGATGACGTCGCCCTTGTGCACGGCGTCGCCATTGGCGACGCGGATATCGCGCACGATGCCGCCCTCCATGTGCTGGACGACGAGCCGCTTGCCCTTGACCTGGAACTGGCCCGAGGCGACGACCGCGCTGTGCATGGGCGAGATGAAGGCCCAGGTTCCGAGGCCACCGAAGAAGAGAAGCGCCAGGGTCAGGAGCCAGAACACCAGCCGCCGCACCTTCAGGTTGGGCTCGACGATGGTCGGCCGGTCCGGCAGCCGGTCAGTGAAGCCGACTTCCGTCGCAGGACGCTTGATGAGAGATGATCCGGTCATGGCTTAGCTCCCCTCTGCCGCGGTCTGCAGCCTGTGCGGGCGCCGCTGGAACACCGCGATCTTGTCGTCGTCCCCGCGTTCGCTGCCGGAGGCCGGCCGCACCGTGGCCTCGAGAACGTCGCGGGCGACGCCGAAGCGGACGATCCGCCCGGCATCCATCATCGCGGCGTGGCTGACGCGGCGCAGGATCGCCATCCGATGCGTCACCACCACGACGACGCAACCGCGCGCGGTGGCATTGACCACCGCCCGGGCCAGCGCCTCTTCGCCCTCGGGGTCGAGGTTCGCGTTCGGCTCGTCCAGCACGATCAGGCGCCGGTCGCCGTAGAAGGCGCGCGCCAGGCCGATGCGCTGGCGCTGCCCGGCCGAGAGCCGCTCGCCCATCGCGCCGACCGGGGTGTTGTAGCCCCGCGGCAGCGACAGGATCAGGTCGTGGACCTCGGCCCTCTTCGCCGCCTCGACGATCATCGAGGGCGCGGCATCGGGATCCATCATGGCGATATTCTCGGCCACGGTGCCGCCGAACAGCTCGACCCGCTGCGGCATGAAGCCGACATAGCGCCCGATCTGCTCGGCCGGCCAGTCGGTCAGGGCGGCGTCGTCGATCCGGACATAGCCGCGCGACAGCGGCTGCAGGCCGACCAGCGCCCGCGCCAGCGTCGTCTTGCCGGCCCCCGAGGGGCCGATGACGCCAAGCGAGGTGCCGGGCTTCAGATCGAGACTGACGCCGAAAAGCACCGGCTCCTGAAGGTCCGGGAACATCACCGTCGCATCCTCGACCGAGACATGGCCGTCGGGCTCGGGCAGTTCCATCAGCGCGTCGGCCGCGGCGCGGCGCTCGAGGATCAGGCCCAGCCGGCCGGTCGCCTGGCGCGCCGACATCAGCGCCCGCCAGCCGGCGATCGCCTGTTCGACCGGCGCCGCGGCGCGGCCCAGCAGGATCGAGGCGGCCATCATCAGCCCGGGCGTCAGGTGGCCGTCGATCACCAGCAGCACGCCGGTGCCGAGCAAGGTGATCTGCAGCCCCATACGGGCGAACTTGGCCAACGAGCCCATGAGGGCGATACGGTCATTGGCGAGACTGGACAGGCCCATGGCTTGCAGCCCCTTGGCCCGCCAGCGCCAGATCAGCGACCGGGTCATGCCCATCGCGCGAACGATGTCGGCATTGCGGATCATCTCGTCGGCGATCATGTTGGCGCGCTGGGTGGCCTCGTTCGATTCCTTGCTCGGCCGCCGGCCCAGGATCTCGTTCAGAACGCCGAGAAACAGAAGAATCAGAATGCCGGACAGCGCGATCACTCCGAGATCCCAGTGGAACAGGAAGATCACCCCGATGAAGATGACCGACCACGGCGCGTCGAGCAGGGCCGTGAAATAGGGGCCGCTGACGAAGTTGCGCAACTCCTGCAGATCGCGCAGGGGCTGGGCGCCCATCGCCTCGGCCACCGACCGGTCGTCGATCAGCCCGCTCATCACCGACGGGCCGAGAGAGGCCTCGATCCGTGCGCCCAGGCGGGCCGACAGCTTCTGCCGGACGATATCGAAGATAAGAAAGAAGAGCAGCGCGAACGCTGCCCCGACGGAAATGGCGACCAAGGTGGCCATGCTTCCCGAGGTCATCACCCGGGAAAACAGCTGCAGCATGTAGAGCGGCGCCGTTAGGATTAGCAGATTGACGAAAAGGCTGGACAGAAAGATCGCCAGTATCAGCCCACGTTGTCCGTCGAATACTTGTCTGCTTGTCATCTGTGTGCCTCCCCCCGGACCGCCACATCAAATTTCTTTTTTCCTGAAGGCGCCCTGGCCCAAGTCCTTTCGACGTGGCCGGGGGACCATTATCAAAACCTCGAGCCAGGACTGGAGGTCGCCCGACCCCAACGTGGGGCCGGGTTCCCTCGTCTCGGATCGGATCAGACGATCACGATGTCGACGGCTTCGTACTGGAAGTTGCCGTCGCTGAAGTCGTTGATGTCCGACAGCTCATTGAACACGAACATCGGGTTGTCGGTGTGAACACCCTCGAGGGTGATCGTCGCACCGTCGATCTGAACGGTGGTGTCACCGCCGAACATGCTGACATGCGCGTCGCCGTTGAGCTGGTTGAACATCTGGGTGTCGTTCATGCCGCCACCCGACTGATCCTCGATGCGGAAGGTCAGCTTGTCGCCGTCGCCCAGCATCGTGAAGTCGTGCACGACATCGGTGCCATCGGACGAATGGAACTGCGAACCATCCCAGACCAGGTGGACCTCGAAGACATCGCAGCCGCTGCCGCCGGTGAGATCGTCGTCACCACGGCCGCCATAGAGGAAGTCGTCCCCTCCATCGCCGGACAGCGTGTCGTTGCCGTCGTTGCCGTTGAGGTCGTCGCTGTTGCGCCCGCCGTTCAGCACGTCATTGCCGTCGCCGCCGCACAGCGTGTCGCTGCCGTCGTCGCCGTTCAGCACGTCGTTGCCGCTGCCGCCGCCAACATTGTCGTTGCCGTCGCCACCGCTCAAGGTGTCGTCGCCGGAGCAGCCGCGCATGATGTCGTTGCCGCCGTCGCCGTACATCTCGTCGTTGCCGCTGTTGCCGGCCATGTTGTCGTCGCCTTCGCCGCCCGACATGCAGTCGTTGCCGCCGGCGCCGAACATCCGGTCGTCACCGTCGTCGCCCCACATGTGGTCGTCGCCGTTGCCGCCGTTCATGCAGTCGTTGCCGGAGTCGCCGTGCATCCAGTCGGCGCCGTCGCCGCCGTCCATCTTGTCGCCGTCTGCGCCACCGTTCATGGTGTCGTCGCCGTCGGCGCCCTGCATGCAGTCGTAGCCGTCACCACCGTTCATGACGTCGTTGCCGGTGCCACCGTTCATCAGGTCGCCGCCGTCGTCACCGTCGATGGTGTCGTCGCCGCTATTGCCGACCAGGGTATCGCCGGCCGTGCCGCCCGAGATGTAGTCGTTGCCGGTGCCGCCGGAGACGAAGTCATGGCCGGAACCGCCATAGAGCTCGTCATCGCAGCCTTCGCCGAAGATCTTGTCCCAGCCCGAGCCGCCGTGGATCACGTCGCAGCCTTCGGGGCCCTGGTCGGCTTCCGGATTGCCGTCGAACTGCAGGCAGTCGGAACCCGGCACTTGCGCCACCCAGCGGGCACCGCCTTGGTCGCCGTAGATGACATCGCAGCCGGCCTGGCCGAGGATCCAGTCATTGCCGCTGCCGCCACGGATGAAGTCGTCGCCGGCACCGCCGTTGAGCGCATCGTTCTCCGAGCCGCCATCGACGAGGTCGTCGCCGCGGCCGCCGAACAGCCGGTCAGCACCGGATTCACCGAAGATGATGTCGTTGCCGGCACCACCGTCCGCGAAGTCATCGCCGGCACCGGCAAAGATCGTGTCCGGACCGCCGACGAAGTCGGTGATGTCGCCACCGCTCCAGGTGTCGGAGCCGATATCGAGATCGGTCTGGTAGCCCTGGCGGATGTCGCCGTAGATCTCGTCAACGCCGTCGCCGCCGACGATGTAGTCGGCGCCCAGGCCACCCGAGATGCTGTCGTCGCCGTTGCCACCCGAGATGTCGTCGTCGCCCTCGTTACCGTAGAGAACGTCGTTGCCATCCTCGCCATGGATGCAGTCGTCGCCGCCTTCGCCGGCCACGCAGTCATCGCCCGCGCCGGCATAGATGGTGTCGTTGCCGTCATCGAGCGACTCGCTATCGCCATCATCGCCGATGATGTGGTCGTTGCCGTCACCGCCCCAGATCCCGTCGTTACCTTCGCCGCCCTTGACGGCGTCGTCGCCGGTCCCGGCGCTGATGGAATCGTCGCCGGTGCCGCCGTCGATGGTGTCGTTGCCGCCCTGACCGTAGATGGTGTCGTTGCCATCGCCGCCGGCGAGGCAGTCGTCGCCGTCATCGACGGTCTCACCGGAGACGTTGTCACCCCAGATGATGTCGTTGTCGGCGCCGCCCTGGATGGCATCGCCGCCCAGGCCACCGGAAATCGAGTCGCAGCCTTCCTCGCCATTGAGGTAGTTGTTCATCGAGTTACCGAGGATCGCGTCGTCGCCCTCGCGAGCTTCGTAATTGTCGGGCGAGCCCATCAGACGCAGGTCGACCCAGTCGTCGCCGATCGTGCCGATGCCCACCGCGCCGTTATTGCCATCCACGCAGAGAAGATCGGGATCGCAATCGGGAACGACGCATTCCTTCCAACCGTTCGTGTCAACAGTCATGGAAACTTCCTCCAGCTATATGCGGGGCCGCCCATCCGCCCTTCGGCTTCGGTACGGCTCCGATTGAAAATCCGGCTCAATCCGGTCCTAAACGGGGGAGGCTCAATATTGCCCCTCCGATGCCTTCATTTCGCCAGATTTGCTGAGGCCTCACTGCCCCCATCCGGGAACAAAATGGGAGAAACCGGGCTCTGAACGTCGCTTTTCGACCCCAGAACGCCTGAATATACAGCGTTGATTTCAGTAGAAAAACCCAAGCCGACAACGAGCCCCACCACGCCGGCCGCAAGCCATTGCAGAGCGATTCGCGCTTTCGCGGGCCGGGCCGTCCCACGCGATTCGACGGCCCTTTCCACCATGCTGTGCAGCAGCGGCTCGAGTTCGACGCGCAGCGCCCCCTCCATGCTGTTCACCGCGCGCTCGATCTGCTCGAGGCGGGCGACGAAATGCGCCTTGTCCTCGGCGAAGCGGGCGGCCTGCTTTTCGTCCAGGCCCTGGTTCAGCGTCGTGATCATGTTCACGATTCGCTTGTGCAGCTCGCCGATGTCGCGGCGCCGGGCAAGGGCCTCGTCACCCTGCATCAGCGCCTGGCGCAGTGCCTCGATCTCGGATTTCGGACGCGCCACCTCCGGCTTCTTTGCGTTGGCAGTCTCCGCCTCGCGCTCCTGGTCGGGGCGCAGCGGCTGCTCGAGCCGCAGCCCCTGCCCGCCCGATACGTTCGTGTCGAATTTCTCGTTCTGAAAACTGGTCATCACTGCCTTCCCCCGTAGGCCTGCCAGGTGAGCATCTGGGCGATCTCCGCCCGCGAGTTGAGCTTGAGCTTGCCAAGCACCCGCTTGCTGTAGGTCGAAAACGATTGCTCGGTCAGACCCGCGATGCGGGCGGCCGAGCGGTTGGACATGCCGAGCTGCAGCAGCGCGGCGACCCTGGCCTCCGACCGCGTCAGCCCCAGCGCCCGGGCCAGCCGCTCGACCCGCTTGGAATCGGGCGGCGACGGCATCATCACGGTGACGAGGTCGGTCGGCTCTCCCTTGTAGCAGAAGCGCGACAGCGTGATCGGCACCTTGCGGTCCGGCTGGCTCGATTCGAGAAACAGCGTCACTTCCGATTCCTCGGCCGGCATGACGGCGCAATTGGCCACCGCCTCGCGAAACAGGCGGGTCTGGCGGTCGTTGACGCCGGCGATGCCCCAGCGCCCGGGCCGCAAGACATAGCCCTGGCGCAGCAGCGCCCGCGCCGAGGCGTTCGCCTTCAGCATGATGCCCTTGGCGTTCATCACCATGACGCCGATGTCGATCTTGGTCGAGATCATCCACAGCAGCGCCTCGTCGCCGGTCTGGTCCGCCTGTTCGCGGGCCTCGCGCAGGCAGTCGCCGCGCAGCACCGGCCAGATGGTGGACAGGAAACCGACCATCGCCGCCTCGTCCGGCTCGCCATTGACGCGCACGGCCACCTCGTCGCGCCGGCCGTCCTCGTAGACGCCGTGGAAGGCGATCCACTTGCCCGGCGCAAGGTCCCTGTTGGCGTAGTTGTCGAGCCTGGCGATATCCTCGGGCTCAAGCGGAAACGAGACGAAAGCGTCGGGCCTCCGCCTGTCCTCCTGCGTCGTCATTGCTGCGATGACATTTGGCTCTTCCGCGCGACGCGGCTGGCGTGTTCCCAGCACAACGCGTCCCTTGTCGGTATCAAGCGTGACCACGGCCAGGTCCGTCAGACCCGATAGAGTGTGCCGCAAGACGCCGGAATAGCTCACTTCGCCCTTATTCAGGGCAGATCTCTGGCGTACGTTCACTTTGCCCCCCCCGGAACCGAAAAACTTCGTAATGCAATAGTTCCAGCTTACCACTTCGCGAGAATGAATCCGCAACGCGGACGGACTACGCCATTCGGAGCAGGATCGCCCCGTTGGGCGTAGGGGAGCGCCTCCGCCTTATGGGCACACGACGAAATGGGTAGATCCGCAGCAGCTATAAATCGCCAGTTGTCATCGCCATGCCAGCGTCTCTTTCTGGTTGTTCATATTGTAGCCGATTTGGGATATCCCGATACGGAGCATCTGCCGTAAACTGTTCTCAAGCCTGTGAAAAAACTTTGTGGCGGAGACGTGGAATACCTCGGAAGGCGCTCTTTTCTTGCATTTTGCGATCGCCTGTGGCCTCATAACGTGAAGTTGATGTCGATTGAACAACAAGTCGTTTGGGTGATCGCTCCGTGGTCTGGCTAGCCTTTTGGTACATGGGTCAGGCCGCCGGAGCCGAAAGTTATAATTACCTTGGCCCCGCCACTGATTCCGCCATTTCGGAATTCGGATTCGGCACTGCTTTGCAAGGGTTGAGGAAGGGGGGACGGCATTGTGACAATAACGGTTGTTTCCAAATCCGCAATAATACGCGAGGCAATTGCCTATACATGTCGCGATAATGGATTGGTCATTTCGGGAATGTATGATTCCTATGCCGGCCTGACGCGCGCGAATTTCGGCGAGGTCTTTCTGATCCATGTCGACGACCTGGCGACCGACCTGTCCGAACGGATCAACGCACTGACCGGGCGCTATGCCGATGTCCGGGTCGTGGCGCTCGTTCCCGAGACATTGCCCGCCGCGCTTCGCGATGACATGGCCGAATGCGTGGACGCGATCGTCAGCGAGGCGGCCTCGGCCGACAAGCTGATCGCGACGCTGCGTCAGTACGAAAGGGAGGCGGCCGCGCAGTTCGCCGCGCAGTTCTCGGAGCGCCCGGTCGAGTGGGCCGGGCCGGCACGCGCCGATCCGCCCCCGCCCCCGCCCGCAGCGGCCCCCGGCCATCGGGACAGCCTTCTGCCCTGCCGGCGGAAGCGCCCGAACCGCCGGTCGACGCCGCCGCCGTGGAACTGACCGACCGGGAGAGCGTGATCCTCGGCCATCTTTGCGCCGGCCATCCCAACAAGATGATCGCGCGGTCCCTGAAAATCAGCGATGCCACGGTGAAGGTGCATCTGCGCACGGTGTTTCGCAAGATCGGCGTCAGCAACCGCACCCAGGCGGCGCTCTGGGCGAGCCGCCATCTCGATCCCGCGCTTGTCGCGAATTGCCCGGACTCTCTTTCCCGGACCGAGGAGCCCTACGAGGATACGGTGGGCCGGCAACGGAGAGAGTCCTGAACGCGCCGTGGCTGCGGCCCTGCCCGAAAGGCGCAAGCCGGACGGTCGCGGGCACGGGCACGGGCGCAAGAGGAATGGGCGCAAAAGGAATGGGCGGCGGGAAACCCGCCGCCCAAATCCATTTCCGGGGCAAGCCGCATGCGCCAGGCCGGATCCATCCGGCCTGGCCGCCGCCCTACTTCTTGAACGAGTCGAGATAGGCGATGACCGCGTCGCGCTCGCTTTCCTTCTTCAGGCCGGCGAAGGTCATCTTGGTGCCCGGCACCATGTCCTTCGGCTTCTTCAGATAGGTGTGCAGCGCCTCGTTGGTCCAGATCAGGCCACCCTTGCCGGCATCGATCATGGCCGAGGAGTACTTGAAGCCGTCGACGGTGCCGGCGGTGCGGCCGATCACGTCGGTCAACTCGGGGCCGACCCGGTTCTTGGCGCCCTCGCCGACCATGTGGCAGGCCTTGCACTTCTTGAACACCTTCTCGCCCTTGGCAACCAGCTCCGGGTCCGGCGCGGCCGCGGCCGGCTCGGCGGGAGCCGGTTCCGCCGGGGCGGTCTCGGCCGAGGCCACCTGCTCTTCCGCCTTCGGCGCGTCGGCGGCGGCCTGGTCGTCGCCTGCCGGGGCTTCGGTCACCGGGGTGACGTCGCCGCCCTCGAAGGTGTCGCCCGCATCCTCGCCTTCCGGCGTGACGTCGAGGACCGAGGCGGTCTTGGTGATCTTCACGTCGGTCTTGCAGTCGCTCATGCAGGGCTCGCGGGTGAAGGCGATCTTCTCGCCCTGGTCCCGGTCATCCATGAAGAACCCGTCGGCGTTGGGCATCTTCACCGAGGTGAAGTTCTCCTTCGACAGCTCGAAGTCGTCCGGCACGATATCGTTGAGATACAGCAGGTAGGCGACGATCGAGTAGGTCTCGTCCGCGGTCAGGGTGCGCGCGTCGCCGAACGGCATCGCGCGGTGGATGTAGTCGAAGGCCGTCGACAGGTAGGGCCAGTACGAACCGATCGTCTTGACCGGGCGGCGGGCCTGAAGCGTGCCCTGGCCGCCGGCCAGCACCGGCCAGCGGTCGACCGCCTCGCCGAAGTCGCCGTGGCAGACCGCGCAGCGTTCCGAGAAGATCTGCTCGCCGTCGGCCGCGTTGCCCTTGCCTTCGGGCAGGCCCTGGCCGTCGGGACGCACGTCGATGTTCCAGGCCTTGATCTCGGCGGGCAGAGCCGGTCGGCCGAGGCCGAGCTTCTGCGCCATCACGGGCTGGGCGAAGGCCGCCGCGGCGAGCGCGGTGCCGAGCGCGAGCTTACGAAATTTCGACATTCTCTGCCTCCCCGTCCTTGTTGACCGACCAGGTCTGGATCCCGTTGTTGTGGTAGATCGAGTTGTTCCCGCGGAACTTGCGCAGCGCGTCCTTGGTGGGCTGGACGTAACCGGTTTCGTCGATCGCCCGGCTCTGCAGCAGCAGCGGCGAGCCGTCCCAGTCGAACTCGAAGTAGAAGCGGTGCAGCGACTTGTCGAGGCTCGGGCCCGACAGGCGCGCGGTGTGCCAGTTGACACCGCCGTCGAGGGTGACGTCGACCCGCTTGATGGTGCCGTGGCCCGACCAGGCCAGGCCGGTGATCACGGTGCGGCCGGGACCGTGGGTGATCGGAGCCTGCGGGCTGGGATTGGTGATCACCGACTTGGCGTCCATGACCCAGGTGAATTTCCGCGCCTTGCCGTTCGGCATCAGGTCGGTGTATTTCGAGGTCTCCTCGCGCTGCTCCCAGGGCTTGTCGCCCACTTCGATGCGGCGCAGCCACTTGACCCACATGTTGCCTTCCCAGCCGGGAACGACCAGGCGGACCGGGTAGCCCTGCTCCTTGCGCAGTGCTTCGCCGTTCATCTTGAAGGCGACGAGGCAGTCGTCCAGCGCCTTCTCGATCGGGATCGAGCGGGTCATGCCGGCGGCGTCGGCGCCCTCGGCCAGGATCCACTTGCCCTCGGTCTTGACCCCGGCCTCTTCCAAGAGCGCCCGCAGCGGCACGCCGGTATACATGACGTTGTGGATCATGCCGTGGGTGAACTGGCAGCCGTTGAGCTGGGCGCCGGCCCATTCCATGCCGCTGTTCGCCGCGCATTCCATGAAGTGGATGCGGTTTTCGCGCGGGAAGCGCATCAGGTCGTCAAGGGTGAAGACCAGCGGCTCGTCGACCAGGCCGTTGATCATCAGCCGGTAGTCTTCCTTCGGGATCTCCGCCGCGCCGCCGTGGTGGCGCTCGAAGCACAGGCCGTTCGGGGTGATGATCCCGTCCAGCGCGTGCAGCGGGGTGAAGTTGATCGACGAGACCGAATCCGCGGTCAGCCACGGCACGTTGCGCCGAATGACATCGGATTCGTATTTCACCGGCATCCCGTAGGGATGCACGTCGACCCCGTCGCCCAGAACGGTGTTCCAGGGCTGGACCTGGGTGATCAGCGGATCAGGGGTGGCGGCGCGTGCCGCCGTGCCGCCGGCGACCAGTGCGCCCCCCGCGGCGAAGCCCGCTTTCAGAAACCCGCGGCGGCTGGTGCCTTTGCCGGATGTCTCCGTCATGCGTCATCCTCCTAGTGTTAGCTCGACCGGCACGGCGGCGCGGCCATGTTCAAGAAGTCCTGTTGGATTTGATCGTCTGTCAGGCGCCGGTGACGTGAACCGATTTGTTCGGATCAACCTCCACGGTGCCCTGTTCCTTGAGCCAGGTCTCCACGACGTCCCAGATCGCCGGCCCTTGGGTACCTTCATTCACACTCGCCCAGCCGGCGACCACGTAGGTCTTGGCCGGATCGATCTTCTCGCCGGTCTTGAGCAGCGTCATGTTGGTGATGCGGCTGCCCTGCGGCTTGGACACGTCGATGTCGTAGCCCATGCCCCCCATGCGAACCATGTCGCCGCCCTGCTGGTAGTAGGGATCGGGGTTGAACAGGTTGTCGGCGACGTCTTCCATGATCGTCTTGATCGTCTCGCCGGTCATTTCCGACCGGTAGGCGTTCGGATAGGTCATCGAGGTCGCGTTGAAGACGTCCTCGCGGGTGATCGCCTCGCCCGGCAGGATGCTCGGGCCCCAGCGGAAGCCCGGGCTCATGGCGATATCGGCCTCGCGCTGGTCGATCAGCGCGTTGCAGATCAGGTCGTCCCAGGTGCCGTTGAAGTTGCCGCGACGGTAGAGCAGGCTGTCGGTATGGCCGACCACCTCTTCCAGCTCGGCCTTGTAGGGCGCGCGCTGCTCGTCGATCAGCTTGGCCACCTCGGCATCCGGGGTGATGACGTCGGCGAAGATCGGGATCAGCTTGTGGCGGAAGCCCATCAGCTGGCCCTTCTGGACGTCGAGGTCGAGACGGGTGACGAACTTGCCGTTCGAGCCCGACGCGATCAGCATCGTCTTGCCGACCATCACCGGCTCGGGCAGCGCGTCATGGGTGTGGCCGGTCAGGATGACGTCGATGCCCTCGACCTGGGCCGCCATCTTGCGGTCGGTGTCGAAGCCGTTATGCGACAGCAGCACGACCAGCTCGGCGCCCTTGCCGCGGACCTCCTGCACGACCTCGTGCATACGCTCCTCGCGGATGCCGAAGCTGTATTCCGGGAACATCCATTTCGGGTTGGCGACCGGCAGGTAGGGGAAGGCCTGGCCGATGACGGCCACCTTGACGCCGCCGCGCTCGAACATCTTGTAGGGCTCGAAGGCCGGCTCGTCCCATTCGGCGTCGAAGATGTTGGCGCCGAGGAAGGCGAAGGGCAGCCCGTCGACGATCTCCTTGATCCGCTCGGTGCCCAGGGTGAATTCCCAGTGCGAGGTCATCGCGTCGGGCTTGAGCGCGTTCATCACGTTGACCATGTCCTGGCCGGCGGTCTTGAGGCAGGTATAGGAGCCGTGCCAGGTGTCGCCGCCATCGAGGAACAGCGCGTCCGGCCGGTCGGCGCGGATCGACTTGAGCACCGTGGCAACCCGGTCGATACCGCCCATCTTGCCGTAAGCCTTCGCCAGCGACGCGAAATCCTGGTAGGTCAGGGCATAGGCCTCGGGCGTGCCGGGCTTCATGTTGAACATCTTCAGGAAGTCGGCGCCGGTGACATGCGGCGGCAGGCCGTGCACCGCGCCGACGCCGAGATTGATTTCCGGCTCGCGGAACCAAATCGGCTTGAGTTGCGCGTGGATATCGGTAATGTGAACAAGCGTTACGTTACCGTAGGTATCGAAATCCAGCAGCTGGTCCTGGCTAAGCGCCTGTTGCGCCGCCAGTTTCGCCCAGTTGCCGACGCCCGAGGCCCCCCAGATGGCGGAGGCTGCAACGGTGGCTTGAAGAAAGTCGCGCCGCGAGATCATTCCGGTTCACTCCTGTCGTCCGGGCAAAGCAAGCCCCCGCACGGAATCGATCCCGCGCCGGGCCTCTGCCCCAGTTTGATAAATGGCCAAACGAATACCGTGCGATTGCCGAGCGATGAAAATGCGTCGCTGGGAGATGGGGTGGGACGCGCGCCCCCGCCGCGCGCCCCGCTGTTCGGGTTCAGGGACGAACCGCCACGCCTTCGACCGAGAGGCCGTTGCTGCGCGAGGCCACGTAGAGCTCGAGGATGCGCAGGGCGTCGGTCCCCTCCTTGTAGGTCTCGGCACGGGTATCCCGCACGCAGCCCTTGAGGCGGTTGTGGATCGACACCAGCTTGGCGGTCTTGAGACGATAGGTCGGGAAGCCGTTGAGCTGCCCCTGCGACAGATGCTCGGCCCGGATGTGGTTGCCGTAGTTCTGTTCGTGGCAGCTGGCGCAGGACAGCTCCAGCATGCCGGTGCGGGTGTAGTACATCTTCTCACCCTCCTTCCAGAACTTCGCGGCGGCGCCGTCGGTGGCAACCGCCATCGGCATCCCGCGCGACTGCACCGAGATCGCGGCCACCATGTCCTGCATGTCGGCGCTGTTCCAGCTCCAGGCTTTCGCCCCCATGCGGGTCGTCCGGCAGTTGTTGATGTAGTCTTCCATCGACCACAGCTTGCCGTCCTTGTTGACCTTGGGCATATGCGTGCGCACGCCCTTCATCTTCTCGATATCGCCGTGGCACGAAGCGCAGGACTTGCCCTCCGAACCATCCGCCACGCTCCAGTTCTCCGTCCCGGTTTCGGCCCCGGTCATGCCCGGGTTGTCGAAATCGTCCATTTCCATGGCCTGGGTGCTGGGATCGTGGAACAGCCAGCCCGAGTAGACATTGGTCAGACCCGGGATGTTGTCAGGCGCCTTGACGCGCGTGACCATCTGCATGTCGCCGTTGATCACCAGTTCCTTGCCGGGATCGGGGTCGTCGCCCGCCGCCTGCGCCATCCCGGAAAGGGACAGCGTGACCAGGGCCACGACCGCCGTCATCGCTTTTGCTTGCGTCCGCATTTTCATCATCTCTCCTCCCTGACGAGTGTGAAACACGGCGCTTAGCTAACCGCGATCTTCTTCGAAGTGTCGTAGACCGACCCGTCGTCGTCGTACCAGGTGAACTTGAACTCACCCGAGGCGTCGACCTTGGCTTCGAATTCGAAGTAAGGGTTGGCGGACACGGCCGGATCGAGCTCGACGTCGATGACGTTCTTGCCGTTCAGGTCGCAGGTGAAGCGGTTGATGATCTCGCGCGGGATGATCTTGCCGCTCTTGTCCTTGCGCTGGCCCGATTCCATCGGGTGGCTGATCAGGGTCTTGATCGTGACCACGTCGCCGGCCGAGGCCTTGCTCGGAACCTTCACGCGGGGTTTGACATGCTTTGCCATTGTCGTTGTTCTCCTGTTCCTCAGCCGCCGCAGCCGCCGATGGTCACTTTGACGGTCGCGGCGGTCTTGACGAAGCTGCCGTCGCCCATCTTGGCGATCGCGATCACGTCCTGGGTTTTCGCCAGGCGAATGCGGGTCGAGGCCATCTGCGAGCCCGATGCGGGGCCGAACTTGAAGGTGCAGACCTTGGGCGTCGGGTTGCCCGAGGCGAGCACGAGGATTTCCGAAGCGCCGGGCGCCTCGACCGAGATCGGAACGGTGTTGCCGTTCTCGGCGATTTCCGGGGCGGTCAGCGTCACGTCGCCCTCGCCCATCGAAGCGCCGCCGGTGAAGGCGGAAATTACATCGTCGATCGCCGCGGCATTCGCCGACAGCGGCAGCATCGCAACCGCGATACCGCCGGCGCCAACCACCAGGGCTTCACGTCTGGTCAGGTTCATCATTCTCTCCTCAGTCCTGAAGGGCTCAGGTCATTGTTCCTTGAGCGTTTCGAGGAAGGCCACCACGTCTTCGATCTGCTGCGCGCTCAGGATCGGCTTCAGATCGGCCGGGGCGGCCTTACCGGTGTAATGGTCTCCGGGGCGGATGAAGCCCGAGACCTTGTAGAAGGGCGGCATCACCGACCCCTCGTAGGTCATCTTCGCGTTGGCCACGATGCCCCGCAGCTCGGCTTCGTTCCAGCGATCGGCGACGCCGTCCAGCGACGGGCCGATATCGCCGGGGAACGGATATTTCGCGAGCGCGGTCACCACGTGACAAGCGATGCAATTCCCCATGGACTTGGTGGTGAAGATCTTCTCACCCGCAACCGGGTCGCCCGGCTTGCCGGTCAGCGACTGGGCCACCGCACCATCTACGAACTTGACGTCATCCGGCGCAGTTTCAGCATTGGCATAGCCGGCGACAATGGCCGCTGCGGCAATACCCAGCACGATCTGGCGCTTCATATGGAGTCCTCCCTGGCTTCCCTGCGTCACGGAGTCGACCTCCCTGTCGATGCTCCGAGTCGTACCGTAACGGAAGCGTGACGCGGCGTGCAATATAAAATTCCAATTTTTGCATGTGAGCGGATATGTTCTTTTGAACACATCGACGGCGATCTGCCGGCAGATGCCGCGGCGCGGCGCGCCGCGCGCGCAGTCGCAGCATGGCCGCTCAATTTCTGGCGATAAATATACTTAAGCATCAATGCTTTAGTATAGACCGGCCGCGACCATCGCCGCGACCGAACCCTGTTCGCCGTCAGTCCGTCTTGCTCTTAGCGAGTTGACGCTGAAGGTATTTCTGGAAGTTCTCGCCGCTCTCGTAGCCGTGATCCCGGACCCATTCGAACAGCGCCTTGGTGGTGCCCTTGCCGAAGGCTCCCGGCATCGTGACCACGGCCGCCTGGGCGGCGGTTTTGCCTTCCGGAATCTCTTCGGGCAGGAAGATCAGCGTCGGCGTGAAAACGACGCCCCAACGCTGCGCCATTTCCTTCTCCGGCAGCACCGTGCCGTCGAAATCGGTCACTTCGGTGTCGCCGAACAGGTTGATCTGGTCGACGAAGTAGGTATCGCGGATGATCTTGTCGATCGCCGGGTCGGGGTAGACCTCTTCCTGCATCTTGGTGCAGTAGATGCAGCCGCGCTGCTCGATCATGATCAGCAGCCGCTTGCCCTGGGCGTTGGCCTCGGCCAGGTCGTCGGGCAGGTTCTTGAAGGTGTCCTGCAGCCAGGTCGGCTTGTGCAGACCGTCGTCGCCGATCGGCACCTCGGCGCGCGCGGGCGCCGTCAGGACGAGGCCGCCGACAAGAAGCGTGGCAAGAGCGATGGTAAGGCGTCGCATGATGTCCTCCCGTTACATGCTGCGGGCAGAGCCCCGCCGATCCCGCCGGGGATCACTTCAGGGTGCTCTCCCAGGAAAAGTTCTGAATCAGGAAATCCGAGATGTAGCCTACAGAATTCGTCGCGATCAGCACGGCGAAAAGGATCAGCATCGCGCCCATGATCTTCTCGACATAGCCCAGGTAGCGCCGGTTGCGCCCGACCCAGGCCAGGAACGGCTGGGCGAAGAGCGCGGCGATGATGAAGGGCAGCGTCATCGCCAGGCCGTAGACCAGCAGCAGCGTGCCGCCGTGCCAGAGGTCGCCGGTTCCGCTGGCGACGAACAGGATCGCGGCCAGCGCCGGGCCGACGCAGGGCGTCCAGCCGAAGCCGAAGGCCAGCCCCATGATATAGGCGCCGATGATGCTGGACGGCTCGGCCTTGGCCTCGATCCGCGCCTCGCGATAGAGGAACGGCACCTTGACGATACCGAGGAAATGCAGCCCGAACACGGCCAGAATGGCGGCGGCGACCCAGGACAGCTGGTTCTTCCAGGCGACGAAGGCCTGGCCCAGGGCGGTGGCGCCGAGGCCGAGCAGGACGAAGATCGTCGTCACCCCGAGCGCGAAGGCGACGGCCGAGATCACCAGCCGGCGCTGCGCCCCCGGGTTGATGCCGCCGTCGTTGCGCAACTCCTGCATTGAAATGCCGGCCATGTAGCACAGATAGAAAGGGACCATCGGCAAGATGCAGGGCGACAGGAATGACAGGATACCGGCGACCGCCGCCCCGCCATAGCTTATATCAAGGTTCATTTATCAGGCACCTTGCTGAATTCGTGGAAACACATTACGATCTTTATATGTATTCACAGACTCGTCAATCGGGGTGAACGGCCATGCGCCTTGCGTTCCGCAGCGTCACTTTTGCTATCCTTGCCGGTCTCGGGCTGGCTTTCGTCGCGGCGTTCACGGCTCAGCCGACCCGCGCCCAGGAGGTGCGGCGCGGGGTCGAACTGGTGATGTTCGAGCAGACCGGGTGCCACTGGTGCGCGCAGTGGAACGCCCAGATCGGCCCGATCTACGGCAAGACCGACGAGGGCAAGGCGGCGCCGCTGCACCGGGTCGACATCCACGGCGCCCTGCCCAGCTACATGCAGCTGGCCCGCAAGCCGCAGTTCACGCCCACCTTCGTGGTGCTGCAGGACGGGGTCGAGATCGGCCGCATCGAGGGCTATCCGGGAGAGGATTTCTTCTGGGGTCTGCTCGACCAGATCCTGACCAAGACGGACAATTCGGCTGCCGGGGCGGCGGCCGAGATGGCCAAGAGCTGATCGCCGGGAGGTCCCCGGGGGTCGCATTTCCCTCCGCCCCATGCTATTGCCCCTGTGGGGCAGAAAGAGGTATCCGGAACTCCGCGCGGTGCGGGGTGTGCGCCGGACCGGGCAGGCCAGAGCCGGCCACCCGGAGCGCGACACAGGAAAGGCCGGGGTATGTCTTTGGACACAAGTAAACGCGATAGTCTCGATCCGGACGCGGTGATTGTGCCGTCGCATTGCGGCGCGCTGTCGCCCGACGAGATGATGGACCAGGCCCAGTCGGCCTCGAACTTCCTCAAGGCGCTGGCCCATGAGGGCCGGCTGATGATCCTCTGCCACCTGTCCTCGGGCGAGAAATCGGTCACCGAGCTTGAAAACCTGCTCTCCTCCCGTCAAGCTGCCGTGAGCCAGCAACTGGCGCGCCTGCGGCTGGAAGGGCTGGTCTCGTGCCGGCGCGAGGGCAAGGCGATCTTCTATTCGCTGAGCGACCCCAAGGTTCAGCGCGCCATCGAACTGGTCTACGATATGTTCTGCAACCCGGACGCCGCCGAACAAGGCTGAGACGCGAGAACAAGGCGACGCCGGGGCGGATCGGGCCCGTGCGGCCCTCAGGGAGAGCGGGCCGCGAGGCGGCCTTTGGGGAGGACGACATGGAAAATCTGCCCTACGGCGCCCTTGCGGCGCTGGTCGGTCTGTCGGGCGGCCTGGTTCTGGGCCTTGCCGCGCGACTGGGGGACTTCTGCACGCTGGGCGCGCTGGAAAGCTCGATCTACGGCGGCGACCACCGGCGTTTGCGGCTCTGGGGCATCGTCCTGGGCACCGCCATCGCCGGCTGCTACCTGGCCCAGGCGGCAGGCTATATCGACCTGTCGCAGACCCTTTACCAGTCGGTGCGCTGGAACCCCTGGGCCAGCATCGTCGGCGGCCTGGTCTTCGGCTACGGCATGGCGCTGGCGGGCAATTGCGGCTTCGGCGCGCTGGCCCGCTTCGGCGGCGGCGACCTGCGGTCGCTGGTGGTGGTGGTGGTGATGGCGGTCTTCTCCTTCATCACCCTGAACGGACCGCTGGCGCCGCTGCGGATCACGCTGTTCCCGCAGATCGGCGCCGAGAGCTCGCAAAACTATGCCGACCTGATCTCGGGCCTGACCGGGCTGCCGCCGCTGGCGATCGCCCTGCCCGTCGCCGTGCTCTGCTTCGCCTGGGCGCTGTCCTACGCGCCGCTGCGGCGTTCGCCCCGGCGTCTGGTCTGGGGCTTGCTGGCCGGGCTGGCAGTGGTCTGGGCCTTCGTCGGCACCGCCTGGCTGGCCGATCAGAGCTTCGGCGAGGTGGCGATCGAGGGCCCCTCCTTCACCGCGCCGCTGGGCCGGACCCTGATCTACCTGATGACCTCGACCGCCGGCGGCATCACCTTCTCGGTCGGCTCGGTGATCGGCGTCATGGCCGGGGCCTTCATCGGCTCGAGCATCCGCGGCCTGTTCCGCTGGGAGGCCTGCGAGGACCCGCGCGAGCTGGGCCGGCAGGTGACCGGCGCGGCGCTGATGGGCATCGGCGGCGTCGTGGCCCTGGGCTGTTCGGTCGGCCAGGGCGTCTCGGCCTTCGCGACGCTGGCCTATTCCGGCCCGGTCACGCTGGCCTGCATCGGCGCCGGCGCGGTGCTCGGCCTGCGCCACCTGATCGGCGGCTTCCAGCCCGGCTGAGGCGCGGCGCCTCTCACAGCCGCTTCGCCCGGCGGCACGCCGGGCGGCGCCCGCCCCCCCCGGAACGGCGCATTCCGCAGCCGGCCGATGAGCGCGACCAGCCGGAATGCGGAAGTGCCGCTGCCAAACGGTCAGGTCACAAGCGCCCCCCCCGGGGTCGGACGCCGCCCTAGGCGCCATTGGAACGGAAACGCCCCCGCCCTACTCCATCGCCGCGCTGATTTCCTCGTCGGGGATGTTCTGCTGGGCCGCGCGCTTGGGCGAGCGCAGCAGGAAGGCGAGGAAGATCGCCGAGATCGTCACGATCATCATGAACTTGAAATCGTCGACATAGGAGATCATCAGCGCCTGCTGGTTCACCAGCCCGTCGAGCTCCTTCAGCATCGTCGGGTTGCCCGCCGCCGCCGCCGGCGACAGCGCCTTGAGCACCGGGTTGTAGGCCGAGACATTGGCCGACAGCTCGACATGGTTGACCTGCAGGTTATGGGTCAGCATGGCGCTGACCACCGAGATGCCGATCGACGAGCCGATATTGCGCACCAGGCTGAACAACGCGGTGGCGTCGGTGCGGTAGCGCGCGTCGAGCGTGGCGAAGGCCACCGTCGACAGCGGCACGAAGACCAGCCCGAGGCCCAGCCCCTGCACCACGCCGCTGAGAATGATCAGCCGGTCGTCCATCTGCGGCGAGAAGCCGGCCATCATGTGCAGCGACCAGGCCGCCAGCATCAGCCCCAGCACGACGAGGAAGCGGGCGTCGACCTTGCGCACCAGCCGCCCGACCAGCAGCATCGAGATCATCGTGCCGACGCCCCTCGGCGCCATGACCAGTCCGGTGGTGATCGTCGGGTAGCCGAAGATATGCGCCAGCATCGGCGGCAGCAGCGCCAGGCTGGCCAGCAGGATCACGCCAATGACGAAGATGAACAGCAGGCCGGTGACGAAGTTGCGGTCGGTGAAGATATGCGGGTCGATGAAGGCGTGTTTCTCGGAGGTCAGGATATGGACCACGAAGACCCAGAAACCGGTGATCGCCAGCCCGAACTCGATCCAGATCTCGATCGAGTTGAACCAGTCGACCTCGCCGCCGCGGTCGAGCATCATCTGCAGCGCGCCGACGCCGAGCGACAGCATGGCGAAGCCGAAGAAGTCGAAGCTGCGCAGCTTGGTGGCGATCTTCGGCAGGTAGGCGGCCGAGCCGAGGAAGGCGAGGATGCCGACCGGCAGGTTGACGAAGAAGACGTAGCGCCAGTTGAAGGTCTCGGTCAGGTAGCCGCCCAGGGTCGGGCCGATGATCGGGCCGACCATGATCCCGGCGCCCCAGATCGCCATCGCCTGGCCGTGGCGCTCGCGCGGGTTGATGTCGAGCAGGAAGGTCTGGGACAGCGGCACGATAGCGGCGCCGAAGACGCCCTGCAGCAGCCGGAACATCACCATGACGTTCAGGTTCCAGGCGATGCCGCAGGCCATCGAGGTGACGACGAAGCCGACGATCGAGGTCAGGAACAGCTCGCGCCGGCCGATCCGGTCGGCCAGCCAGCCGGTCACCGGCGTCATGATCGCGGCGGCGACGATGTAGGAGGTCAGCACCCAGTTGATGGTGTCGACCGAGGCGCCCAGGTCGCCGGTCATCGACGGCAGGGCGACGTTGGCGATGGTGGTGTCGAGCACCTGCATGACGGTGCCCAGCATGATCGACACGGTGATCAGGCCGCGATGCGGGATCGCGCCGTGATCGATATCGTCTCCGCCCGCCGCGGCGGTTGCGCCATTTGCCATCTCGGGCCCTCCGGGCCGCGCCCGGGCGCGGCCGTCAGATAGGTTTCAGATCGGTTCGGATCAGTTGCTGTTGTCGCCGGTGCCGCCGGCGAAGGCGGTGATCAGCCCGGCGAAGCTGCGCGTCACCTTGGTGTCGACCGAGACCGCCGCGCTCATCCCGGTCCGCAGCATGAGCTTGGGATCGGCATTGTCGAGCCGCAGGTAGACCGGCACCCGCTGGGTGACCTTGACCCAGTTGCCGGTGGCGTTCTGCGCCGGCAGCAGCGAGAACTCGGCCCCGGTGCCGGCCCCGATCGCCTGCACGGTCGCCTTGAAGCTGCGGCCCGGATAGGTGTCGAAGGTGATCTCGGCGCTCTGGCCCGGCTTCATGTGGGTCAGCTGGGTTTCCTTGAAATTCGCCTGGACCCAGGTGTCGCCGGTCTCGACCAGCGCAAACAGCGGGCTGCCGGCGGCGACGAACTCGCCCGGCTTGAAGGACGAGGCCTTGTAGACGATGCCGTCGGCCGGGGCCTTGACCGTGGTCTGGGCGAGGTCGTAGGCCGCCTTGTCGCGCGCCGCCTTGGCCGCCAGCACCGAGGGGTGATCATCGACCGGCAGGTCGGGCTTGCCGCCCAGCGCCGCCTTGGCGCTCATCACCGCCTGCTCGGCCGCGACCTTGCTCTCCTGCGCCTTGCGCAGGTTGCGGCTGGCCGCGTCCAGCGCCGAGGCCGAGGCGATGCCCTTGGCCTTGAGCGCCTCCTGGCGGTCGTATTCGGTCTTGAAATAGGTGACGTCGTCCGAGACCACCTTGGCCTGGGCCACGGCCTGGGCATAGGCGGCCTGCATCTGCTGGACCTTCAGCCGGGCGCCGGCCAGCGCCGCGTCGGCCTGTTCGAGCGCGATGCGGTAGGGCTGCGGATCGACCTGGAACAGCACGTCGCCCTTCTTGACGTGCTGGTTGTCGGTCACGTTGACGGTGACGACGCGGCCCGATTCATCGGCGGCGATCGAGAACCGCGCCTGCTGCAGGTTGGCGTTGTCGGTATCCTCGTAACGGCCGCCGGTCACCCAGACATAGCCGCCGCCCAGCACCAGCGCCAGCGGCAGGGCCAGCATCAGGATGCGGCGCCGCGCCCGGCCGCGCTTGGGCGCCGGGCTGTCGACCGCAACCGCATCCTTGGTTTTCACATCAGCCGAAGCGTTCATCGTCTCAACCTTCCTTGGCCGCCGACCCGCAGGCCGTGCTGGCTTCCAACTCGTTCAGATTGGCGACCACCTGGGTCAGCCCGTCCATCAGCGCCTCGCGCCGTTCCGGGCTCATCCCGGCCAGCGCCTCCTCGTAGACCTCGCCCGCCAGCGCCTTGACCATGGTGAAGGCCTCCATCGCCCGGTCCGTCGGGTGGATCAGTCGGACCCGGCGGTCCTGCGGATCGGGGCAGCGCCTGACCCAGCCGCCCTGCTCCATCCGGTCGACCAGGCGCGAGACGCTGATCGGCTCGATCTCGAGCAGTTCGGCCAGCCGCGCCTGCGAGATGCCCTCGTGGCGAACGACATGGACCATCAGCCGCCACTGCGCCGCCGACAGCCCGTACTGGGCGCCGCGCAGCTCGAACCGCCGGCGCAACAGGCGCGAGGCGTCGTGCAGCAGGAAGCCCAGGGTGTTGGTGGGTGCGTTATTCATGAGCGGGATATATGGTAAGCCTGCTTATGAAGCAAGTCGTAAGCAGGCTTACCTTTAACAGGTGAATGCATCCCCGCTATGCAGGAGACGCATGGCTGGGGCTTCAGAGAATGTATCGAATCAGTGGTGTCGGGCACGAAGGGCAAGACATCAGGACGGCGGGAAACAACGGCAAACAAGAAGCCGGGCCGCGTCGGCCTACGCTCTCCTGTCGGCCTGCTCCGCCCCGGTCGCCGCGCTCAGCTCGCGCCGCAGCCGTTCCTCCTCATGCGCCTTGGGCGTGGTGAAGCGGGCCAGCAGCAGATAGGCGACGGGGGTGAAGTAGAGCGTCGACAGCGTCGCCAGGCCCAGCCCGCCGACGATGATCCAGCCCAGCGCCGCCCGCGCCTCGGCCCCGGCGCCGGAAGACAGGATCAGCGGCAGGCCGCCCAGAACCGTCGACACCATGGTCATCACCACCGGCCGCAGCCGCATCACCGAGGCGTTGAGGATCGCCTCGTGCACCCCCTGGCCGCGGTCGCGCAGCTGGTTGGCGAATTCGACGATCAGGATGCCGTTCTTGGCCATGATCCCCACCAGCAGCACCAGCCCGATCTGGCTGTAGACGTTCAGGCTGCCCCCCGTTGCCAGCAGGGCGAAGACGGCGCAGGCCAGCCCCAGCGGAACCGTCGCCATGACGATGATCGCCGACAGGAAGCTTTCGAACTGCGCCGCCAGCACCAGGAAGACGATCAGGATCGCCGCGCCGAAGGTCACCACCATGCCCGAGGAAGTCTCGGACAGCGTCGCCGCCTCGGCCAGCGGGATGACGTGGTTGGTGGCCGGCAGCGCCTCGGCGGCGATCTCCTGCACCTGCGCCCAGGCCGGCCCCAGCGGCAGCGCCGGCGTCAGCCCGGCCGAGATCGAGACCGAGCGCATCTGCATCTCGCGGTCGAGCTCGGGCGCCACCGCCTTCTCGGTCAGGGTGACGAAGGACGAGATCGGCACCATCTTGCCGTCGCCGGTGCGCACGAAGATCCGTTCCAGGTCGGCCGGGTCGTTCACCGGGTCCGAGGTCGAGATCATCTTGATGTCGTAGCTGGTGTCGTTGATGAAGACGCTGCCGACCGTGGTGCCTTCCAGCACCGCCTGCAACGCCTGCCCCAACCCGTCGATCTTGACGCCCAGATCCGAGGCCCGGCGCCGGTCGACATGGACGAAAAGCTGCGGCTGGGTGGTCTGGTAGCCGAGCTGCACCCGGCCGAAGCGCGGATCGTCCTGGAGCTTGTCGACCATGGTCGTCGCCGCCTTCGACAGCTCGTCGTAATTGTCGCCGGTGATGGCGAAGCTCAGCCCGCGCCCGGCGCCGCGGATATGGAGCGAGTTGGGCTGGATCGCGAACACCCTTGCGCCGACGACCTTGCTCAGCAGCCCGTTGATCTTGGCGACGACCTGTTGCTGGCTCAGCCGGCGCTTGCTCCAGTCCTCGAGCGACAGCACCAGGAAGCCGCCGTTGTCATTGCCGCGGAAACCGGCGATCGAGAAGATGTTGGTCACCAGCCCCTCCGCCCGCAGCGGCGCCACCAGATCCTCGATCTCGCGCATCTTCTCGGTGGTGTAGTCGAGCGAGACGCCCTGCGGCGTCGAGACCGAGAGGAAGATCAGCGAGCGGTCCTCGCGCGGGGTCAGCTCCTGCTTGATCGAGGGAAAGACCAGCGCCGCCGTGGCGCCGAACAGCAGCGCCACCAGCAGAGCGATGGCCGGGGCGTTCAGCGTCACCCGCAGCGTCGCGGCATAGAGCCGGGACAGCGCGTCGCCGAGGCCGCCGATCAGCCCGCCGCCGCTTTCGCCGGCATGGCCGTGCAGCATCCGGCTGGCCAGCACCGGGCACAGGGTCAGGGCGACGACCGAGGAGATCAGCACCGACATCGCCAGCGTGAAGCCGAATTCGCGGAACAGGCCGCCGGTCTGGCCGGGCAGGAAGGAGAGCGGGATGAAGACCGCCGCCAGTGTCGTCGTGGTGGCCAGCACGGCGAAGAACACCTGTTTCGTGCCCAAGACCGCCGCCGCCCTTGCGCCCATGCCCTCGGACCGGCGCCGGACGATGTTCTCCAGCACGACGATGGCGTCGTCGACCACCATCCCGGTGGCCAGCACCAGCGCCAAGAGCGTCAGGATGTTGACCGAGAAACCGGCCAGGTAGATCGCCGCCAGCGCCCCGATCAGCGCCACCGGCAGGGTCAGCGCCGGGATCAGCGTCGCCCGCCAGTCGCGCAGGAACAGGAAGATCACCCCGACCACGATCAGGCAGGACAGGATCAGCGAGCGGACGACCTCGTGGATCGAGCCCTTGATGAAGGTGGCGTCGTCGCTGGTGACGAAGATCTTCACGTCCTTGGGCAGCACATTGCGCAGCTGCGCCACCGCCGCCCGCACGCCCCTGGAGATGTCGAGCGCGTTGCTCTGGGCCTGGGCGATGATGCCCATGCCGACCCCGGTCTGGCCGTTGGCGCGCAGCACGCTGTCGCCCGGCGCCGGGCCCAGCGTCACCGTCGCCACGTCGCCCAGGGTCACGTTCCCTTTCAGCACCAGCGCCTCGAAGGCGGCCGGCGTGGTGACGCTGGCGACGGTGCGGACGACGAGGTTCTGGCCGCCGCCCTTCAGCGCCCCGGCCGGCGCGTCGTAGGAGACATTGGCCAGCGCGGCGCGGACATCGGCCAGGGTCAGGCCGCGGCTGGCCAGCTCGAGCTGGTTGATGTCGACCCGGAAGACCTCGTCGCGGCCGCCATAGACCTGGACATCGGCCACCCCGGGCACCGCGACCAGCCGGTCCGAGATGACATCGTTGACCAGCTCGGTCAGCGCCTGGGCCGAGCGGGTGGCCGAGGTCACCGCGACCCGCATCACCGCGCTGGCATTGGCGTCGGCCTTGACGATGCGCGGCGTGTCGGCATCGGCCGGCAGCTTGTTGGAAATCCGCGAGATCGCGTCGCGCATGTCGCTGGCCGCGGTGTCGAGATTGGTCGCGGTGCTGAACTCGACGGTCACCCGGCTGCGGCCGAAGCTGGACGAGGACGAGATCGACTTGACCCCGGCGACCCGTCCGGCCGCGCCCTCGATCGCCGAAGTCACCTCGCGGTCGACGGTCTCGGGCGCGGCGCCGTCGAAAGTGGTGGTGACGGTGACGACCGGGCGGTCGACATCCGGCAGCTCGCGCACCTCGACGCCGGAGAGCCCGGCGAGGCCGGCGATCACGATCAGGGCGTTGAGCACGAAGGCGAGGATCGGCCGGCGCACGAAGAGCGCGGTGCCCGACAGCATCTCGGGCGGGGTCTCGACCGGCTTTCCGGCCTCATCGGACGTGCTCATCGCCGGACCCTCACGGATTGGCCGGCGCCGGCGCGCCACCCTGGCCCGGCGCCAGCGGATCGGCGGCCAGCACCGCGACGGCGGCACCCGGCCGCAGCATCTGCACGCCCTCGGTGATCACCATGTCGCCGGGCTTGAGATCCGCCGCGACCAGCACCTGGTCGGCGCTGCGCTGGACGATCCGGGCCGGCAGCCGCGCCGCCTTGCCGTCCTTCACCGCCCAGACATAGGAGCCTTCGGAGGACCACTGGATCGCCAGCGGCGCCACTGCCGGGTAGCTCTCGCCCTGGAACCGCAGCGAGATCGAGAACGCCATGCCGGGGCGCAGGTTGTCGTCGGGATTGGGGAACTCGGCCTCGACCAGAATGGTGCGGCTGGCCTCGTCGACGCGGTTGTCGAGCGCCTTGACCACGCCGTGCAGCGCCCGCTCGGGCTGGGCCAGCGGCGCCGCCTGCACCGCCTCGCCGGGACGGATGCGGGTGACATAACGCTCGGGGATGCGGAAATCGACCAACAGGCTCGAACGGTCGTCGATCTGGGCCAGCGCCGTCGACGAGGTCACCTGGTCGCCGATCTCGGCCGAGCGCAGCCCGATCCAGCCGTCGATCGGCGCCGTGATCCGGCGCAGCGACAGGTCGAACTCGGCCTGCCGCACCGCCAGCTCGGCGGTCCGCACCGTCAGCTTGGCATCGCGGATCTGGGTGTCGCTGGCGGTGCCCGAGGCCGCCAGCTTCTGCAGCCGCGCTTCCTTGTCCTGCGCGTCGGCCAGCACCAGCCGCGCCTTGTCCAGTGCGATCTTCTGCGCCGCGTCGTCGAGTTGCGCCAGCACCTGCCCGGCCTTGACCCGGGCGCCGGAGGTGAAATCGACGGCGACGATCCGGCCCGAGACCTGCGGCGTCACCACCACCGAGCGCAGCGCCCGGCCGTTGCCGATGGCGCTGGCGCGGTCGTCGGCCACGGCATCCACCACCGGCTTGGCGACCACGGCGATGGGCCCACCCGGCCGGCGGAAGCTGTTGGCGGCGCCGGTCCCGGAGGCCTTCGGCGGGCTGATCCCCAGCGCATCATAGACGCCCAGCCGCGCCAGCAGAGGCCGCGCCTCGGGGACATAGGCGATCCATAGCGCCACGGCTCCCGCCAGCACCACCAGCGCCACGATCGCCTGCCTGATCAGCTTCATCCGCGTCTCACCCTCTCACCCGGTCTCTCACCCGGTCCTGCAGGGATCGGCACCCAAAGCCGCCCCGAAAGCAAGAGGTAGCATCGCCGCAATCGAATAAAAGTGTAACCGGTGCCGCAGGCTGCGACATGAGCAGCCCTTGATCCCCGGGGCGGCGCGGCGTAGGCGCGGAAGACCCCGGCCGGCGGTCCGCCCACCGATCCCGGCCCGCAAGCGGAGCGTTCATGGCGCGCGAGACAGCACGAGACCCGGCCTCGAGAGATCCCGGCGCCGCCACGCTGGCGCGGATCGAGGCCCCCGCCGCCCGGGCCCAGCGCCGGGCCGGGGTGCTGGCCGTGCTGTCGGGGCTGGGCTGGCCGGTGCAGGCGGCGCTGATCGCCTGGGCGATCTCGGGCTGGCTCCACGGTGCGCCGCTGACGCAGACCTTCCTCGCCGCCGCCGGCTTCGCCCTGGCTGGCGCCGTCCGCGCCGCGCTCGACCATGCCGCCGGCGCCACCCTGTTCCGCGCCGCCGATGCCGCGCTGGCCGCCGAACGCGAAACCCTGATCGCCCGCGAGAGCCTGCGGATGCCGGGCTCCGGCCCCGCCTCGGCCGCGCTCGGCGCACTGACGGCGCAGAAGCTGCCGCTGCTGGTGCCCTATCTCACCCGCTACCGCCCGGCCCGCTTCCGCTCGACCGTGCTGCCGCTGGTCTTCCTTGGCCTCAGCTTCTCGATCTCCTGGGCCGCCGGGCTGATCCTGCTGGTCGCCGGCCCGCTGATCCCGGTCTTCATGGCGCTGGTCGGCATGGCGGCGCGCGACGCCAGCGAACGCCAGATGGTCGAGATCGGCGACATGAACAGCCTGCTCATCGACCGGCTCTCGGCGCTGGTCGACATCCGCCTGCTCGACGCCACCGAGCGCACCGCGGCCGATTTCACCACCCGCGCCGAGGGGCTGCGAACCCGCACCATGGCGGTGCTGCGCATCGCCTTCCTGTCCTCGACCGTGCTCGAGCTGTTCTCGGCCCTCGGCGTCGCCATGATCGCGGTCTATGTCGGCTTCTCGCTGCTCGGCACGATCGATTTCGGAACCTGGGGCGGGCCGCTGGCGCTCGGCCCCGGGGTCTTCCTGCTGCTGCTTTCGCCCGAGTATTTCCAGCCGCTGCGCGACCTCGCCGCCGCCTGGCACGACCGCGCCGCCGCCCAGGCCGTGGCCGGCGAACTGGCCGCGCTCGAGGCCGAGGAGGCCGCCCCGGTGCTGGGCCGGGGCGCCCCGGCGAAGCCGCTGCCCGGCCCGCTGTCGCTGTCGCTGCACCGCGTCGCCGTCCAGCGCGGCCCGCGGCTGGTCCGCCTGCCCGACCTCGGCGTCGCGGCAGGAGAGGCCGTCGCCGTCACCGGCCCCAGCGGCGTCGGCAAATCGACCCTGCTCGCCGTCGCCGCCGGCCTCGCCCGGCCCGCCGAAGGCAGCGTCAGCGTCGCCGGCCAGCCCCTGAGCGACGACACCGCCGACGCCTGGCGCGCCCGGCTGGCCTGGGTCGGGCAATCGCCGCATTTCCTCGACGCACCGCTGGCCGCCAATCTCGACCTGCGCCAGACCGGCGCCGACCCGGCCGCCGCGATCAGGGCCGCCGGCGCCAGCCATGTCGTCGCCGCCCTGCCCGGCGGGCTGTCGGCACGGCTGGGCGAAACCGGCGGCGGCATCTCGGGCGGCGAGGCGCGGCGGCTGATCCTGGCCCGGGCGCTGGTCGCCGCGCCCGACCTGCTGCTGGCCGACGAGCCGACCGCCGATCTCGACGCCGAGACCGCCGCGGCCGTCATCGCCGCGCTGACCGAGCTGAAGGACCGCGGCACCACCCTTGTCGTCGCCACCCACGACCCGCGCCTGGCCGCGGCGATGGACCGGACCGTGCCGATGGAGGCGCCGGCATGAGATCGCTGTGGCGCATCTTCCGCACCATCTGGAGCGCGGCGCCCGGCGCCATGGCGCGCGGCGCGGCTCTGTCGGTCGCGGTGCTGCTGGCCGGCGCCGGCCTGCTGGGCCTGTCGGGCTGGTTCATCACCGCCGCCGCCGCCGCCGGCCTCGCCGGGGCCGGGCTGAGCTTCGACGTCTTCCGGCCCTCGGCCGGGGTCCGCGCCCTCGCCCTCGGCCGCACCGCCGCCCGCTATGGCGAGCGGCTGCTGACCCATGACGCGACGTTGCGCGCCCTGACCGCGCTGCGCATCGACCTGATGCGGCGCCAGACCCGGGCCGGGCTCGACGCGCTGCTGAAACTGCGCGGCGCCACCGCGCTCAACCGGATCACCGCCGATGTCGATGCCCTCGACGGCGTCGCCCTGCGCCTCGTCCTGCCCCTGATCGCCGCCCTGCTCACCCATGCCGTCACCTTCGCGGCGCTGGCCTGGCTGGTGGATTATGCCGTCGCCGGCTGGATCGCCGCCGGCTACCTGATCGGCGGCACGCTGGTGCTGATCTGGACCGCGCGCGCCGGCCACGCGCCCTCGATCCGGGCCGAGCGCGCCGGCCAGGGGCTGCGCCGGGCGGTCATCGACCTCGCCCGCGCCCGCACCGACCTGATCGTCTTCGGCCGCATGGAGGCCCAGCGCGATGCCGCCCGCGCCGCCGATGCCGAGACCCGCGCCGCCCTCGCCGCCCAGGACCGGATCGAGCGCCGCGCCGACCTCGCCCTGTCGCTGACCGCAACGCTGACCGCCGCCGGCGCCCTTGCCCTCGGCGGGGCGCTGGCGGCGCGCCACGCGATCGACCCGGCGGCGGCGGCGCTGGGATTCTTCACCGCGCTGGCGCTGTCGGAAACCATCTTCGGGCTGCGCCGCGGCATGGCCGAGCTGGGCCGGATGCGCGACGCCGCGGACCGCGTGCTGACGGGGACCGAGCCGGCCCCGGCAGCCACCGCCCCCGCCCTGCCCGCCGGCCCGGCGACGCTGGCGATCGACAGCCTGACCTTCCGCCGCCCCGGTGCCGAAAGCCCTGTTCTGGAAGGGTTTTCCCTCGACCTGAAGCCGGGCGAAACCGTCGGCCTCTCGGGTCCGAGCGGCGCCGGCAAGAGCACGCTGCTGTTCCTCGCCGCCGGCCTGCTGACGCCCGAGGCGGGCCGGATCGCGCTCGCCGGGCAGCCGCTGGCCGACTGGCCCGACCCCGCCCTGCGCGCCCGGCTGGTGCTGGTGCCGCAGCGCACCGCGCTTGTCGCCGGCACGATCCGCGACAACCTCGCCCTGGCCACCGACAACCTGACCGACGACGCGGCCTGGGCCGCGCTCCGGGCCGTCGCGCTGGAGGAGACCGTCGCCGCCAAGGGCGGGCTCGATGCCGAGCTCTCGGAAGGGGGCGCCGGGCTGTCGGGCGGCGAATCGCGCCGCCTCGCGCTGGCCCGCGCGGTGCTGCGGCACCCGGAAATCCTGCTGCTCGACGAGCCGACCGAGGGGCTCGACCCCGCCACCGCCGAGACGGTGCTCACCGGCCTGCGCGCGGCCCTGCCGCAGGCGGCGCTGCTGATCGCCTCGCACCGGCCGGACGACCTCAAACACAGCACACGGATCGTCGCGATCGCGTGATAAGGTGTAGCGGCGATGCAGCGTTTTGATCTGCATCAATTCTAAGCCGTGAATGTTATCTTATTACAGCTTCTATCATGAGTCGCCGGAATACTCTTTTCCGGCCAACCGGAGCGACGAACCATGGATCTCAGTATCGTCGAGCTGTCCCGCATCCAGTTTGCGATGACGGCTCTCTATCACTTCCTCTTCGTACCGCTGACCCTGGGACTGTCGATCGTCGTGGCGATCATGGAGACGGTCTATGTCATGACCAACCGCCCGATCTGGCGGCAGATGACGAAATTCTGGGGCACGCTGTTCGGCATCAACTTCGTGCTCGGCGTGGCGACGGGCATCACCATGGAGTTCCAGTTCGGCATGAACTGGAGCTACTACAGCCACTATGTCGGTGACATCTTCGGCGCCCCGCTGGCGATCGAGGGCCTGATGGCCTTCTTCCTCGAGGCCACCTTCGTCGGCCTGTTCTTCTTCGGCTGGGACAAGCTGGGCAAGGTCCAGCACCTCGTCGTCGCCTGGCTGGTGGCGCTGGGGTCGAACTTCTCGGCGCTGTGGATCCTGATCGCCAACGGCTGGATGCAGAACCCGGTCGGGGCGAGCTTCAACCCGATCACCATGCGCATGGAAATGACCAGCTTCTTCGACGTGCTGTTCAACCCGGTGGCGCAGGCCAAGTTCGTCCACACGACCTCGGCCGGCTATGTCACCGCCGCGGTCTTCGTGATCGGCGTCTCGGCCTGGTACATGCTCAAGGGCCGGCACTGGGAACTGGCGCGGCGCTCGATCGCCGTCGCCTCGGCCTTCGGCCTGGCCTCGGCGCTGTCGGTGGTGCTGCTGGGCGACGAGTCGGGCTATGACGTGTCGCAGAACCAGAAGATGAAGATGGCCGCGATCGAGGCGATGTGGAACACCGAGCCGGCGCCCGCGCCCTTCACCCTGTTCGGCATGCCCGACCAACAGGCGCGCGAGACCAAGTGGGCGGTGCATATCCCCTGGGCCATGGGCCTGATCGGCACCCGGTCGCTGACCCGCGAGATCCCCGGCATCAACCAGCTGGTGGCCGAGAACGTCAACAAGATCCGTTCCGGCATCGTCGCCTATGGCGCGCTGATGAAGATCCGCGAAGCCAAGGGCGACGTGCCCGACAACGTGCAGGTCTCGTTCGAGAACCATTCGCGCGATCTGGGCTACGCCTTCCTGCTCAAGCCCTACGTCAACGACCCGCGCACCGCGACCGAGGCGCAGATCGTCAAGGCCGCCAACGACACCGTGCCGACGGTCTGGCCGCTGTTCTGGTCCTTCCGGATCATGGTCGCGCTCGGCTTCGGCTTCATCGGCACGATGGCCTATTTCTTCTACATGGCCTCGTTCAAGGGCATGCGCTTCCCGCGCCCGGCCCTGCGCCTGGCGGTGTGGATGATCCCGGCACCGTGGATCGCGGCCGAGCTGGGCTGGTTCACCGCCGAATTCGGCCGCCAACCCTGGACCGTGGACGGGGTGCTGCCGACCGCGCTGTCGGTCAGCCATCTCAGCGCCACCGACCTGGCCATCACCATCGCCGGCTTCGCGCTGTTCTACTCGGTGCTGTTCATCGTCGAGATGGGGCTGATGATCAAATACATCCGCAAGGGCCCCTACCAGGACGTGGAAGAGACCGAAGAGTGGATGGAACGCCACGAGAAGCGGCTGAACGCCTGTGACGACGACCGGGCCGGCCTTTCGCCTGCGGAGTAAGAAATCATGATCCTTCATACACTCATCGACTTCGACATCCTGAAGGTGATCTGGTGGCTGCTGCTCGGCGTGCTGCTGATCGGCTTCGCCCTGACCGACGGCTTCGACATGGGGGTCGGCGCGCTGCTGCCCTTCGTCGGCAAGACCGACGTCGAGCGCCGGGTGGCGATCAACACCGTCGGCCCGGTCTGGGAAGGCAACCAGGTGTGGTTCATCCTCGGCGGCGGGGCGATCTTCGCCGCCTGGCCACCGCTCTACGCGGTCAGCTTCTCGGGCTTCTACCTGGCGATGTTCGCCATCCTCGCGGCGCTGATCCTGCGGCCGGTGGCGTTCAAGTACCGCTCCAAGCGTGACGGCGCCGGCTGGCGGGCGACCTGGGACTGGGCGCTGTTCGTCGGCGGCGCGGTGCCGGCGCTGATCTTCGGCGTCGCGGTGGGCAACGTGCTGCAAGGCGTGCCCTTCCGGCTGACCGAGGATCTGCACTCGATCTACGAGGGCACCTTCTTCGGCCTGCTCAACCCCTTCGCCCTGCTCGCCGGCGTGGTCTCGCTGACCATGCTGCTGACCCATGGCGCCGCCTGGCTGTCGCTCAAGGCCGAGGGGCCGGTCGCCGCACGCGCCCGTGCCATCGGCTCGATCACCGGGCTGGTGGCGGTGGTGGGCTATGCCCTGGCCGGTCTCTGGCTCGCCTTCGGCATCCCCGCCTACCACTTCGCCGGCGCGGTGCCGGCCGACATGCCGGCCAACCCGCTGCTGACCGCGGTCGATCACGGCGGCAGCTGGCTGGCGGCCTATGGCGCCCGGCCGTGGATCATCCTCGCCCCGGCGCTGGGCTTCGCCGGCATGGTGATGGCGGTGCTCGGGCTGCGGGCCGGGCGTGAAGTCTCGACCCTGCTGTGGTCGAAGCTGGGCATCTTCGGGGTGATCTCCTCGGTCGGGCTGACGATGTTCCCGTTCATCCTGCCGTCGTCGATCGACCCGAAATCGTCGCTGACGGTCTGGGACAGCTCGTCCTCGCAGATGACCCTCTTCGTCATGCTGGTGGTGACGGTCATCTTCATGCCGATCATCCTGGCCTACACCGCCTGGGTCTACAAAGTGCTGTGGGGCAAGGTGACCGAGGCCGAGGTGACCAGCAACAGCCACAGCGTCTATTAAGGAAAGGACCGTTCCATGTGGTATTTCGCCTGGATCCTCGGACTTCCCCTCGCCGCCGGCGTCGCCGTGCTCAACGCCATGTGGCTTGAGCTGCAGGAGGACCGCCGGATGGCCGAGGAGGACCGGCCGCAAACGCGCCGCTGAGCGGCCCCGAACCCCGCCCCGGCCGGCACTGCCCGGCCGGGGCCATTCCTGCCAGTGATTTCCGCGCCGCGTCCGGCGCTTCCCGTTGCGGAGCCCCTCCCATGACCTCGCATACCGATCATCCGGCCCCCGATCATCCGGCCGAAGTCGGCCGGCTCGAGCATTTCCCGATCACCTTCTTCGCCATCGTCATGGGGCTGACCGGCCTGACCCTGGCGCTGCATGCGGGCGAAACCGCCCTCGGCCTCGCCCCCGTCGCGTCGCATGTCATGCTCTACGTCTCGGCGGCGATATTCGCCCTGATCGCCATCGCCTACGCCCTCAAGGCGCTGCGCCACGGTGGCGAGGTGCGGGCTGAGTGGAACCATCCCGTCCGCCTCGCCTTCTTCCCGACCGTCTCGATCTCGCTGCTGCTGATCGCCACCGCGACCCTGTCCCATCACAAGGGGCTGGCCGAGGCGCTGTGGGCCATCGGCGCCGCGCTGCAGCTGGTGCTGACGCTGGCCGTCGTCTCGGGCTGGATCGGCACCCGCGCCTTCCAGCACGGCCACCTGTCGCCGGCCTGGTTCATCCCCGCGGTCGGCAACGTCGTCGTTCCCGTCGCCGGGGTGCCGCTGGGCCATCCCGAGATTTCCTGGTTCTTCTTCTCGATGGGGATGATGTTCTGGGTCGTGCTGTTGACGCTGGTGGTCAACCGGCTGATCTTCCACGATCCGCTGCCCGGCCGGCTGCAGCCGACCCTGGTGATCCTGATCGCCCCGCCCGCCGTCGCCTTCATCGCCTGGATGCGCCTGACCGGAGAGGTCGATGCCTTCGCCCGGGTGCTGATCAACGCGGCCTTTGTCTTCGCCCTGATCGTGGCGACGCAGCTGCCGCGCATCGCCCGGCTGCCCTTCGCCCTGTCCTTCTGGGCGCTCAGCTTCCCGCTCGCCGCCCTGACCATCGCCAGCTTCCTCTTCGCCGGCCAGACCGGCTCCGAGCCCCACCGGCTGCTGGCGCTGGGGCTGCTCGGGCTGCTGGTGCTGCTGATCGCCGCGCTGGTGGTGCGGACGCTGCGGGCGATCGCCGGCCGCGAGATCTGCCTGCCGGAATAGACTGCCGGAATAAGGGCCGCCCCGGCAGCGCCCCGTTGACAAGACCGGCCGCGCGTGGCTCGCTGCGGCCGGTCTTTACGGAGTATCCCCATGTCCCTCGATCTCTGGCTCGCCTTCGTCGCCGCCTCCACCGCCCTGCTGATGATCCCCGGCCCCACGATCCTGCTGGTGATCTCCTATTCGCTGACCCAGGGACGGCGGGTGGCGCTGGCGATGGCGCTCGGCGTGGCGCTGGGGGATTTCATCGCCATGACCGCCTCGCTGCTCGGGCTCGGCGCGCTGGTGCTGGCCTCGGCCAAGCTGTTCACGGTGCTGAAATGGATCGGAGCGGTCTACCTGGTCTGGCTCGGGTTCAAGCTGCTGCGCGCCGCGCCCAAGGCCGACACGATGCCCGAGGCGACGCCCAAGCAGGCGCGCGCGATCTTCGCCCATGCCGCCACGGTGACGGCGCTGAACCCGAAATCCATCGCCTTCTTCATCGCCTTCGTGCCGCAGTTCATCCACCTCGGCCAGCCGCTGCCGGGCCAGTTCGCCACCCTCATCGCCACCTTCGTCGGGCTGGCGACACTGAACGCGCTCGGCTATGCGCTGCTGGCCGACCGGCTGCGCGCCCGCATCCGCCGGCCCAACGTGCTGCGCTGGATGAACCGCGCCGGCGGCAGCGCCCTGATCGGCATGGGGCTGCTGACGGCGAACCTGGCGCGGAGCTGATCCTGTCGCCCGGCATTCACGCCGGGCGGCCACGCGCCCTCAGGGCAATGCACATGGCTTTGCCCTGCCCCGCTCCGGCCCCCTGGTCACGGGCAAGCCCTATAGCCCCTGCATCCGCTGGCGGATGAAGCGGTGGTCGCCGCGCGCCAGCACGTAGCGGCCGAGGCGCCGGGCCAGCTCGGGCCGGTCGCGGTCGAGCGCGCGCTGGAACAGCTCTTTCTGGTAGCGCGGGAAATCCTTGCGGGCGCGCAGGCGACGGTAGAAGTCGCGCTCGGTCAACTGGCCCGACAGCGCGCCGAGGATGATGTCGTTGAGAATGCCCATCTGCTGCAGTGACGAGCCCAGCCGGTGGCCCAGCAGCGGCGTGCGCAGCCTGACCACGTTGGGGGCGGTGAAGCGGTCGGCATGGCCGGCATCCAGCGGCTCGTAGGGATCGTAGAGGATCGTCACCCGCCGCGCCGCGCCCGAGACCCGTGCCGCGTCGCCGTATTTGCCGCTGAAATCGGCGTCCCAGACCACCTTGTAGCGCGTCTCCCACGGCACCACCGCCTTGTCGACCGTCGACTGGGGCGAGATCGCCACCACCTCGGCCCCCGGCGCCGCGCCCGAGAAGGCCGCGGCGGCGTAGCCACCCATCGAGGCGCCGTAGAACACCACCCGCTCGAAGCGGTCGAAGAAACCCTCGGCCGCCAGCGCGTCGAACTGGTCGCAGACCCAGGGGTCGCGATACCAGGTCCAGCCATTGGCCATCACCCCCAGCATCGACCAGCCCTGGCGGGCGATGAAATCGAACCCCCAGGGCTTGCGCCCCTCGCGCTTGTTCATCGCGATGTCGAGGTTGTCGAAACTGACGACGAGGGTGTCGCCGCGCGGGATGTAGAGGAAGGAATGCAGCCCGTTGTCGCGAAAGAAGCCCTGCGGCCCGGCCAGGTCGCGCGCCATCGCCGCCCAGTCGGGATCGGCCCCGGCATCGCCCGCCGCCTCCGGCGCCTTGGGCCGGAACAGCGCCCGGGTGACCGGAATGCCGTCATCGTCGCGCTCTGACAGCGTCTCGCAGGCGCCGAAATCGTTGAGGAACGGGTAGCTGCCGGATTTCTTGCGGATGTCGGTGACCATGACGCTGTCGGAATGCAGGCAGGCGCGCAGGAAGGGGGCGATATGCTTGATCTTCGCCCGGTCGCCAAAATTCTGCAGGTTGAGCAGCAGGTCGACGGGGCGCAGATCGGCTGCGCGCCGCACCACCCGCACCGCCTCTGCCGGCACGCCGTTGGCTTCCAGGAAGGCGCGGTACTCGGCCACCCAGCGGCTCTCGGCCTGTGGAAACTCGCCCCGGCGGTCGGCATCGATCAGCACGATATCGCAATCGTGCTGCAGCCAGGCGCCCAGCACCGCCGCCCGCGCGGTGCCGCCCAGATCGCCGATGCTGGCGACGCGGTCGAGCTCCAGCGCCTCGACCAGCCCGGATTCGAACAGCTCGCCGCCCCGGCCCCTGATCGGCGCCAGCTCGGGCCGGATGCCATGCGCCTCGACCAGCTTGGCGAGGTAGGAGCCGCGCCGCGGCAACCCGTGGAACCGCCGCCCCAGCTCGCGCTTGTTCGAGGCCCAGAGATGCAGCGCCGTGGTGTTCCCGGTCAGCCGCGCCTCGACCTTCGAGGCGGCGCGGATCATCCGGATCCGCTCGGGAAACGGGATCGGGTAGAAGGCGTCGAGCGGCTGCGCCCTGTCGGTCAGCCCGTGGGCACGGATGAAATGGGTCAGCATCATCGGCCCCCAGACGCCCCATTGCTGGGCGCTGACATGGACCGGCTGGCCGGCCAGCGCCGCCGCCTCGTATTCCGCCCTCAGCCGCGGCTTGACGAAGGGCGGGACGGCGAAGGGATCGGCGGTAAAGTCGAGCATGTCGGCCAGCACTGCGCTGTCGGCCGGCAACCCGAGCACGGCATTGTTGATCCGGTCGCTGTCGGGCAGCTCGTGGCCGAAGACATAATCGCTGTCATAGGCCATCGGCCGCAGGCAATAGACATCGGTATCGACCCAGATCATGCCCGGGCACTGCCTGAGCATGTGCAGCCGGAACAGGTCGGCGAACAGCGCAAAGCTGTCCTTCTTCTCGTATTTGAGGAAATCCTCGGTCTCGATGATCTCGCGCCCGTCGCGACGGATCACGCCCTCGGGCACGTTGGGGATATCGTGGTAGGAGAACAGGGTGATCCTTTGTCCGGCATCGACGAAGGATTTCAGGCAGAGCTGTTCCAGCCAGCTCAGCGCGCCGCCGATCCAGAGGGTTCCGACTTCCCGTTCCCGTGCCATGCCCTTGCCCCACCGCGCCCGTCCGGCGCCCGTCCGGCGCCCGCGCGGCGCCCCGTTCGCAGCCTGTCTAGCGGGGCAGTCTGGCGAAAACGTGGCCTTTTTCCAAGCGCAAGAGGGTATTCGCGCGGCAAGGGGAGGCGGATTGCGGGAGGCGGCGGGGCATTCGGAATGCGGGAGAGCGCCCCCTTCATGCAATGCGCACCTCCGCCCGCTGCGCCCGGGAACCGCGCAGGGCGAGCGCCTGCCCGTCCCGGCGGGCTGGCGCTTTGGCCAACCGCGCGCAATGCTCATATTGCGGAGGGGCTTGGCTGACATAAAGCGCAAAGTTCGGCAGTTGCAAGCGCCACCCCACGGGCAGGCGCCCGCCCTGCTCACGTTGCACTCAAGGACGGAGAAGGCCCGCAAAGCACCCGTAGCGGTGCCATCCACCACCACCCGCCCACCTTCCTCACGGCTTGGCGATCGCCCCCGGCCGGTTGGCCCGCGCCAGCAGCACCACCGCGACCAGCCCGACCAGCATCACCAGAATCGCCGCCGGCGAGGCGTCGCCCAGGTTCTCGAGGCTCGCCTTCTCCTGCACCCGCGTCGCCAGGGTGGCGAAGTTGAACGGCCGCAAGAGCAGCGTCGCAGGCAATTCCTTGACCCCGTCGACGAAGACCAGCAGCAACGCCGTGCCGACCGAGCCGCGCATCAGCGGCAGGTAGACCGCCCGCAGCGCGCCGCCCGCCGTCCGGCCCAGCGACCGCGCCGCCATCGGCAGGCTGGGCGAGACCCGGCCGAAGGCGCTGTCGATGGCGCCCTGGGCGATGCCGAAGAAGCGCACGCAATAGGCGATGACGATGGCCGCGGCCGAGCCGGTGACGATCAGGCCGGGATCGTAGCCGGTCAGCCGCAGCACCATGTCGGCGAAGGCGTTGTCGAAGCCGGCCATCGGGATCAGGATGCCGACCGCCAGCACCGCGCCGGGCGCGGCATAGCCGATCGTCGTCGCCGGCAGCATCAGCCGCGGCACCAGCCGCCCGCTCAGCCGGACGCCGTAGACCAGGAACAGCGCCGCCGCCACGGTCACGACCGAGGCGGTCCCGGCCACGGTCAGGGTGTTGATCAGCGCCCGGCCCAGCCCGCGGGCAACCCAGCCGCCGGGATTGTCGAGCGCGTGCAGCGCCATCACCGCCACCGGCAGCACGAAGCCCAGCAGCAGCGGCAGCAGGCAGGCCGCCGTCGCCGCCCAGCCCTGCCAGCCGCTCAGCCGCAGCGGCACCACCGGCCTGGCATGGCGCGCCATCTGGTAGAAGCGCAGGTTGCGCCGGCTCAGCCGCTCGATCCAGACCAGCCCGAAGATCAAGACCAGGATGACGCAGGCCAGCTGGGCCGCGCCGCCGGCATTGTTGCCCGACAGCCAGGTCGAGAAGATGCCGGTGGTCAGGGTCTGGACGCCGAAATAGTCGACGACGCCGAAATCGTTGACGGTCTCCATCATCGCCAGCGCCACGCCGACCGCGATCGCCGGCCGCGCCAGCGGCAGCCCGACCCGACGGAACAGGCCAACGGGCCCGGTGCCCAGCGCCCGCGCGACCTCGTAGGCCGCGCCCGACTGCTCGCGGAAGGCGCTGCGCGCCAGCAGGTAGACGTAAGGATAGAGCGCCGCCGACAGCACCACGACGGCGGCCCAGCGCGAACGGATCTCGGGAAACCAGTAGTCGCGCGGCGAACTCCAGCCCATCGCCGCGCGCAGTCCCGCCTGCACCGGCCCGGCATATTCGAGGAAATCGACCAGGGCATAGGCGCCGACATAGGCCGGCACCGCCAGGGGCAGAAGCAGCGCGTAATCCAGCAGCCGCGACAGCGGGAAGCGGTACATGCTGACCAGCCAGGCCGCCCCGGCGCCGACCGCCGCCGTCAGCACCCCGACCCCGGCCATCAGCAGCAGCGTGTTCTCCATGTAGCGCGGCAGGGTGGTGGCCAGCAGATGCGGCCAGATATTCCCCGCCGGCCGCAGCGCCATCGCCACCACGGCCAGGACCGGCGCCAGCACCAGCGCCGCGATCACCACCGCGCCCAGCGACCACGGGTCCGCCCGCAGCCGCCCGCGCCAGCGCGCGCCATAAACTTGACCATTTTGCTCGACCATCATCTTCCCGCCTACAGGAAAGCGGTTTAACTGTCCAGAAAAGCTCGTATAGTCGGCCCCGACGGAACAGCGCCCGAGCACGGGCCGGAGACCCATGAAGATCATCTACCACCTCGGCCTGCATTGCACCGACGAAGGCCGCCTCGTCGCCAACCTGCGCCGGAATGCCGGGCTGCTGGCCCAGGAAAACATCGTCGTCCCCGACCCCGATCGCTACCGCCCGGTGCTGCGCGACACGATGAACGCCACCCGCGGCACCGCCGTCAGCCACGAGACCCAGGAAACCATCCTCGACGCGGTGATGGACGAGGACGAGGCCGAGCGGGTGATCTTCTCGAACCAGTCCTTCCTGTGCAAGCGCGACCGGGTCCTGGGCGAGGGCGCGCTCTACCCGATGGCCGACGAGAGGGTGCAGTGGATGACCCGGCTGTTTCCCGACCACCGGTTCGAGTTCCATTTCGCGATCCGCAACCCGGCCACCTTCATCCCCGCCCTCTTCGCGCGCGAGAAGGAGCGCAGCTACGAGGAGTTCATGGCCGGGATCGCGCCGCACAAGCTGCGCTGGTCCGAGATGGTCGGCCGCATCCGCGCCGCCCTGCCCGAGGTGCCGGTGACGCTGTGGTGCGACGAGGACACGCCGCTGATCTGGCCCGAGGTGCTGCAGGCGGTCTCGGGCCACGATCCGAAAGCGCAGCTGGCCGGCACGATGGACAACCTGGTCCCGATCATGTCCGAGGAGGGGCTGCAGCGGCTGGCGGACTATCTCGACGCCAATCCGACGCTGACCGTGGCCCAGCGCCGCCGCATCACCGCCGCCTTCCTCGACAAATACGCGCTCGAAGACGAGATGGAGGTCGAGCTCGACCTGCCCGGCTGGGATGCCGATTACGTCGACGGCCTCACCGATCTCTACGAGAACGACGTGGTCAAGCTGGGCCAGATGCCCGGCGTCACCGTGATCGAGCCCTAGAGGCGTCCGGGCCAGCGCCGGCCGCCCTCACTTTCTGCTCTGAAATATCCTCGGGGAGCGCGAGGGGCAGACGGCCCCTCGCCCTGTCCTGTAGCGCCATTTCCCAGGCGCAATGGCGGCGGGGCAGGCAGCCCCTCGGCCGTGACGGCCCGTGCCGTCGACCGGCCTCAGCTCATCCCGAGGGCCGACTTGTACATCTCGAGCACCGCCTCTTCCTCGGCGACGTCGTCGGCGTCGCGCTTGCGCAGGGCGATGACCTTGCGCATCACCTTGGTGTCGTAGCCGCGCCCCTTGGCCTCGGCCATCACCTCTTTCTGCTGCTCGGTGATGTCCTTCTTCTCGGCCTCGAGATGTTCGTATTGCTCGATGAACTGGCGCAGTTCCTCGGCGGTGACGTTGTACTGGGCGTCGCTTACGGGGTCGCTCATATCTGCCTCTGATCCGGAGTTCCGCTCTTTCCCTAGCCGCCCCCCCGCCGCGGTTCAAGCGTCCCGCGCCTCGCGCGGTGCCGCTTCGTGCCGCGGCGGCGAAGCCTTGCCAGAACCGCCGCGCTCGGCTACCCGGGGCCGGAGCAACGGGAAGGATGCATGATGGAGCTTCTGATCTGGATCGGGGCGGCGCTGACGCTGGCCGGCGTGGCCGGGCTGCTGTGGTGCATCCTGGAGACCTTCAAGGCCCGCCGGGCCGGGTTGGACGACGCCGCGATGCGCGCCCGGCTGCAGCAGATCGTGGTCTGGAACATGGGCGCGCTCGCGGTCTCGGCGCTCGGGCTGATGGCCGTCGTCACCGGCATCGTGCTGAGCTGAGACGCCGCGCGCCGAGCGGCCGACGGGTGGCGTGAGCAAGGCGTTTCAAGCGCGCTTCAAGCGCGCACCGGGCGGAGAAGTCCGCGGCAGAAGCGGCCCGCTTCCCCGCCATCGCCTGCGCCACGGCTTCTTCTTTGCCGAAATACTCCCCGCGGAGCGTCCACCCGCGCCGTCCGCCCCCGCCGTCGGGATACCGCGCCCTATCCCTCGTCCATGTCCGAGAACTTGCGGCCGTACTTGATCATCTCCTCGAAGATCGCCGCCGGGGCCCAGAAGATCGGGTCCTCGCCGACATAATCCGCCAGCAGGTTGCGGATCTGCAGCATACCGCGCTGGTCGGCCGTCTGCATCGGCCCGCCGCGCCAGCGCGGGTAGCCGTAGCCGGCCAGCATCACCACGTCGATGTCGGAGGGCCGCAGCGCGATCCCCTCACCGAGGAGGCGCGCGCCCTCGTTGACCATGGCGCAGAGGCAGCGGTCGCGGATCTCGTCGTCGCCGATGGTGCGGGCGACGATGCCCTTGGCCTCGCGCTCGGCCGCGATCAGGGCCAGCACCTCGGGGTCCTCGCTGGCCGAGCCGGCGGCGTCGTAGCGGTAATAGCCGCGCCCGGACTTGCGGCCGAACCAGCCCGCCTCGCACAGCCGGTCGCCGATGGCGACATAGCGCGCCCGCGGGTCGCGGGTCCCGGCCAGCCGCTGGCGCCGGGCCCAGGAGATGTCGAGCCCGGTCATGTCGAGCACCTGGTAGGGCCCGAGCGGGAAGCCGAAGGCCCGCATCGCGGCGTCGACCTGGTAGGGCGTGGCGCCGTCCTCGAGCAGGAAATCCGCCGCCGTGCGATAGGCGGTGAGGATGCGGTTGCCGATGAAGCCGTCGCAGACCCCGGCGCGCACCGCCACCTTGCCCAGCTGTTTCGCCAGTTCGAAGCCGGTCGCCACCACGTCGGGCGCGGTCTGCGCACCGACCACGACCTCCAGCAGTTTCATCGCCGGCACCGGCGAGAAGAAATGCAGGCCGATCACGTCGGCCGGACGGCTGGTCACCCGCGCCAACTGGTCGATGTCGAGATAGGAGGTATTGGTCGCCAGCACCGCGCCCGGCCGCATCACCCGGTCGAGCTCGCGGAAGATGCCGGCCTTGAGCGCCTCGTCCTCGTAGACCGCCTCGATCACGAGGTCGGCCTCGGCAAGGGCGCCGACATCGAGGGCGCCGAACAGCCGCGCCCATTGGGCGTCGCGCTCCTTCTCGGTCATCTTGCCGCGGGCGATGGCCTGTTCCTCCATCACCGCGACCCGCTGCAGCCCGCCGGCCAGCGCGTCGCGGTCGCGCTCGATCAGCGTCACCCGCAGCCCGGCGCCGAGCAGGACATGGGCGATGCCGGCCCCCATCAGCCCGCCGCCGATCACCCCGGCATGGCCGACCGGGCGTGGCGTCTCCTTGGCCTCGGGGATCTTGGCCGCCCGCCGCTCGGCGAAGAAGGCATGGCGCAGGCCGGCGGATTCGGGCGAGGTGACGCAATCCTCGAAGGCGGCGCGTTCGAAGGCGAGGCCGTTGTCGAAGGGCAGGAGCAGCGCCGCCTCGACGCAATCGATGATCCGCCCCGGCGCCGGCAGCCGCGGCGCCTTCAGCCCGTCGCGGGCCGCCTTGATCGCGGCCTCGTAGGCGACCGGATCGCGCATCCCGTCGCGGCGGTCGCGGGTCGGGCGCGGGCCCTTGCCCTCGTCGGCCAGCATCACCGCCAGCGCCACCGCCTGTTCCAGCAGGTCGTCCTCGACGACGCCGTCGATCAGCCCCATCGCCATCGCCTCGGCGGCCCCGATCGGCTTGCCGGTCAGCATCAGCCGCAGCGCCTGCTCGGCGCCGATCAGCCGCGGCGTGCGCTGGGTGCCGCCGGCGCCTGGCAGGATGCCCAGCGTGACCTCGGGCAGGCCGACGCGGGCGCTTGCCAGCGCGATGCGGTAATGGGCGGCCAGCGCGACCTCGAAGCCGCCGCCCAGCGCGGTGCCGTGCAGCGCCGCGATCACCGGCTTGCTGCAGGCCTCGATCCGGTCGCAGACTTCGGGCAGCCACGGGTCCTCGGGCGGTTTGCCGAATTCGCGGATATCGGCACCGGCGGGAAAGGTGCGGCCGGCGGCGGCGATGACCACCGCGCGCACCCGGCTGTCGGCCTCGGCCACCGCGATGGCATCGACGAGACCGCGGCGCACCGCGTGGCCCAGCGCGTTGACCGGAGGATTGTCGACACTCACCACCGCCACGCCGTCGCGAACCGTCCAGCCGACCGCCTGCGCCATCTCACGCCCCTTCCTGATACCGTCAAACCCTTGCCGGTATTAAGAAGAATCGGGCGCCGAATGGCAATCCCCGGCACCTATCCCCGGCAGCCGCGCGCCGACGGACCCGACGCTCGGGCCCGCGGCTCGGCTCCGTCGCCCCGATCGCGCCGCCAGAGCGGCATTCAGACCGGCATGTTGTCGAAGACCGCCTCGACCTCGTCCTCGTCGGCATCGGCGCCGGGCACGTCGCGCGGCGGCAGGATGCGCGACAGGGCCGTCATCTCGTCAAGGAGCAGTTGCAGCGCCGGGCCCTCCGGCACCGCCAGATCGTCTTCGCGGCGGTCGGTTTCCGGTTTCGGTGCGCGTGTCATCTTTCCTCCTTGCCGCGCCGGGGCGCGGCGGATTTCGCCCTCACGGGGCGCAGTTCTTGCAAAACGGGGTATAGGGCAGCACGTCGAGACGCTCTTCGCCGATCTCGCTGCCGCAGGTGACGCAATAGCCGTACTCACCTTCCTCGATGCGCTGCAGCGCGGCCTCGATCATCCGGATCTCGGCCTTGGCGGCATGGCCCATGCCCTCGAGCACCTCTTCCTCCTCGCGCTCGGTCGCAAGCTCCTCCCAGTCCTTCGACTGGTGCGAGTCGAGCTCGCTGTCGATGGTTTCCATCCGCGCCTTGAGGTCGGCCAGCCGGGCTTCCATCTGCGCTTTTCTGACTTCGATCGGCGTCATCTCTGCCTCCCAAGACTAAGCCATCCTAGGCCTGCCGGGCATGCGCATCCTTGACGCAGGTCAACCGCCCGCGCCTGCCGGCAATTGCGGCATTCCGGCCAGGGCTTCGGCAGAGTCCCGCAAATGAAGCATTCATAACTTGATATATCATGATTCTTGTCACTATCTTGCGAGTATCCGTGAACCGAGGTGACCCGCCGGGGGAGGTATCGGCCACCTTGCCAACGGACCAGCGGTGCGCCAACGACGCGAACAAGGCGGCGCACAATCTGAAAAACGCTGCGCGACGGGCCACTTGGCGGTGGCCGGCCCGGTCGGTTCGTGCCATAGGCACGGCCGCCGACCGGGACGGAAGACAGGGAGAGAGGGATCAGGGAGATGATCGAACAGGATTGGGTCTGGGGCTTCATCGGGGGGCTGCTGATCGGCAGCGCCGCCGCGCTATACCTGCTGGTGAACGGCCGGATCATGGGCGCCTCGGGCATCGTCGGCGGCCTCATCGACCGCTCCGGCTGGCAGACCGCGCCCGAGCGGCTGGCCTTCATCGCCGGGCTGGTGGCGATCCCGCCGCTGCTGGTGCCGCTCTACCGCGTGGTCGACACCCATATCACGCCGAACATGGCCGCCGTGGTCGCCGCCGGGCTGCTGGTCGGCATCGGCACCAGGCTGGCCAATGGCTGCACCTCGGGCCACGGCGTCTGCGGCATCTCGCGGCTGTCGATGCGCGGCATCATCGCGACGACCTTCTACATCCTCGGCGGCGGGCTCTCGATCATCCTGTTCCGGCATATCCTGGGGGTGATCTGATGCATCGCAACCTCTACGCCTTCATCGCCGGCGGCCTGTTCGGCGCCGGACTCCTGGTCTCGGGCATGGTCGACACCACCAAGGTCCAGGGCTGGCTCGACGTCTTCGGCGCCTGGGACCCGACGCTCGCCTTCGTCATGGGCGGGGCGATCATCCCGATGGCGATCGCCTGGCGGGTCGCCGCCCGCCGCGCCAAATCCGTGCTGGGCACGCCGATGCCGCAGCCCGCACCGCCCAGGATCGACCGCAACCTGGTCCTCGGCTCGCTGCTCTTCGGCGCCGGCTGGGGCCTGGCCGGGCTCTGCCCCGGCCCGTCGCTCGCCGCGCTCAGCTTCGGCGGCCTCGGCGGGGTGGTCTTTCTCATCGCCATGGCAGCGGGTATGATGATGGCTCCCGGCCTGCGCGCCCGGCTCGACCGACTCGTTCCAGCATGAGGAGCAGCATGGAAATCCGCCAGATCAGCCACGACTACGCCGTCTCGCCCCAGATCGCGCCCGAGGACGCCGCCCGGATCAGGGAGGCGGGCTTCACCACCGTGATCTGCAACCGGCCCGATGGCGAGAACCCGCCCGAGAAACAGGCCGCCGCGATCCGTGCCGCGGTCGAGGCGGCCGGGATGACCTTCGTCGACAACCCCGTCGTCGGCGGGGCGCTGACGATGGAGAATGTCGAGGCCCAGGGCAAGGCGCTGCGCCAGTCCGAGGGTCCGGTGCTGGCCTATTGCGCCTCCGGCAACCGCTCGTCGATCGTCTGGGCCCTGGACAAGGCGGGCGAGCTGCCGACCGACGACATCGTCGCCGCCCCGGCGCGCTACGGCTACAACATGGAGATCTGGCGCGACCAGATCGAGGCGCTGGCCGCCCGCAAGGGCTGAGCCGCCGCCAAGGCCGGGGGCGCCGCCAAGGCCGGGGGCGCTGCCCCGTCGCCATTGTCGCTCGGACCAATGGCGCCCCAACGGCGACCCCCGGGATATTTATGAGCAGAAAGAACGCAAAGCGCGCCTGCGTTGCTTCCGAGCATTGAATATCCCCGCCGCCTTCACGCCGCCTGTGCCAGTTCGCGCGGGAAGCTGACCCGGAAGGCGCCGCCGCCCTGGCCCGGCAGATAGGCGATCGAGCCGCCCAGCTTGGACATGATCTCGCGGCAGATGGCGAGGCCGAGCCCGGCGCCGCCGGCACGGCTCTGGTCGCTCAGCCGGGCGAATTTCTCGAAGATGATGGCCTGGTCGGGCTTGGCGATGCCGGCGCCGTTGTCGATGAAGTCGACGTCGACCCGGTCGCCGTGCCTGCGCACCGCGATGCGCAGTTTCGGCGCCGGCGCGTCGCAATACTTGCGGGCGTTGCTGACCAGGTTGATGAAGACCTGCGCCAGCCGGTCGGCATCGGTGGTCACCGCGACGGCCTCGGCGGTCCGGTCGCGCTCGATGACCCAGTCGCGCCGCGCCCCGGCGATGCCCGCCGCCGCCAGCGCCCGGTCGATCAGCTCGCGCAGGTTGGCCGGGCCGGTATTCAGCGTCACCTGGCCGTTTTCGAGCACGCTGAGATCGAGCAGGTCGTCGAGCAGCCGGGTCAGCCGGATCGCCTCGTCATGGATGATGCCGCCGTATTTCTCGCGCAGCTCGGCCGGCATGTCGCCTTCCATCAGGATCTCGGAGAAGGCCCGGATCGAGGTCATCGGCGTGCGCAGTTCGTGGCTGATCTGGCTCAGGAAGGCGTCCTTCTGGACCGAGAGCTGGGTCAGCTTGTCATTGGCCTCGCGCAGGGCGCGGGCGGTGCGGGCCAGTTCCTCGGACTTGGCCTCGAGCTGGCTGGAATATTCCATGATCTGCGCCGTCTCGTTGGCCACCGCCATCAGGTCCTCGACCGAGACCGCGGCGCCGCCGACGATCTGGGCCACCATCGCATGCGCCGTCGCCGCGCCGACCGATCCCGACAGCCGGCGCTCCAGCCGCTCGATGAATTCCGGCGTCGTGTCGGGCAGGAAACCCGCCTTGCCCTGGGTCCGCGCCTCGGCCAGGAACATCGCCTGCGCCGCCTCGCCGCCCATGATCCGCTGCGCCATGACCAGCAGGTCCTCGGCCTCGGCCAGCCCGCGGGCCCAGCCGCGGGCGCCGCCGCCCTGCTCGAAGGCGTTGACGAACTGCGCCCCCTGCAGCCGCTCGACCGGGGCCGGGAAGGTCAGCAGCGAGCCGATGCAGAAGGCGAGCGTATTGGCGCTGAGCGACCAGACCAGCGCGTGCAGCAGCGGGTCCATGCCGGTGATGCCGAACAGGGCATGGGGCCGCAGCCAGCCGATGCCGAACGGGCCCTGCGTCATCAGCTCGGGCGACAGCAGGCCATGGGTGCCGAAGCTGGGCAGGAACAGGGTGTAGAGCCAGACCGCGAAGCCCGCGCACATGCCCGCCGCCGCGCCCACCCGCGCCGCGCCGCGCCAGTAGATCGCCCCCAGCATCGCCGGCAGCACCTGGGCGGCGCCGACGAAGCTGATCAACCCGATCGCCGCCAGCGCCTCGCCGCCGCCGGTAAAGCGGTAATAGGCATAGCCCAGCGCCAGTACCCCGGCGATCGACAGCCGCCGCGCCAGCAGCACCAGCGCCCGGACGTCGCCCGACTGGGTCGCGCCCGGCGCCCGCAGCGACAGCCACAGCGGCATGACGATATGGTTCGACACCATCGTCGCCAGCGCGATCGCCGCCACGATCACCATCGCCGTGGCCGAGGAAAAGCCGCCGAGGAAGGCCAGCATCGCCAGCCAGCCACGGTCGAAGGACAAGGGCAGCGTCAGCACGAACAGGTCCGGGTTCGACCCCGCCGGCAGCAGGTCGAGCCCGACGACGGCGATCGGCACCACGAACAGGCTCATCGCGAAGAGGTAGAGCGGGAAGGCCCAGGAGGCGGTGGCGAGGTGGCGCTCGTCGGAATTCTCGACCACCAGCACCTGGAACATCCGCGGCAGGGTGATGACGGCGGCGCCAGCGAGGAAGGTCAGCCCGGCCCAGCGCCCGGGCCGCAGGTCCCAATGGGCCAGCGGCGAGGCCTGGATCCGGGCGACGATGTCGGCCGGCCCGTCGGCGATGCCCCAGACGACGAAGATGCCGACCGTCAGCAGCGCCACCAGCTTGACGATCGCCTCGACCGCGATCGCGGTGACGACGCCCTGGTGCTGCTCGTTGGCGTCGAGGTTGCGGGTGCCGAAGAACACGGTGAATATCGCCAGCCCCGCCGCCACCCAGAGCGCGGTGACGTCGCGGCCGGGCACCGCCCAGCCCTCCGGCGCCGCGGTGGCGAAGGCGCCGAAGCTCAGCGTCACCGATTGCAGCTGCAGCGCGATATAGGGGGTGGCGGCGACCACCGCGATCACGGTGACGACGACGCCGAGCAGGTTCGACTTGCCGTAGCGCGACGAGATCAGGTCGGCGATCGAGGTGATGCGCTGGGTCTTGCCGATCCGCACCAGCTTGCGCAGCAGCCCCCACCAGCCGATGAAGACGATGGTCGGGCCAAGGTAGATGGTGGCGAATTCCAGCCCCGAGCGCGCGGCGTAGCCGACCGCGCCGTAGAAGGTCCACGCGGTGCAGTAGATCGACAGCGACAGGGTGTAGACCGCCGGCGAGCGCAGCCAGCCGATGCCGCCCGCCGCCGCCCGCCGCTCGACCGCGAAGGCGACGAGGAACAGGAAAATGACATAGGCCAGGCAGGTCAGGACCAGCAGGTTGAAGGGGATCATCCGCGCGGCTCCTGCCCCGCCCCCGGATTGGAAAGGCCCGGATCGGAAGGGCCAGGATCGGAAAGGCCCGGTTCGGCCAGGGTCGGCGGCGGCCCGGCAACGGGGCCGGCGGCGGGCCCGGTCTCGGGCAGCCCGGCGCCCTCGGCCTCGGGCGCCAGCGCCCGCGCCATCGGCACCGCGGCCAGGATCAGCCCGGCCCAGGCGATGAACAGGTAGATACCGTCATGCGCGGTCGAGCGCGGCGCCTCTCCCGGCTGCGGCGCCCACAGGATCGGCAGCAGGAACAGGCAGGCGCCGAGGATCGGCAACAGCCGCGCCGCGTCCATCAGCCGCCGCCGGCGATAGCTCTGCCGGGCCAGGAAAAGCGGCTGGCGTGGTGCCTCCTTCACAGCCCCACCAGATCGCGCATCGAGGCGAGGATCTCGGTATTGGCGAAGGGCTTGGTCATGAAGCGGCTGGCGCCGTAGCGTTCGGCCAGCTCGCGGTCCCGTTCCTGGCCCTTCGCGGTCAGCATCAGCACCGGCAGCTTCTCGTAGGCCGGATCGGCGCGCAGCTCCTGCAGCACCTCGAAGCCCGAGCGCCCGGGCAGCATCACGTCCAGCACCACGACATCGGGCGCCGCCGCGCGCAGCACCGCCATCGCATCCTCGCCGCTATCATGGGTCGTCACCTGCCAGCCATCCCGCGTCAGGATGAAGCGGATCGCCTCGATGATATTCGGCTCGTCCTCGATCAGAAGGACATGCTTGTCCATCCGATGCGTCCCCCCTGTCATTCCCGGCGCAGGCGCCGGCCTCCTGCCGTGACTATCACGCCAAAGCCGCCGGCTGTCAAAATCCCCGGCGCCGCAGCGCGATGGCGGGGGGAGTTCAGGCCGCCCCGCCCGGCGCAGTTCCCGCGCGATCTCCGAGCCAAGCTCGCTCCGCCCCCTCAAGCACCACCGGAGGGCCAGCCCCCCCTTCTTCTTTGCCCCAATACTCCCGCCGGAGGCGCCCCGCCCCCTCGCCCCCGTGCCGGCCTCAGAATTCCTCGGCCAGGATCGACGGCTCGCGCCGCGCCGCGCAGCCGCCGCGCGGGCAGATGCGGCAGCTGGTGCCGACCGCCAGCACCGGCCCGTCGCCGCCCCCCGGCACCGCCGTCTCGGGCAGCACCAGCATCTGCGCCTCGAGCACCTGCGGGCCGTCGAAACCGCCGGGATGGCGCGGCTGGCAGATGGCATAGGTCAGGAACCGCCGCCGGCCGCGCCCGCCCATCTCGACCAGCGCCCTTATCGGTGTCATCGGCCGCGACAGCGCCTGGTAGAGCGGCCAGAGCGGACAGGCCGAGCCGAAGCGCGGCAGGGCGAACCCCTCGGTCGCCTTGCGGAAGACCAAGGTGCCCGAGCCGTCGCAGGCGACAAGGCCGATCGTGCCGCGCCCGGCCACGTCCGGCAGGCTGGCCAGCCGCCGGAACACCGCCCCGAGATCGGCGCCGAACTGTTGCGCCAGCCGGCCGGGATCGTAGCCCATCTCCTCGGCCGCCGGGCGAAACCTGTCCAGCGGCAGGGCGTGGGCATCGGCAAGGTAGCGCCGCAGCCAGGCCGTCGCCAGCTTGCGCGCCGCTGTCGAAGCCAGCTCGGGCGCCTCGGCGATCAGGCTCTCGGGCTCGGGCGCGCTCGCCCGCTCCAGTTCCGCGACATGGTAGCCGCGCGCGCCCAGCCAGGCCTCCAGTTCCTCCTGCGGCGCCGCCAGCCCGGTTTCCTCGGTCATCGTGCCGTCGAGATAGGCGACCAGCGATTCCGCCCCCTCGGCCAGGCGCACGGAATCGTCGTGCAGGTTGCGGTGGAAGCGGGCGCGCCATTCGGGCTCGATATCCTCGGTCTCGGCCAGGATCGCGGCGGTCGAGCGCACCGAGGTCACCGCCGACAGCACCTCGTGCAGCGAGGCCGAGAGGTAAGGGTCATGCGCCATCCGGTCGCTCAGCGTCTCGACCGTGCGCTCCAGATGCGCCACCCGGCCCTGCAGTGCCGCCAACAGCCCGGCCCAGCCCGGAAAGCGGCCGACGAATTCCTCGATCCGCTCGAGTTCCGGCAGGTCGGGCGTCCGCCGTTCGGCCGGGGCCGCCGCCGTCGCCGCCTCGCGCAGCCCGTCCAGCAGCGCCGCCCCGACGCCTTCGGTCAGCGCCGCCGGATCGACCCCCAGCGCCTCGGCGATGCGGCGCAGCAGGGCGGCGCCGACATTGCGCCGGTTATGCTCGATCAGGTTGAGATAGGAGGCCGAGATCCCCGCCTCGCGGGCCAGGTCGGCCTGCTTGATGCCCGCCAGCGTCCGCCGCTCGCGTATCCGGCTGCCCGCAAGGGCCGATCTCGCCACGAGGCTTCTCCTATATCGGTGTAAATAAATTGACAGGCAAACTGCCGATGCACAAGGATTTTAAGAGCGATTTGCAGCACTTTACAGCCGCTATCGGCGGATAGGATTTGGACGGGAAATCACCGCCAGCCGTGCTATGTTGCCCGGCAAAGGACAGGGAGGAGGCGATGCGCAAGCTGCAGACCCAGGGGGTGCACCACATCACGCTGACCGGCGCCGACCGGCAGAGCTCGATCGATTTCTGGGAGGGCGTGCTGGGCATGCCCTTCGTCTTCGACCAGCCCAATCTCGACAACCCGCGCGAGGGGCATCTCTATTTCGACCCGGGCGACGGCCGCCTGATCACCGTCTTCACCAACGAGGACCGCAAGCCGGTGCATGACCGCACGCCGACCGATCCGGGCTGCGTCCATCACCTCGCCTTCGCCGTCAGCCTCGCCACCTTCCGCCAGGTGGCGAAACGGCTCGACGCCCGCGGCATCCGCCATTCCGGTCCCAAGGACCGGGGCTTCATGGATTCGATCTATTTCACCGACCCGCTCGGCCTGCTGATCGAACTGGCCTGCTACCGCTTCGAGCCGCCGCGCGGCTACGCCCATGCCGACGTCATGATCGAGGCGCACCGGCTGCGCGTCGCCCGCGGCGACTACAACATCCAGGAACAGCACCTCGCCGACGCCATCGAACTGCTGGTCGAGCGCAGCCAGCAATCGCTATCCGAGGATCGCAGCCCGAAGAACCCCTACTAGGCGGGGCGTGCAGGATCGCCCCGCCCTCGGCGTCAGCAGTTCGGATTGGGCAGGGTGGTGCCGACCTTGCTGATATCCGACACGCCGGGCTCGCACTGGCCGTCATCCTTCATCGGCTGGGTGCAGGCGGCCAGCGCCCCCGCCAGAACCATCGCGACCATCACGCCGCGCAACGCAATTCCACTCATCCCCGTCTCCTTCCCGTTCGCCCCGGCCGCCGTCGTCCGGCCCGATAACGTTGGCACGGGGTTGCAAGCCCGGCCTTGACGCGGATCAACGCCCAGGCGGGGCAAGCGTCTGCCCGCGGGTCGGCCCCCGCCCTGTGCGTCTTGCGCGCCGATCGGGCGATCTTGCCCCCGCCACGGCTGGAGCCTGAAACGCCCCCGGGCGAGGGCAAAGAAAAACGCGGCCCCCAGAAGGGAGCCGCGCCGTCTTTGCCATGCGATCCGGCTTACTTGAGCGCCAGGTCGGTGATCTCGTGGGTCCAGGCCCCTTCCGGCTTCTTGGTGATCGCCGGGTTCTCCTTCGACACCGCCGAGAGCAGCGTGTTCACCGTCTCCTCGTAATCGGCCGGGTCGAGCGCCCCGTTCGAGCCCGCGGTCAGCTTGGCCACCTCTTTCATCATGTATTTCTGGTGGTCGAGCGTCTGGGCGCCGCTGGCATCGTTGTCGATGACGATCTGGGCGGCCTCGTCCGGATGGGCCTCGGCATATTTCCAGCCCTTCATGCTGGCCCGCACGAAGCGCACCATCTCGTCCTTGAACTTCGGATCCTTGAGCTTGTCCTGCATGACATAGAGCCCGTCCTCGAGCATGCCGACGCCTTCCTTCAGGTAGTTGAAGGTGACAAGCTGATCCGGCGTGATGCCGGCATCGAGCACCTGACCGTATTCGTTATAGGTCATGACCGAGATGCAGTCGGCCTGCTTCTGCAGCAGCGGATCGACGTTGAAGCCCTGCTTGAGCACGGTGACGCCGTCCGGCCCGCCCTCGGTCGGGATGCCCAGCTTGGCCATCCAGGCGTAGAACGGGTATTCGTTGCCGTAGAACCAGACGCCCAGGGTGTGGCCCGGGAAGTCCTTGGGCGAGTTGATGCCGGTTTCCTTCAGGCAGGTCAGCTCGAGCCCGCCATGCTTGAACGGCTGGGCGATGTTGACCAGCGGCAGGCCCTTTTCGCGCGCCGCCAGCGCCGCGGCCATCCAGTCGACGATGACATCGGCGCCGCCGCCGGCGATCACCTGCTCGGGCGCGATGTCGGGGCCGCCCGGCTTGATCGTGACGTCCAGCCCCTCGTCCTTGTAGAAGCCCTTGTCGAGCGCGACATAGTAGCCGGCGAACTGGGCCTGGGTGACCCATTTCAGCTGCAGCGTCACGCTGTCGGCGGCCTGGGCCGCCCCCGCCATCATCAGCGCGCCAATCGCGCCCACCATCAGTTTCTTCATTGCGTACCTCCGGGTTGTGACCGGGATTCTTGCCCCGGCCTTGGGTTATTGCCCGCGCCTTCAGGCGCGTGAGCGTTGCGACGGATGCCAGAAGGTCACTGCCTTCTCGATCATCGCCACAATTCCATAGAACGCGCTGCCAGCCAACGCCGCCACGGTGATCTCGGCCCAGACCATATCAAGCGACAGCCGCCCGACCTCGGTCGAGATGCGAAACCCCATGCCCTTGATCGGCGAGCCGAAGAATTCCGCCACGATCGCCCCGATAAGCGCCAGCGTTGTCGCGATTTTAAGCCCGTTGAAAACGAAGGGCATGGCGGCGGGCAGGCGCAGCTTGGCCAGGGTCTGGCCATAGCTGGCCGAGTAGGTCGCCATCAGGTCGCGCTGCATCTTGTCCGTGGCGTTCAGCCCCTCGACGGTATTGACCAGCACCGGGAAGAACACCATCGCGACCACCACCGCCGCCTTCGACTGCCAGTCGAAGCCGAACCACATCACCAGGATCGGGGCGATACCGACGATCGGCAGCGCGGCGACGAAATTGCCGATCGGCAGCAGCCCGCGCTGCAGGAAGGGCGAGCGGTCGATCAGCACCGCGGTGACGAAGGCCGCGCCGCAGCCGATGACATAGCCCGACAGCGCCCCCTTGACGAAGGTCTGCAGGAAGTCGGTCCACAGCGTCGGCAGGCTGGCGCCGATCTTCACCGCGATGTCGGTCGGCGCCGGCAGGATCACCATCGGCACGTTCAGCCCGCGCACCAACCCCTGCCAGACCAGCAGCAGGGTCAGGCCGAAGATCGTCGGCACCAGCAGGCCGACGGCGCGGGTATTGGCCGCCGGGCTGTGCGACAGCCTGACGTTCAGCGCCCAGCCGCCGAGCCAGGCCACGAGGGCAACAAGCAGCCAGATCATCGCGCCATCCCCATCCGCTTGAGCGTCACCTTCTGCACCGCGCCGATGGCACCGACCATCACCGCGGCGACCACCGCCGCCATGATCAGCGCCGACCAGATCAGCACGGTCTGGCCGTAATAGCTGCCCGAGAGCAGCCGCGCGCCCAGCCCCGCCACCGCGCCGGTCGGCAGCTCGCCGACGATGGCGCCGACCAGCGCCGCCGCCGCGCCGATCTTCAGCGAGGTGAAGAAATAGGGCATCGACGAGGGCCAGCGCAGTTTCCAGAAGGTCTGGGACGGGCTCGCGCTGTAGGTCTTGAGCAGGTCGAGCTGCATGCCGTCGGGGCTGCGCAGCCCCTTCACCATGCCGACGACGACCGGGAAGAAGCTCAGATAGGCGCTGATGAAGGCCTTGGGCAGGATGCCGGTGATGCCGATCGAGGCCAGCACGACGATGATCATCGGCGCGATGGCGAGGATCGGGATCGTCTGGCTGGCGATCGCCCAGGGCATGACCGACATGTCCATCGCCCGGTTATGGACGATGCCGACCGCCAGCAGCACCCCGGCCCCGGTGCCGATGACGAAGCCCAGCAGCGTCGCCGACAGCGTCACCCAGGCATGGTAGACCAGGCTGCGCTTCGAGGTGATCTTCTGGCCGAAGACGCCTTGCCACAGCCCCTCGGCCACCTGGTGCGGCGTCGGCAGCACCGGGCGTTTCTGGTTCATGGTCTCGCCGACGACCTGGGTGAAGGTGACTTCCTTCTTCGCCCGCGCCGCCTGGTCGAGAACCCATTGCGAGTTCATCCAGACCGCGCCGGCATACCAGAGCGCGATGATCGCGGCGACGATGGTGAGAACGGGCGCAACCGACTTCATCCCTGCCCTCCCGGCTTGTCCGCGACATGATAGCAGAAATGCAGCGGCACGGTGCGCTGCGCCAGCACGTCGGTCAGCACCACGTCGACCTGCCAGGTCCCGACCGGGTACTTGTCGTCGACCGCGATATCGGCCCCCAACCGGGTCATGTAGAAGTCGCTCGCCTCCCCGCTCAGCTTGGTGTCGAAGCAGCGTTGCGCCGGCAGGCCCGAGACCTGGCCGCCGGGCCGGGTGACGCGGATGGCGCAATCGACATGCGCCCCGCCCATGTCGGTCAGCGGGTTGGAGAAAAAGACCAGCAGCCGCGCCTTGTCGCCCGGCGCCATCTCGGCCGCCGGGGTGAAGGCGGGCGGCGCGGCATGGGCGCCCTTGGCCCATTCCTGCTTCCAGTCGGCATCGCCGGTCACCACCGCCGCGGCATGGAACTTGCCGGTCTGCTGCGCCGCCCTGCCGGTGCAGGCGGAGCCGGAGGCAAGCCCCGCCCCCGGTGCCACGGTCGCGGCGACGGCCAGCGCCGCCGCAAGTCTCTTGCCCCAATGGCACAACGCAGAAGCTAGGATCGCGCCCGGCCCGAGGGTGGGCGCATCGCGCCCGCCGTCGGGCTGGAAGCACGCCTTCGGCATGATGGGGGCGGGTCGGGCGCGATCCGGGGCTGATGCCCCGGAAAAAACTCCGTTCTCATGCCCCCTTGCCGTCTCTACCAGCCGATTATTCGTCATAGCTGTGCCCCGCTCTCAGCCCCTCGCGCACGCGATGGGCGACCTCGATGAATTCGCGACTGTCGCGGATGTCGAGCGGCCGCTCCTTCGGCAGCGGGCTTTCGATCACGTCGGTGATCCGCCCCGGCCGCGGGCTCATCACCACGATCTTGGTCGACAGATACACCGCCTCGGGGATCGAGTGGGTCACGAAGCCGATGGTCTTGCCGGTCCGGCCCCAGAGCTTGAGCAGCTCCTCGTTGAGCCGGTCGCGCACGATCTCGTCGAGCGCGCCGAACGGTTCGTCCATCAGCAGGATCTCGGCATCGAAGGCCAGCGCCCGGGCGATGCTGGCCCGCTGCTGCATGCCGCCGGACAGCTGCCACGGGAACTTCTTGCCGAAGCCGGCCAGGTCGACCAGTTCGAGCACCCGCTCGACCCGTTCGTTCTGCTCGGCCCGGGCAAAGCCCATGATCTCCAAGGGCAGCTTGATGTTGCCGGCGATGGTGCGCCACGGGTAGAGCCCGGCGGCCTGGAACACGTAGCCATAGGCCCGCGCCTGGCGCGCCGCGTCGGGGGTCATGCCGTTGACCTGCAGCGTGCCCTCGGTCGGGTGCTCCAGCGCCGCGATGGCGCGCAGGAAGGTGGTCTTGCCGCAACCCGAGGGACCGATGAAGGAGACGAAGTCGCCCTTCTCGATCTCCAGGTTGACGTCCTTGAGCGCGTGGACGGGGCCGTCGCTCGTCTGGAACGTCAGCCCCAGCCCCTGCGCCGCGATCACCGGCGGCGCGGTATTCACCGTGTCCTTCATTCAGACCCCGCTCGCCGGGATGCCCGACCGCTGGATCGGCCGCGGGGCCGTCAGTTCCTTCCAGCTCGACAGTGCGCGGTTGACCGAGCCGTTGGGCTCGCGCTTGACGAACTTGCCGTGGCCTTCCTCGCTGCGCATCTCGCCGTCATAGACGGCCACCTTGCCGCGGCTCAGGGTGAAGCGCGGCAGGCCCTTCACCTCCTTGCCCTCGAAGACGTTGTAATCGATCGCCGATTGCTGGCTCGCCGCGCTGATCACCTTCGATTTCTCCGGGTCCCAGACGATCAGGTCGGCATCGGCGCCGACCAGCACCGCGCCCTTCTTCGGATAGATGTTGAGGATCTTGGCGATGTTGGTCGAGGTGACGGCAACGAACTCGTTCGGGGTCAGCCGGCCGGTGCCGACGCCATAGGTCCACAACATCGGCAGCCGGTCCTCGAGCCCGCCGGTGCCGTTCGGGATCTTGGTGAAATCGCCGACGCCGTAACGCTTCTGCTCGGTGGTGAAGGCGCAATGGTCGGTGGCGACGCAGCTCAGGCTGCCCGCCTGCAGACCGGCCCAGAGGCTGTCCTGGTGCTGCTTGTTGCGGAAGGGCGGGCTCATGACGCGGCGGGCGGCATGGTCCCAGTCCTTGTCGAAATACTCGCTCTCGTCCAGCGTCAGGTGCTGGATCAGCGGCTCGCCCCAGACCCGCTTGCCGGCCTGCCGGGCGCGCCGGATCGCCTCGTGGCTCTCCTCGCAGGAGGTATGCACGACATAGAGCGGCACGCCGGCCATGTCGGCGATCATGATTGCGCGGTTGGTCGCCTCGCCCTCGACCTGCGGCGGCCGGCTGTAGGCATGGGCCTCGGGCCCGGTATTGCCCGCCGCCAGCAGCTTGGCCGACAGCTCGGCCACGACATCGCCGTTCTCGGCGTGGACCAGCGGGATCGCCCCCAGCTCGGCGCAGCGGCTGAAGCTGGCATAGAGCTCGTCATCGTTCACCATCAGCGCGCCCTTGTAGGCGAGGAAATGCTTGAAGGTGTTGATGCCGCGCTCGCGCACCACGGTCTCCATCTCGTTGAAGACCTGCTCGCCCCACCAGGTGATCGCCATGTGGAAGGAATAGTCGCAATGGGCGCGGGTCGACTTGTTGTCCCACATCTGGATCGCGTCGAGCAGCCCCTGGCCCGGGCTGGGCAGGGCGAAATCGACCACCATCGTCGTGCCGCCGGCCAGCGCCGCGCGGGTGCCGCTCTCGAAATCGTCGGTCGAGTAGGTGCCCATGAAGGGCATCTCGAGATGGGTATGCGGGTCGATCCCGCCCGGCATCACGTAGCAGCCGGTGGCGTCGAGCACCTCGTCGCCTTTCAGATCGGCGCCGATCTCGATGATCTGGCCGCCCTCGATCAGCACATCCGCCTTGTAGCTCAGATCGGCGGTGACGACGGTGCCGTTCTTGATCACTGTGGTCATGTTCGTCTCCCTGTTCTTGGTTGCCGGCGTCAGCTGTCGTCGCAGATCAGCTTGCCGGCGGTGTCCGTCACGGGCGTCAGATAGCCCGAAAGATCGTCCTTGGTCTGGATGAAATAGCAGCCGTCGGCGCGGCGCTTGACGTCATGCAGGTCGGTGCCCGGCGGCAGCGCCGCCCGCGCCCTGGGCGAGATGTAGGGCAGCGGCGCCGGTCCCGGCGCGCAGCCCGCCATCATTCCCGACACCACGACGATCCCGAAGGCCCGGCCCATGCGTCCCAATCACCCGTCTCCCTGTTCCGTCACGGGGCCCCGCACCGCCCCCACTTTCTGCTCGAAAATATCCTCGGGGGGCATCGTCATTGTCGCGCCATCGGTCCGAGAGACGATGGCGACGGGGCAGACAGCCCCCCGGCCTCGCCACCCTACTCGACGATGCCGGCGGTTTCGACCACGGCATGGAACAGCACATCGGCCCCGGCGCGGGCCCAGTCCGGGCTGATCTCCTCGGCCTCGTTGTGGCTCAGCCCGTCGACGCAGGGGCACATCACCATCGCCGTCGGCGCCACCCGGTTGATCCAGCAGGCATCGTGGCCGGCGCCCGAGATGATGTTCATGTGGGAATAGCCCAACCGCTCGGCGGCGTTGCGCACCGCGGTCACGCAGCCGGCATCGAAGGCCACCGGGTCGAAGCCGCCGACCTTCTCGAACTCGACGGTCAGGCCCATCTCGTCGCAGATCTTCTGCCCGCCCGCGCGCAGCCGTTTCTCCATGTCCTCGATCACCGCCAGGTCGGGCGAGCGGAAATCGACGGTGAAGACCGCCTTGCCGGGGATGACGTTGCGCGAATTGGGGTAGACGTCGATATGGCCCGCCGCGCCGACCGCGTGCGGCTTGTGCGACCAGGCGATCTCGTCGACCAGCTCGAGGATGCGCGCCATGCCGAGGCCGGCATTCTTGCGCATCGGCATCGGGGTCGAGCCGGTATGGCTGTCCTTGCCGTGCACCGTGACCTGGGTCCAGCTCAGACCCTGGCCATGGGTGACGACGCCGATATCCTTGCCCTCGGCCTCGAGGATCGGGCCCTGCTCGATATGCAGCTCGAACATCGCGTGCATCTTGCGCGCACCGACCTCCTCGTCGCCGACCCAGCCGATCCGTTTCAGCTCGTCGCCGAATTTCTTGCCCTCGGCATCGGCGCGGTCATAGGCCCAGTCCTGGGTGTGCATGCCGGCGAAGACGCCGGAAGCCAGCATCGCCGGGGCGAAGCGGGTGCCCTCCTCGTTGGTCCAGTTGGTGACCACGATCGGGTGTTTGGTCTTGATGCCGAGGTCGTTCAGCGTGCGGACGATCTCGAGCCCGCCGAGCACGCCCAGCACGCCGTCGTATTTGCCGCCGGTCGGCTGGGTGTCGAGGTGGCTGCCGACATAGACCGGCAGCGCGTCGGGATCGGTGCCCTCGCGCCGGGCGAACATGTTGCCCATGGTGTCGACGCCCATCGTCAGGCCCGCCGCCTCGCACCATTTCTGGAACAGCGCGCGGCCCTCGGCATCGGCGTCGGTCAGGGTCTGGCGGTTGTTGCCGCCGGCGACGCCGGGGCCGATCTTGGCCATCTCCATCAGGCTGTCCCACAGCCGTTCGCCATTGATCCTGAGGTTCTCACCAGGTGCTGCCATCTTTCATTCTCCCTGTCGGTCGGGGCTTGTGCCCTCTTGCGACGAAACCAATTCTGACCATATGGTCAAACTCAGCAGGCCACGTTCTGACCATTCGGTCAACGTTTTTCTCGGTGCGACAGGGGTCATGAGCGACGAAACAGCCATCAATCGCCCAAAAAAAGGGCGGCGCGAAGCGGCGCGACGCGCAACCGAAAGCACGATTCTGACGGCGGCCGAGTCGGTTTTCGCCGAAGCGGGATTCGGCGGAGCGACGATGCAGCTGATCGCCGATGTCGCCGGGCTGCCCAAGGCCAACCTGCACTACTACTTCGCCACCAAGGAAGAGCTCTACCGCTCGGTCGTCAACCGCATCTTCCTGATCTGGCTGCGGGCGGCGGATGCGATGGACGAGGCCGCCGGCCCGGCCGAGGGCATCGGCGCCTATATCGACGCCAAGATGGAAATCTCGCGCCACCATCCCAACGGCTCCAAGGTCTGGGCGTCGGAGGTGATGCACGGCGCGCCGGTGATCCAGGACTACCTCGAGACGACGCTGACCGAGTGGACACGGGGCCGCGTCGCCGTCATCGAACGCTGGATCGCCGAGGGCAAGATGGCGCCGGTCAACCCCGAGCACCTGCTCTACATGCTCTGGGCGACGACCCAGCATTACGCCGATTTCGGCCACCAGATCGAGACGCTGAACGGCGGCAAGCCGCTGGACGACGCCCAATGGGAGGCGGCGAAGGCGAGCGTGAAGGAAATCATCCTGCGCGGGATCGGAGTGGCGATCTAGGCGACCGCGCCCGTCATCCAGTATGAGGGCAGCGCCCGACCCGTCCGGGGCGGGGGTAGAACTGAGCGCTTCGTTCTTCAAAGCCCCGGCGCCATGCTTTTTGCACCTTCGCCGCCAACAGCGCCCGCCCCGGTGGGGGGCGGGTCGGGCGCTGCCCGGCGTAAACGCCGGGCAAGACAGATGGTCAGGGATGGAACCAGGGGGAGGCCGAGCCCCCTACCCCTTCAACTCCACCTCGACGAAGGTCATCGGGGCGTCGCCGCCGTTGATGACGTTGTGCTCGGTCCCCATCGGCCGGCTGTAGGCGCTGCCGGCGGGGATGTCGCTGCGGGCGGTCTCGCCGCCCGGCAATTCCAGCAGCAGGCTGCAATCGGTCACCGTGGTGATGACATATTCCATGCCGTGGACATGCCACCCGGTCTCGGCCCCCGGCGCGAAGTCGAAACGGGTGACGCGCACCCGCTCGTCCTCGTGCAGCAGCGTGGCAACGGCCTGGGGACGCATCAGTCCAGCGTCTTCAGAACGTCGGCCAGGGTGCCGATCAGCTGGTCGATCTGGGCCTTGTCGATGATCAGCGGCGGCGACATGGCGATGATGTCGCCCGTCGTCCGGATCATGATCCCCTTCTCGTAGGCCTTGAGGAAGGCCGAGAAGGCGCGCTTGGTCGGCTCGCCCGGGATGCCTTCCAGCTCGACGGCGCCGATCAGGCCCATGTTGCGGATGTCGATCACATGCGGCAGGCCCTTGAGCCCGTGCAGCGCGTCCTCCCAATAGGGCGCCAGCTCGGCGGCGCGCTCGAACAGGCCTTCTTCCTTGTAGGTGTCCAGCGTCGCAATGCCGGCGGCGGCGGCGATCGGGTTGCCGGAATAGGTGTAGCCGTGGAACAGCTCGATCATGTGCTCGGGGCCCTGCATGAAGGCGTCGTGCACCTCGCCCGTGGTCAGCACCGCGCCCATCGGGATGACGCCGTTGGTCAGGCCCTTGGCCGTGGTCATCATGTCGGGCAACACGCCGAAATGCTCGGCCGCAAAGCTGCTGCCGAGGCGGCCGAAGCCGGTGATGACCTCGTCGAAGATCAGCAGGATGCCGTGCTTCTTGGTGATCTCGCGCAGCCGCTGCAGATAGCCCTTCGGCGGCAGCAGCACGCCGGTCGAGCCCGCCATCGGTTCGACGATCACCGCGGCGATGGTCTCGGCGCCGTGCAGGGCGACGATCCGCTCCAGCTCGTCGGCGAGGTTGGCGCCATGTTCCGGCTGGCCGCGGGTGAAGGCGTTCTGCTCGGGCAGATGGGTATGCGGCAGGTGGTCGACGCCGGTCAGCAGGCTGCCGAACATCTTGCGGTTATTGACGATGCCGCCGACCGAGATGCCGCCGAAGTTGACGCCGTGATAGCCGCGCTCGCGGCCGATCAACCGGGTGCGGGCGCCGTCGCCGCGGGCGCGGTGATAGGCGATCGCCAGCTTGAGCGCGGTCTCGACGCTCTCGGAGCCGGAGTTGGTGTAGAAGACGTGCTCGATCCCCTTGGGCGCGACGTCGACCAGCCGGTTGGCCAGCTCGAAGGCGAGCGGGTGGCCCATCTGGAAGGCCGGCGCGTAGTCGAGCTCGGCCGCCTGCTTCTGGATCGCCTCGGTGATCTTGGGCCGGCAATGGCCGGCGTTGCAGCACCACAGCCCGGCGGTGCCGTCCAGCACCTGGCGCCCGTCGGACGAGGTGTAATACATGTCCTTGGCGCCGACGAGCATGCGCGGCGCCTTCTTGAACTGGCGGTTCGCCGTGAAGGGCATCCAGAAGGCATCGAGGTCGTTCGGGGCGGGTTTGCGATCAAGGGCCATCGGGCTCTCCTTCACACGACCGCGACCGGCCGGCGCCCCGCGGCGCATCCGGTGCGGAGATTTCATAATTTGACCAGATGGTCAGGATCACGCTAGCAGAGCGTCGGCGCCAGTCAAGGAAATCGCCCATCACTTGGCAAGGGGGATTCGTCAGCTGGCGACAAAAGGTGCAAATGGGCTTTTTCCCCGGGCCGGTTTCGGCAAGACTGTTGCAGATGAAATGATGGAAGGCCGCCGATGAACGAGACACGCCCCCGCACCCGCATCCAGCGCAAGAACAGCCAGGCGATCCTGGATGCCGCGCTCGAGGTGTTCTCGCAATTCGGCTTCCGCGGCGCGACGCTGGACCAGATCGCCGAGGTCGCGGGCCTGTCCAAGCCCAACCTGCTCTATTACTTCCCCTCCAAGGAGGCGATGCATGTCGAGCTGCTGGCCGGGCTGATGGATACCTGGCTCGACCCGCTGCGCGCGCTCGATCCGGCGGGCGAGCCGGTGGCGGAAATCCTCGGCTATGTCCGCCGCAAGCTGGAACTGAGCCGCGATTACCCGCGCGAAAGCCGGTTGTTCGCCAACGAGATCCTGCAGGGCGCGCCGCGCATCCTCGACCTGATCGAGGGCGATCTGCGCGATCTGGTGGACGAGAAGGCGGCGGTGATCGAGGGCTGGATGGCGGCGGGCAAGCTGGCCCCGGTCGATCCGCGCCACCTGATCTTCTCGATCTGGGCGACGACCCAGCATTACGCCGATTTCGAGGTCCAGGTCCGCGGCGTGCTGCAGGAGCCGGCCGAGTCCACCCATGCCGGGGCGCTGGACTTCCTGACCCGGCTTTATACCAACGCCCTGACGCCGCGGTGAGGCATCACCTCCCGACGCATCGGCTTCGCCCCCCTCCTGATCGCCTCGCCCTGCGCGGTTCCCGCGCGCACCGGGCGGAAGAGGCATGGCACCAAGCGTCATTTCGCCTTCCCAACCGGACCACGGCTGCAAGAAGGGCAACGAAAAAGCGCCCGGTCCACGCACAGGGACCGGGCGCCAGACGGGGTGGGCACCCCGGAAGGGTCGGCCGGCAGCGGCTCGCACCGCCGGCCCGCCCCCTACTCCGCCGCCTGTGCCGCGGGGTTGTTGGGATGGGTCGTCCAGTTGGCGTAATCGCCCACGGTCTGGCCGGTGCGCGGGTCGACCACGCCCTTCGCCAGCTGCTCCATGGTGATGCAGCCCTCGACCGGGCAGACATCGACGCAGAGGTTGCAGGCGACGCATTCCTCGTCCTTGACCTCGAACACCCGGTCTTCCGACATCGCGATCGCCTGGTGGCTGGTATCCTCGCAGGCGGCATAGCAGCGGCCGCACTTGATGCAGGCCTCCGGGTCGATCTTGGCCTTGGTGACATAGTTGAGGTTGAGATACTGCCAGTCGGTGACATTGGGCACCGCGCGGCCGACCACCGAGGCGACGCTGTCATGGCCCTTGTCGTCCATCCACTGGCTCAGGCCCGAGATCATCTCCTGCACCACCTTGAAGCCATAGGTCATGGCCGCGGTGCAGACCTGCACGTTGCCCGCCCCCAGCGCCAGGAACTCCGCGGCATCGCGCCAGGTCGTCACCCCGCCGATGCCGCTGATCGGCAGACCGGCGGTCTCGGGGTTGCGGGCAATCTCGGCCACCATGTTGAGCGCGATCGGCTTCACCGCCGGGCCGCAATAGCCGCCATGGGTGCCCTTGCCGTCGATGGTCGGCTGCGGCGCGAAAAGGTCGAGATCGACCGAGGTGATCGAGTTGATGGTGTTGATCAGCGAAACCGCATCCGCCCCGCCGCGCTTTGCCGCCTCGGCCGGGTAGAGGATGTTGGTGATGTTCGGCGTCAGCTTGACGATCACCGGCATCCGCGTGTTCTGCTTGCACCAGCGGGTCACCATCTCGATATATTCCGGCACCTGGCCGACGGCCGAGCCCATGCCGCGCTCGGCCATGCCGTGCGGGCAGCCGAAGTTGAGCTCGATCCCGTCGGCGCCGGTCTCCTCGACCAGCGGCAGGATCGCCTTCCACGCCTCCTCCTGGCACGGCACCATCAGCGACACGACCAGCGCCCGGTCGGGATAGTCGCGCTTGACCTGCTTGATCTCGCGCAGGTTCACCTCCAGCGGCCGGTCGGTGATCAGCTCGATGTTGTTCAGCCCCAGCAGCCGGCGGTCGGCACCGTAGATGGCACCGTAGCGCGGGCCGTTGACGTTGACGACCGGCGGGCCGTCCTCGCCCAAGGTCTTCCAGACGACGCCGCCCCAGCCGGCCTCGAAGGCGCGGCGGACGTTGTATTCCTTGTCGGTCGGCGGCGCCGAGGCGAGCCAGAACGGGTTGGGCGACTTGATGCCGACGAATTCGCTTTGAAGATTGGCCATCTCTGCCTCCCTCAGCCCATCAGGGCCGTGTGAATGTCCATCGCCGCGTCGCGGCCCTCGGCCACCGCGGTGACGGTGAGGTCGTCGCCGCCCGAGGCGCAGTCGCCCCCGGCCCAGACGCCCGCGATGCTGGTCCGGCCCGGGCCGGTGACGGCGATCTTGCGGCCTGCCAGCGCCAGCCCCTCGGGCGCGCCCTCGAGGCTCTGGCCGATGGCCTTGAACACCTGGTCGGCCTTGAGCCGGAAGGTCTCGTCGGTCAGGGTCAGGCCGTTCGGCCCCTCCTCGGTATAGGCGAACTCGACCGCCGTGACCGCGCCGTTGCCGATCAGCCTGACCGGCGCCGCACCGGCGATGATACGCACGCCCTTCGAGGTCGCGTATTCCTGTTCGTATTCCGAAGCCGACATCTTCTCCTGCCCGCGGCGGTAGACGATGGTGACGGTCTCGGCGCCCAGCAGCTTCGACTGCACCGCGGCATCCACCGCGGTCATGCCGCCGCCGATGACGACGACGTCGCGGCCGACCGGCAGCTTCGACAGGTCGCCGCTCTGGCGCAGCTCGGCGATGAAATCGACCGCGTCGCGGACATGGGATTTCTCCTCGCCCTCGGTGCGCAGCGCGTTGACGCCGGCGAGGCCGATGCCCAGGAACACCGCGTCGAACTCCTGCTGCAGCGCGTCGAGCGACAGTTCCGCCCCCAGCCGCTTGGCATGGACCACCGAGATGCCGCCGATCTTGAGCAGCCAGTCGACCTCGGCCTGGGCGAAGCCGTCGACCGTCTTGTAGGCGGCGATGCCGTATTCGTTCAGCCCGCCCGGCTTGTCGCGGCCGTCATAGAGCGTGACCTCGTGGCCCAGCATCGCCAGCCGGTGCGCCGCCGACAGGCCCGCCGGGCCGGCGCCGACCACGGCCACTTTCTTGCCGGTCGCGGCGGCGCGGGTGAAGGGCTGCGCCCCATGCGCCATCAGCACGTCGGTGGCGTAGCGTTGCAGCCGGCCGATCTCGACCGGCTTGCCCTCGGCCGCCTCGCGCACGCAGGCCTCCTCGCACAGCTGCTCGGTCGGGCAGACCCGGGCGCACATGCCGCCGAGGATGTTCTGGCTCAGGATCGTCTTCGCCGCCGCCTCGGGCGTGCCGGTCGCGATCTGGCGGATGAACAGCGGCACGTCGATCGTGGTCGGACAGGCGACCGTGCAGGGCGCGTCATGGCAGAAATAGCAGCGGTCGGCCGCCACCCGCGCCTCATGCGCGTCGAGCGGCGGTTCCATGTCCGCGAAATTGTCGGCATAGGCGCCGGCCGGCAGGCGGCCCGGCACCACGCCGGGCGTCAGCGGTGTATTCGACAAGGTGGCTCTCCCGTTGGTCTTTGTTTTGAGAAAAAGCTGCCACAGCGCCATTTTTTTATCAAATGGTAAATTTTCACTTTCCGCCGTCAGCCGCCGTTTGCGGGAAAATCAACGTCTTGGCGGCCGGTTCTGCCCGAAAAACGGTCAAGTCCCGGTCCGGGCGCCCCGGGATTCGCGTTGCGACCGAGACGAAACTGGCGCTTTTCACCCCCGGATAGCTGGCGTATAAGCGCCCAACCAAAAGGCCACGGCCTGCACCGAACGGGCAGCAAAGACCGACCGAGGACGGCATGACCAAGCAACCCCATGACACTGACGTCGCCTTCATCCAGGCGCTCGCCGAATTGCTCAACGCCAACGAGCTGACCGAGCTGAGCGTCAAGCGGGAATATGGCGAGAATGACAGCCTGAACGTGCGCGTCACCAAGCAGGCCAACGTCGTGACCACGACGGCCACCGCCGCGCCGGCGCCGGCGCCCGCCGCGGCCCCGGCAGCCGCCCCCGCGGCCGCCCCGGCCGTCGCGGAAGACCCGGCCCAGCATCCCGGCGCCGTCACCTCGCCGATGGTCGGCACCGCCTACCTGGCGCCGGAACCGGGCGCCGAAAACTTCGTCAGCATCGGCACCCAGGTCAGCGAGGGCGACACCCTGCTGATCGTCGAGGCGATGAAGACGATGAACCACATCCCGGCGCCGCGCGCCGGTACCGTCAAGCGCATCCTGGTCGAAGACGGCAGCCCGGTGGAATACGGCGCGCCTCTGGTCATCCTCGAATAAGGGGGCCGGCGATGTTCGAGAAGATCCTGATCGCCAACCGGGGCGAGATCGCGCTCCGCGTCATTCGGGCCTGCCGCGAGATGGGGATCAGGTCCGTCGCCGTCCATTCGACCGCCGATGCCGATGCCATGCATGTCCGCATGGCCGACGAATCGGTCTGCATCGGGCCCAATTCCTCGACCGACAGCTACCTCTCGGTCCCGGCCATCGTCTCGGCCTGCGAGATCACCGGCGCCGAGGCGATCCATCCCGGCTACGGCTTCCTGTCCGAGAACGCCAATTTCGTCCAGGTGCTCGAGGATCACGGAATCGCCTTCATCGGCCCCTCGGCGGAACATATCCGCATCATGGGCGACAAGATCACCGCCAAGGAGACGGCCGAGAAGCTCGGCATCCCGGTCGTGCCCGGCTCGGACGGCGGCGTGCCCGACGTGGCGGCGGCGCTGCGGGTGGCGGAAGAGATCGGCTACCCGGTGATCATCAAGGCCACTGCCGGCGGCGGCGGCCGCGGCATGAAGGTGGCGCGCGACGCCAGCGAGCTGGAAAGCGCCTTCCGCACCGCCCGGGTCGAGGCCAAGGCGGCCTTCGGCAACGACGAGGTCTATATCGAGAAATACCTGCAGAAGCCGCGCCATATCGAGATCCAGGTCTTCGGCGACGGCAAGGGCAACGCCGTCCACCTCGCCGAGCGCGACTGCTCGCTCCAGCGCCGCCACCAGAAGGTGTTCGAGGAAGCGCCGGGCCCGGTGATCACGGCCGAGCAGCGCGACCGGATCGGCAAGATCTGCGCCGACGCGGTGGCCAGCATCGGCTATGCCGGCGCCGGCACGATCGAGTTCCTGTTCGAGGATGGCGAGTTCTACTTCATCGAGATGAACACCCGGCTGCAGGTCGAGCACCCCGTCACCGAGGCGATCTTCGGCGTCGACCTGGTGCGCGAGCAGATCCGGGTCGCCTCGGGCATGCCGCTGTCCTTCGGCCAGAACGAGCTCGAGATCAACGGCCATGCCATCGAGGTCCGGATCAACGCCGAGAAGGTGCCGGAATTCGCCCCGCGTCCGGGCAGGGTCAACGTCTTCCACGCCCCCGGCGGGCTGGGCGTGCGGATGGATTCGGCGCTCTATGCCGGCTACTCGATCCCGCCCTATTACGACAGCCTGATCGGCAAGCTGATCGTCCACGGCCGCGACCGGACCGAGGCGCTGGCGCGGCTGCACCGGGCGCTGGGCGAGCTGATCGTCGACGGCGTCGAGACCACGGTGCCGCTGTTCCACGACCTGCTGGAAGAACCGGAAATCATCGCCGGCGACTACAACATCCACTGGCTCGAGAAATGGCTGGCCAGCCATTACGGCAAGGGCGCCGCCTGAGGACGGGCCACAGGCCGGGGGCGCCGCCCCCGGACCCCCGGGTTATTTGTCAGCAGGAACTGGGCCGTTCGCGGCCCTGTTTCATCAAGCCGCGACGCCAGCCCGGAACCGGCGCTCAGGAACCGGCGCTCAGAGCGGGCGCAGGGCGCAGGTGGCGCGGCGCATCTTGGTATCGCGGTAGTAGTCGCCCACGCCGGCGCGGCGGTTCGCCGGACGGGCGTCCCAGTCGACCCAGTCGATGCGATAGTCGAGCGCCTCGGCCATCAGCTCCATCGCCTTGAAGGAGGGCACGCCCTTGACCGCCACCTTCTGGCCCTCGATCTGGGGCGCGGCGTTCAGCACGTTGTCGGTCCGCTCCTTGACCAGCTGGATCATCGGGTTGGGCCGACGGATGAACTCGCTGTCGACGATGACCAGCTTCGGCTGCAGCCGGCGCAGGCCTTGGAACAGGCGGAAATGGTCCATCAGGTGGTAGAGGATGCCGTAGACCGCGACGACGTCATAGGTTTCGCCGCGGGCGGCCTCGGCGTCGATCTCGTCGTAGAGGTCGTTGCAGCGCAGCTCGACCTTCGCCCGCAACTCGGGATCGGGAAAGCCGGGAAAGCGGGCGATCAGCTCGGGCCGCGCCTCGACGCCCACCACCTGCGCCGCACCGGCGCCCGCCAGCGCATAGGACCAGCGGCCGTCATGCGCAGCAAGGTCGAGCACCCGGGCGCCGCGGATTTCCTCGGCGAAGGGCGTCACGATCATCTCGTGGCGCGCATTCATCCGCGCCACCGGCTGGTTGGCGTCCTCGTAGCCTGCTAGATCTCCGATGAAGTCGAAAAAACCCATGTTGCCCTCGCCTCTGCTCTGCGCATCAATCTGCCCGTTCGGGCGCTGAACGCAAAGCCCTATTCAACGGCGCGGCGGCTGCGGGCCGGACAGGGAAAGATGCCACGGATGAGCCAGCCGATCACGCCCGAGCTGCTGTTGCGCGCCTATGCCATGGGCATCTTCCCGATGGCGGAAACGCGCGACGATCCCGAGCTGCACTGGATCGACCCGACCTGGCGCGGGGTTTTCCCGTTGGAAAATTTCCACATCTCCCGCTCGCTTCGACGCCGGATCCTTGCCGAACCTTTCACGATTCGAACCGACACCGATTTCGCCGGGGTCATGCAGGGCTGCGCCGATCGCGAAGAGACCTGGATCAACGACGCCATCTTCGAGCTGACGCTGACGCTGCACCATGCCGGCTTCGCCCATTCGATGGAGGTCTGGGAGGGCACGGAGCTGGTCGGCGGCGTCTACGGCGTGACCCTGGGGGCCGCCTTCTTCGGCGAGAGCATGTTCTCGCGCCGCCGCGACGCCTCGAAGATCGCGCTGGCCTATCTGGTCGACCGGCTGCGCGCGGGCGGCTTCACCCTGTTCGACACCCAGTTCCTGACCGAGCACCTGGCCAGCCTCGGCGCGGTCGAGATCAGCCGGGCGGAGTATCACCGGCGCCTGGAGGCGGCGCTGGAGAAGACGGCGGATTTCGACCGCCAGGGGCCGGTCCCGACCCCTCAGGAAGTGGTGCAGCGCAACAGCCAGACGTCGTAGCGCGGGCTGTCGAGCGGGTTGAGCGCCGGGCTCGAGGCGATCATCCAGCCCTTGAAGATCGGGTCCTGCACCTGGCTGTCATGGATCACCAGATAGGCATAGGCGTTCGAGGACGGGTCGTCGACCGGGTAGCGGCATTGCTGCAAGGTGATGGTCAGCCGGCCTTCCTTGGCGGAATCGCCCGGCGCCAGCGGCACGTCGACGGTCTTGCCCGAGACCTTGTCGAGCCAGCGCACCACCCCGCCCTTCGGCGCCTCGGTCACCTTTTCCGATGTCGGCGCGCTGACCGTGCCCGGGGTCGAGCTGTCGGTGACATTGCCCAGCCCGGTGCCGTCGGCGACGAAACCGCCCTGGGCGCCCGGGATGGTCCCGTCCTGCGAGGTCCCGTCCTGCGAAGAGCCGTCCATCGTCGTGTTGCCGCCGATATCCGGCCCCGGCAGCGGCGTGGTGACGATGCCGCCATTGGGATCGGTGGCCTGCTGGGCCAGGACCGCCGGCGCGCACAGCGCCACGGCTAGCGCCAGCGCCGGCCCGCGCAGGCTCATTTCGTCGCCCCCGGATCGGCGGCAGCGCCATCGCTGCCGTTGCCGCCATTGCCCGAGACGAATTTCATCAGCAGCGAGATCAGGCTGACCGCGCCCTGGGTGTCCTCGATCTCGTCGCCGGGCTGGAGGTTGTCGATCGCCCCGCCGGGCACGATCTCGACATAGGAGCCGCCCAGCAGCCCGTCCTGCGAAATCAGGATCGCGCTGTCGGTCGGGATCTCGATGCCGTTCTTGATGTTGATCGTGGCGTCGGCGAAGAAGGTCTTGGGGTTGAGCTCGAGGTCGGTGATCGTGCCCACCTTGACCCCGGCCAGCTTGACATCGGCGCCGGTGGTGATGCCCTCGACCGAGCGGAACGAGGCATGCAGCGGATAGCCACCGCTGGCGCGCGAAAAGCCGGTGGCCTGGGCGGCGTAGACCATGAAGCCGATCGCCACCGCCAGAACCACGCCCCCGACGGCGACCTCTGTGGGATTCTGCGCCATGGTTATTCCGGCTGCCAGGCCTCGTAATCGCGGCGCTCGACCGGATCGGGGCGGCGAATCGACCCCGGCGGCACATAGGCCAGCGCGGTGCCGGTGAAGTTCTCGTGATGCGGCTTTTCCCAGGCCTTGTGGGCCAGCGGCTTGGCGGTCGGCGGCTCGTCCCAGGTGAAGTGCAGCCAGCCGTGCCAGTCGGGCGAGATCCGGCTCGCCTCGCTCTCGCCGTTGTAGATCACCCAGCGGCGCTTGCCGTCGGCGGTGCGGTAAAAAACATTGCCCTCGGCGTCCTCGCCCACTTTCACGCCCTTGCGCCAAGTGAAGATCTGGGTACCGAGCGTCTGGCTGTTCCACCAGGTCAGAAGGCGCAGCAGAAAATACATCAAAACCCCTCCGAGGACAGTTTCCCCTCATATGGACCAGGACGCGCGGAAGGTCCAGTGGCTATACCCGCGCCCCGTTCACGGAATGGAAAGGCGGGCCGAAGCCCGCCGATTTCCGTGTCTGTTTTCGGCGCAACCCGGCCTCAGCCGGCGCTGGCGGATTCGTCCTTCGACGCCTTGGCGTAGATCAGCAGCGGCTTGGCGTCGTCGGCGGTGACCGCCTCCTCGTTGACCACGACCTCCTCGACCTCGTCCATGCCCGGCAGTTCGAACATGGTGTCGAGCAGGATGTCCTCCATGATCGAGCGCAGGCCGCGGGCGCCGGTCTTGCGCTTGATCGCCCGCTGCGCGATCGCCCTGAGCGCGTCCTCGGTGAAGGTCAGTTGCACGTCCTCGATGTCGAACAGCCGCTGGTACTGCTTGACCAGCGCGTTCTTGGGCCCGGTCAGGATGGTGACCAGCGCCTCCTCGTCGAGGTCGGTCAGCGTCGCGATCACCGGCAGGCGGCCGACGAATTCCGGGATCAGGCCGAATTTCAGCAGGTCCTCGGGCTCGAGCTCCTTGAACATCTCGCCGACGCCGCGGGTGTCGTTCTCCTTCACGTCGGCGCCGAAGCCGATCGACGAGCCCTTGCCCCGCTGGGCGATGATCTTCTCCAGCCCGGCGAAGGCGCCGCCGCAGATGAACAGGATGTTGGTGGTGTCGACCTGCAGGAATTCCTGCTGCGGATGCTTGCGCCCGCCCTGGGGCGGCACCGAGGCGACGGTGCCCTCCATGATCTTCAGCAGCGCCTGCTGCACCCCCTCGCCCGAGACGTCGCGGGTGATCGAGGGGTTGTCGGACTTGCGGGTGATCTTGTCGACCTCGTCGATATAGACGATGCCGCGCTGCGCCCGCTCGACATTGTATTCGCTGGCCTGAAGCAGCTTGAGGATGATGTTCTCGACATCCTCGCCGACATAGCCGGCCTCGGTCAGCGTGGTGGCGTCGGCCATGGTGAAGGGCACGTCGAGGATCCGCGCCAGCGTCTGGGCCAGCAGCGTCTTGCCGCAGCCGGTCGGGCCGATCAGCAGGATGTTCGACTTGCTGAGCTCGATATCGGCCGCCTTGGCCGAATGGTTGAGCCGCTTGTAGTGGTTGTGCACCGCCACCGAGAGCACGCGCTTGGCATGGGCCTGGCCGATCACGTAATCGTCCAGCACCTGGCAGATTTCGCGCGGCGTCGGCACGCCGTCGGTCGCTTTCAGCCCCGCGCTCTTGGTCTCTTCACGGATGATGTCCATGCAGAGTTCGACGCATTCGTCGCAGATGAAGACCGTGGGGCCGGCGATCAGCTTGCGCACTTCATGCTGACTCTTTCCACAGAAAGAGCAGTAGAGCGTGTTCTTGCTGTCGCTGCCGGAAGTGTTCGCCATATCGTTCCTCTGCGGCTGCAGGTTTGCCGTGAGGCCGCGGCCTGCCTGGCTGCGGCCCCATTGGGTGAGTCTAGGGCAGCCACATATCCTTCACAATGCCTAATTCCCGCCTGCGGCAGATCCGCCGCAGCGGCGCTATCATTTCGACGTGTCCTCGACCGCCTCGCGGCTCTCGACGATCTCGTCGACCAGCCCCCACGCCTTGGCATCCTCGGCCGACATGAAGTTGTCGCGCTCGAGCGCGGCGACGACGGTGTCGAAGTCCTGGCCGGTATGCTTGACGTAGATCTGGTTCAGCCGGTCCTTCAGCTTCTGGGTCTCCTGGGCGTGGATCATGATATCCGTCGCCTGGCCCTGGTAGCCGCCCGAGGGCTGGTGCACCATGATCCGGCTGTTGGGCAGCGCGAAGCGCATGTCCTTGGCGCCGGCGGTCAGCAAGAGCGAGCCCATCGAGGCCGCCTGCCCGATCACCAGGGTCGAGACCTTGGGCTTGATGTATTGCATCGTGTCGTAGATCGACAGACCGCTGGTCACCACGCCGCCCGGGCTGTTGATGTACATCGAGATCTCTTTCGACGGATTCTCGGCCTCGAGATGCAGCAGCTGGGCGACGATCAGGCTCGACATGCCGTCATGAACCGGGCCGGAGAGGAAGATGATCCGCTCCTTGAGCAGGCGCGAGAAGATGTCGTAGGCCCGCTCCCCGCGCGAGGTCTGCTCGACCACCATCGGGACCAGGGTGTTCATATAGGTGTCGATCGGATCTTTCATTTCGGCCTGCCTCGAGCTGTTGGGGAATTCTAGTGCCGCTGCGCTTTCAGGAGTCTTAGTTCCGCGTGCCGCCCCCTGCAAGGGGCGGCGGTTCAGTTTGACCCGGGGGCCATGCCCGGCCCCGGACTGGGGGCCGCGCGGACCGGAGCTATCCCTTCCCCCGGCGGCGCCATCAGCGCGTCACCCCCAGCGGCTGGAACACCGGCCCGTCCTCGGTCCGGGCGTAATAGGCACGCACCCCGAAGACGGCATCGAGGTTCTCCGGCGTCAGCACCGCGTCCGGCGCCCCGTCGGCCACCAGCCGGCCGCGGTCCAGCATCAGCAGCCGCGAGCAATGCCGCGCCGCCAGCCCGAGATCGTGCAGCGAGGCGAGGACGGCATGGCCCTCGGCGGCCAGCCCGGCAAAGACCTCCATGGTCCGGATCTGGCTTTCCGGATCGAGCCCGGCGATCGGCTCGTCGGCCATCAAGAGCGGCGTTTCCTGTGCCAGCGCCCTTGCGATCAGCACCCGCGCCTGCTCGCCGCCCGACAGCTCGGTGGCGATGCGGTCGTGGAACCCCGCCAGCCCCATCCGTTCCAGCGCCCGGTCGACCGCCGCCCGGTCCACCGCGCCGGGGCCGCGCAGCCCCAGATGCGGCGTCCGGCCAAGGCTCACCAGCGTCTCGACCGTCACCGGCCAGGCGACCTCGCGCGCCTGCGGCATCCAGGCCGCGGCATGGGCCCGCGCCCGCGGCGTCATCCCGGCCAGGCTGCTGCGCCCCTCGGCCGGCAGCAGCCCCAGCGCGCCGCGCATCAGCGTCGTCTTGCCGGCACCGTTGGGACCGATCAGGCCGACGAACTCGCCCGCCCCGACCGTCAGGCTGACATGGTCGACCACCGGGCATTCGCCGCGCCGCACGGTCAGGTTCTCCAGCGCCAGCAGGCTCACCGCTCGGCCCTCCGGGTGCGCCAGATCAGGTGCAGGAAGAACGGCGCCCCGACCAGCGCCGTCAGCACCCCCAGCTTGAGGTCGCGGTCGGGCGCGATCAGCCGCACCGCGACATCCGCTGCCAGCACCATCGCCGCCCCGCCCAGCGCCGAGGCCGGCAACAGTCGCGATGGCCGCCCGCCGGTGAAGGGCCGCAGGATATGCGGGATCACCAGCCCGACGAAGCCGATCGCGCCCGACACCGCCGTCGCCGCGCCCACCACCGCCGCGGTGCCGAGGATCAGCACCAGCCGCAACCGACCCAGCCGGATCCCCATCGCCTCGGCCGCGTCCTCGCCCAGCGTCAGCGCGTCCAGCCCGCGGCCGAGGCTGAACAGCATCGCCGCGCCGACGGCCATGAACGGCGCCGCCAGCCAGACATGGGTCATCGAGCGGTCGGCCAGAGAGCCCATCATCCAGAACACGATCTCGGCCGCGGCATAGGGATTCGGCGACAGGTTCAGCACCAGCGCCGTCAGCGCCGCCGCGAAGGCGGAAATCGCGATCCCGGCCAGGATCAGGGTCAGCGCCGTGCCGCGCGGCCCGGCCAGCGCCAGGATCAGCACCACCGCCGCCACCGCGCCCGCCAGCGCCGCCAGCGGCAGCGCCAGGGCGAAGGCGGCGGCCAGCCCGGTCTGCAGCGAGATCACCGCCCCCAGCGCCGCCGCGCCGGAGATCCCGATCAGCCCCGGCTCGGCCAGCGGGTTGCGCAGGAACCCCTGCAAGGCGGCGCCGGACAGCCCCAGCACGGCGCCGATCATCGCCCCCAGAAGCGCCCGCGGCAGCCGGATCTCGCGCATCACCAGCACCACCGGCCCGCCCTCGCCGGTGACCAGCGCGTGCAGGCTGGCCCGCAGCCCGATCGCCGCCGGCCCGATCAGCAGCGAGGCGGCGAACAGCGCGACGACAAGCGCGCCCAGCGCGACGAGGAGGCCGCGATAGCTCATTTGCCGCCCTCCAGCGCCCGCCTTGCCTGCGCCATCTTCGCCACCGCGCCCAGCAGCTTCGGCGTGCCGCAGACCCAGTCGGCATCCGAGGTGACGTGCATCGCCTGCGCCCGGACGTCGCGCAGCGCCGGGTGACGCAGGATTTCCTCGGCCCGCGATTCGCCGGGATAGGGCGCCGAGGTCACGATCAGCCTCGGCCGCGCCATCACCAGCTTCTCCAGCGGCAGCGTGCCGCCGCCGCTGACCCCGGCCTGCGCGGCGATGTTGCGGAACCCGGTCAGCTTGAGGATCTCGTCGGCCAGCGTTCCCGCCCCCGGCGTGTAGCCACTGGGATAGTAGAGCGCCGCCGGCGCCGGCGTCTCGCCCGTCACCCGCAGCGCCGCCAGATCGGCATCGAAGCGGTCGGCCATCTCGCGCGCCTGCGCCTCGCGGCCCAGCGCCGCGCCCACCGCCAGCAGGTTGCGCCGGACATCGGCGAAAGACGTCGCCGGCGCGATCTGCACCACCGTCACCCCCAGCCGGCGCAGCAGCGAGACGGTCGCCGCCGCGTTGTATTTGCCGGCCAGCACCAGGTCGGGATGCATCAGGAAGATCTGCTCGGCCTGGGCGTGGTTGAGCCGGTAGCCCCCGGCCGCCGCCGCCATCGCCGAGGAGCGCGGATCGGCCGCCAGCCATGAGACCGAGGCCAGCTGCCCCGGCGCCGCCAGCATCATCGCCAGCTGGTCGGTGCATAGGTTGATCGAGACGACGCGGGCCGGCGCGGCGGCAACGGTCAAGGCCGCGCCGAGGGTGATCCCCAGCGCGGCCGCCGCAAGCCGTATCGGACGCCAGGTCATGGCCATTCCGCTCCAGTCGCTCCTCTCGCCCGGCCTCCGGGCCTCCTTGCCGCCAAGTGCCGGGCGCCGGCAACCGGTCAGGGCCGGTCAGGATCGCCGGGCGCCCCGCCCCCGGGCTCAGAACTCCTTGCGCAGCCCGATATAGACCGACCGTCCCGGCGTGGCGTAGTCCTTCACCAGCTGGTAGCTGGCATTGGTCAGGTTCTCCACCCGCAGATAGGCCTTGGCGTCATTGCCCAGATCATAGGTGAAATCGGCATTGGCGACGATGTAATCCGACAGCCCCGGCCGGTTCGCCGCCGCAAGGATCGACAGCCCCGCGGTCAGCTTCGCCGTCACCGGCGCGCTCGCCTCCAGCGAGATCTTGTGGCGGGCCGGCAGGTACTTGGCGACGCCCCACTGGGTGGCGGACAGGCTGCTGTCGGCATGGGACAGGGTGTAGGTATAGGCGCCCCTGAGCGACACCTTGCCCAGCTTGGTCCGGCCCGCCAGCTCGACCCCGTAGCGGGTCGCGTTGCCGCCCTGGCGGTAGGTCGGCGGATAGACCGTCGTGCTGTAGATCGCGTCGCGCACCGAGAACCAGAAGGCCGTGGCGCTGACCGCTGTGTCCTCCGAGAGGCGCTTCTCGACCCCCAGATCGACCGAGTCGCTCTTCTCGCGCTGCAACGACACGCCCGGGGCGGCATAGCTCAGCTCGTAGAGCGACGGGTTGCGGAAGCCGGTGCCGGCCGAAGCCCGAACCGTCAGATCCTGCTGCGGCCGCCAGGCCATCGCCACCCGCGCCGAGGGGGCGCCGCCGACGCCCGAGGTGTTGTCGTAGCGCAGCGCCGCGCTCAGATCGAGCTGCGCCGTCGGGCTGTAGGCCAGTTCGGTGAACGCGCCGCGCTTCCAGCGCGAGCTGCTGGACGGCGACCCCGAGGAATTGGAGAAGCCGATGCGCGAGCCTTCGAGGCCGAAGCTCAGCGTCGCGGCGCTGCTGATCGGCGCGGTGCCCTTGTAGGACAGGCTCTTGCGGGTGCCGACATAGCGGTAGCTTCCCCAGACGGAATCGTAGGAGCGGTCGATCCGATAGGTCGTCACCGCCACGGTGTTGCGGACCGCGCCGGTCTCGAAATCGCTGTAGACCCGCAGGCCGCTGGACTTCGCCGGAATGCTGCCGGGCACGCCACCGGCGTCGTAATGGCCGGTGCTGTTCTGGTGGAAGGCCGAGAAACCGATCTTGACGCCGTTGTCGAAGCTGTGGCTGCCGGCAAGCGAGATCCGGTTCGAGCGGAAGGCGTTGCGCAGATTGCCCGAGCCGGCGCCGACATAGTCGACGATGCCGTCGGTGGAGACATGGCTCAGGTTCAGCGCCAGGCTCGAGTTCTCGCCATTGAGCGTCAGCCCGTAATTCAGCGCCTCGGTCGAACGGCTGCCATAGCGCATCTCGAAATACTGGTGCAGGCCGGGCTTGTCGCTCCTGGCCGAGGAGATGCTGACCACGCCGCCGACGGCCGAACCGCCGTAGAGCGCCGATTGCGAGCCCTTCAGGACCTCGATCCGGCCGATGCCGGCGGTCCCGAGGCGGCCGAAGTCATAGGCGACCTGGGGCCCGGACGGGTCGGTGACGTCGATGCCGTCGACCAGCACCTTGATGTAGTTCTGCGACACGCCGCGGATCGACAGCCCGGTCTGCGCGCCGACGCCGCCGGTCGGCCGGATGGTGATCCCCGGCACCAGCGCCAGCGCGTCCGCGACGCTGCCCTGGGCGGCCTTCTGCAGATCCTCCCGGGTGACGATGTCGACGGTGGCGCCGACCTTGTTGGCCGGCGTCGGGGTCAGGTCGGCGGAGACGACGATCTCGCCCAGGTCGATGGGCTCGGCCCGGCCGGGCTGCGGCAGCGCGGTCAGGGCGAGGGTGGCGATGATGGGAAGGGTGGACTGCAGGCGGGGCATGTCTCTCGGCCTCTGCTGGCGCGGACCTTCCGCGCCGGTTCCTCGGATGTCCTTGGAGGGGCCCGGCCCTTCCGCAGACGGTGAAATGTCACCTCTGCGGTCCGACCGCCTCCGCAACGCGCCCCGCGCCCGGAAAGGGTGATCACCTCGGCAGGTCTCCTGACTCGCGGGTCGTCGCTCTGGCTGGCCTTCCCGGGGGGTCCCAGTGGCACCTTCAACCATCGCTCGCCGCCTACAGTTGCGGGGGCAGTTGCGGAGTTGGCCAGCCTGACGGCCGGTCGCACCGCATTCCCTTTGATCCGGGTCTTGACGCCGGAACCGAAGCCCCCTCTCCCTACGCCTCACGCTCCACATGTCAAGCACAAGATCGAGAGCCCCGGGCGCGACACCGCCCCGGCGCTCTCGCTTGCGGGCTTGCCCGGACCGGCCCCAGCGGGTCTAACTGCACGGGTCAAGCCGGGCGGTCTGCCCGGCAGCCCGCCCGCCGCCCAGAACACCCATTTCCGGACCCGCCATGACCGATCTCACCGCCCTCGATGCCACCGCCCTGTCCGCCCTGCTGGCCGCGGGCAAGACCTCGGCCGTCGAGCTGATGACCGCCACGCTCGACCGCATCGACGCGGTGAACCCGAAGATCAACGCCATCGTCTCGCTGCGCGACCGCGCCACGCTGCTGGCCGAGGCGGCGGCCGCCGATGCCGCGCCGCGCAAGGGCTGGCTGCACGGCCTGCCCGTCGCGGTGAAGGACCTGCAGGCGGTGGCCGGCATCCGCTCGACCTGGGGCTCGCCGCTGTTTGCCGATTTCGTGCCCGAGGCCGACGCCCTGCTGCCGGCGAAGCTGCGCGCCGCCGGGGCGATCCTGATCGGCAAGACCAACACGCCCGAATTCGGTCTCGGCTCGCATTCGTTCAACCCGGTCCATGGCGCCACCGGCAGCCCCTACGACCCGAGCCGCACCGCCGGCGGCTCCTCGGGCGGGGCGGCATCGGCGCTGGCGGCGCGGCTGGTCGCGGTGGCCGACGGCTCGGACATGATGGGCTCGCTGCGCAACCCCGCCGCCTTCTGCAACGTCTACGGCTTCCGTCCCTCCTACGGCCTCGTTCCCTCCGATCCCGTCGGCGACACCTTCCTGCACCAGCTCTCGACCGACGGCCCGATGGCCCGCACGGTGGAAGACCTCGCCCGGCTGCTGGAAACCCTCGCCGGATACGATCCCCGCCTGCCCCATTCGCTGCCCCCGGAGCCCTACGCCGAGGGGCTCGACAGCGCCCCGGCCGGCCTGCGCATCGGCTGGCTCGGCGACTGGGGCGGGGCCTGGGCGATGGAGCCGGGCATCCTCGAGCTCTGCGAAGACGCGCTGAAGGTCTTCGAACGACTGGGCTGCGCGGTCGAGCCCGTAGCCCCGCCCTTCCCGGCCGAGAAGCTGTGGCAGAGCTGGACCACCCTGCGCAGCTGGGCGGTGGCGGCGCGGCTGGGCCTCCACCACGCCGATCCCAAGCGCCGGGCCCGGCTCAAGCCCGAGGCGATCTGGGAGATCGAGCGCGGGCTGGCCCTGAGCGCGATGGAGGTCCACCGCGCCAGCGTGATCCGCTCGGAATGGTTCGTGAAACTGGCCGAGTTGTTCACCCGCTACGACGCGCTGGTGCTGCCGACGGCACAGGTCTGGCCCTTCCCCAAGGGCTGGCGCTATCCGGAGCAGATCGCCGGCCAGCCGATGGACAGCTATCACCGCTGGATGGAGGCGGTGGTGCCGGTCAGCCTGGTCGGCCTGCCCGCGCTCGCCGCCCCGGCAGGCTTCGGCGCGTCCGGGCTGCCGATGGGCTTCCAGCTCTTCGGCCCGCGCGGCGCCGACCGCCGGATATTGCAGCTCGGCCAGGCCTATCACCGCGCCACCGAATGGCCGCAGAAGCGCCCGCCGGCGATGTGACCGACGGCACGCCCCATGTCGATCCGCGTAGCGCGACATGCGCAGGGCGCGCGCACCACGACACGATAGCGCCCGCGGCACCGTTTGCCCCCTCCCCGCTTGCCCCCGCCGCGCCACCGGCTACAACGAGGGCAGGCAAGCGCAGACGAACCAGCGAACACGGGAGGAAACCGGCATGGCGCAAACGGTGATCATCGAGGCCTTCGGCGGGCCGGAGCAGCTCAAACTCGTCGACCGCCCGGTGGGCGAGCCCGGCCCGGGCGAGATCCGCATCCGCCACGAGGCCTGCGGCCTCAACTTCATCGACGTCTACCAGCGCACCGGCCTCTACCCGCTCGAACTGCCCCACGCGCTCGGCATGGAGGCCGCCGGCGTCGTCGAGGCGGTGGGCGACGGCGTCAGCCACCTCAAGCCGGGCGACCGCGCCGCCTATGCCGCCGCCCCGCCCGGCGCCTATTGCGAAGCCCGGGTCATGCCCGCCGCCCAGGTCTGCCCGCTGCCCGACGGCATATCCTTCGAGCAAGGCGCGGCGATGATGCTCAAGGGCATGACCGTGCAATACCTGTTCCGCCGCACCACGCCGCTGCGGAAGGGCGACACGGTGCTGTTCCACGCCGCCGCCGGCGGGGTCGGCCTGATCGCCTGCCAATGGGCCCGCTCGGAAGGCATCACCCTGATCGGCACCGCCGGCACCGACGCGAAATGCGCCCTGGCCCGGGAGAACGGCGCCGCCCATGTCATCAACTACCGCGACGAGGATTTCACCGCCCGGGTCAAGGAGATCACCGGCGGCAAGGGCGTCGACGTGGTGATGGATTCGGTCGGCAAGGACACGTTCGAGGGCTCGCTCGACTGCCTCAAGCCGCTGGGGATGATGATCTCCTTCGGCAATGCCTCGGGCCCGGTGCCGCCCTTCAACCTGGCAACACTCGCCGCCAAGGGCTCGCTCAAGATCACCCGGCCGACGCTGTTCAGCCATATCGCCGAGCACGAGACCTGCCAGCAGATGGCGCGCGAGCTGTTCGACAAGGTCGAAAGCGGCGCGGTCAGGATCGCCATCGACCAGCGTTACCCGCTGGCCGAGGTCGCCGAGGCCCACCGCGCGCTGGAAGCCCGCAAGACGACCGGCGCCACCGTGCTTCTGCCCTGAGCCGGCCCGAGCCGGGCAAATCGACAAGGGGCCGGGCGCGGACGGTCATTCCGCCCCGCCCCGCTCCCGAGGGCCCCGACGGCCCCCTTTCTGCTCGAAAATATCCCGGGGGAGCCGCCAGCGGCGGCGGGGGCAGCGCCCCCTCCCCGGCCGGGCCTCAGCGCAGCCCGTCCTCGCCCTTGACGTCCTCGACCGCCAGGCCGCCCATCCGGTGATGCACCCGCGGCCCGCGCGCCATCGCCAGCGCGAACATCAGCTCGCCCGCCCGCGGCGCGTCCGGCAGCCCGACCTCGATGGCGTCGAAATGGCTGCGGACATAGGCCGCGTTGATATGGCCGAGCGGAATGTCGATCCGGGTGCCGACCCCGCCGACCTTCATCGCCGACGGCACGATCGCCCGCGCCTCGCCCAGCCGCTCGCGCATCGAGTAGCCGCCAGGCACGTGCCACAGCGCGGCATGTTCCAGCTCGCCGTCCTCGCCGGCCATCGCGGCCTTGCCATAGCCGTCGATGCCCTCGATCCCGCCCATCGCCGCGATCAGCTTGTCGGTCATCATCAGCCCGAGCGGTTTGAGCGCGTCCATCGCCGGCTGCAGCTCGGGCTGGTAGCGCCCGGCAAAGGGGTTGTTGACCACCGCCAGGATGGCGCCGCGCTGGCGCGGCGCCTCGGCCTCCGGGCCGCCCTCGTGATAGATATCCTCGAGGAAAATCATCGTCTTGCGCAGCGTGAAATCATACATGTTCTGGCTCATCGGCAGGCTCCCGTTGGCAGGAGGCCAGCGCCGCGCCGGTGCTGCGGCTCTGGCCGGAAAGCGACAGCAGCGCGGCCCCGATCAGGCCGCGCCGGTGGAAATCCCGGGCGGTGGCAAGCCCGCGGTCGAGGGCCGCGGCGGCCTCCTCGCGGGTCAGCGGGCCGACATCGACCGTGACGAGACGGTCGCCGAGATCGCTGTCGGGCGCAAGCGCGCAGGCCGGCTGGCGGATCACGGCTGGATGACCGGGCAGGTCGACGGCATTGGCGATCAGGGTCGCGGCGGCATCGGCCTCGGCGGCGGTGCGGGCCAGCACCGTGACGGCATCGGCGATGCCCAGCGAGTGGCTGCGCCCGCGCCAGCCAGAGGTCGCCAGCCCGCGCTCCGGCTGTCCGGCCGCCAGCGTCACCCGCGCGCGCGCCCCGGCCACCGCCGCCGTCACCGCCTCGCCCGGCGTCAGGTGGAAGGCGATGTCGCCACCATTGTTGACATGGGCCTTGCTCAACCCCGGCGCCCCGGCCATCGCCGCCAGCACCGCATCGGCCACCGCCCCGGCCACGGCCGCCATCGGCGTGATGAAGACCGGCGCGAAGGGGGCGACCGCCGCCGCCATCCTGCGCGCGATCGGCCCTTTCAGGTCCCAAGGCGCCGGGCTGCGCAACTCCGGCAGCTCCGCCACCAGCTCCTCGAGCAGCCCCGAGAACCGCGCCGCGGCCCGTTCATACGCCTCCCGCCGTGCCGCTTGGTTGGCCCAGAGGATCAGGTCGATGGGCCCGTGATTGAGGTGCAGCCGCACCCTGTCGGCCAGATATGCCGCCTGTGCCCCTGTCATCGCTGCGGCCATGGTTTCGGCGCCACCGCTCGGAACTGGTTCCCGTATTCGCCGCCCTCCTCCAGCACCTGCCGCAAGGGCCGGATCGCCGCCTCGTGCCCGCCCAGCGCGACGTAGTCTTCGCGCCGCAGGGTGAATTCCAGCGGCGCCACCAGCGCCGGCGTCGGCACGTAGCCGAAGGCGCCGTCCGGCGTCTGCGTCACGTCGACCATCAGGGTGATGCCGCCGCCGGGCCAGATCCAGGCCGGCGCGCCGCCGCAGCTGACCTGCGCCTCGCCCGTCTGCACCGCCCGGGTCAGCCGCACCGGGTTCCGCGTCGCGCCCGAGCGCAGCGAGCCCCCGGCGCCGCCGGTGAACAGCACCGTGCACAGCGCCGGCTCGCAATTCTCGGCGATCAGCTCGACCGAGGGCTGCAGCGCCGCCGGCAGCGGCTGTGCGACCGGCTGCAGCTCCTCGTCCAGCACGTAATAGGCCGCGTGCTCGCCGGTGGTCGAGACCATCAGCAGCGTCAGCCCCGGCCGCGCCCCCTTCTTGGCATTCCACGGCCCGAGGATGGTCAGCGGATCGTCGATATCGGTGCCGCCCCAGCCCAGCCCCGGCTGCGCCACCTGGAAATAGCGCCCCGGGGTCGAGCGCCGGCCCCTGATCCTGATCCCGGTATCGGGCCAGCCCAGCACCTTGCCCGCCTGATGCTCGCTGACGACGCCGGTGATGTGGTCGTCGACCACCACCACCTCGTCGACCAGCCCCTGCCATTGCGCCGCGAACATGCCGATCGTCGCCGAGCCGCAGCCGACCCGCATCCGCGCCTCGCGCACCCCGTCGACGATCGGCGCCTCTCCGGCCTGCACCACCACCGAGCAACCGCCGTCGATGCTCAGCTCCACCGCCTCGCGGTTGCACAGCGCCATCAGCGTGTCGCAGGTCACCCGGCCCTCGGCCTTCGAGCCGCCGGTGAGGTGGTCGACCCCGCCCAGCGACAGCATCTGCGAGCCGTATTCCGAGGTGATCACCAGCCCGACCGCCTCGCCGCCGGCCCGGACCACCGCGCCCTCGTCGCCGAGATGGCGGTCGGTGTCGATCTTCACCTTGACGCCGCAATAGGAATAGATCGCCTCGGTGACGACGGTGACGAAATCGACCCCGTCGATCTCGCGGCTGACGATGAAGGGGGCGGGCTTGTAGTCCGGGTAAGTGGTGCCGGCGCCGACGGCCGAGACGAAGAGGTCGCCATCGCTCAGGGTCCCGTCCCAGTCGGCCTTGAGGAACGGCCTGATCTCGCCGCCCTCGGCGATGCGCTTGTCGAGCACGGTCACCGGGTCGCAGCGCACGATCCGGCCGCCCGCGTTGGCATAGCGGTCGCAGGCGCCGGTGCGGCCCTCGGCGACGTAGCACATCACCGGGCAGGCGTCGCAGCGGATCTTCTCCGCGCGCACCCGGTCCCCCGGCAGGGTGCCGTCTGAGGTGTCGGCGCGCATGTCGTGGCTCGGGTCGGTCATGGGGTAGGAACCGGTATGGTGGAGGCGCACCCGGGTGAATCGGCCCCCTTGGGAGCTACGAGATAAGGATCGCGCCCGGCCCCGAGGGGGGGCGCAGTGCCGTTTGCACAGACATCGTCTCGAAGCCCCGGCGCCGGGCTCAGTTGCAGCAGTACCATCCAATCGTGCCCGCCCTGGGGGGCGGGGTCGGGCGCGATCCGGGGCTGAAGCCCCGGAAGAACAGTCCTCCCGCGCGGGACCTCTTGCATCATTGGAAAATGCCGCTCCCCCGTCATCCCCGCGCCTCCCTTATCGCCGCCAACACCCGGTGCGGCAGCGCCGGCAGCCTGGTGATCCGGGCGCCCGAGGCATCGCGGATCGCGTTCAGGATCGCCGGCGCGGTCGGGATCAGCACGTGCTCGCCCAGCCCCTTCGCCCCCATCGGCCCCTCGGGGTCCGGCACCTCGATCAGGATCGGCTCGATCGCCGGCATGTCGCCGGTGGTCGGGATCAGGTAGTCGTGCAGGTTCTCGGTCCGGCCGGGGATGTAATCCTCCATCAAGGCCATCCCCAGCCCCTGGGCGATGCCGCCCTCGATCTGCCCCTGCGCCAGCAGCGGGTTGACGACACGGCCGAGGTCATGCGCCGCGGTGATCCGCAGCACCCTGACGGTCCCCAGCGCCATATCCACCTCGACCTCGGCCAGATGGGCGCCGTAGCCATAGACGGCATAGGGCACCCCCTGCCCGTTCTCGTCGAGCGGCTCGGTCGGCGGGTCGTAGCTCTCCTCGGCCATCAGCGCATAGCCATGCCCGGCCTCGGGCAGCTCGGCCAGCGCGATCTCGGCCGGGCCGCTGCCGTCGGTGACGATCACCTTGCCGGGCGCGAAGCCGATCCGCGCCCCGGGCCCCTTGTTGGTGTGGGCGAGGATCGCCTGCCGCAACGCCTGCCCGGCAAGCAGCGCCGCCTTGCCGGTCACCACGGTCTGGCGCGAGGCCGAGGTCTTGCCGCAATCGGGCGTCAGCGCGGTATCCGGCCCGATCAGCTCGACATCGGCAATCGCCACCCCCAGCGCATCGGCGAAGATCTGCGTGATGACGGTATTCGAGCCCTGGCCGATATCGGTCGCCCCCTGATGCAGCTTCAGCCGGCCGTCGCGGGTGATCCCGGCGCGCACGGTCGAGGGGTTGGGCAGCGCGGTGTTGCCGCAGCCATACCAGCAACTCGCCACCCCGATGCCGCGCCGCAGCCCGCCTCCCGCCGCGTTGAATTCCGCCGCCTCGGCCAGTGCCGCGCCCCAGCGCGGTTCCAGCGCCGCGAGGCAGGCGCCGATGCCCACCCCGCGCATCACCTGGCCGCAGACCGAGGCCTCGCCCTCGCCCAGCGCGTTGAGCCGGCGGAACGCCAGCCGGTCCATGCCCAGCGCCGCGGCCAGGTCGTCATAGGCCAACTCCTGCGCCACCGCCGCCTGCGGCACGCCGAAGCCGCGGAAGGCGCCGGAGACCGGGCCGTTGGTATGCAGCGCCACGGTCTCGGCGCGGTAGTTCGGCGTCCGGTAGGGGCCGGAGGCATGGACCGGCACCCGGTTGGCGACGGTCGGGCCCCAGCTGGCATAGGCGCCGGTGTTGAAGCTGCCCTCGAAGGCCATGCCGCAGACCCGGCCGGATCCGTCCACCCCGATCCTGGCCCGCATATGGGCCGGGTGGCGCTTGGTCGTCGACTGCATCGACTCGCTGCGCGAATAGACCATCCGGCACGGCCGCCCGGTCTTCAGCGCCGCCAGCCCGATCAGCGGCTGCAGCGAGACGTCGAGCTTCGAGCCGAAACCGCCGCCCGCCGCCGCCGGGACGATCCGCACCCGCTCGGGCACCAGCCCCAGCACCCTGGCAACGTCCATCTGGTCCATCACCGGCGCCTGGGTGCAGGCCTGGATCACCAGCACCTCGCCCTCCATCCAGGCGACGCCGGCCTCGGGCTCGATATAGGCATGCTCGACATAGGCAGTCCGGACCTCGACCTCGGCGACATGGGCGGCCCCGGCCAGCCCGGCCTCGGCATCGCCCTGCACCACCTTGCCGCGGGTCAGCACGTTGTCCGGCCGCCCCGCCTGCACCGCCCGCGCGCCCAGCGCGGTATCGGGGTCCATCACCGGCTCGCGCAGCTCCCAGTCGACCGGGAACTCCCCCAGGTCGAGCCCGGCCATCGCCTCTCGTGGCCCGACCACGATCGCCACCGCCTCGCCGCGCAGCCGCGCCTCGCCCTCGGCCAGCGCCGGCTGGTCGGCGAAGGGCGGGATGACGCCGAAGCGGTTCTCGCCGCCCAGATCGGCGGCGGTGAAGACCTGGACGCCGCGCGCCCCGGCCCAGCCGGCGAGGTCGCCGAAGGTGAACCGCGCCGCGAAATGGGGCGAGCGCACCGCCTTCACCACCCAGGCGCCCTCGGGCCAGTGATCGGCGCCGAAGACCTCGGAGCCGTCGACCTTGGCCACCCCGTCCAGCCGCTCGATCCGCGCGCCGACGGCGGCCCCGGCCTGCGGCAAAGCCGCCGGCGCCAGCGCCCGGCCCGCGTCCAGCACGGCGGCCACGATCCGGCCATAGCCGGTGCAGCGGCACAGCACCCCGCCCAGGGCCGCGCGCACCTGCGCCTCGTCGGGCTCCGGCACCGCTTCCAGCAGCGCCACCGCCGCCATCAGCATGCCCGGCGTGCAAATCCCGCATTGCGCCGCGCCATGGCGCAGGAAGGCCTGTTGCAATGCGCTCAGCGCCTCCCCCTTCAGCCCCTCGACGGTGCGCAGCTCCGCTCCCTCGGCCCGGGCCAGCGGCGTCAGGCAGGCGCAGACCGGGGCACCGTCCAGCAGCACCGTGCAGGCGCCGCAATCGCCGGCGTCGCAGCCGACCTTGGTGCCGCGCAGCCCCAGCTCCTCGCGCAGCACGTCCGACAGCCGCCGCGTCGGCCCCGCATTCACCGCCAGCGGCGTGCCATTGACCGTCAGCCGCACCAGCGCCGCCTCGAGATTCATGCCGCCGCCTCCCGCCCCTGCACCAGCTCCGCCACCGCGCGCCGCACCAGTTCCACCGCGCTGTCCCGCCGGTAGCCCGCGTCGCCGCGGACATCGTCGATCGGCGACAGCGCCGGGGCGATCAGATCGACCCGCACCGCCGCCGCCGCCCGCGCCGCCGGCTGGCCGAGCAGCGCCGCCTCCTGCCCGGGCAGCCGAACCGCCACCGGCCCGCAGGCCCCGACCGCCAGCGCCGCCTGCGTCACCGTCCCGGCCTCGACCTCCAGCCGCGCCGCCACCATGGCAATCGAGATCACCAGGTAGCGCCGCGCCCCCAGCTTGAGAAACCCGCCACGCCCCGCCGCCTCGAAGGGGACATGGACCGCGACCAGCAACTCGCCCGGTGCCAGCGCCGTTCGCCGCACCCCGGTGACGAATTCGGCCAAGGGCAGCCGCCGCCGGCCCTGGGCCGAGGCGAGCTCGACTTCGGCATCGAGGGTCAGCAGGCAGGGCACCCCGTCCGCCGCCGGCGAGGCGTTGCACAGGTTGCCGCCGACCGTGCCGGCATTCTGGATCTGGACCGAACCGACCTCACGCGCTGCCGCCTTGAGCCCGTCGAAGGCCTCCGGCAGGGGCGCCCGCAACAGCTCGGACCAGCGCGTGCAGGCGCCGATCCGCCAGCCCTCGGCGGTCTCGGCAATGCCGCGCAGCTCGGCGATTGCGGTGAGGTCGAGCACCGGGCCGGCCAGCGCCTGGGCCCGGGTGGCGGGGAACAGGTCGGTGCAGCCCGCCGCCGGCGTCACGCCGCCCTTGGCAGCGATCCGCAGGGCCTCGGCCAGAGTACGGGGCCGGTAGAACGGGGTCACGGCGGGCCTCCCATCCTGAGCGCGCAGGGGATATTGTTCGCATACAAACACTGGGCCCGCCGCCCGCAACCTGTCAATGACGATCTGTCACTTCGCCCTTGCGGTGCCCGGCCAATGCCCGGAAGGATGCGTCATGGATCAATCCCTGCCCGATACGCCCGCCGAAACGCCCGGCTATGAGCTCGATGTCCAGGTCGGCTTCCTGCTGCGCCGCGCCACCCAGCGCCACCTGGCGATCTTCGCCGCCCATATCCCCGATCTGACCTCGACCCAATTCGCCGCCCTGGCCAAGCTCTGCGCCGAGGGGCCGTCGTCGCAGAACGCCCTCGGGCGGATGACGGCGATGGACGCGGCGACGATCAAGGGCGTGATCGACCGGCTGCGCGCCAAGGGGCTGGTCAGCGCCGCCCGCGATGCCGAGGACCAGCGCCGCGTCACCCTCTCCCCGACGCCCGAGGGCCGCGCCACCTACGAGGCCGCCGTCGCCGCCGCCCACCGCATCACCGCCGAAACCCTCGCCCCGCTGGACGAACAGGAACGCGAGACCTTCCTCGCGCTGCTGGCCAAGCTGACCTGAGGGCTGCCCCCCGCCCCGACGTCTGCAACGAGAACAGGGCGGTTGAGGGGAGAGCGCACTCCGCCCGGTGCGCGCGGGAACCGCGCAGGGCGGGCGCCCGCCCGTCCCGGCGGGCCGGCACTATGGGGAGCTGCGCGAGACGCTCCTATTGCGGAGGCGCGTGGCTGCCACAAAGCGCGTTGTTCGGCTGTTGCGAGCGCCAGCCACGGGGCAGGAGCGCGCCCCGCTCACGTTGTGCCATATGGCAGAGCCCCCGCCTACCCCCGCGCCGCGCGGATCAGGGTCAGGATGTTCTTCGCCGCCTCGGGGATGTTGGTCCCCGGCCCGAAGATCGCCTTGACGCCGTGATCGTAGAGATACTGGTAATCCTGCTGCGGGATCACCCCGCCGCAGATCACCAGGATATCCTCGGCCCCGGCTTCCTTCAGCGCCTCGACCAGCTTCGGCGCCAGCGTCTTGTGGCCCGCCGCCTGCGAGGAAATCCCGACGACATGGACGTCGTTGTCGATGGCGTCCTGCGCCGCTTCCTCCGGGGTCTGGAACAGCGGCCCGACATCGACGTCGAAGCCGATATCGGCGAAGGCCGTGGCGATCACCTTGGCGCCGCGGTCATGGCCGTCCTGGCCCATCTTGACCACCAGCATCCGCGGCCGCCGGCCTTCCTCCTCGGCGAATTTCTCGACATCCTTCTGGATCGCCGCGAAACCCTCGTCGCCCTCGTAGGCCGAGCCGTAGACGCCCGCGAGGGTCTTCACCTCGGCCCGGTGGCGGCCGAATTCCTTTTCCATCGCCATGCTGATCTCTCCCACGCTCGCCCGCGCCCGCGCGGCCTCGACCGCCGCTTCCAGAAGATTGCCGCCCTCTTTCGCCCGCCGGGTCAGCTCGTCCAGCGCCGCCTGGCAGGCGGCCTCGTCGCGCGCCGCCCGCACCTTTTCCAGCCGGGCGATCTGCGACTCGCGCACCTTGGCGTTGTCGATATCGAGGATGTCGATCGGGTCCTCGTGATCCTTGCGGTACTTGTTGACGCCGACGATGACCTCCTCGCCGCGGTCGATCATCGCCTGGCGCCGCGCCGCGGTCTCCTCGATCCGCAGCTTCGGCATGCCCGAGGCGACCGCCTTGGTCATGCCGCCCATCGCCTCGACCTCCTCCATCAGCGCCCAGGCCTTCTCGGCCAGCTCGGCGGTCAGGCTCTCGACGTAGTAGGAGCCGGCGAGCGGATCGACGACATTGGTGATCCCGGTCTCCTCCTGCAGGATCAGCTGGGTGTTGCGCGCGATCCGGGCCGAGAACTCGGTCGGCAGCGCGATCGCCTCGTCCAGCGCGTTGGTATGCAGCGACTGGGTCCCGCCCAGCGCCGCCGCCATCGCCTCGTAGGCGGTGCGGATGACGTTGTTGTAGGGGTCCTGCTCCTGCAACGACACGCCCGAGGTCTGGCAATGCGTCCGCAGCATCAGGCTGCCCGGCTTCTTGGGATTGAACTCGCTCATCACCCGGTGCCAGAGCAGCCGGGCGGCGCGCAGCTTGGCCGCCTCCATGAAGAAGTTCATGCCGATGGCGAAGAAGAAGGACAGCCGCCCGGCGAAGGCGTCGACATCCATGCCGCGGGCCAGCGCGGCGCGGACATATTCGCGGCCGTCGGCCAGGGTATAGGCCAGCTCCTGCACCAGGTTCGCGCCGGCCTCCTGCATGTGGTAGCCGGAGATCGAGATCGAGTTGAAGCGCGGCATCTCGGCCGAGGTATACTCGATGATATCCGCGATGATCCGCATCGAGGGCTCGGGCGGATAGATATAGGTGTTGCGGACCATGAACTCCTTGAGGATGTCGTTCTGGATCGTCCCCGACAGAGCCGCCCGGTCGACGCCCTGCTCCTCGCCGGTGACGATGAAGTTGGCCAGCACCGGGATGACGGCGCCGTTCATCGTCATCGAGACCGAGATCTTCTCGAGCGGGATGCCGTCGAACAGGATCTTCATGTCCTCGACCGAGTCGATCGCCACCCCGGCCTTGCCGACATCGCCGACGACGCGCGGGTGGTCGCTGTCATAGCCGCGGTGGGTGGCGAGGTCGAAGGCGACCGAGACGCCCTGCTGCCCGGCGGCCAGCGCCTTGCGGTAGAAGGCGTTCGATTCCTCGGCGGTCGAGAATCCGGCATATTGGCGGATGGTCCAGGGCCGGCCGGCATACATCGTCGCCCGCGGGCCGCGGGTGAAGGGGGCGAGGCCGGGCAGGCTGCCCATGTGGGAAAGCCCCGTCGTGTCCGCCTCGGTATAGAGCGGCTTGACGTCGATGCCCTCGAGCGTGTTCCAGGTCAGGCTGTCGAACTCCCGCCCTCGCAGTTCCTTCTCGGCCAGCGCCTTCCAATCGTCGATCTTGTCGCTCATCGCTGCGATCCTTTCGTCCAGACCCGGGCGGGCAGGTTCCGCCACGTCCCGGTGCATTCAACCCTGTGTTTTCCCCCGCGCACCGCCTATATCGGGACGGCAGGAGGTGACATGAAACCCGTCTTGACCCTTGTTCTCGCGGCTTTTCTGCCGCTCGCCGCGGCGGCCGAGACGCCGGCGGCGCCCGCTTTCGCGCCGCTGAAAGGCACCGAGGTGACGCTGGCCCAGTTCAAATGGGAAAAGCGCCCCCTCGTCGTCTTCGCCGACAGCCCCAACGACCCGGCCTTCAAGACCCAGATGCGATACCTCGCCGCCCATCCCGAGATGCTGGCCGAGCGCGACATCGTCGTCATCGCCGACAGTGACCCGGCCGCCCGCAGCCCGGTGCGCGAGGCCCTGCATCCGCGCGGCTTCTCGCTCGTCGCGCTCGACAAGCAGGGCACCGTCGCCTTCCGCAAGCCCCGGCCCTGGGAAGTGCGCGAGATCGCCGCCGCCATCGACAAGCTGCCGCTGCGCCGCGAGGAGATGCTGCAGCAGCGGCCGGCCGGACGATAGGCGGGGCGGGGTCTCATTCGAACTCCATGATCACGTCGTCGACGGCCAGGCTCGCCCCCGGCACGGCGTTGATCTTCTTGACGATGCCCTTGCGCTCGGCGCGCAGGATGTTCTCCATCTTCATCGCCTCGACGGTGGCCAGCGCCTGGCCCTCCTGCACCTCCATGCCCTCCTCGACCGCGATCGAGACCACCAGCCCCGGCATCGGGCACAGCAGCAGCTTCGAGGTGTCGGGCGGCAGCTTCTCGGGCATCATCGCCGCCAGCTCGGCCTGGCGCGGGGTGCGGACCACCGCCTTCATCTCGGCCCCGCGCCAGCGCAGACGCACGCCGCCACGGCCGAAATTGACCTTCACGATCATCTCGTCGCCGCCGACCGTGCCGCGGAACAGCACGTCGCCCAGGGTCCAGTCCGAGCGCACCTCGTCGACGGTGCCGTCCTCGTGGGTCACCGTCGTGCCCTCGTCGGTGGTGACGACATGGACCGGGAAGGTCTTGCGGCCGAGGAAGACGACGTAATTCGGTTCGACCCGGCGGGCATGGTGCTGCATCGCGCCCGAGATCTGGGCCGCCCGCGCCTCGCGCAGCATCTTCATGTGGGCGGCCACCGCGGCCAGCTTGCGCATGCCGCCATTGCTCGGCGTCACGCCCTCGAAGCCGTCGGGATATTCCTCGGCGATGAAGGCGGTGGTGATCTCGCCCGAGACGAAGCGCGGATGATCCATCACCGCGCTCAGGAAGGGCAGGTTATGGCCGATCCCCTCGAGCTCGAAGGCGTCGAGCGCGTTGCGCATGCCCTCGATCGCCCGGCTCCGGTCCGGCGCCCAGGTGCACAGCTTGGCGATCATCGGGTCGTAATACATGCTGATCTCGCCGCCCTCGTAGACGCCGGTATCGTTGCGCACGACATGGGTCGGCTCGCTCACCTCCGCCGGCGGCCGGTAACGGCTCAGCCGCCCGATCGAGGGCAGGAAGTTGCGATACGGGTCCTCGGCATAGAGCCGGCTTTCCACCGCCCAGCCATGGATCTTCAGATCCTCCTGCTTGAACGGCAGCTTCTCGCCCGCCGCCACCCGGATCATCTGCTCGACCAGGTCGATGCCGGTGATCAGCTCGGTCACCGGGTGCTCGACCTGCAGCCTTGTGTTCATTTCGAGGAAGTAGAAGTTCTTGTCGCCGTCGACGATGAACTCGACGGTGCCGGCGCTGGTATAGCCCACCGCCTTGGCCAAGGCGACCGCCTGCTCGCCCATCGCCCTGCGCGTCTCCTCGTCGAGGAACGGGCTCGGCGCCTCCTCGATGACCTTCTGGTTGCGGCGCTGGATCGAGCATTCGCGCTCGTGCAGGTAGACGCAGTTGCCGTGGCTGTCGGCCAGCACCTGGATCTCGATATGGCGCGGCTGGGTGACGAATTTCTCGATGAAGATGCGGTCGTCGCCGAAGCTGCTGGCGGCCTCGTTCTTCGAGCTCTGGAAGCCCTCGCGCGCCTCCTCGTCGGTCCAGGCGATGCGCATGCCCTTGCCGCCGCCGCCGGCGCTGGCCTTGATCATCACCGGATAGCCGATCTGCCGGCTGATCTTCACCGCCTCGTCGGCATCCTCGATCAGGCCCATGTAGCCCGGCACGGTGCTGACCCCGGCCTCCTGGGCGATCTTCTTCGAGGTGATCTTGTCGCCCATCGCCTCGATCGCACCGGACGGCGGCCCGATGAAGGCGACGCCCTCGGCCTCCAGCGCCTCGGCGAATTTCATGTTCTCGCTGAGGAAGCCGTAGCCCGGATGCACCGCCTCGGCCCCGGTCGCGCGGATCGCGGTCATCACCTTGTCGATGACGATATAGGACTGGTTGGCCGGCGCCGGGCCGATATGCACCGCCTCGTCCGCCATCTTGACGTGGAGCGCGTTGCGGTCGGCGTCGGAATAGACCGCGACGGTCTCGATGCCCATCTTGCGGGCCGACTTGATCACCCGGCAGGCAATCTCGCCCCGGTTCGCGATGAGGATCTTGTTGAACATTTCGCCCCTCCTAGAGCGCGCCGGGGTTGACCCCGGTCGCGGCAAAGAAAACGCCACCGCGGCGCGAAGCCGCGATGGCGCGATGACAAATCAAGTCGACGGCCCGCGCGCGGCGGGTCCGGTCGGTTTCACTCGTTGCGGCAGCCCGGCACGTTGGCCGTGCGGCAGAAGACGCCCGCGGCACCGCCGATGACGGCGCCGGTGGCCATGTCTCCGCCGGTGATCCCGGCCAGGGCCGCCCCGCCGGCCGCGCCGGCGACGCCCCGCTGGGCATCGTTTTCAAGACAGCCTGCAAGCCCGCCGACAAGGGCGAGCGCGACGACGATTTTGGCGATACGCATTCTTCTCCACCGTTCGCTTCGTGAGGGACGGCGGCACTATCGCGGCGCTCGCGCATGGCGTCAAAGGCCCGGGTCACGGCACCGCCATTTTTGGCAACTCGCCGCCTATCCGGTTGATTCCGGGCAATAAAGACCGGCCTGACCCGGGGAGGGTCAGGCCGGAGGGTAGGGGAAGGGTAACGGTCTTGACAAATCAGAGCCGCGACGTGGGTGGGCCGCGTCTCTTGGTCAAGAATGTCGCAGATCGCGCCGAGGTCAAACGCCCTCGGCCAACGATGGGCGATCTGCGCGGGACTCTGCCGCTTCCGGTCAGGGGTGCGCGGAATCATGCCGACCATCCGCCCGATTCTTCATCGAAAATCTCGGGAAAGGCGGCTTCCGCCCGGGCCCGGTCGATCCGCAGCAACGCCTCGTAGCTGGCCGGATCGAACGGATCCTCGGCCGGCACCACCTCGCGTCCGAACAGCCACGACAGCCGCCCGGCATCGAGATTGCCGCGCTCGAACGGCTCCTCGCCGAAATGCTCCCACAGCGCGGCCAGGAAAACCCGGTCGGCTTCCCGGTCGACATTGCGCCGGTCGGCATAGCGTTCGCGCCGGATGATCTTGGTCGCACCCGCCTTGTTGTCGCGGCGGATCGTGAACTGGTGGTCGGTCCCCGACAGACGGCTGGGAAAGCCCTTGTGTTTCAGCATTCTCCGGCCTCCTTGCGGCCCCTTGTCCGGCGCGGCATCACAGCCCCTCCCAGACGCATTTGCCCTCCTCGACGCGGTAGGCGTCGAAGAACTGGGTCACTTCCGGCGCCGCCTCGCCGAAATCCACCGGCGCCGCCATCAGCGAGATCACGATCTGGTCGGCCTCGCGCCCGGCCGAGGCCAGCGCCGGCAGGGCGACGGCGTTGCACAGGAACTCCATGTCGATCTCGGCCACGTCGATGCCGATCCCGCCCGGCTCTCCCGAACTCGAGGCCGCGATCCAGGGCGCGAGGAAGCGCAGCCGCAGGATCCGCGCCCCCGGTTCCGCCTCCGCTCCCGGCCAGATCGTCTCGACCAGGCTGACCGGCTTGCCCGAGGGCACGGCGACCGGGACCTCCTTCGCCCCCGCTTCCGCCGCGAACATCCCGGCCACGGCCAGCGCGACGACCGACACGGCGGCCGGCACGCGCAGGGCGGCGGGGATATGGGGCGCAAGCGGCATCACGGCTCCCGGGGGTCAGAGCGGAATGTTGTCGTGCTTCTTCCACGGGTTCTGCAGCTTCTTGCCGCGCAGCGAGGCGAAGGCCCGGGCCACCCGGCGCCGCGTCGAATGGGGCTGGATCACCTCGTCGATGAAGCCCTTCTCGGCGGCGACGAACGGGTTGGCGAAACGGTCCTCGTAGTCCTGCGTCCGCCGCGCGATCTTCTCGGCATCGCCCAGCTCGCTGCGATAGAGGATCTCGGTCGCCCCCTTGGCGCCCATCACCGCGATCTCGGCCGTCGGCCAGGCATAGTTGAAATCGCCGCGCAGGTGCTTCGAGGCCATGACGTCATAGGCGCCGCCATAGGCCTTGCGGGTGATCACCGTCACCTTCGGCACCGTCGCCTCGCCATAGGCGAACAGCAGCTTGGCGCCGTGCTTGATGACGCCGCCGTATTCCTGCCCCGTCCCCGGCAGGAAGCCGGGCACGTCGACGAAGGTCAGGATCGGGATCTCGAAGGCGTCGCAGAAGCGGACGAACCGCGCCGCCTTGCGCGAGCTGTCGATGTCGAGACAGCCGGCCAGCACCATCGGCTGGTTGGCGACGACGCCGACGGTCGAGCCCTCGAGCCGGATGAAGCCGGTGATGATGTTCTTGGCGAAATCCTCCTGGATCTCGTAGAAATCGCCCTCGTCCGCGACCTTCTCGATCAGCTCCTTCATGTCGTAGGGCGTGTTCGGGTTGTCCGGGATCAGGGTGTCGAGGCTCTCCTCGATCCGGCCCGGATCGTCGTAGAACGGCCGCACCGGCGGCTTCTCGCGGTTCGAGGACGGCAGGAAGTCGATCAGCCGCCGCACTTCCATCAGCGCCTCGACATCGTCCTCGAAGGCGGCATCGGCGACCGAGCTCTTCCTGGTATGGGTGCTGGCCCCGCCCAGTTCCTCGGCCGTCACCACCTCGTTGGTCACCGTCTTGACCACGTCGGGGCCGGTGACGAACATGTAGGAGCTGTCGCGGACCATGAAGATGAAATCGGTCATCGCCGGGGAATAGACCGCGCCGCCGGCGCACGGCCCCATGATGACGCTGATCTGCGGCACCACGCCCGAGGCCATGATGTTGCGCTGGAACACCTCGGCATAGCCGGCCAGCGAGGCGACGCCTTCCTGGATGCGGGCGCCGCCGGAATCGTTCAGCCCGACCACGGGCGCGCCGTTCTGCACCGCCATGTCCATGATCTTGCAGATCTTCTGGGCGTGGGTCTCGGACAGCGAGCCGCCGAAGACGGTGAAATCCTGGGAGAAGACATAGACCATGCGGCCGTTGACCGTGCCCCAGCCGGTGACCACGCCGTCGCCGGCCGGGCGGCTGTGCTGCATGTCGAAATCGGTGCAGCGATGGGCGACGAACATGTCGAATTCCTCGAAGCTGCCCTCGTCGAGCAGCAGCTCGATCCGCTCGCGCGCGGTCAGCTTGCCCTTGGCGTGCTGCGCGGCGATCCGCTTCTCGCCGCCGCCCATCCGGGCCTCGGCCCGGCGCTCTTCCAGCTGTTGCAGGATGTCTTTCATCGGATACACTGCTCCTCCGTGCGCGCCTCCTGAATGGCCGCCACCCTACTGCCGATCCCGCCGCCGGGAAAGGCCAATCCATCAAATTTGCAAATAGTTGGCAGATCGAATGCTGCAATTTGCAAAATCTGCGGAGGCGCCATGCAGACGGACCGCGTAATCCATGTCGTCTCGGCCCATGCCGAGGGCGAGGTCGGCAATGTCATCACCGGCGGCGTCGCCCCGCCGCCCGGCGACACGCTGTGGCAGCAGCGCGATTTCCTCGCCCGCGACGGCAGCCTGCGCAGGCTGATGCTGAACGAGCCGCGCGGCGGCGTGTTCACCCATGTCGACCTGCTGGTGCCGCCGCGCGATCCGCGCGCCGCCATGGGTTTCCTGATCATGGAGCCCGAGCATACCCCGCCGATGTCGGGCTCGAACACGATCTGCGTCGCCACGGTCTGCCTCGAGACCGGGATCGTGCCGATCGCCGGCGACGAGACCCGCTTCCAGCTCGAAGCCCCCGCCGGCCTCATCGAGATCGTGGCCGACACCAGAGGCGGCCGCGTCAACGCGATCGAGATCGCCAATGTCGCCTCCTTCGCCGACCGCCTCGGCGCCGCGCTCGAGGTCGCGGGGCTCGGCACCCTGACCGTCGACACCGCCTATGGCGGCGACAGTTTCGTCATCGCCGACGCCGCCGCCCTCGGCCTCGCCCTCACGCCCGACGAGGCCCGCGACATCGCCACGCTCGGCGCCCGCATCACCGCCGCCGCCAATGCCCAGCTCGGCTTCTCGCACCCGCGCGAGGACTGGGGCCACATCTCCTTCTGCCAGTTCGCCGGCCCGCTGCGCCGCGACGGCGCCACCCTGAGCGGCGCCAATGCCGTCGTCATCGACCCGGGCAAGATCGACCGCTCGCCCTGCGGCACCGGCTGCTCGGCCCGGATGGCGGTGCTGGCGGCGCGCGGCGAGATGAAGCCGGGCGAGACCTATGCCGCCCGCTCGCTGATCGGCGGCCGCTTCGACGGCCGCTTCACCGCCGCCGCCCCGGTCGGCGACCGCCCGGCCATCGCCCCGCGCATCCGCGGCCGCGCCTGGCTGACCGGCACCCACCAGGTGATGCGCGACCCGGCCGACCCCTGGCCCGAGGGCTACCGGCTCAGCGACACCTGGCCGATACTGCCGCAAGGCTGAGCCCCGGGCGCTTTGCTGACAAACCCCTAACACAGCGCACGTTTTCCCCGAGGGGAAGATGCCCCGCCGGCCTTCCCCGCCGCTGCCCGGCCAGGCCCGCCCGCGCGCCCCTGGGCCCGCGTTCCGCAGCGATCGAAATCAACCGCATCACGAAAACGCGATGGACAAGCCCGCGCCCCGGCCCTAACGAATCTCCATGTCCGATCGCCCGACCGCGCGGTTTCTCGACCGCTCCACGCCCCCGCATGTGCTGACGCTGGTCCTGCTTGCCGGCCTGTCGGCGCTGGCGATGAACGTCTTCCTGCCGTCGCTGCCGGCGATGACCGCCTATTTCGGCACCGAATACGCCGTCATGCAGCTTTCGGTCTCGCTCTATTTCGCCGTCAACGCGGTGCTGCAGCTGGTCGTCGGCCCGGTCTCGGACCGTTTCGGCCGCCGCCCGGTGCTGCTGGCCAGCCTGGCGATCTTCGCCCTCGCCACCCTCGGCACCCTGCTGGCGACCACCGTCGAGACCTTCCTCGCCTTCCGCATGCTGCAATCCACCGTCGCCGCGGCCATGGTGCTGTCGCGCGCCGCCGTCCGCGACATGGTGCCCGAGGCCGAGGCCGCCTCGATGATCGGCTACGTGACGATGGGCATGGCGCTGGTGCCGATGGTCGGCCCGATGCTGGGCGGCGCGCTCGACCAGAGCTTCGGCTGGCAGGCCAGCTTCCTGCTGCTGCTGGCCTGCGGCATCGGCGTGCTGGCCCTGACCTGGGTCGACCTGGGCGAGACCGCCACCGCGCGCCAGACCAGCTTCCGCGCCCAGCTGGGCGAATACCCCGCCCTGCTGACGGCGCGGCGCTTCTGGGGCTATTGCCTCGCCGCCGCCTTCTCGGCCGGCAGCTTCTACGCCTATCTCGGCGGCGCGCCCTTCGTCGGCGCCAATGTCTTCCACCTCACGCCCGGCATGCTCGGGCTCTATTTCGGCATGCCGGCGGTCGGCTACGCGCTCGGCAACTACGTCTCGGGCCGCTACTCGGTCCGCGCCGGCATCAACCGCATGGTGCTGGCCGGCACCGTGCTGTCGACCGCCGGGCTCATCGCGCTGGTCCTGGTCACGCTGGCGGGCAACGAAAGCGCCCCGGTCTTCTTCGGCTTCTTCGTCGTCATGGGGCTGGGCAACGGGCTGGTGATGCCCAACGCCACCTCGGGCATGCTCTCGGTGCGGCCGCAGCTGGCCGGCACCGCCTCGGGCCTGGGCAGCGCGATCATGGTCGCCGGCGGCGCCGCGCTCTCGGCCCTGGCCGGCGCCCTGCTCGGCCCCGGCTCGGGCGCCCTGCCGCTGCTGGCGGTGATGACCGCCAGCTCCGCCGCCTCGGTCGCCGCCATCCTCTACGTCCTCGCCCGCGAACGCCGGATCGGCCTCGCCTGACCCCGGCCCCGCGCCGGCGGCGAGCGCGGACGCTCCGCGGGGGATATTTTCGTGAAGATGAAACCCGGCTTCATCTTCATCCAAATATCCCCGCCGGAGGCCTCCCACCTCACCGCCCGCGCCGCCGCGGGACAAGGCTTGCCGGCCCCGGTTTGCAAAGCGTAAAAGACGGGTTAGCAAACCCCGCGAGGCCCCGATGTCCACCCCCAAGCTCTATGCCGGCGTCAAGCTGCGCGAGACCCGCACCAGGCTCGGCCTGACCCAGAAGGCCTTTGCCGAGAAGCTGGGCGTGTCGCTGCCCTATCTCAACCAGATGGAGAACAACCACCGCCCGGTCTCGGCCGGGGTGGTGCTGGCGCTGGCGCAGGAATTCGGCTTCGACGTCACCGAGCTCTCGACCGGCGATGCCGAGCGCGTGGTCAGCGACATGCGCGAGGCGCTGGCCGACCCGGTCTTCGGCGCCAACACGCCGCCGCTGGCCGATCTGCGCCTCGCCGCCTCCAACGCCCCGGCGCTGGCCCGCGCCTTCCTCGACCTCCACCGCGCCTACCGCCAGACGCATGAGCGGCTGGCCTCGCTCGACGAGGCGCTGGGGCGCGAGGACGCGGCGCTGCGGCCCTCGCCCTGGGAGGAGGTGCGCGACTTCTTCCATTACTGCGACAACTACATCGACGCGGTCGACCGGGCGGCGGAGCATTTCGCCTGCCCCGACGGCAGCCCGCGCGACCCGATGCGGGCGGCGGCCGAGGCGCTGTCGAAGCACGGGATCGAGTTGTCCTTTTCCGACAATGCCTGGCTGCGCAACTATGACGAAGCCGGGAAAACCCTCACCCTTTCGACAAATGCCCCCTCCAGCACCCAGCGTTTCCAGGCCCTGCACCAGGTCGCGCTGCTGACCCATGACGACCTGCTGGAGGCGACGCTCGACCTCGCCCGGTTCCAGTCCGACGACGCCCGCGCCGTGGCCAAGATCGGGCTGGCCAACTATTTCGCCGGCGCCGCGCTGCTGCCCTACCGCGCCTTCCTCGCCGCCGCCCACGAGACCCGGCACGACCTCGAGCAGCTGGCCGACCGCTTCGGCGCCTCGATCGAGCAGGTCGCGCATCGGCTGTCGACGCTGCAGCGGCCGGGCGCCAAGGGGATCCCGTTCTTCTTCGTCCGCGTCGACCAGGCCGGCACCATCACCAAGCGGCACTCGGCGACGCGGCTGCAATTCGCCCGTTTCGGCGGCGCCTGCCCGCTGTGGAACGTCTATGCCGCCTTCGAGACCCCGGGCCGCTTCCTGCGCCAGCTGGCCGAGACCCCGGACGGGGTGCGCTACCTGTCGCTGGCGCGCGAGGTGTCGAAGCCGTCCGGCTCGTTCAAGGCGCCGGTGCGGCGCTACGCCATCGGCCTGGGCTGCGAGGTCCGCCATGCCGGGGCGCTGGTCTATGCCGACGGTCTCGACCTCTCGGGCCGGTTCGAGCCGATCGGCATCTCGTGCCGGATCTGCGAGCGGCCCGACTGCCACCAGCGCTCGGTGCCGCCGCTGGAACGGCCGTTGCGGATCGACCCCGACCGCCGCGGCCAGCTGCCCTACGAGATCGGCCCGTAACCGCCATCTCGGCGGGCGGCCTCTTGCCGCGGTCCGGGCGGCCGCCTAACGTCGTCGGTGAAGGCAGGAGCCGGGAAACGGAGGGCCGGGCATGGAAACCACGGATGAGATCACGGGCAAGCGCGGCATCCAGGCGAGGCCGGAAACGGTGTGGAGCGCCTTGCACGACGCCGCCTGCCTGGAAACCTGCCTGCCCGGCTGCCTGCGCGTCACCGGCGATGCCGAGAGCGGCTTCAGCGCCAAGTTCGGCCATACGGTGCGCGGCATGCCGGTGCGGCTGAACGCCGACGTCACGGTGACCGAGATCGCCCCGGGCAAGTCCGCCCGCATCGCCATCGACGGCGGCAACACGCTGACCGGCCGCGCCGGTGCCGAGATCGAGATCGAGCTGGTGCCGGTCAAGGCCGGCACCCGGCTGGTCTACTCCGCCCGCCCCCATGCCGGCAGCGGCTTGCTCAAGCTGGCGGGCCTGCCGCTCGATGCGCTCGGCGACCGCCTGGCGCAGGGCTTCACCCGCAACCTCAAGACCTATCTCGAGCAGAAGCGCGGCGGCTGAGACGCCTCAGCCGGCCTGCAGCCGGTGCCAGATCTCGTCCTTGAGCTGCACCCGCCGGCGCCGCATCTCGATCTCGTGCGCCTCGTCGGTCGGCTCGAGATTGGTCTCGGCGGCATGGACGGCACGGTTGATCTCTTCGTATTCCTCGGCCAGCCGGGCGAAATGGCCGTCGCTCTCCTTCAGCGCCTCGATCTTGTCGGCCTCGGCGGGGAATTCCGACAGCAGCTCATGCGGGATCGTGGTCATCTTGCACCGTCTCCTCCATTGACCCCGCCAGCCTAGGGGCCGGGCCCGGCGGGTGCCTTGACCGGTGTCAAATGGCCACGCGCGGTCCGCCTATCTCTGCGACACCTGCCAGCGCGGGCTGATCCAGGGTTCGGCATTGGACGGCGCCAGCAGGCCCTTGCCCAGCAGGTGATCCGCCGCCTTCTCGCCGACCATGATCGAGGGCCCGTTGAGGTTGCCGTTGGTGATGCGCGGGAAGATCGAGCTGTCGGCGACGCGCAGCCCCTCGACGCCGATCACCCGGCACTCCGGATCGACCACCGCCAGCGGGTCGTCGGCCCGGCCCATCCTTGCGGTGCCGCAGGGGTGATAGGCGCTTTCGGCATGTTCGCGGATGAAGCCGTCGATCTCGTCGTCGCTCGTCACCTCGGCGCCGGGCTGGATCTCGTGCCGGACATAGGGCTTGAAGGCGTCCTGGGCGAAGATCTCGCGGGTCAGGCGGATGCAGGCGCGGAACTCGTCCCAGTCGTCGGGGTGGCTCATGTAGTTGAAGCGGATCACCGGCGCGGCCTGCGGGTCGGCCGAGCGCAGGGTGACGGCCCCGCGCGACTTCGACCGCATCGGACCGACATGGGCCTGGAAGCCATGGCCCTCGGCCGCCGCCTTGCCGTCGTAGCGCACCGCCATCGGCAGGAAGTGGTACTGGATGTCGGGGTAGTCGATGCCGGCGCGCGAGCGGATGAAGGCGGCGCTCTCGAACTGGTTCGAGGCGCCAAGGCCGGTGCCGCTGAACAGCCATTGCGCCCCGATCAGCGCCTTGCCCCAGAGGTTCCAGTACTTGTAGAGCGTGATCGGTTGGCTGGCCGCCATCTGCAGGTAGATCTCGAGGTGATCCTGCAGGTTGGCGCCGACGCCGGCGCGGTCGGCGACCACCTCGATGCCGTGCTCGGCCAGGTGGGCGCCGGGGCCGATACCCGACAGCATCAACAGCTTCGGCGTGTTGATCGACGAGGCCGCCAGCACGACCTCGCGCCGGGCCCGGATCACCTCGGCCCGGTCGCCGCGCCGGACCTCGACGCCCGTTGCCCGGCCGTCCTCGATCACCACCTTGCAGGCCAGCGCCCGGGTCAGGCGACAGTTCGGCCGCTTCAGCGCCGGCTTGAGATAGGCATTGGCCGCCGACCAGCGCCGGCCGCGCCAGATCGTCGCCTCCATCGGGCCGAAGCCCTCCTGCTTCTCGCCGTTGTAATCGTCCGTGGTCTCATAGCCCGCCTGCCGCCCGGCCTCGACGAAGGCATGGAACAGCGGGTTGCGGCGCGGCCCGCGCGAGATGTGCAGCGGCCCGTCGCTGCCGCGCCAGCCGGGCTGGCCGCCGTGGCTGTGCTCCATGCGCTTGAAATAGGGCAGCACGTCGGCATAGGACCAGCCCGCCGCCCCGCTCTCGGCCCAGTGGTCGTAGTCGTGGGCGTGGCCGCGGACATAGACCATGCCGTTGATCGAGGACGAGCCGCCGATCACCTTGCCGCGCGGCACGACGAGGCGGCGGTTGTTCAGCTGCGGCTCGGGCTCCGATTGCAGGCCCCAGTCGTAGCGGGCCATGTTCATCGGGTAGCTCAGCGCCGCCGGCATCTGGATGAACGGCCCGGCATCGGAGCCGCCATGCTCGATCACCAGCACGTCGACCCCGGCCTCGGCCAGCCGGTAGGCCATGGCGCAGCCGGCCGAGCCGGCGCCGACGATGACGACATCCGCTTCCATCACGCGCCCTCGGCCCGCAGCGGCTCGTAAGAGACCATGACATGGTCGCGATAGGCCGGGCGTTCGGTCAGGCGCCGGTAATAGGCCTCGATCACCGGGCGCGGCTGGCGCGGCACGTCGATATCGAACCAGCGATAGAGGACATGGCCGACCGGGATGTCGGCCAGGGTGAAGGGGCCGCAGACGTGATCGCGGCCGGCGAGCTGTGCCTCCAGCCGGTCGAGCCGGGTTTCGAAATGGGCCAGCGCCCGGGTCAGCGCCGCCGCGTCGCGGTCCTTGGCCGCGGTCCGGACGCGGGACCAGAAGATCGGCCCGGTGAAATCGGTGCAGAAGGACAGCTTGCCCCATTCCGCCCACATGTCGACCGGCGCCCGCGCCGCCGGATCGGCCGGCCAGAACGCGCCGCCGTCACCGTAGCGCGCGGCGAGGTAGCGCAGGATCGCCATGCTCTCCCAGATCACCAGGTCGCCGTCGCGCAGCACCGGGACCAGGCCATGCGGGTTCATCGCCCGGAATTCCGGCGTCTCGGTGCCGCCGAAATCGTGGCCGTAGTCGAGCCGCTCGTATTCGAGCCCGAGTTCGCCCACGCCCCACATCACCGCCTGCACGTTCGACGAACTCGCCCGGCCGTAAATCGTGATCATCCGCTTCGTCCTTCCCTCGGGCACCCGCGCCCGGTCCTTCAATCCCGCGCTCTCTCCCCGGCACGCCCGCCGCCGCAGGCGGCCCGGCCCGACCGCAAGGCGGCGCCGCAGGCGTCAACGGCGGGCGGGAGCCGCCCCCGCATCCTTCGCCAATTCGGCGGCGAGGCAGTCCAGCACCAGCGCCGCCGCCGCCGCCCCGTCCGACGGCCCGTCGCTCAGCGCCTCGCGGATATAGACCCCGTCGATCATCGCGCCCAACGCGTCGGCCACCGCCCCGGCGCGGCTGCCGACCAGCCTGTGCAGCGGGCCGAGCAGGTTCGAGCGCAGCCGGTTCTGGTAGATCCGCAACAGCCGCCGCGCGCCGGGCACGGTCTGGGCGAGGACGTAGAAATTCAGCCAGGCGCCGATGACCTCGCGGCGGAAGTTGGCCGGCGAAAACGAGGCCCGGATCACCGCCTGCAGCCGCGCCTCCGGCCCCTCGGCCAGCGCCAGCGCGCCGCGCACCTCGGCGCCGTAGAGTGTCAGCGTGTGGCGCATCGCGGCCAGGAACATCTGCTCCTTGGAGCCGAAATAGTGATGCGCCAGCGCGCTCGACATCCCGGCCCGGCGGGCGATCTGGCTGACCGTGACGTCGAGGCTGCCGGTGCGGCCGATCTCGTGGATCGTCGCCTGCACCAGCGCCGCCCGGCGGATCGGCTCCATCCCGATTTTCGGCATTCCGCGCGCTCCCGCTTGGTAATTCGCGGAACCAGCTAGCCGATGGTTTATTGACTCGTCAATCAATAACCGCTTGATTGCCGCGCATGGCTGCTTTGCCGGGCAAGACGCTTGCGCTACGCTCGGGTTCTGGACAGCACCGGCCGGGCGGAGGATACCCCCGGCGACACGAAGACGACGTAACGACGAGAATCAGGGAGCTTTGCCATGACACTTCGCACCACCCTGCTGGCCGCCGCGGCCGGCCTTTCGCTGGCCCTGCCCGCCGCCCAGGGCGCACAGGCGGCCGGCTGCGACACGGTCACCTTCTCGGATGTCGGCTGGACCGACATCACCGCGACCACCGCGGTGACGACCTTCATCCTCGACGCGCTCGGCTACAAGACCGACATCAAGACGCTGTCGGTGCCGGTCACCTATACCTCGATGGCCGACGGCAATGTCGATGTCTTCCTCGGCAACTGGATGCCGACGATGGAGGCCAATATCAAACCCTATCGCGAGAAGGGCACCGTCGACACCGTGCGCGCCAATCTCGAGGGCGCGAAATACACCCTGGCGACCAACGCCGCCGGCGCCAAGGCGGGGATCACCGATTACAAGGACATCGCCCCCCATGCCGATGCGCTCGACAGCAAGATCTACGGCATCGAGCCCGGCAATGACGGCAACCGGCTGATCCTCGACATGATCAAGAAGGACGCCTTCGGCCTCAAGGGCTTCAAGCTGGTCGAGAGCTCGGAACAGGGCATGCTGGCCCAGGTCGCCCGCGCCTCCAAGCGCGACAAGCCGATCATCTTCCTCGGCTGGGAACCGCACCCGATGAACTCGAAGTTCAAGATCACCTACCTGTCGGGCGGCGACGACTGGTTCGGGCCGAATTACGGCGGCGCCACGGTCTACACCAACACCCGCGCCGGTTACGTCAAGGAATGCCCGAATGTCGGCGCCTTGCTGAAGAACCTCGTCTTCTCGCTGAAGATGGAGAACGAGATCATGGGCGCGATCCTCGATGACGGCGCCCAGCCGCAGGCGGCGGCCAAGGCCTGGCTCAAGGCCAATCCCGGCACGATCAAGCCCTGGCTCGCCGGCGTGACCACCAAGGACGGCGGCGACGCCGTGGCCGCGGTCGACAAGGCGCTGGGGATGTAAGGCGCAACCGGCGGGCCGCGCCCTGCGGCCCGCCCACACCCCTCCGGCAAGGGGACGCGGCGCCATGACGACCCGCCCGCAAATCCTGTTCATCCATGGCTGGTGGAGCACCGGCTGGGTCTGGTCGCGCTTCGAACGGGCGTTCCGGGCGCGCGGCTATCGCACCCGCGCCGTCGACCTGCCCTACCGGATCGAGGGCACCGCGCCCGGCCGGATCGGCTTTGGCCAGCTGGTCGACGCGGCGGCGGCGGCGGCGCGCGAGATGGACAACCCGGTGCTGGTCGGCCACAGCGCCGGCGGGCTGATCGCGCAGAAGCTGGCCGAGATCGGCGATCCGCCGGCCTGCGTCTGCCTCGGCCCGGCGGCGCCGCGCGGCATCCTCGCCATCGCCACTCTCGACATGCTGCGGCTGGCGCTGAGATACGCCCCGGCGATGCTGCTGTCGCGGACCTTCCTGCCCGGTCCCGACGAGATGCGGCGCTTCAGCCTGAACCGACTGCCCGAGGCCGAGCATGCCGAGGTCCGCGCCCAGATGAGCCCGCAATCGGGCCGGGTGGCGTTGCAGATGGGCCTGGCCGGCATCCCGGTGGACGCCGCCAGGGTCACCGCCCCGATGCTGGTGATCGGCGCCGGGCAGGACCGGATGACCCCGCCCCGCGTCACCCGCGCCATCGCCCGGCGCTACGGCGCCGACTACAAGGAATATCCCGACAACGCGCATTTCATGCTCCGCGAGCCCGGCTGGGAGACGATCGCCGGCGACGTGATGGACTGGATCGAAGGCGCGACCGAGAAAGGCACGCAATGAACTGGATCACCGAGGCCAAGATACCCGTCGGCAAGACGGCCGAGGCCGGTTTCGACTGGCTGCAGGACCATGCGACATGGTTCTTCGACGGGCTGTCCTACGCCATGGAGCGGATGATCGACGCCATCCAGTGGCTGCTGCAATACCCGCCGGCGCTGGTCATCATCGCCCTCTTCGTCGGTCTGACCTGGCTGCTGCAGCGGTCGTGGAAGACCTGCCTGCTGGTGCTGCTGGCCTTCCTCTTCATCCTCAACCAGGGCTACTGGCAGGCGACGACCGAGAGCCTGACGCTGGTGCTGTCCTCCTGCCTGATCTGCATGGGGATCGGGGTGCCGATCGGCATCTTCGTCGCCCACCGCCCCAACCTCTACCGGCTGGTCAGCCCGGTGCTCGACCTGATGCAGACCCTGCCGCCCTTCGTCTACCTGATCCCGGCGATCATCTTCTTCGGCCTCGGCATGGTGCCGGGCCTGATCGCGACGGTGATCTTCGTGCTGCCGGCGCCGATCCGGCTGACCCAGCTCGGCATCGCCTCGACCCCGGTGACGCTGCTCGAGGCCGCCACCGCCTTCGGCGCCACCCCGACCCAGCGGCTGTGGAAGGTCGAGCTGCCCTACGCCTTTCCCCAGATCATGACCGGCCTCAACCAGACCATCATGCTGTCTCTGTCGATGGTGGTGATCGCGGCCTATGTCGGCGCCGACGGCCTCGGCGTGCCGGTGGTGCGGGCGCTCGGCTCGGTCAACACCGCGCTCGGCTTCGAATCCGGCTTCATCATCGTCGTCGTGGCGATCCTTCTCGACCGCATGCTCCGGGTGACGCGCAAATGACGATCCGCAAACCGACCGCCGTCGAATTCGACAATGTCTCGATCGTCTTCGGCGACAAGCCCGAGAGCGCCCTGCCGCTGATGGACCAGGGCAAGAGCCGCGACCATGTCCAGCAGGCGACCGAGCAGGTGCTGGGCGTGCATGACTGCTCGCTCACCGTCGCCGAGGGCGAGATCCTGGTGCTGATGGGCCTGTCGGGCTCGGGCAAATCGACGCTGTTGCGCGCCGTCAACGGGCTCAACCCGGTGGTGCGCGGCGAGGTCCGGGTGCGCGAGGGCGACCAGATGGTCTCGGTCACCCATGCCGATGCCGCGACCCTGCGCCGGCTGCGGCTGCAGAGCATCGCCATGGTGTTCCAGCAATTCGGCCTGCTGCCCTGGCGCACGGTGCGCGAGAATGTCGGGCTCGGGCTCGAACTGGCCGGGATGAAACGGGCCGAGCGGCGCGCCAAGGTCGACGCCCAGCTCGACCTCGTCGGCCTGTCGCAATGGGCCGACCGCCGCGTCGGCGAGCTCTCGGGCGGCATGCAGCAGCGCGTCGGCCTCGCCCGCGCCTTCGCCACCGACGCGCCGATCCTGTTGATGGACGAGCCGTTCTCGGCCCTCGACCCGCTGATCCGGACCCGGCTCCAGGACGAGCTGCTCGACCTGCAGGCCAAGCTCCACCGCACCATCGTCTTCGTCAGCCACGACCTCGACGAGGCGTTCAAGATTGGCAACCGGATCGCGCTGATGGAGGGCGGACGGATCGTCCAATGCGGCACCGCGCGCGAGATCTTCCAGAATCCCTCGTCGGATTACGTTGCCGATTTCGTCGCCCATATGAACCCGCTCGGCGTGCTCACCGCGCGCGACGCGATGCAGCCCGCCGGTGCCGCGCCAGAGCAAAGCGTCGCCGCCGAGACCCCGATCCAGGAGGTGATGGCAAGGGTCTGCGCCAGCCACCACCCGGTCGGCGTCACCGAGGACGGCGCCGTGATCGGCGAAGTCACCCGCGACAGCGTCCTCAACCGCCTGCTCAACCCGACCGACACGGGGGCCGGCCCCTCAGGGCAGTAGCCCCCTGCCCTCCCTTTCTGCTCGAAAATATCCTCGGGGAGCGCGAGGGGCAGACAGCCCCTCGCCCTTTCCTTGCGCCATTGCCCAAGCGCAATGGCGGTGAGCAGGCAGCCAGTGCCCCCCTCAGCCCTTCATCTCGTTGACCACCGGCGTCACCTGGCGCCGCCGCACCACCGCCTCGCGCCAGGTGATGAAGCTGACCGCGGCGATGATGATACCGCCGCCGAGCATGACATAGGCGTCGGCCGGTTCGTTGAACAGGAACACGCCCAGCAGGGTGGCCCAGATCAGCTGCAGGAAGGTCACCGGCTGGGTCACCGTCACCGGCGCCATGCGGAAGGCCTGGGTCATCGCCAGGTGGCCGGCGGTGGCGAAGCCGGCGACCAGCAGCAGCCAGCCCATCTCGGACAGGCTCGGCGGTTCCCAGACCGCGATGGCGAAGGGGGCGAGGCCGATCGTCACCGTGATCGACAGCATGGCGACGACGACCGGCGGGCTGACCTCGTCCGACATCCGCTTGGCGATCAGGTAGGAGGCGGCGAAGAACACCGCGACCGCCAGCATCGCCATCTGCCCGTGCGAGATCTGCTGGATCCCCGGCCGCAGGATCACCAGAACGCCGAGCAGCGCCGCGATCACCGCCCCGATCCGCCGCGCCGCCAGCTTCTCGCCCAAGAACAGCGCCGCGCCGATGGTGACGTAGACCGGCGACAGGTAGTTCATCGCCGTCACCTCGGCGATCGGGATCCGGGCCATGGCATAGAACCACAGGATGACGCCGAGGGCATGGACCAGCCCGCGCAGCGAGAACAGCGCCAGCGCCCGGCGGCTGAGCTGCGCGTTCATCAGCGGCCGCAGCATCGGCAGCAGGAAGACCAGCCCCAGCGCGTAGCGCAGGAAGGCCGCCTCGGCCGCCGGGATGCCGTGGCCGACATATTTGACGATGCCGTTGACGCCGACGAAGCACAGCCCGGCGGCGAGCATCCACGCCACCCCGGCGAGGGGACGATTCACAGGTAAAGAAACTTCGGCCATGGCCGCGACCTGACCGCAAAGCGCAGAGCTTGGCAAGGCGGAAACGGGATCGCGCGCGGTTGGCTCCTATGCCGCCGCTGCATGGCCGGGGCCGCTCAGCGCCGCAGCCAGTCCTCGCTCACCCCGATCGTGGAGAGGTCATCGGCCCGTGCCGCGGCATCGTCGGCCATGAAGAACTCGTCGAGCTGCGGCGGCTTGACCGGCGTGCCGGCCAGCATCGCGTGGACCTGGCCGCGGTGATGCTGGTCATGCAGGAACAGGTGCATCAGCGTGTCGGCCAGCGTCTCGCGCTGGACCCGGTCGCGGCGCTAGATCGCCACCTCGCGCGACAGGTCCTCCGGCTGCAGCCTTTCGCACAGGGCGATGGCGGCGGCGTCGAGCGGCACCTGCGCCGCGACCAGCTCGGCCAGCGTGTCGCAGGGTTCGGGATCGTCGAAGACGGCCGGGCCGAGCCTGCCGCCCTCGACCGCGTCGAGGTAGAAGCGGTCGACCAGCAGGATGTGGTTCAGCGTCGCCTTGATCGACGGGAAGAACGAGGTCCCGGGCGCGGCCCAGGCACCGGGCCAGTCCTCGCGCGGCAGCGCCTCGCAAGCGAGGTGCAGCCGCCGGTTGGCCAGCGCGTTGTTGCGCGCCAGCTGGCGGAAGGGGCGGCAGGGATCTGCACTGTCCATCGGGATGTCCTGTGGGCTGCTTCCGACCCCGGCCGCGCCGCCGGCCTCAGAGCTGGGCGGCGACCTCTTCGGGCACGTCGAAATTGGCCGTCACGTTCTGGACGTCGTCGTCGTCCTCGAGCGTGTCGATCAGCTTCATCAGCTTCTGCGCGGTTTCCAGGTCGACCTCGGTCCGGTTCTGCGGCTTCCAGATCAGCTTGGCGGTCTCGCTCTCGCCCAGCGCGGCCTCGAGCGCGGTCGAGACCTCGTTGAGGTCGGTGTCGGCGCAGTAGATCCAGTGGCCCTCGTCGTCGCTTTCGACATCGTCGGCGCCGGCCTCGATCGCGGCCATCATCACCGTGTCGGCATCGCCGGCCTCGGGCTTGTAGGTGATCTCGCCGACCCGGTCGAACATGAAGGAGACCGAGCCGGTCTCGCCCAGGTTGCCGCCATGCTTGGTGAAGTAGCTGCGGACGTTCGAGGCGGTGCGGTTGCGGTTGTCGGTCATCGCCTCGACGATGATCGCGATGCCGGCCGGGCCGTAGCCCTCGTAGCGGATTTCGTCATAGTTCTCGGCATCGCCGCCGGTCGCCTTCTTGATCGCCCGCTCGATGACGTCCTTGGGCATCGAGTTCGACCTGGCTTCCTTGACGGCGAGGCGCAGGCGCGGGTTCTTGTCGGGATCGGGGTCGCCCATCTTGGCGGCGACGGTGATCTCCTTGGCGAGCTTCGAAAACAGCTTCGAGCGCACCGCATCCTGCCGCCCCTTGCGGTGCTGGATGTTCGCCCATTTAGAATGGCCAGCCATGGTCTACTCCGGTCCGATTTCGTGTTGGCGTCTCTATATGTCAGCGCCGGGGGGCGCTGCAAGTCCGGTGGGCTGCGGCGCCGCGGACGGATGCGCGACAGCTCATAACCTCCCGCCGATCTCAGAAGCAGTGCGACATGCGCAGGACGCGCCCCTGCCCGTGGGATGGCGCGCGCAACCGTCGAGCTTCGCGCTTCTTGGCAGCCAAGCCCCCCTGGCCTTGAGCGGAACGCACAGGAGGCCAAAGCGCCAGCCCGCCGGGACGGGCAGGCGCGCGCAGCCCCCTTAAAACGGCCAGAACAGCGGGATCAGCAGGCTGGAGGCGACGGCCATGACCAGGCTGAGCGGCAGGCCGAAGCGGATGTAGTCGGTGAAGCGGTAGCCGCCGGGGCCGTAGACCAGGGTGTTGGTCTGGTAGCCGATCGGGGTGGCGAAGCTGGCCGAGGAGCCGAACATCACCGTCACCACCAGCGGCCGCGGGTCGATGCCGAGGTTGTGGCCGAGGCCGATGGCGATCGGGGTCAGGACAAGGGCGACGGCGTTGTTGGTCACCAGTTCGGTCAGGCCCCAGGTCAGCAGGAACAGCGCCAGGATCAGCCCCTGCGGCGGCAGCGCGGCGAGGGCGGGCGCGATCGCCTCGACGATCAGCCGCGCGGCGCCGGAACGGTCGAGCCCGGCCCCCACCGCCAGCATGCCGAAAATCATCGCCAGCAGCCGGCCCTCGACGAAGCCGAAGGCCTCGTCGGCATCGATGCAGCGGGTGACGAGGACGATGGCGACGCCGATCACCGCCAGCGTCACGATCGGCGCCAGCCCCAGCGCCGACAGCCCGACGATCCCGGCCAGCACCGCGATCACGATCGGCGCATGGGCGCGGCGATAGGCGCGCTCCGAGGGGGCGGTGACCTCGACCATGTCCATGTCGGTGGCCAGGCGGCGGATATCGGCGGGGTCGCCCTCGAGCAGCAGCGTGTCGCCGACCCGGACGACAAGGTCGTCGAGCTGGCGGCCGATGTTCTGGTTGCGGCGGTGGACGGCCAGCGGGTAGACGCCGTAGCGCCGCCGCAGCCGGAGTTCGCCCAGCGAGCGGCCGACCATGCGGCAGCCCGGCGTGATCAGCACCTCGACGGTCGAGGTCTGGACCGAGGACAGCTTGTCGACCAGCCGCAGCTCCTTGCTCGACTGCAGCCCCAGCAGTTCCGCCATCGGCGTGCGCAGCACCACCCGGTCGCCGGGTTCGAGCGTCACCGAGGACAGGTCGCGCCGCAGCGAGGCGTCGCCGCGCAGCACGTCGATCACCCGCATGTTGTCGCGCTTGAACAGGTCGACCTGGTCGACCCGCTCGCCGACCAGCGCCGATTCCTCGGGCACCGCGACCTCGGTGAAGAACTTCATCTTCGAGCGGTCGGCCATCATGCCGGCCAGCGACTCGCGGTCGGGCAGCAGCCGGCGGGCGAAGAGCGCCAGGTAGGCGATGCCGATGAGCGAGACGACGAGGCCCATCGGCGTGATCTCGAAGACCGAGAACGGGCGCAGGCCATGGGCCCGGGCGACACCGTCGACCAGCAGGTTGGTCGAGGTGCCGAGCAGGCTGAGCGTGCCGCCGAAGATGGTCAGGTAGCTGAGCGGGATCATCAGCTTGGACGGCGCGCGGCCGAGCTGGCGGGCGAGCTGCATGAAGATCGGGATCATCACCACGACGACCGGCGTGTTGTTGACGAAGCCCGACAGCCCGACGACCACCACGGCCAGCCCGGCCAGCGTCGCCGCCGGCCGCGTCTCGACATTGCGCAGCGCGATCCGGGTGATCCAGTCCAGCGCCCCGGTGCGGACCAGGGCGCCGACGATGATGAACAGCGCGCCGATGGTCCAGGGCGCGTGGTTCGACAGCACGGTGAGCGCCGCCTCGGTCGGCAGGATGCCGAGCACGATCATCAGCACCGCGCCCGAGATCGCCACCACCTCGACCGGGTAGACCTCGCGGATGAACAGCACCAGCATCGCCAGCACGATGGCGATGGCGGCAAACGCCTGGGTGGTCTGGGACAATTCCAGCCCGAACATGTCCGTCCCTCAAATGCCTTCGGGCGATGTTTGGCAGATTCCGTCGCTTTCGCAAGCATCCGCCGGGAGCGCCTCGAGGGGCGTTTCGTCGCGCGGCCGCACCAGGGCGAGGCCGATCAGCATGACGATGAAGGCCAGCCAGACCCAGCCGCTGTAGCGTTCGTGCAGGATCACCATCGACCAGAGCACGCCCATGGCGGTGACCAGGTAGGAGACCTGGGCGGCGAAGACCGAGCCGGCCTTGCCGATCAGCCAGACATAGCTGGCATAGACCACGGCGCTGACCATGGCCGAGAGCACCACCGCGGCGTCCGGCGCCCCCCAGGGCGGGCGCGGGTCGATGAACTGGCCCGAGACCAGCGCCGCCGGCAGGGCGAAGGCGAGCCCGACCAGCGAGGCGCCGAACAGGATCTGGATCGGGTCGAGCCCGCCGGTGCCCCATTTCGCCACCACGTTGCTTTCCAGCGCGTAGAAGGCCGGCGCGATCAGCCCGAGCGGCAGGTAGAGCGCCATGCCGGCCCCGGGCAGGCTCGACTGCGGCAGGGCGATCAGCGCCACCCCGATCAGCCCGCAGGCCAGCCCGGCCAGCCGGGCCGCGCTGAAGCGATCGGTGCGGAAGCCCAGCGCCATCGGGAAGGCCAGCATCGGCACCATCGACAGGGTGATCGACAGGATGCCGGCGGGCAGGAAACGGGCGGCCTCGTAGCTGGCCGAGTTGGGCAGCACCGAGCCGATCAGCGAGATCGCGACGCACATGCCCCAGGCCCGGCGCCCGCGCGGCAACCCGCGGCCGGTGGCCAGCATCAGCACGCCCAGCACCGTGGACGAGACCACCAGTTGCCAGAAGATCAGCCCCAGCGGGCGGTAGCCCTGCGATACGGCGATCTTGCTCAGCGGCAGGCTGACGCCCCAGCCCGCGCCCATCAGCAGCAGCAGGGCATAAGGCGTCAGCCGCCCTTTCACGGTCGCGACTCTTCGAGACGGCCGCCGATGCGGACCATCTTGACCTTTTTCGCCAGGCCGGTGCGGTCGTCGGTCTCGACATAGACGCCCGACAGGGTCGCCTCGCCGCGCGCCGGCTCGAACCGGGTCTTCGACATGCCGGTGATGAAGCGGCGCAGCGGCTCGGCCTTCTCCATGCCGATGACCGAGTTGTAATCGCCGCACATGCCGGCATCGGTCATGTAGGCGGTGCCGCCGCGCAGGATCTGGGCGTCGCCGGTGGGCACGTGGGTATGGGTGCCGACGACGAGGCTGGCGCGGCCGTCGCACCAGTGGCCGGCGGCCATCTTCTCGGACGTCGCCTCGCAATGCATGTCGACGACGATGGCATCGACCGCGCCGCCCAGCGGGTGGGTCTTGAGCACCGCGTCGAGGGCCGAGAACGGGTCGTCGAAGGGCCGCTTCATGAACACCTGGCCCAGCACCTGGACCACCAGCACCTTCTGGCCGCCCGCCGCGCTGTAGATCCGCGCGCCGCGCCCGGGCACCGTGCCGCGGGCGAAGTTCAGCGGCCGGATGATGCGGGTTTCCTGCTCGATATGGCCGAACATGTCCTTCTGGTCGAAGGCATGGTCGCCCAGCGTGACGCAATCGGCCCCGGCCTCGAGCAGCGCCTTGGCATGGGCGGCCGAGAGGCCGGCACCCGAGGTCGCGTTCTCGCCGTTGACGACGACAAAGTCGAGATGCCAGTCGGCGCGCAGACCGGGCAGCTTTTCCGTGATCGCCGCGCGTCCGGCGCGGCCCATCACATCACCGAGGAAGAGAAGTTTCATGTTTCCCGATTAGGCCGCGGCCGCGGCCGGGGCAAGGAGAAAGCGCGCCGGCGGGGGCCAGTCACGATCGGTGACCGCCGCTTCCACCTCGGGACATCGTGAGGTTCCGGCCCGCTCGGACGTAGAGCGAAGGGCGGCGCCCGGCCCGGCGGGGGGGCGAGAAGCGCCCCGCCCTCACATCCGGCAATCGAGCGCCCGGCGCAGGCTCCAGCGGTTCTTGTAGGGGCCGAGCCGGCGGCTGATCAGCCGGCCGCGCTCGAGCCGGGTCGCCATCACCGAGGCCCAGTCGGCCGAGGGGGTGACGATCTCGACGCCGGCGCGGCAGCGGCGGATGCCGCCCGAGATGAAGCCGTCGCCGATGCGATGGGCGGTCAGGCCGGGTTTCTCGGCCACCTTGCGCAGCCGGCCGTAATCGTAGCGCCAGACCACCAGCGTCTTGGCCAGGTGCGGCCGGTCGATATAGGCCAGCTCGATCCTGCCGTCGCCGTCGAGATCGGCCGCGCCCAGCGGCGCCAGCCAGCGGTGGGTCTTGCCGATCGGCGGCGTCGCGGCGACCTTGCCAATGGGCGCGTAGACCGCCAGCTGCGCGCCCTTGTCGACCTGGGTCTCGACCACCAGCACCTCGGGCGCGCCGTCGCCCGAGACATCGACCAGCCGCGGCGCCAGATCCTCGAAGACGCGGTCCCTCGGCAGCCGGAAAGTGACCGAGCGCCGGGTCGTCGCCCCCAGCCCGCCGGGCGGCGAGACCAGCAGGTCGAGCGTCAGCGCGCCGTATTCGACGGCATCGCCGAGAACGCCGTGATCGTAGCGGGTGGTGGGGTCGGTGAAGCGGGCGCCGACGATCACCGTGTCGGCACGCGCCACCGAAGCGGCCAGGGCCAGGACAACCGCGAGCGCAGCCCGCCAGCGCCCGGCCCCGCCGGCCATCAGATCTGCTTTTCGGGCATGAACACCTTGAGCCCGTCCAGCGCGTCCGTCACCTTGAGCTGGCAGGTCAGGCGCGAGCGCACCGGGTCGGGCTCGTAGGCGAAGTCGAGCATGTCCTCTTCCATCGCGTCCTTTTCGGGCAGCTTCTCGACCCAGGCCGGATCGACATAGACGTGGCAGGTCGAGCAGGCGCAGGCGCCGCCGCAATCGGCCTCGATCCCCGGCACGCCGTTGTCGCGCGCCCCTTCCATCACCGTCAGGCCGTTGGGCACGTCGATCACGTGCTCGGTGCCGTTGAACTCGACATAGGTGATTTTCGCCATCGTCTTCCTCGCCGTCCTCATGTCCCGTTCCCGCACATAGGCCAAGCGAAAGCGATTTGCCAGTGCCCGCGCGCCACAGCCGGATTTCGCGGCTTCCCCGGGGCCGGGCTTGCCGCTATCGTGCCTCGAAACGGGCAGAAGACCGGCACGAGCAGATGATCCGACCCTTTCTCCTTGGCCTCGCGGCGCTCGGCCTGGCCGCCTGCAGCACCGCTTCCGACCCGGCCCTGACCGGGGACGGGCCGCAACCCGGCGCCCGGCAATCGCTGGCCGGGGCGATCCTGCGCCGCACGCAACCCGGCCCGCCCTCGACCGTGCCCGGCGAGTGCTGGGCGCACGAGACCCTGCCGGCGGTGATCGAGACCACGACCGAGCATGTCGAGACCGCGCCGGGCCAGTTCGAGACCCGCAGCCACCAGCGCATCGTGCGCCCGCGCGAGGCCGTCTGGTTCCGCCGGCTCTGCCCCGCGGTGATGTCGCCCGACGTCATCGCCACGCTGCAACGGGCGCTGAAGGTGCGGCGCTATTACGGCGGGCCGGTGACCGGCGAAATGGACGCCCCGACCCGGGACGCGCTGCGCCGCTACCAGTCCGAGCGCGGGCTGGCCAGCGCCATCCCGTCGCTGGCCGCCGCGCGCCTGCTGGGGGTGGCGACCTACGATCTCTACAGCCTGCAGCAGCCCGACGGCTGAGTGGCCGGACCGGCCGTCAATCCGGTGGCGCCCCCCGTGCGGGGGCAAGATCCTGTCGGGCGCTGCGCGCGCAGGGGCGCTGCCCCCGTCGCCCTGCGGGCGACTCCCCCGGGAGTATTTTGGCAAAGGTGAAATCGGGAAGAGCGCAGGCGGCGCGGCGCGCGGGCGCGGGGGCGCGGGGGACTTCGGAGCCCCCCGGGACGAAAGGGCCGGGCGCGGGGCCCGGCCCCTCTCTTGCGCGAGATCAGGCCGCGTCGGGGCGGGGCTGGATCGGCGGCTGGACCTCGTCAGGCATCGGGCAGCGATAGGGCTGCGCCGCCAGCCGGGCCTGGTGCGCCGCCTTGGCGGCGGCCAGCCGCTCGGGCTGCTCGATCAGGTCGCGGGCGGTCGCCGCCATCACCTTGGCGGCGTGGACGAGGCCCTTGTGGGCCATGCCGCTCTTGCCCTGCGCGGTCATCTGCCAGGTGTGCAACGGGGTGCCGATGGCGCTGGTCGCCACCCGCGCCTGCACCGTCGGCACCGCCCAGGAGACATCGCCGACATCGGTCGAGCCCTCGCCCGCCCCGGCCGGGCGGTCGAGCGGGGCGACGAAGTCGCAGAGCGGCAGGTCGAGATCGGGCGTCCGGCCGATCTTGGCGAAGCTCGAGGCGATGTGCTCGGGCGTCAGGGTGGCGCGGATCGCCTCGGCATAGTTGCGGTCGGCATCGTCGAATTGCGGCGCGCCGAGCCGGTCGAAGGCGCCCTGCATCACCTGCTGCAGCACCCCGTTGTTGATCACGTTCGACACGCCCGAGGCGACCCGGCGCTCGACCGTGGTCTCGGTCATCAGCGCCGCGCCCTCGGCGATCTTGTCGACCCGGGCGATCAGCTCGTTCAGCCCCTGCAGGTCACGGGCGCGGACCAGCTGGCGCACCGTCGCCCTGGCCTGGACGACGTTGGGCGCGCTGCCGCCGGCATCGAGATAGGCGTAGTGGATGCGGGCGGAATCCGGCATGTGCTCGCGCATGTAGTTGACGCCGATATTCATCAGCTCGACCGCGTCCAGCGCCGAGCGGCCGAGCTCGGGCGAGGCGGCGGCATGGGCGGCGCGGCCGTGGAAGGTGTAGTCGATGCGGCTGTTGGCGAGCGTCGGCGCGATGTCGACGGCGTTGACGCCGGAGGGATGCCAGGTGATGGCGGCGTCAACATCGTCGAACAGGCCGGCGCGGACCATGAAGGTCTTGGCGGCGCCGCCCTCTTCCGCCGGGCAGCCGTAATAGCGCACCCGCGCCTTGATGCCGGTCTCGGCGAGGTAGTCCTTGACCGCCGCCGCCGCCAGCATCGCCGCCGCGCCGAACAGGTTGTGGCCGCAGCCATGGCCCGGGCCGGGTTTGCCGCCCGCGGGTTTCGGCTCGGCCAGCCCGGCCTCCTGGCCCAGCTCGGGCAGGGCGTCGTATTCGCCGAGGATGGCGATCACCGGCCCCTCTTCGCCGGCCTCGCCCATCACCGCGGTCGGGATGCCGGCGAGGTCGCGGGTGATGCGGAAGCCCTCGGCCTGGAGCATCGCGAGATGGGCGTCCGAGGACTGGTATTCGGTATAGGCGATCTCGGGCGTGTCGAAGACCCGGTCCGAGAGCGCCTCGTAGGCCTCGCGTCGGCCGTCGACGATGTCCCAGATTCTGTCGCTGTTCTGCATCACGCATCCCTTCCTTGGTTGTCGCGGCCCGGGCCGCTTGCCTGCCCGACAGGGATAGGCCTGGCCAGCGGCGGCCTCAAGCACGAACCAATCGGCGCGCGCCGGGCCTGCGGCACCGGTCCGCACGGCAGGGGCGGCGGCGCGGCCGCACCTCACGGGCCCGTGAATTTTGCTCGCGTTTTCGTGACATTATTTGTCACCGAACCATCATATACCGCGCGTATTCGGGCCGCACTTCGCGGTCCGGGGGGGTTCCGGGCCACAATCCTCGTCCCTGAACAGGAGACACGACGTGAGCTTCATGAAATCCATCGTGGCGGGTGCTGCTGCCGCTGCCGTCACCCTGGGCATGGCCGCTGCCGCCCAGGCCGCCGATATCTCGGGCGCCGGCTCGAGCTTCATCTACCCGGTCTTCGCCAAGTGGGGGGAAGCCTACAAGAAGGAAACCGGCATCGGCCTGAACTACCAGTCGATCGGTTCGGGCGGGGGCATCAAGCAGGTGACCGCCAAGACCGTGACCTTCGGCGCCTCGGACAAGCCGCTGGACGACAAGTACCTCGCCGATCACGGCATGACCCAGTTCCCGATGATCTCGGGCGGCATCGTCATGATGTACAACGTCAAGGGCATCAAGCCGGGCCAGCTGATCCTCGACGGCAAGACCGTCGAAGCGATCTACATGGGCAAGATTACCATGTGGAACGACAAGGCGATCGCCGCGCTGAACCCGGGCGTCAAGCTGCCGAACCAGCCGATCGTCGTCGTCCACCGTTCGGACGGCTCGGGCACCACCTTCAACTTCACCAACTACCTGTCGAAGATCTCGAAGGACTGGGCTGACGAGATCGGTTCGGACACCGCCGTCGAATGGCCGACCGGCCTCGGCGCCAAGGGCTCGGAAGGCGTTGCCAACACCGTCAAGCAGACCGCTGGCGCGATCGGCTACAACGAATACGCCTATGTCATCCAGAACAAGCTGGGCTATGCCCGGATGATCAACAAGGAAGGCAAAGTGGTCGAGCCGTCGCTCGCCACCTTCGCCTCGGCCGCGGCCAATGCCGACTGGGCCGGCGCCCATAACTTCCGCGTCATCATCACCGACCAGCCCGGCGCCAAGTCGTGGCCGATCGCCGCTTCGACCTGGGTGATCATCCACACCGACCCGAAGGACCCGGCCGCCGCCAAGCAGGCGCTGACCTTCTTCGACTGGGCCTACAAGAACGGCAAGCCGGAAGCCAAGGCGCTCGACTACGTCGCCATCCCGGACAATGTCGTGAAGCTGATCGAAAACTCCTGGAGCTCCATCAAGCATGAGGGCAAGCCGGTCTATGCGCTGACGCACTGAGACCCGGCCACTTCAGGTACGGAACGGACGGGCGGGGCTTTGCCTTGCCCGTTCGGCTGTTTGGGGAAACGAAAGACGGGGGCTGGGCGCCATGGCCATGACGACGGAATTCGGGGACTCTCCCGCCATCGATCCGCAGCTGCATACGCGCCGGCTGCGGCGGCAGGACCGGTTCTTCTTCTGGCTGGCCTGGGGCTCCGCGACCGTCGTCGTCCTCGTCCTGCTCGGCGTGCTGCTGTCGCTGCTGTCGGAGGCGCTGCCGGCGCTGCGCCAGTTCGGCCTGCCCTTCCTGTGGACCGAACGCTGGAGCCCGGCCAAGGACATCTACGGCGCCGCGGCGCCGATCTTCGGCACCCTGGTCACCTCGGCCATCGCCATGCTGATCGGCGTGCCGGCCAGCTTCGGCATCGCCATCTTCCTGACCGAGCTCTGCCCCAAGGTGCTGCGGCGGCCGATCGGCATCGCGATCGAGCTGCTGGCCGGCATCCCCAGCATCATCTACGGGCTGTGGGGCTTCTTCGTCTTCGCGCCCTGGATGGCGGCCCATGTCGAGCCCTTCCTGACCGCGACCTTCGGCGAGTTGCCGATCATCGGCGTGCTGTTCCAGGGCGCGCCCTACGGCATCGGCATGCTGACCGCCGGCATCGTGCTGGCGATCATGATCCTGCCCTTCATCACCTCGGTCACCCGCGACGTGTTCGAGACCGTGCCGGTGATGCTGCGCGAAAGCGCCTATGGCCTGGGCATGACCACCTGGGAAGTGGTGCGCCACGTCATCATCCCCTACACCCGGCTCGGCCTTGTCGGCGGGGTGATGCTCGGCCTCGGCCGGGCCCTGGGCGAGACCATGGCGGTGACCTTCGTCATCGGCAACTCGCACCGCATCCACGCCTCGCTGCTGGCGCCCGGCACCACGATCTCGGCCGCCATCGCCAACGAGTTCACCGAGGCGACGACGACGCTCTACTCCTCGTCGCTGGTCGCCCTCGGCCTGATCCTCTTCGTCATCACCTTCATCGTCCTCGGCCTGGCCAAGTGGCTGACCGGCCGCAGCGAGAGCTTCTGAGGGGGCCGGCCATGAACATCGTCACCCGCCGCCGGCTGAAGAACCGCGTCGCCATGATCCTTGCCGTCGGCGCCGCCGCCTTCGGCCTGTTCTGGCTCTTCGCCATCCTCTGGACCCTGCTCTGGAACGGGCTGACCGCCCTGACCCCGGCGCTGTTCCTGCAGAACACGCCGCCGCCGGGCTCGGACGGCGGCCTCGCCAACGCCATCTTCGGCTCGGTCGCGATGACCGCCGTGGCGATCGTGGTCGCCACCCCGATCGGCATCCTCGCCGGCACCTACCTGTCGGAATATGCCGGCAATTCCAAGCTGGGCGAGGTGGCGAAATTCATCAACGACGTGCTGCTGTCGGCGCCGTCGATCATCGTCGGCCTGTTCATCTACGCCACCATGGTCGTCACCGTGGGCCATTTCTCGGCCTGGGCCGGGGCCGCGGCGCTGGCGGTCATCGCCCTGCCGGTGATCAACCGCACCACCCAGGACATGCTGGCGCTGGTGCCCAACGCGATGCGCGAGGCCGCCGCCGCGCTGGGCGCGCCGCGCTGGAAGGTGATGGTCTTCGTCACCTGGCGGGCGGCGCGCAGCGGCATCATCACCGGCGTGCTGCTGGCGCTGGCCCGGATCTCGGGCGAGACCGCGCCCTTGCTGTTCACCGCGCTCAACAACCAGTTCTGGTCGACCGACATGAACCAGCCGATGGCCAACCTGCCGGTGGTGATCTTCCAGTTCGCGATGAGCCCCTATGACGACTGGCAGCGCCTCGCCTGGGGCGGCGCGCTGCTGATCACCGTCGCCATCCTCGCCCTCAACATCCTTGCCCGCAGCCTCGCCGCCGGGCGCCGCCGCCGCCGCTGAAGGAGCCCGACATGAGCATCAACGAACCGCTGACCAAGCCCGCCCAGGTCGTCCTGCCCGAGCGTCCGCGCGCGACCGATCACCCGGTGAAGCTCGAGGTCAAGGGGCTGAACTTCCACTACGCCAACGGCCACCACGCGCTGAGGGACATCAACCTGCAGCTGCGCGACAAGACCGTGACCGCCTTCATCGGCCCCTCGGGCTGCGGCAAGTCCACCCTGCTGCGGACGATGAACCGGATCTACGATCTCTACCCGGGCCAGAAGGCCTCGGGCGAGGTCATGCTCGACGGCCGCAACATCCTGTCGCCGAAGGAGGACCTCAACCTGCTGCGGGCCAAGGTCGGGATGGTGTTCCAGAAACCGACGCCCTTCCCGATGACGATCCACGAGAACATCGCCTTCGGCATCCGGCTCTACGAGAAGCTGCCGAAATCCGAGATGAACGACCGGGTCGAGGCGGCGCTGCGCGAGGCGGCGCTGTGGGACGAGGTCAAGGACAAGCTGCACCAGTCCGGGCTGGGCCTGTCGGGCGGCCAGCAGCAGCGGCTCTGCATCGCCCGGGCGGTGGCGGTCAAGCCCGAAGTGCTGCTGCTGGACGAGCCGGCCTCGGCGCTCGACCCGATCTCGACGGCGAAGATCGAGGACCTGATCGAGAAGCTGGCCGACGACTACTGCATCGCCATCGTCACCCACAACATGCAGCAGGCGGCGCGGACCTCGCAATTCACCGCCTTCATGTATCTCGGTGAGCTGGTCGAGTTCGACCGCACCGAGCAGATCTTCACCGCGCCGAAGGAAGAGCGGACCAACGCCTACGTGACCGGGCGGTTCGGGTAGGACGCAGCCGGGCGAGAAGGGCGGCGCCCGACCCTGGGTGGGCGCCGGTTACGCCTGTGTTGTACGCGCCGCTGCAAATCGTGTGACGGTCGCCCTCCTTGGTCGATCTTTCAATGCGCCCTCCCGGGGGGAGGGTCGGGCGCCGCCCGGCGTGCCGCCGGGCGAAACAGGTGGTCAGGCCGTCCCCTCAGCCCTCTGCCTCGCCTGCCCCGCGCTTGTCGCCGAACAGCCCGGTCAGCGCCCGGCCGACCAGCGCCGAGACCCGCGGTTTCGGCGCCGCGTTGAACGGCAGCGGCCGGCAGACCTCCATCGCGGCGACCCCGACCCGGGCGGTCAGGGCGCCGTTGACCACGCCCTCGCCGAAGCGGCGCGACAGCTTGGTCAGCAGGGTGCCGCCGGCGACCGAATGGATCAGGTCGTCGCCCACCGCCACCGCGCCGGTGGCGACGAGGTGGGTCAGCACCGAGCGGGTCAGCCGCCAGCTGCCCAGCGTGCCCGAGCGGCCGCCATAGATCTCGGCGATCCGGCGGATCATGCGGATATTGGCGGAGAGCGCCGTCACCACGTCGGCCAGCGCCAGCGGCACCAGCGCCGTCACCGTCGCCACCTGCCGCGCCGCGCCCTCGATCTCGAGCCGCGCCAGCGCATCGAGCGGCGCCAGCAGCTCGGTTTCCGCCAGCCCGATCAGGCCGTCGGCATCGAAGCTCTCGTCGCGCCGCTCGGCCAGCCGCTCGCGGCCCCAGCGCAGCTCGGCCCGGTGGGCGTAGAGCCCGTCCAGCCGCGCCACCACCTTGCGCGCCGCGCCAAGGTCGGCATCGGTCATCGCCGCCTCGGCAGCGCGGTGGATCACATCGACCCGCCGCAGCCGGGCGAAGGCGGCCAGCTCGCGCAGGGCGATGGCCAGCAGGACGACGACGAAGGCACCGATCAGCGCCAAGGCGATCCAGCCCAGCAGCGGGTTGCTGGCGAACAGGTTGGTGACGAAATTCCACGCCGCCACCGAGATCAGGAAGCCGAGCAGGCTGGTGAGGACGGTCCAGAACAGCCGCCCCAGCCGCGACGGACGGCGGGCGGCGAAACTGGCGACGGCCTGCATCGCCCTGCCTTCCGGCACCGCGTCGGGCACCGGCGGGGCGGCGGAAGGATCCGGCGAGGCGGTTGGGCCCTCCTCGATCTCGATCACCAGCGGGCGCTTGCTTTCGGTCATGACAGACGGTCCCCGATCAGGAATTCGGCGGCCCGGTCGAGCCGGATATGCGGCGGCCCCTCGCCGGGCTTGAGGTTGAGCCGCGCCGGGGCGAAGCCCATCACCTGGTAATCGGCGTCGAGCCAGCGTTCGGCCCCCTGCCGGGCCGGCGACAGCAGCCGGGTCGGGTCCTGCGGCAGCTCGCCGGGATACATCGCCGCCACCTTGCCGGTCTCGGCCAGCCTGCCCTTGACGCAATCGAGCGTCGCGCCGCCATGCTCGACCGTGGTCTCCACCGTCGCCCGCAGCGCGGCGATCGACATCGCCGCCGTCGTCGCGCCGGCGAAATCGGCCCGGTCGCGCGCCTCGCGCAAGAGCGCCTCCATGATCGCGGTCAGGCGGGCATGCTGGGAATGGTGCAGGTGGTCGGCCTTGGTCGCGGCGAAGAGGATGCGCTCGACCCGCTTGCCGAGCAGCAGTTCCGCCAGCCAGCGGTTGCGGCCGGGGCGGAAGGCGGTCAGCAGCTCGGCCATGGTCCGGCGCATGTCCTCGACCGCCTGCGGCCCGGCATGGATCGCGCCCAGCGCGTCGACCAGCACGACCTGGCGGTCGATGCGGGCGAAATGGCTGCGGAAGAAGGGGCGGACGACCTGGGCCTTGTAGGCCTCGTAACGGCGCTCGAACTCGCGCCACAGGCTGCCGCGCGGGGGGCCGTCGGGCCTGGGCAGCGGCGCGAAGGTGACGACGGGCGAGCCGGCAAGATCGCCGGGCAGCAGGAAGCGGCCCGGGGTGCAGTCGGAGAAGCCGGCCCTGCGCGCGGCCTGGAGATGGGCGGTAAAGGCCTCGGCCAGCGCCCGGCCCTGCGCCTCGTCATGCGGCGCGGTGGCGTCGGCGGCCTGCGCGGCGCTCAGGTAGGCCGGCCCCTCGGGCCGCCCCGCCAGCCGTTCCAGCACGCCCGCCGACCACTCGGCATAGCTCTTCTCCATCAGCGTCAGGTCGAGCAGCCATTCGCCGGGATAGTCGATGATGTCGAGATGAACGGTGCGCGGGCCGCCGAGACTGCCCAGCATCCCCGAGGGCTGGACCCGGAAGGACAGCCGCAGCTCGCTCACCGCGCGGGTCGAGTCGGGCCAGTGCGGGGCATCGCCGGTCAGCGCCGCGAGGTGGGTCTCGTAATCGAAGCGGGCAACCGTGTCGTCGGGCTGGGGCTGGAGATAGGCGGTGCGGATCGCGCCCGAGGCGGCGGCGCGCAGCTGCGGCATCCGGCCCCGGTCCATCAGGTTGGCGACCAGCGAGGTGATGAACACGGTCTTGCCCGAGCGGCTCAGCCCGGTGACGCCGAGCCGGATCACCGGCTCGAAGAACGTCTCCGAAAGCTGCGCCCCGATCTGCTCGACCCCGCGCGAAAGCCCGTCCGCGATTGACCCAAGAACCACGCCTGTCCCCTTGCTGCCTGCCTCAAGATAGGCGCCGGGACCGGCGGATAACAGGGGCTTGCCGCCCGCCGCCCGGATCGCGTTCCCGATTGCCTCCGCCCGCCGGCCGCGCTAACCGGAGGCCATGCCGAGATACGCGCTTAAAATCGAATATGACGGGGCCCCGTTCAACGGCTGGCAGCGCCAGTCGGGCCAGCCCTCGGTGCAGGAGGCGGTCGAGACCGCGCTGCGCCGGCTGGAACCCGATGCGCCGGGGATCGGCGCCGCCGGGCGCACCGATACCGGGGTCCATGCCACCGCCCAGGTCGCCCATTGCGACCTGGCCAAGGAGTGGGAGCCGTTCCGCCTCAGCGAGGCGCTGAACTACCACCTCAAGCCGCATCCGGTCGCCGTGGTCGCCGCCGCCCGGGTGCCGGAGGCGTTCCACGCCCGCTTCTCGGCCGTCGAGCGGCGCTATTTCTTCCGCCTCGTCGCCCGCCGCGCGCCCGTCACCCTTGACCGCGGGCTGGTCTGGCAGGTGCGGCACGCGTTGGAACTGACGCCGATGCGGCTGGGCGCGGCCCACCTGGTCGGCCATCACGACTTCACCACCTTCCGCTCGACCATGTGCCAGGCGGCCTCGCCGGTGAAGACGCTCGACGCGCTCAGCATCAGCGAGCACCCCTATCCCGGCGGCCAGGAGTTCCGCTTCTCCCTGCGCGCCCGCAGCTTCCTGCACAACCAGGTGCGCTCGATCGTCGGCACGCTGGAACGGGTCGGCGCCGGCGCCTGGGCGCCGGAAGACGTCAAGGCCGCGCTGGAAGCCGCCGACCGCGCCGCCTGCGGCCCGGTCTGCCCGCCGCAGGGCCTCTACCTCTGCGGCGTCGGCTATCCCGACGATCCCTTCGCCTGACCCCTGCTTCCTCTCAGCGAAAATATCCCGCGGGGGTCCGGGGGCAGACAGCCCCCGGCCTCTCCGTCCGTGGCAGGCGCCGGGGGGTTCGCACCCCCGGGCCCCCGCGGGATATTTTCGGTGAGAGGAAGGCAGGGCGGAGGGACGAGACCGCCCCGGCCGCGCCTGCGGTCAGGCCGCGACGGTGCTGACGATCCGGGCCAGCGCGGCGCGGATCTCGGCGATGGCGCCCATCGCGTCGAGGCGCCGGAGCACGCCCTGACGCTCGTAATAGGCGATCAGCGGCGCGGTCTGGTCGTGGTAGGCGGTCAGCCGGGCCTGCACCGTCTCGGCGTTGTCGTCGGCCCGGCGCTTGAACGCGGTGCCGCCGCACTTGTCGCAGATCCCGGCCACCGCCGGCTGCTTGAAGCTGTCGTGATAGCCCTCGCCGCAATTGGCGCAGGTGTAGCGGCCGGCGACGCGCTCGACCATCGCCGCGTCGTCGACCTCGAGCGAGACCGCCGCGGTCACCCTTGTGCCGGCCTCGGCCAGCAGCTTGTCGAGCGCCTCGGCCTGGCCCGCGGTGCGCGGGAAGCCGTCGAGGATGATGCCGCGGGCCACGTCCGGCGCCGCCATGCGGTCGCGCAGGATGGCGATCACGATCTCGTCCGAGACCAGGCCGCCCGCCTCCATCACCGCCTTGGCCGCCTTGCCGGCCTCGGTGCCCGCCGCCACCGCGGCGCGCAAGAGGTCGCCGGTGGAGAGCTGGACGAGGCCGAAATCCTCTTCCAGCATCCGCGCCTGGGTGCCCTTGCCCGCGCCGGGCGGCCCGAGCAGGATCAGCACCGTCTCGGGTGTCGTCGCGTTCCCTGTCATCCGATCAGCCCCGGTTCATCCGGTTCTCGATCAGGTCGTCGACCACCGACGGGTCGGCCAGCGTCGAGGTGTCGCCCAGCGCGCCGAAATCGTCCTCGGCGATCTTGCGCAGGATGCGGCGCATGATCTTGCCCGAGCGGGTCTTGGGCAGGCCCGGGGCCCACTGGATCAGGTCGGGCTTGGCGATCGGGCCGATCTCGGTCCGGACCCAGGCCTCGAGATCCTTGCGCAGGCTGTCGGAGGGATCGACGCCGTTCATCAGGGTGACATAGGCATAGATGCCCTGGCCCTTGACCGGGTGCGGGTAGCCGACCACCGCGGCCTCGGCGACCTTGGCATGGGCGACCAGCGCCGATTCGACTTCCGCCGTGCCCATGCGGTGACCCGAGACGTTGATCACGTCGTCGACCCGGCCGGTGATCCAGTAATAGCCGTCGGCATCGCGGCGGCAGCCGTCGCCCGAGAAGTAGTAGCCCTTGTATTGCTGGAAATAGGTCTGCTCGAAGCGTTCGTGATCGCCCCAGACGGTGCGCATCTGGCCCGGCCAGCTATCCTTGATCGCCAGCACGCCCTCGACCGCCGTGTCGGTCAGCTCATGGCCGTCGGTCGGGTCGAGCACCACCGGCTGGACGCCGAAGAACGGCTTTGTCGCCGAGCCGGGCTTGGTCGGGATCGCGCCCGGGATCGGGGTGATCATGTGGCCGCCGGTCTCGGTCTGCCACCAGGTATCGACGATCGGGCGGGTGCCCTTGCCGACATGGTCGTTGTACCAGTTCCAGGCCTCGGGGTTGATCGGCTCGCCGACCGTGCCCAGCAGCTTGAGGTCCGAGAGGTCGTATTTCTCGACCCATTCCGGCCCCTGCCCCATCAGCGCACGGATCGCGGTCGGCGCGGTGTAGAACTGGTTGACCTTGTGCTTCTCGCAGACCGCCCAGAAACGGCCGGCATCGGGATAGGTCGGTACGCCCTCGAACATCAGCGTCGTCGCGCCGTTGGCCAGCGGACCGTAGACGATGTAGCTGTGGCCGGTGACCCAGCCGACATCGGCGGTGCACCAGAAGATGTCGCCGTCATGGTAGTCGAAGGTGTATTGATGGGTCATCGCCGCGTAGACGAGATAGCCGCCCGAGGTGTGGACGACGCCCTTCGGCTTGCCGGTCGAGCCCGAGGTGTAGAGGATGAACAGCGGGTCCTCGGCGCTCATCGGCCGGGCCGGGCAATCCGGGCTGGCATGGTCCATCAGGTACTTGACGTCAACGTCGCGGCCGTCGATCCAGGTCGTCTGGTCGCCGGTATGCTTGACGACGAGGCAGCGGACCTTGTCCGAGCAGTGCAGCAGCGCCGCGTCGGTGTTCGATTTCAGCGCCGTCTTGCGGCCGCCGCGCGGGGCGGTGTCGGCGGTGATCACCAGCTTGGCGCCGCAGTCGTTGATCCGGTTGGCCAGCGCGTCCGGGCTGAAGCCGGCGAAGACGACCGAGTGGATGGCGCCGATCCGGGCGCAGGCGAGCATGGCATAGGCGGCCTCGGGGATCATCGGCAGGTAGATCACGACCCGGTCGCCGCGCATCACGCCCTGGCTGAGCAGCACGTTGGCGAAGCGGTTCACCTTCTCGGACAGCTCGTTATAGGTGATGTGCTGGGCCGGATCCTTGGGATCGTCGGGCTCGAAGATGATCGCGGTCTGCTCGCCGCGGGTCGGCAGATGGCGGTCGATGCAGTTGGCGGCGACGTTGAGCACGCCGTCCTCGAACCACTTGATGTCGACCTTGCCGAATTCGAAGCTGGTGTTCTTGACCGTGCTGTAGGGCTTGATCCAGTCGAGCCGGCGGCCGTGCTCGCCCCAGAAGGCGACCGGGTCCTTGACCGATGCCGCATACATCTCGGCATAGCGGCCGGCGTCGATATGCGCCTTCTCGATGAACTCCTCCGGCGCCGCGTGGGCGGTCTGAGCCTGATCCGTCATGGATGCCTCTCCCTTGTCTTCAACTGCCGCCCTGGCGGCGAAATGCTGCTTTCCGCACCGGAAAGCCTCCAACCCGGGCGCCACTGTAACGCACAGGTCAATCAAAGTGTAACCCTTTTTGAAACATGAATTTTTCTGTCAATTTCTTAACTTGCGCGGCGAAAATGATGTAAACTGCGTCGCGATCCCGGCGATTTGAGACCGGAATATCAGCACCTTAGCTGTTCAGCCCCCGCGACGGCCTGCCGGCCGGCCCGGGCCGGCCGCGCGGGGGCGGCGACCGAAGGCCGAACGGCAGCCGGCGACGGGGTGCCGCCGCGGCAGCCGGGCGCCGATCCCGGCCCGGCCGATTCGGCCCGGCCCCGCGCTTGTCCGCCCCGCCGTCCCGGCCTAGGCTGCGCCGGACAGGAGGACCCGATGGCCGAGGCGACATCGCCGCTGCGCCCCACCGACGACGAGGCCCGCGCCCTGGCGCGGTCGCTGCTGGCCGGCGCGCGCCACGCCGCCCTGGCCGTCACCGATCCCGAGACCGGCGCGCCCCATGTCAGCCGGATCGCGCTGGGGCTGACGCCCGAGGGCATTCCGCTGAGCCTGATCTCGACCCTCGCCCGGCATACCCGGGCGCTCGCCGCCGATCCCCGCGCCGCGCTGCTGGTGGGCGAGCCGGGGCAGAAGGGCGACCCGTTGACCCATCCGCGGCTGTCCGTCTCCGCCCTTGCCCGCTTCGTGCCGCGCGACGGCGCCGAGCATGCCCGGCTGCGCGCCCATTACCTGGCCGGCCACCCCAAGGCCGGGCTCTACGCCGATTTCGCCGATTTCAGCTTCGTCACCTTCGCGCCGACCGGCGCCGCGCTCAACGGCGGCTTCGGCAAGGCCTACCGGCTGACGCCGGCGGATCTCGCGCCTGACCAGTAGCGCGGCGCCGCTCCGCCACCGGCGCATGGTGCCGATCCTGGCCGAGATTGCCCGAAAAGCGGCCCCGTGCGACCATAGCCGACACGGTTATCCAAGATGGGAGGCAAGGATGATCAGGTCCGAAGACATCGCCACGCTGGCCAAGGACTACACGGCCGCCTGGAATTCCGGGTCGGCGGCGGCCGTCGCGTCGTTCTATGCCGAGGACGGCGAGATCGTCATCAACCGCGGCGCTCCCTGGAGCGGCCGCGCGCGGGTCGAGGAGATGGCGGCCGGTTTCTACGCCGACGTTCCCGACCTGACCCTGCGCTGCGACGACATCCGCCTGTCCGGCTCGCACGCGGTCTATGTCTGGACCTTCACCGGCCACGATGCCGGGACCGGCAATCCCCTGACGGTGCGCGGCTGGGAGGAATGGGAGCTTGGCGACGACCTCGCGGTGATCGCGTCGCGCGGCTGGTTCGATGCCGAGGACTACGCGAGGCAGGCCGCGGGCGGATAGCAGGCCGCGCCGGCCGCGCCCGCCCCCGGCGCTTGCTCAGGCGGGCGCTTGCTCGGGTGGGCGCATGCTCGGGCGGGCGCATGCTCGGGCGGGCGCAAATGCAAAGGGGCGCCCGAGGGCACCCCTTCCCGTCCCGCCTGCCGCCGTTGCCGCCGGGCTCACACCGGCGTGTCGCAGCGCACCGTCACCTGCACCCGGCCTTGCGCCGGGTCGGCCCAGTTCAGCGTCACCGCCCGGCTCTGCGCCCCCTGCTGGACCTTGACATAGGGCATGTCGGTCCGCCGCGCGCCCGAGCCGCCGGTGATCTCGCCCTCGGCCACCACGCCGGTCACCGTCCGGGCATAGCCGTCGAAGGCCATGTAGCCCTGGGTGTCGATGGTCCAGGTATCCGCGGCGGTGTTCTGGTCGTATTCCAGCGTCACCGGGCTGATCGTGATCTGGTTGACCGCGTTGTAGCTGTTGCCCTGCACGGTGATGTTGCGGAACCGGCTGTAATTCAGATCGGCGAAGGTGGTATCGACCTGGTCGACCCGGTCGATGGAACCGTTGAGCGGCTTGAACACGTTGCCTGACATGGTGAAGCCCTGCAGGTAGTGGCCCGTGCCGTAGGGCTTGATCACCATGAAGCGGAAGGCCGGGTTGACGTTGATGACGGTGAAGATGTTGCCCTCGACCGTCAGCCCGCCGAAGGAATAGCCGCTGGAGAAGTCCGGATTCGCGTCGTATTCGTTGGTCCACTCGATCGAGCAATCGTCGATGTAATTGCCGGTGATCGTGGTCTTGACATTGGGCTGGCAGAGCACGATCCCGGCCCGGCGCACCCCGTTCAACTCGTTGTCACCATGGAAGAAATGGTTGCCGAGGATAAGCCCGCCGGTGCCTGCCATGACCGCGAAATGGGCAAAGCGCACGACCCGGTTCAGGCGCAGCTTGACGTCGTTGGCATTGGTGTTGAGCACGATCGAGCTGCGGTCCTGCGCCGGCAGCGACTGCTCGTTCGAGATGAACTGGCAGCCGTCGATCATCATCCCCTGGCAGCCCTCGCCGACCGAGGTGATCGCCCGGTCCCTGGGCCGGTTCACGAAGCAGTCGCCCATCTGGAAGATGAGCCCGTCGGGCGCCAGCATCACCCCGCTCGCGGCGCCGTTGAGGCGGAAGTCCATGTCGTGGATCTCGAACCGCGACAGGGAGGCGAAGCTGCCAAAGTCGAGCGCGTAGCGGAAGCGGCTGAAGGTAAAGGTCCGGGTGCCGGCGGCGCCGTAGAGCGGCTGGCTCAGCGTCACCGTGCCGGCGCCGACATTCCTGGCCTTGACATAGACCTCGCGCCCGACCCCGGTGCCCTGCACCAACGCCCCGACCTCGATCTGCGCGACATTGGCCACCCCGGTCAGCGTGGTCGGCTGCGACGTGCTGTAGGTCGCCTGCGAGGTGACGGTCGCCGTGTCCCAGGCGGTGCCGTCGACGATGTTGAGCTGGCCGTTGCGCAGCACCCGCCGCAGCGAGAAGCCCTGACCGGTCATCCCGGCCACCGCGGCGACGTCGATCGGCGCGGTCACGTTGACGCTCAGCCCCTTCATGTCGAGCGTGGTGTGGTCGGTGAAGCTGAACAGCGCCTGCAGCGCCTTCTTCAGGCCGGTCAGCTCGTCGCCGAACGCGGCCTCGTAGCTGATCAGATCGAAATTGCGGGTCAGCGACAGCACCGCCGTGTCGGGCATGGTGACGGTGCCCTCGAAGCGGACATCGCTTTCGAAGGTGACGCTCGTGGCCAGGTGATAGATCCCGGCCGAGACCAGGACCGAACGCCCGGCCGCCGCCGCGTCGGCGGCCTCGAAGGCGGCGCTGTCGTCGGTGCTGCCGTCGCCCCTGGCGCCGTAGTCGCGCACGTCGACCCAGTCCATCAGCTTGCGGGCGAAGACGTCGGTGGCGTCCTCGATCACGATGTCGTCGATCCGCACCGTGCCGCCGTTGGCGCCGCTGAGGTCGAGCCCGAAATGGCCGTAGACCGGCACGGTGCCCCAGGCCATGTCGACGCCTTCGCGGTTGCCGGCGCCGACGATCGCCGTCACCTCGACCACCTCGCCATAGCTGGTCAGCGCCACCGCGGGCCCGGTCTCGGTCAGCCCGGCGACATGGCTGTCGTCGGCCGCCCCGGCCCAGGCGGCGATCCGCACCGAGGGCAGGTTGCCCGAGATCGCCTTGACCCGCGCGGTGATCCGCAGGTAGAGCCCCGGCCGCAGCGGCGTCTGGCCCATGTAACGCAGCCGCTGGGTATCGACGGTCTTGACCATCTCGAGGCAGCCGCCGAAATCCTGGTCGGCCGCCACCAGCGCCGCGTTGGGCTGGTTGGCCCAGCTCGGCGTGCCCGGCGTGCCGTCCTGCTGCGACCAGACATCCAGCCCGTCCGCAAAGGGCGGCGGCATCAGCACCAGCCCGTCCGTGATCGTGATATCCATTCCGTGCCCCTTGCTCGCTCGAAAATCCTGATGCCGAGGGGTCGGGAAATGCCGGGCGGGCCCGGTCTGCTGACGCTCTCATCTCCGCGCTGCGCCGACCGCCCGGCGCCTAAAGGGCTAGCAAGGCGCGGCTAACGACCGCTTAAGCCGCCGTGCGCAGCCCCGCCGCCATGGACACCGCCCGTGGATTGCGAAACACTTGGACATCACGACCTGAACGGGAATCGCCGATGGATGCGCCGAATCCCAAAACCGAAGCCTTCTTTCGCGATGCCGTGGCCTGGCACGACGAACTGTCCGCCTTGCGGTCGATCCTTCGCGCCAGCCCGCTGGTCGAAGACTTCAAGTGGCGGGCGCCCTGTTACACCTACCGGGGCGGCAACGTCGCCACCGTCTGGGGCTTGAAGGACTGCTGCACGCTGTCCTTCTTCAAGGGCGCGCTGCTGACCGATCCCGAGGCCCTCCTCGACGCACCCGGCGCGAACTCACGCTCGATGCGCGTGATCCGGTTCACCGGCCGCGACCAGATCCACGCCATGGAAGACACCCTCCGAACCTATATCGACGCGGCGATCGCGATCGAGACGGCCGGGCTGAAGGTGAACTTCGCGAAGGACGACCTCGCCTATCCCGAGGAGCTGATCGACCGGCTGGACGGCGCCCCGGAGCTGGCGACGGCCTTCGCGGCGCTGACGCCGGGCCGGCGCCGGGGCTACCTGCTGCATTTCGCGCAGGCTAAGCGGGCCGCGACCCGGACTTCGCGGATCGACAAGGCTGCCCCGCGCATCCTTGCAGGCAAAGGCCTGCACGACCGCTGAGCGGCCACCGCCAACCGGTCGCGATGCCCCTGCCCTTTCATCTTCATGCAAATATCCCCGCCGGAGGCGCCGCACCGTCCACCGGCACGCCGCCCCGGCGCGGGCGCTCAGCCGGCCAGCTCTCCCGCCAGCGCCTTCTCGATCAGGGCGATGGTCTCGGCGACGCCGTAAAGCGCGATGAAGCCGCCGAAGCGCGGGCCCTGGCTCTGGCCCAGCAGCACCTCGTAGAGCGCCTTGAACCAGTCGCGCAGCGGCTCGAAGCCATGCTCGCGGCCGACGGCGAAGACGACGCTTTGCAGCTCTTCCGGATCGTGGGTGTCGCCCTCGCCCTTGAGTCGCGCGACGAGGTCCTCCATCGCCGCCCGCTCCTGGTCGGTCGGCAGCCGGAACTGGCGCTGCGGGGCGACGAAATCGCGGAAGTAGCGCACCGCGAACTCGGCCGCGGCGTCGAGATCGGGGTTGGTCTCGGGGCTGGCCTCGGGGGCGTAGCGCTTGATGAAGCCCCACAGCCCTTCCTTGTCCTCGGCCGCGGCGACGCTGGCGAGGTTGAGCAGCATGGCGAAGGGCACGACCATGTGGCTTTGCGGCGGCTTGCCGTTGTGGATATGCCAGACCGGGTTGTTGACCTGCGCCGCCGCGTCCTGGGTCGGGAAGGCGCGCAGCTGCTGGTGATACTCGTCCACCGCCTTCGGGATCACGTCCCAGGACAGCCGCTTGGCGGTCTTGGGCTTGAGATACATGTAGTAGGACAGCGACTCGGTCGAGGCATAGGTCAGCCATTCGTCGATGGTCAGGCCGTTGCCCTTCGACTTCGAGATCTTCTCGCCCTTCTCGTCGAGGAACAGCTCGTAGGTGAAGTGCTCGGGCTTGCGGCCGCCGAGGATCTCGCAGATCCGGTCGTAGATCGGCGTGTTGGTGCTGTGGTCCTTGCCGTACATCTCGAAATCGACGTCCAGCGCCGCCCAGCGGGCGCCGAAATCGGGCTTCCACTGCAGCTTCACGTTGCCGCCGGTCACCGGCAGCGTCCATTCGCGGCCGTCCTCGTCGTCGAAGGTGACGGTGCCTTCCTTCGCGTCGACCTTCTTGATCGGGACGTAGAGGACGCGGCCGGTCTCGGGATGGATCGGCAGGAAGATCGAATAGCTCTGCTGGCGCTCCTCGCGCAAGCTCTTCAGCATCACCGCCATGATGTCGTCGTAACGCTCGGCGGCGCGCAGCAGCACTTCGTCGAACCGGCCCGACTTGTAGAACTCGGTGGCCGAATAGAATTCGTATTCGAAGCCGAAGGTGTCGAGGAAGCGGCGCAGCATGGCGTTGTTGTGGTCGCCGAAGCTGTCATATTCCCCGAACGGGTCGGGCACCGCGGTCAGCGGCTTCTGGATATTGGCCTTCAAGAGATCCTGGTTCGGCACGTTCTCGGGCACCTTGCGCATGCCGTCCATGTCGTCCGAGAAGCAGATCAGCCGGGTCGGGATGTCCGAGATCAGCTCGAAGGCGCGGCGGATCATCGTCGTCCGCGCGACCTCGCCGAAGGTGCCGATATGCGGCAGGCCCGAGGGGCCGTAACCGGTCTCGAACAGCACGTGGCCCTTTTCCGGCGGCTTCTTCTCATAACGCTTGAGGATGCGGCGCGCCTCTTCGAACGGCCAGGCTTTCGATTTCATCGCGGCGTCGCGGCGTTCCGACATGTCGCATTCCTCACTGTTGCGTGCGGGCCCCTTGCCCGCGCGGCCCCCGTCTCCTATTGCCCGCACCCTCGCAGGTCAATATTCTGCGCCGCAACATATGCCAAAGGGCGGCGGCCCGCGGCGCCCGATGCAAAGGACCGGACAGATGAGCTTCGACACCGCCTCGATGACCCCGCAGGACAGCCTTGTCGCGCTGATGATCGCGGTCTCGGCCTCGGACGAGAATATCCGCACCTCGGAACTGGTGATGATCCAGGGCCTCGTCAATCACCTGCCGGTCTTCTCGGGCTATGACGGCGATCGGCTGAAACGCATGGGCGAGATCGTCTTCGACCTGTTCGAGGAGGAGGACGGGCTCGACGCGCTGTTCGGGCTGATCCGCGACGCCCTGCCCGAACGGCTGAACGAGACCGCCTATGCCCTGGCCTGCGATGTCGCCGCCGCCGACGGCCGGCTGCGCGAGACCGAGCTGCGGCTGCTCGAGGAAATCCGCCACGAACTGAACATCGACCGGCTGCACGCGGCGGCGATCGAACGGGGCGCGCGGGCCAGGTTCATGAAGCTCTGAGACCGGCGGGCGGGAGAGCAGGGATGCCGATGGAGACCGCCGCGCGCGCGCCCAACGTCACGCTCGACCTGCGCCCGGTGGGATATATCCTCGGGCTGGTGCTGACCGCGCTCGGCGTGATCATGCTGGCGCCGCTGCTGCTCGACCTCGCCGTCGACAGCGGCAACTGGCGCGCCTTTCTCGAAAGCGCCGGCATCACCGCGCTGTTCGGCGCCACCACGGCGCTGGCCTGCCGCTCGGGCCATGACGCCAATGACGGCTTCTCGGTGCGCGAAGCCTTCCTGCTGACCACCGGGATCTGGGTCTTTTCGCCGGTCTTCGGCGCCCTGCCCTTCATGATCGGCGCGCCGCAGGCCGATTTCACCAACGCCTATTTCGAGGCCGTCTCGGGCATCACCACCACCGGCTCGTCGGTCTTTCCCGGGCTCGACCACCTGCCGCCCGGGGTGCTGCTGTGGCGCGGCATCCTCAACTGGCTGGGCGGGCTCGGCATCGCCTTCGTGGCGATGATCTTCCTGCCGGTGATGCGCGTCGGCGGCATGCAGTTCTTCCGCACCGAGGGCTTCGACACGATGGGCAAGGTGCTGCCCCGCGCCACCGACATCGCCGGCCGGCTGCTGATCTTCTACGTCGCCCTGACCTTGGCCTGCATCGTCACCTACGCCGCCTTCGGCATGACCCTGTTCGACGCGGTGGTCAACGCCTTCGCCACCATCGCCACCGGCGGTTTCTCGACCTCGGACGCCTCGTTCGGCAAATATGCCGGCCCGGCGGAATATGCCGGCAGCCTGTTCATGATCCTCTCGGCCCTGCCCTATATCCGTTTCGTCCAGATGATGGGCGGGTCGCACCGGCCGCTGCTGCGCGACCCGCAGGTGCGCACCTTCCTGCGCTGGCTGGGCGGCTCGGTCGCCATCGTCGTGATCTACCGGCTGATGACCTCGAATGACGGCATCGAGCCGATCATCCGCCAGAGCCTGTTCAACATCACCTCGATCTTCACCGGCACCGGCTTCGGCACCGCCAATGTCGAACGCTGGGGGCCCTTCGCCGTCGTCGTCTCCTTCGCCGTCGGCCTGATCGGCGGCTGCAGCTCGTCCAGTTCCGGCGCCTTCAGCGTCTTCCGCACCCAGATCCTGCTGCTGGCGATCCGGGCCCAGATCCAGAAGGTCCATTCGCCCAGCCGGATGGCGGTGATCCGCTACGACGGCCGCGTCGTCGACGACGAGGTGCTCAACCCGCTGATCATGTACCTGACCGGCTATATCGTCACGATCATGGTGCTTTCGATCCTCGTCACCCTGACCGGGGTCGACCTGGAATCGGCGCTGATGGCGATCTGGACCTCGATCGGCAATATCGGCTACGTCTTCGGCGAGGCGACGGCCCGGACCGGGACGATGGTCGACTTCGACACCACCGCGAAATGGCTGATGATCCTGGCGATGCTGATGGGGCGGCTGGGCATGGTCGCCGTCTTCGTGCTGCTGCTGCCGCGGTTCTGGCGCGCCTGAGCGGCCCCTCCCCCGCCCCTTTCCCGCGCGCACCGTCCTCCCCGCCCGATCCCGAACCCGTGAACGCGCGCGCCGCGGCGCGTCAGCCTTCTGACAGATCCCGGCTGCTATCCCGGTGGCACGGCGTCCCGCCTCGGGCGCCGCCCCAAGACACCCAACCGGCGAGCGAACCTCGCCCACCCAAGCAAACGGAGTTTCTTCATGAAGCGCACCCTGACCCTCGCCGCGATCGCCCTCGCCATGTCCAGCCCGGCCTTCGCCTCGAGCATGTGCAGCCACGCGCCGAAGTCCAAGTGGCAGTCCAAGGCGACGCTGACCGCCCAGCTCAAGAAGGACGGCCTCAAGGTCCGCCGGATCAAGACCGAGGGCGGCTGCTACGAGGTCTACGCCACCAACAGCAAAGGCAAGCGCGTGAACGCCGCCTACAACGCCGAGACGCTGAAGAAGGTCGCCAATGCCGAAGCCGGCGAGGGCTGAGCCGCGGCTGACCGTGGTCGAGGCGGTCCCGGAAGCGCGCGGGCGCGAGACCCTGATGCGCGTCTGGGACCCCTTCGTGCGGATCTTCCACTGGTCGCTGGTCAGCTGTTTCGTCATCGCCTATCTCAGCCGCCACGATTCCGCGGCGATCCACCACCTCGCCGGCTATGCCGCCGGCGGGCTGGTGGTGCTGCGGGTCGCCTGGGGCGTGCTGGGCACGCGCTATGCCCGGTTCTCGTCCTTCGTCCGCCATCCGCGCACGGTATTCAGCTACCTGCGCGACATCGCGACGGGGCGCGAGGCGCGCCATATCGGCCATAACCCGGCCGGCGGCGCGATGGTGCTGGCGCTGATGGCGGCGATGCTGGCGACGGCGACCAGCGGCTGGATGATGACCACCGACCGCTACTGGGGCGTCGAATGGGTCGGCACCCTGCACGCCTATTGCGCCCATGCCGTGGTGATCCTGGTGCTGCTGCACCTTGGCGGCGTCGCCGTCGCCAGCCTGCGCCACCGCGAGAACCTGGTGCGGGCGATGGTGACCGGAAGGAAGCGGGCACCGGAGGCGGACGACATCGACTGAGCGGCGCGCGGCCGGTCCGCGCGCCCTCTCGCCTTTCTCCCTGCAGCTGCGCTACCATGCTCCCTGCGCCGCCTTGGCTGATGCGAGGACCGAGGCGAAACCGCAGGGAGAAACGCATGGCCCCGAAACACTTGATGTCCACGACGGCGCTGCTGGCGCTCTTGCTGAGCACAGGCCCATCCCTGGCGGGCAAGGTCAGCGAACTTGGCAACCAGGTAGAAAAATCCATTGCCAGTGGCCAGGGCATCAAGGCAGTCCGCGAGGCGCGCAAGATCCTCGATATAGCCTGGGCCGCCACGCCCTTGACCATCACCAATGCAACGCTGGTCGCGACCGAGGCCAAGGGCTACGGTGCCTATACCCCGCGCAAGGACAACGTCTACAAACCCGGGGAGACCATACGGCTCTATGCCGAGGTCATCGGCTTCGGTTACGGCAAGGCCCCTGACGGGCAATGGGCCATCGGCTTGAATTGCGATCTGGTCGTGATGAAGCCGGACGGTACAGTGCTGGGCCGGGCGCCGGGCGCGTTGAAAGTGCGGGTGGAGGACCGGCATCGGCCCAAAGAATTCCAACTCAACCTGACGTATCACCTCTCGGGCGCGCCGCCGGGCAAGTACCTGCTCGAGACCACGGTGCACGACACGCATTCGGACAAGATGACCAGCTTCGAAACGGCGGTGGAACTGCGCGAGTAAGGGGGACCCCACCGAAAGCCTGCGGGCCCGGGACATCGCCCCGGGCCTTGATCCCTGCGTGCAGAAATACGGGGCGCTCGAGGCGCCCTTACCGCGTGAACTTCTTGTACTTCACCCGCGTCGGCTCGACCGCATCCGGCCCCAGCCGGCGGATCTTGTCTTCCTCGTAGGCCTCGAAGTTGCCCTCGAACCATTCGACATGGGCGTCGCCCTCGAAGGCGAGGATATGGGTGCAGAGCCGGTCGAGGAAGAAGCGGTCGTGCGAGATGATCACGGCGCAGCCGGCGAAATCGTCCAGCGCCGCTTCCAGCGCCTGCAGGGTCTCGACGTCGAGGTCGTTGGTCGGTTCGTCGAGCAGCAGCACGTTGCCGCCGGATTTCAGCAGCTTGGCCATGTGGACCCGGTTGCGTTCCCCGCCCGAGAGCAGGCCGACCTTCTTCTGCTGGTCGCCGCCCTTGAAGTTGAAGGACGAGCAATAGGCACGGGAGTTGACCTGCGCGTCGCCGAGCTCGATCTGCTCTGCCCCGCCCGAGATCTCTTCCCAGACCGTCTTTTCGGCGTCGAGCGCGTCGCGCGACTGGTCGACATAGGCCAGTTTCACGGTGTCGCCGTAGCTGATCGTGCCTTCGTCGGGCTGCTCCTGCCCGGTCAGCATCCTGAACAGCGTCGTCTTGCCGGCGCCGTTCGGACCGATGACGCCGACGATGCCGCCCGGCGGCAGGGCGAAGGACAGGTCCTCGATCAGCTGCTTGTCGCCCATGTGCTTCTTCAGCCCCTCGACCTCGATCACCTTGCCGCCAAGGCGCGGGCCGTTGGGGATGATGATCTGGGCGCGGCTGAGCTTCTCGCGCTCGGACTGGCCGGCGAGTTCCTCATAGGCGCTGATCCGGGCCTTCGACTTGGCCTGCCGCGCCTTGGCACCCGAGCGGATCCAGTCGAGCTCGCGTTCCAGCACCTTCTGCCGCGACTTGTCCTCGCGCGCCTCCTGCGCGAGCCGCTTGGCCTTCTGCTCCAGCCAGCTGGAATAGTTGCCCTCGTAGGGGATGCCGTGGCCGCGGTCGAGCTCGAGGATCCAGCCGGTGATGTCGTCGAGGAAGTAGCGGTCGTGGGTGACGATCAGGATCGTGCCCTTGTATTCGATCAGGTGCTTCTGCAGCCAGGCGATGGTCTCGGCGTCGAGGTGGTTGGTCGGTTCGTCGAGCAGCAGCATGTCGGGCGCTTCGAGCAGCAGCTTGCACAGCGCGACCCGGCGCCGTTCGCCGCCCGACAGGGTGGTGACGTCGGCGTCGTCCGGCGGGCAGCGCAGCGCCTCCATGGCGACGTCGATCTGGCTGTCGAGATCCCACAGGTTCTGGGCGTCGATCGTGTCCTGCAGCTGGGCCATCTCCTCGGCGGTCTCGTCGGAGTAGTTCATCGCCAGCTCGTTGTAGCGGTCGAGGATCGCCTTCTTCTCGGCGACGCCCTCCATGACGTTGCCGCGCACGTTCAGCGCCGGGTCGAGCTCAGGCTCCTGCGGCAGGTAGCCGACCTTGGCGCCCTTGGCGGCCCAGGCCTCGCCGGAGAAATCCTTGTCGATCCCGGCCATGATCCGCAGCAGGGTCGACTTGCCGGCGCCGTTGACGCCGACGACCCCGATCTTGACCCCGGGCAGGAAGTTCAGCCGGATGTTCTCGAAGCATTTCTTGCCGCCCGGATAGGTCTTGGAGACGCCATCCATGTGGTAGACGAATTGATAGGATGCCATTTACAGTCCTCCAGCCGGGGTTTCGTCCCCCATCTAGTGAAGTGCGCGGGTAAGGGCAATCGGGTAGACGGTAACAAGGAGAGGGACGAAATGGAGATTAAGTGTGCTGCACTGGCGGCAATGTTGGCACTGGCGGGGTCCGGAGCGTCCGCACAGATCACCACCCACGAAACACCTGGCAATCTGGCTCCGACCCGGAATCCCGGCTGCATCAGTGTTGCACAGGCTGACAAAGCATTGACCCCGGCCGATCTGACACTCGGCGCCTACGATTGCGTTCAAAAGGCCGACTACGACAAGGCGGCCGCCCTGGTAATCCTGCTCCAGCTCCGCGCGGCTTACGACACCCGCCGTGTGGCCGACGTATCAGCCCATGATGCCGGACAGGTGCTTTTTTTGAGCTTGCACGACGCCCTCACGACGAGGCAGCAGACACAACTCAAACAGGCCTTTTCCCGGTTTGGCGGGACCGGCTCTTCAAACCATCAGGCTTTTTGCAAGAGGATGAAGGCAGTTGGGCCACCGGACTACTACCCCGCCTATATGATCCAGCACGGCCTCGGGGCGTTCCTACCTCAGAAGAACAAACCTCTAGTCAGCAATTTCAAGCCGCGCGCGGCCTGGAGCGAAGTGCTGACGGGGTACATGAAATGCGGCAAGTGACGGCATGGCCCCGGTTTGGCACCGCCCTCACACCGCCTTCTCGAAGAACACGTCCGGATAGGGATCGTCGTTGAAGCGCGGGATCTCGGTCCAGCCGGCGTTGCGGTAGAGGGCGACGGCCTCGGGCAGGGCCGAGTTGGTGTCGAGCCGCAGGGTTCCGATGCCCAGCTCCCGCGCCACCTCCTCCAGCCGGGTCATCAGCCTTGTGGCGAGGCGCAACCCGCGGGCGGCGGGCGAGACCCAGAGGCGTTTGACCTCGGCCCAGGTCCCGTCATGGCCCTTGAGCCCGGCGCAGCCGATCGGCAGCCCGTCCGACATCGCCACCAGGAACACGCCCTTGGGGCGGAGCATGTCGGTCGCCTCGGGGTCGCGCGACAGGTTGACGTCGAAGCCACGCTCGAAGCGGCGGCCGAGTTCGGCGTAATATTCCGACAGGCAGTAGCGGGCGGCGTCGCTGCGCGGGTCCAGCTCCTCCAGCACGATCCGGTCGCGGCCCAGCGCCGAGGCGACGAGGTCCATCGCCGCCAGCAACGCCTCGGGCTTCGGGTGCGCCGCCAGCAGGGCCTGCGCCCGGTCGTTCGACAGCCCCTCGTAGGCGGCAAATTCCGCCTGCCCCTTGGCGGTCAGCCGGGCCTCGCGGCGGCGGGCATCCTCGTCCTGGGCGACGGTCTCGACCAGCCCCTCGGCTTCCAGCCCGCGCAAGAGCCGGCTCATCAGCCCGCTGTCGAGGCCGAGGTAATCGCGGATCTCGGCCACGTCCGTCCGGCCCTTGCCGATGGCGTTGAGGACGCGCGCCGCCCCCAGCGGCCGGCCGCGGCCGAGGAAGGAGGCGTCGAGCGCGCCGGTCTCGGTGGTCACGGCGCGGTTGAAGCGGCGGATGCGGGCGATGGGGTCGATCTGTTCTGTCGTCATGATAGCTGACCTAAGTCAGACACCTTCCGCTCGCAAGCCCTTTCCGCGCCATCGCGTTGACAGCGGCGTGAGGGCCGGGGACAAAGGGCGCCGGCGCCGCGCATGGGCGCCGCACGGGGCCGCCGCGGAGACAGAGAGTTCAGTGCAGGGATTTCCCATCGCCATGCCCGGCCAGGTGATCGGGCTGCTGGGCGGGTCGTTCGACCCGGCCCATTCCGGCCATGCCCATGTCACCCGCGAGGCGATCAAGCGCTTCGGGCTCGACCGCGTCTGGTGGCTGGTCTCGCCCGGCAACCCGCTCAAGGCCGAGGGCCCGGCACCGATGGCGGACCGGCTGGCCCGGGCGCGGGCGGTGATGGACGACCCGCGCGTCACCATCACCGATCTCGAGGCCCGGCTGGGCACCCGCTACACCGCCGAGACGCTGGAGCGGCTGATGGCGCTCTATCCCGGGGTCCGCTTCGTCTGGCTGATGGGGGCCGACAACCTGGCCCAGTTCCACCGCTGGCAACGCTGGCGCTGGATCATCGAGCATGTCCCGATCGGGGTCATCGCCCGCCCCGGCAGCGGCATCGCCGCCCGGCTGTCGAAGACCGCCGACCGCTATGCCTGGGCCCGGTTGCCGCCTTCGGCCGGCCGCCGGCTGGGCTGCCAGCCCGCCCCGGCCTGGTGCTTCGTCAACGTGCCCATGGTCGCGCAATCCTCGAGCGCGATCCGGGCCCGGGGCGATTGGCGCGGCGGCCAGAGCGGAGGCCAAAGCGGGGGCCGGCGCGGCACCGCTGCAACGGCCGCGAAATCCGGCGGCTGAGCCGTGCAAATCCCTTGTTCGCAAGGCCGGCCTGCGGTTTAGTCGGGGCATGGAGGACAGGCCCCATTCCTTTTCCCGACGCTGGCTGCTCGGCGCGCTTCTCTCCGGCGCGGCGCTGCCCGCGCTGGCCGGGGCACCGGCCCGGTCACCGCGCCCCGAACCGCGGCCCGGCAGGCTCAGCGCCGCGTCCAGCTCGGGCTCGGCCCGGCCCGCCGTGCCCAGTGCCGCCGCGCTGGTCAATGAGGCCAGGCTGGGCGGGACGGTGGGCTTCGTCGTCGCCGACGCCCGCTCGGGCGCGGTGCTGGAAAGCCGCCATGCCGACACCGCCCTGCCGCCGGGCAGCGTGACCAAGATCTTCACCACGCTCTACGCGCTCGACCGGCTGGGGCCGGACTACCGCTTCGCCACCCGGCTGATCGCCACCGGCCCGGTGATCGACGGCCGCATCCAGGGCGACCTGATCCTGGCCGGCGGCGGCGACCCGACGCTCGACACCGACGCCCTGGGCGACCTGACGACCAGCCTGCGCGCCAAGGGCGTGCGCGGCGTCAGCGGGCGCTTCCTGTTCGACGCCTCGGCCCTGCCGCCGATCCCCGAGATCGACCCCGGCCAGCCGGCGCAGGCGGGCTACAATCCCGGCCTGTCGGGGCTGAACCTGAATTTCAACCGGGTCTATTTCGAATGGAAACGCGGCGCCGAGGGCTACAGCGCGACGATGGACGCGCGCGGGCTGCGCTACCGGCCCGCCGTCGGCGGCATCGACATCGCCGTGGTCGACCGCCCCGCCCCGCTCTACACCTATGGCGAGCGCGGCGGGAAGGAGCTTTGGACCGTCGCCCGCGGCGCGCTCGGCCGCGGCGGCGGCCGCTGGCTGCCGGTCCGCCACCCTGCCCGCTATACCGCCGAGGTCTTCCGCACCCTCGCCGCGGCCCAGAGCATAGCCCTGCCCGCCCCCCAGCCCGCCTCCCTGCCCGGCGTCCCCCCCGGCGCCAGCGGGGCCGGAACGGTGCTCGCCAGCCATCGCAGCGCGCCGCTGACCGAGGTGCTGCGCGAGATGCTGAAATACTCGACCAACCTGACCGCCGAGACCATCGGCCTGACCGCCAGCGCCGCCGGCGGCACGGCGCCCGCCAGCCTGTCGGCCTCGGCCGCGCAGATGGCCACCTGGGCCCGCGACCGCTACGGCATCGCCGCCCATTTCACCGATCATTCCGGGCTGGGCAGCGGCACGCGGGTGACGGCGGCGGAGCTCGTGCGCCTGCTCGCGGCGGCCAATGCGAACGCCCCGCTGCGCGAGCTGCTCAAGACGGTGCGGCTGCGCGACGCGCGCGGCCGGCCGATCCGCAACAGCCCGATCCAAATCCGGGCCAAGACCGGCACGCTGAATTTCGTCTCGGGCCTGGCCGGCTACGTCGCCGCGCCGGGCGATACCCAGTTGATTTTCGCCATTCTTACCGCCGACGTGCCGCGCCGCGACGCCCTGCCGGCCAGCGCGCGCGAACGGCCGCCGGGCGGCCGTAGCTGGCTGCGCCGGGCCCGCCACCTGCAGCAGGAACTGATCACCCGCTGGAGCACGGTCTACGCCGGCAGAAACTGATCCGGAAGCAGGCCCCGCCAGACGAATTTTCTTGATTTTGAGCGCGAAGCGCCCCATATGCCCCACTGCGACGTTATTCTGCCATCGACCACTGTCTCCCTTATCGGCCGCAGTCATTCGATCTAGCACTGACCGAGCCGGGCCGCCGCAATTCCGCGGGCGGCGCAATTCAAGGAGACTCACGATGGCCAACGGCACCGTGAAATGGTTCAACAGCACCAAAGGCTACGGCTTCATCCAGCCCGAAGGCGGCTCGAAAGACGTGTTCGTGCACATCTCGGCGGTCGAGCGTTCGGGCCTGCGCGGCCTCGACGACGGTCAGAAAGTGACCTTCGACATCGAAGCCGGCCGCGACGGCCGCGAGTCGGCGACCAACCTGGCGCTGGCCGACTGATCACCGTCACAGGTGATGAAACGAGAGGGGGCGGTTTTCCGCCCCTTTTTCTTTGCCTGGGCGACGGAAGGCTCCAGCAAGGCGACGAGGGGAGCGCCCGCCCCGGTGGGGGGCGGGTCGGGCGCTTCCCGGCGCAACCGCCGGGAAACGAGGACACCCAGAGCGGCCCCTCCCCCTACTTCCCCTTCCAGACCGGATCGCGCTTCTCGGCGAAGGCCCGGGCGCCTTCGAGCTGGTCCTCGCTGGAATAGAGCCGGTCGACGGTGGCGAACTGGCGCTTGGTGATGCGGTTGAGCGCGTCCTGGAAGCGCATGTCCTCGGCCGCGCGCACCACTTCCTTGATCGCGGCATAGACCAGCGGCGGCCCGCTCTCCAAGAGCCGGGCCAGTTCCCAGGCCTTGTCGAGCAACTGGTCGGGGGCGCAGATCTCGCGGATCAGCCCCCATTGCCTGGCCTCGGCGACGTCGAACCAGCGCCCGGTCAGCAGCAGGTCCATCGCGACGTGGTAGGGGATGCGCTTGGGCAGCTTGATCGTGGCGGCATCGGCGACGGTGCCCGAACGGATCTCCGGCAGCGCGAATGTCGCCGTCTCGGAGGCCAGGATCAGGTCGCAGGACAGCGCCAGTTCCAGCCCGCCGCCGCAGCAGATGCCGTTGACCGCGGCGATCACCGGCTTGTTGAGGTTCGGCAGCTCCTGCAGCCCGCCGAAGCCGCCGACGCCGTAATCGCCATCGACCGCGTCGCCGTCGGCCGCCGCCTTCAGATCCCAGCCCGGGCAGAAGAACTTGTCGCCCGCCGCGCGCAGGATGCAGACCCGCAGCGCGTCGTCGTCGCGGAAGGCCCGGAAGGTCTCGCCCATCACCCGGCTGGTCGCCAGGTCGATCGCGTTGGCCTTGGGCCGGTCGAGCGTGACCTCGAGCACCGCCCCCTCGACCCGCGTCTTCACCGGTCCCTCGCTGTTGTCCCAAGTCATGCCTCGGCCTCCCGTATCAGCGCATCCACCGCCACCGTGCCGTCCCGGCACAGGATCAGCGGGTTGATTTCGATCTCTTCGATCTCCGGCCGCGCCGCCATCAGCGCCTGCAGCGCCAGCACCACCTCGACCGCCGTCGCCACATCCGCCTTCGGCCGGCCGCGATAGCCGTCGAGCAGCGGCCACAGCCGCAACCGGCGCAGCGCCGCCTCGATCTCCTCGGCCGCGACCGGCGCGACCAGCGTCACCGTATCGGCCAGCAGCTCGGCCGTCACGCCACCCAGCCCCAGCGTCAGCACCGCACCATAGACCGGATCGCGGCGCAGCCCGACCAGCAGTTCGGCGACGGCGCCCTGCACCATCTCCTCGGCCAGGTAGCCCACGGCGCCAGGCATCTCCGCCTGCCCGGCCAGGCTGTCCAGCCCGAGCCGCACCGCCCCGGCCTCGCTCTTATGGGCAAAGCCCAGCCCCTTGAGCGCCAGCGGCGGGACCAGCGCCTCGGCCAGCGACGCCAGTTCCGCCAGCCCCGGCGCCGCCACGCCACGCGGCACCGGCACGCCGGCGGCCGCCAGCAGCGCCTTGGCCTCGGCCTCGTCCAGCAGCCGGCTCGCGCGCGCCATGCCGGCCGGCCAGGGCCGCCAGCCCTTCCGCCCCGGCCCGGCGGCGGCCGCGTCGAGCGCCCCCAGCGCCGCCTCCAGCCCCATCAGCGGCACCACGCCCTCGGCCATCAGCGCGTCGGCCAGCGCCTCGTCGAGGTTCTCGGGCAGGGAGGCCACCGGGAAGGCCGGCCGCCCCGTCGCCCGCTGCGCCGCCCCGATCGCGTCGAGCGCCGGCCGGAACGACGCCGGATCGCAACGGTCCGGCCGCGGCGGGTCGATCAGGAAGACGCCGGCATCGTATTCCGCCAGCATGGTCGAGAAGACTTCGGTCGTGGTCGGCCCGTCGCCCCAGATGAAGGTGTGGTAGTCAAGCGGGTTCGCGATGGTGACCAGCGGCCCCAGCGTTGCTGCCAGGCTGTCGCGCTGCGCCTGCGTGGGCGGCGGGAAGTCCAGATCGTGACGCGCGGCCAGATCGGCCACCAGCCCGGCCTCGCCGCCCGAGCAGGAGAGCGAGCAGATCCGCCGCCCCGGCAAGGGCCCGTGGACATGCAGGATTTTCAGCGCCTCGAGCAGTTCCGCCAGCGTATGCGCCTCGGCCACCCCGGCCTGGCGCAGGAAGGCCGCGCTCGCCGCCCCCTCGCCCGCCAAAGCCGCGGTATGCGAGGCCGCCGCCACCCGCGCCGCCTCGGTCTTGCCCGACTTGATGGCGACGATGCCCTTGCCCGCCGCCCGCGCCGCCTCGGCCAGTTCGGCGAAGCCGGCGGCATCGTCGATGCCCTCGACATAAAGCCCCAGCGCCGTCACCCGGTCGTCGGACAACAGCGCCGCGGCCAGCTCCGCCAGCCCGACCTGCGCCGCGTTGCCGAGGCAGGCGACATAGGCGACCGGCAGGCCGCGCGCCTGCATCGTCAGGTTGATGACGATGTTGGAGCTCTGCGAGATCAGCGCCACGCCGCGTTCGACCCGGCGGCCGCCATGCTGGTCGGGCCAGAGCAGCGCGCCGTCGAGATAGTTGATCACGCCATAGCAGTTCGGCCCCAGCACCGGCATCGCGCCGGCCGCGGCCACCAGCCGGTCCTGCAACCCGGCCTCGCCCGCCTCGCGCCAGCCGCTGGCGAAGCAGATCGCCCCGCCCGCACCCATCCCGGCCAGGTCGCCGACGACATCCAGCGTGGCATGGCGGTTGACGCCGATGAAGGCCGCGTCCGGCGCCGCGGGCAGCGCCTCGAGCGCCGGATATGCCCGCATCCCCCCGACATCGTCGCGGGTCGGATGCACCGGCCAGACCTCGCCGGCAAAACCCATCTTGCGGCACTGCTCGACGACATTCGCCGCCCAGCCGCCGCCGAGAACAGCGACCGAGCGCGGCCGCAGCAGGCGGGAAAGGTCGCGGCTCATACCCCCGCCTCCGGGCTGGCGGCCAGGCCGGGGGCTGCCTGCCCCCGGACCCCCGGGGATATTTTCGAGCAGAAAGTGCGAGCACCCTGCCCTCCTTGCGACGACAGGGTGCCACTTCCTGCTGCGGTCATCGGCGTCCCCGCCTGTACCGCGACATCAGCCTCGCAGGGCATTCCTAACAGGGGGTTACTGAAAGCGCGCATTGTCCCACTTTCTGCTTCCAAATATCCTCGGGGGAGTGCCATTGGAGCGCCATTGGTACGAGCGACAACGGCGACGGGGGCAGACAGCCCCCCGGCCCTTGTCACCCGCCCAGCGGGCGGAGCATCTCGCGGCTGATGATGTGGCGCTGGATCTCGGAGGTGCCTTCCCAGATCCGCTCGACGCGGGCGTCGCGCCAGATGCGTTCCAGCGGCAACTCGTCCATCAGCCCCATGCCGCCATGGATCTGGATCGCCTCGTCGGCGATGAAGGCCAGCGCCTCGGTCGCCTTCAGCTTGGCCATCGACATGTCGGCCTCGGTCACCGTGCCCTGGTCGAACTTCCAGCCCGCCGCCCAGGTCAGCAGTTCCGCCGCCCGCAGCTCGGTCGCCATGTCGGCAAGCTTGAACGACACGCCCTGGAACTTGCCGATCTGCTGGCCGAACTGGCGCCGCTCGGCGGCGTAGTCGGTGGCGTGGCCGAGCGCCCGGGCGGCGCGGCCGAGGCTGGTGGCGGCGACCTGCAGCCGGGTGGCGCCGAGCCACTGGTTGGCGACCTCGAAGCCCTTGTGGACCTCGCCCAGCACCTGGCTCGCCGGCACCCGACAATCGTCGAATTCCAGCACCGAGTTGGTGTAGCCGCGATGCGAGACATTGCGGTAGCCGTCGCGGACGGTGAAGCCCGGCGTGCCCTTGTCGACGAAGAAGGCGGTGATCTTCTTCTTCGGCCCGCGCGGGGTGTCCTCTTCGCCGGTCGCCATGAAGACGATGGCGAAGCCGGCGATGTCGGCGTGGGAGATGAAATGCTTGGTGCCGTTGAGCACCCAGTCGCCGCCATCCTGTTTCGCCGAGGCCTTCATGCCGCGCAGGTCCGAGCCGGCGCCGGGCTCGGTCATCGCCAGGCAATCCCAGGTCTCGCCCTTCATGCAGGGTTCGAGGTATTTCTCGCGCTGCTCCGGCGTGCCGGCGAGCAGGATGTTCGACGGCCGGGCGACGCAGGTCCAGTGCAGGGCGTAGTTGGCCCGGCCCAGCTCGCGCTCGTAGAGCAGCCAGGACAGGGTATCGAGCCCGGCGCCGCCGACGTCCTCGGGCATGTTGGCGGCGTAGAGCCCGGCTTCCATCGCCTTGGCCTGGATCTCGCGGATCAGCTCGGGGCGCAGGTGGCCGGTGCGCTCGACCTCGGCCTCGTGCGGGTAGAGCTCGTTCTCGACGAAGCTGCGCGTCGTCTCGACGATCAGGCTCTGTTCTTCGGTCAGGCCGAAATTCATTTCTCTCTCCGCTGTCCGGTGAAGCGCCCGGCGGCTTGCGGGCGCGGCAGGGCCTTGTGGGCCTCGGCGATCGGCCGCAGCCGGTCCATGATCTCGGGCCGGGCCGGGCAGGCGCGGCCGGCGGCGCTGTCGACATGGACCAGGATCTGCTCCAGCGTCGCCACCGCTTCGCCGTCGCGCAGGATGCGGACGAAGACATGCATCTTCTTGGCATCGGCCTCGAGCACCTGCAGCGTGCCCAGCAGCCGGTCGCCCAGCTTGGCCTCGCCCATGTTCATCATGTGGGTCTCGACGCTGTAATAGCTGTGACCGGCCTCGACATAGGCCATGTCGGCGCCGATCAGCCGCATGAAGGCGTCGGTGGTCTCGGAACAGGCATAGAGGTAACGGCTCTCGGTCATGTGGCCGTTGTAGTCGATCCAGCCCGGCAGCACCTGAAGATGGGCCAGTTCCAGCGGTGCGGCCTCGGCCGCGGCCTCCTCGACGGCGTCCTCGCGGCGGGCATCGTCGTGGTCGCGCAGCACCTTGCCGGCGCCCCAGTTGCGGTCCTTGAGGACGCGGAGGAAGCCGACGAGGTTGCTGTCGCGGATGCGTTCCAGCTCGCGGATCGAGTATTGGCCCGATTGCGCGTCGGACTGGCCGGCGATCAGGTCGACCAGTTCCTCGTTATATTCCGGCACGTCCATCAGCTTGGTCCAGGGCCAGGTCAGGCAGGGACCGAACTGCTCGAGGAAATGCTTCATCCCGGCCTCGCCGCCGGCGATGCGATAGGTCTCGAACAGGCCCATCTGGCCCCAGCGCAGGCCGAAGCCCATGCGGATCGCGTCGTCGATCTCCTCGGTCGTGGCGATGCCGTCCTTGACCAGCCACAGCGCCTCGCGCCAGACCGCCTCGAGGAAGCGGTCGGCGATATGGGCGTCGATCTCCTTGCGGACGTGGAGCGGGTGCATGCCGATGGCACGCAGGGTCTCCTTGGCGCTCTCGATCAGTTCGGCCGGCGTTTCGCCCGGCACCAGCTCGACCAGCGGCAGCAGGTAGACCGGGTTGAACGGGTGGGTGACGACGATCTCCTCGGGCCGGGTGGCGCAGCCCTTCAATTCGGACGGCTTGAAGCCCGAGGTCGAGGAGCCGATGACGGTGCCCGGCCGGCTGTGGGACTGGATCTGCTGGTAGACCTTGCGCTTCAGCTCCAGCCGCTCGGGCACGCTTTCCTGGATCCAGTCGGCCCCGGAAACGGCCTCGGACATGGTGCCGACGAGGCGCAGCGTGCCTTCCTTCGGCATCGTCATGTCCGACAGCGCCGGCAGGCTGGCGCGGGCGTTTTCCAGCACCTCGGACAGCTTGCGCTCGGCCTCCGGGTCGGGATCGAACACCGCCACGTCCCAGCCGGCGAGCAGGAAGCGCGCGGCCCAGCCGCCGCCGATCACCCCGCCGCCGATGATTGCCGCCTGTTTCGCCATCAGGCCTCTCCCTGCTTCTGTGCCGCACGTTCCGCCGCCACCGCCGCGTCGGTCAGCGCCACCCGGGCGCCTTCGCGCACCGCCTCGGGGTCATAGGCCTTGCGGGCAAAGACCCGTTCGACCATCGGCGCGAAGAACTCGAGCGGCAGGTCGTCGTAGTCGGGATCGAAGCTGGCCTGGTCCCAGCGTTCGCAGAACTCGGCGCAATCGTCGTAATAGGGATGATCGCGAAACTTCTCGCGCGTGTTGCGGTCGCCGCCGAGGTGATGGGCGTAGTAGACGCGCTGGAAATCGCCGTGCTTCTCGACGACCCAGGTGCATTGCTCGCGCAGGAAAGGGCGCAGGATGGCGGCGGCATATTCGTCGTGATTGTAGGGCGCGTAGATGTCGCCGATATCGTGCAAGAGCGCGGCCACGACCCAGTCCTCGTCGGCGCCGTCGCGCCAGGCCCGGGTCGCCGATTGCAGCGAATGGCCGAGCCGGGTGATCTGGTAGCCCGACAGGCTGGCATCCAGCTCGACCAGCGCGGTCAGCAGGCGGGCGCCGGTCTTGGCGGCATATTCGGTCTCATGCGCCGTGAGGAACTCGTAATCCTCGCGGTCGCCGTCCTTCATCTGGGTGAACTTGACCTTTTCCATCGGCTCCCCCCCTCAGAGCGCCTTGGGCGCGCGCTTGGTCAGGCCGAGCTTGGCCCGCACCGCTTCCGGGCCGATCACCTTGGCGCCCATGTTCTCGACGATCCCCGCGGCCCGCTCGACCAGCTGGGCGTTGGTCGCCAGCACGCCCTTGTCGAGCCACAGGTTGTCCTCGAGCCCGACGCGGACATTGCCCCCGGCCAGCACCGAGGCGGCGACATAGGCCATCTGGTTGCGGCCGAGCGAGAAGGCGCTGAAGGTCCAGTCCTCGGGCACGTTGTTGACCATCGCCATGAAGGTGTTGAGGTCGTCCGGCGCCCCCCACGGCACGCCCATGCAGAGCTGGACCAGCGCCGGGGCGTCCAGAACGCCCTCCTTCACCAGCTGCTTGGCGAACCACAGGTGGCCGGTGTCGAAGGCCTCGATCTCGGGCTTGACGCCCAGCTCGGTCATCATCGCCCCCATCGCCCGCAGCATCCCCGGCGTGTTGGTCATGACGTAATCGGCCTCGGCGAAGTTCATCGTGCCGCAGTCGAGGGTGCAGATCTCGGGCAGGCATTCGGCGACGTGGCGGACGCGTTCGGAGGCGCCGATCATGTCGGTGCCTTCGGTCACCGGCAGCGGTTGCTCGGTCGGGCCGAAGACCATGTCGCCGCCCATTCCGGCGGTCAGGTTGAGCACGACGTCGGTATCGGATTCGCGGATCCGGTCGGTGACTTCGCGGTAGAGCGCCGGATCGCGCGACGGCGCACCGGTCTCGGGGTCGCGGACATGACAATGGACCACGGCGGCCCCGGCGCGGGCGGCGTCGAGCGCGCTCTCGGCGATCTGGGCCGGGCTGCGCGGGACGTGCGGGCTGCGATCCTGGGTGCCGCCCGATCCAGTGACGGCGCAGGTGATGAAGACCTCTCGGTTCATGGCAAGCGGCATGGGTTCCCTCCTTCGTTGGCGCGACTATAGCCGGCTTGCCGCACCCGATTTGACGATATACGAAAAAGATATGGCACAAGACGCAACGATCTTCGCCCGCTCGGACCAGCCGCTGTCGCTGGCGCTGCTGGTGCTGCCGCAGGCCTCGATCCTGACCGTCGCCTCGACGCTCGACCCGCTGCGCAGCGCCAACCGGCATCTCGGGCGGCAGGCCTTCCGCTGGCGCGTGGTCTCGCCCGACGGCAAGGCGGTGCCGCTGACCTGCGGGCTGGAACTGCCCTCGGAAGGCACGCTGGCCGATATCGGCGAGACCGACGCGCTGATCGTCATCGCCGGCTTCCGCCAGGCCGAGGTGGCGACGCGGCCGCTGATCCGCGAGCTGCGCCGCGTCGCCCATCGCTTCCGGGCGATCGGCGGCATCGATGCCGGCTCCTGGGTGCTGGCCCGGGCCGGGCTGCTGGATGGCTACGCCGCGACGGTGCATTGGGAGGACCTGGAAGACCTCGCCAACGCCCATCCCGGCGTCGATGTCGTGCCCGACCGTTTCATCGTCTCGCGCGGGCGGATGACGGCGGGCGGCGCGGCACCGGCCTCGGACATGATGCTGCACCTGATCGGGGCGCGGCACGGACCGGCGATCGCGCTCGAGGTCGCGGCATCGTTCATCACCATCGCCCGCAGCGGGGCCGAGCCGCAGGTCAGCCCGCAGCCCGCGCCCTTCCCGCGCCGGCTCGATCCCCGCGTCGCCGCCGCCATCGCCCGGATGGAGGCCCGGCTGGACGAGCCCGAGCCGGCCGGCGCCGTGGCCCGCGCCATCGGCCTGTCGCCGCGCCGGCTGGAGATGCTGTTCGCCGAGGCGCTGGGGATGAGCCCCGCCGCCTACGGGCTGAACCTGCGCCTGCAGGCGGCGCGGCGGCTGGTCACCGATACCCGCCATTCGCTGCAGGAGGTCGCGCTGCGCACCGGCTTCTCCTCGCAATCGGCCTTCTCGCGCGCCTTTCGCCGCCGCTTCGGCCAGAGCCCCTCGGCGCTGCGGCGGGCGGGCTGAGCGGCCGCGCGGATGAGCGATTGAACAAGGGCAGCGCCCGGCCCGTCCGGGGCGGCTACGAGCGGTGCGGTTCGGTCGTCAAAGCCCCGGCGGCGCGCGCTTTGCACCCCCTCGCCAACAGCGCCCGCCCCGGTGGGGGACGGGTCGGGCGCTGCCCGGCGTAAACGCCGGGCGAAACAGTTGGGAAGAGTTGCCTCGCCCCGTCCGCTCGAAGTCATTGCGCAAACCGGCATTGATTGGTAACCGCTTTTTACCAATCCTCGCGAAAGGCCAGGCCATGCCCGTCATCACCAATATCGCCGATCTCAAGGACCTGCACCGCCGGCGCACGCCGAAGATGTTCTACGACTATGCCGAGAGCGGCAGCTATACCGAGCAGACCTTCCGCGAGAACACGACCGATTTCGAGAAGCTGCGCCTGCGCCAGAAGGTGGCGGTCGACATGTCCGGCCGGACCACGGAAAGCGAGATGATCGGCCGCAAGGTGGCGATGCCGGTGGCGCTGGCGCCGGTCGGCCTGACCGGGATGCAGCGCGCCGACGGCGAGATCAAGGCGGCCAGGGCGGCCGAGAAGTTCGGCGTGCCCTTCACCCTGTCGACGATGTCGATCTGCTCGATCGAGGATGTCGCCGCCCACACCACGAAACCGTTCTGGTTCCAGCTCTACGTCATGCGCGACTGGGAGTTCGTCGAGGCGATCCTTGAACGGGCCAGGAAGGCGGGCTGCGACGCGCTGGTGCTGACGCTCGACCTGCAGATCCTCGGCCAGCGCCACAAGGACCTCAAGAACGGCCTCTCGGCGCCGCCGAAGATGACCCTGCCGACGATGATCAACCTCGCCACCAAGTGGCAATGGGGGCTCGAGATGCTGGCCACCAAGCGCCGCTTCTTCGGCAATATCGTCGGCCATGCCAAGGGCGTCGGCGACGCCTCGTCGCTGTTCAGCTGGACCGCCGAGCAGTTCGACCCCAAGCTCGACTGGGACAAGATCGCCCGCATCCGCGACATGTGGGGCGGCAAGCTGATCCTCAAGGGCGTGCTGGACGAGGAGGACGCCCGGATCTGCGCCGATTTCGGCGCCGACGCGCTGATCGTTTCGAACCATGGCGGCCGCCAGCTCGACGGCGCCCTGTCCTCGATCCGGATGCTGCCGCGCATCGTCCGCGCCGTCGGCAAGGACATCGAGGTCCATATGGACAGCGGCATCCGCTCGGGCCAGGACGTGCTCAAGGCGCTCGCGCTCGGCGCCAAGGGCACCTATATCGGCCGCGCCTTCATCTACGGCCTCGGCGCGATGGGGGAAGAGGGCGTGACCAAGGCGCTCGAGGTGATCCAGAAGGAGCTCGACATCTCGATGGCGCTGTGCGGCGAGCGCGACGTCAAGGAGCTACGGCACGAGAACCTGCTGGTGCCGGCGGATTTCGAGGGCGACTGGGTCTGAGGACCGCCGGGCCTTCGAGGACGCGGCGCCGCGCCTTCCGCGCCCGGCGCCGCTTTCGCCCTTCCCTTCGCGGCGAATCTCCCCTATAGGCCTGCCTTCGTGGCCATGCACCCTTGGAGGATGGCCATCTGCAACCAATGGAGACCTCAAATGGCTGGCAAGATCCCTGATCTTAACGCCGAGGTACGGACGGGGACAGGCAAGGGGGCCGCTCGTCAAGCTCGTCGTGAGGGCTACGTACCCGGTATCGTTTATGGTGGCGGCGTCGATCCGCTTCCCATCAACCTGGAATTCAACCCGCTGCTGACCCGGCTGCGCGCCGGTCGCTTCCTGTCGACCCTGTTCAACCTCAAGGTTCCGGGCCAGGACGACGTCCGCGTCATCTGCCGCGGCGTTCAGCGCGACGTGGTCAAGGATCTGCCGACGCATGTCGATTTCATGCGCCTGCACCGGACCTCGCGGATCAACCTCTTCATCCATGTCGAGTTCGAAGGCCACGACACCGCGCCGGGCCTCAAGCGCGGCGGCACGCTGGTCGTGGTGCGCCCCGAAGTCGAGCTGGAAGTGACCGCGGGCGACATCCCGGAGATGCTGACCGTCGACCTGACCGGCCGCGATATCGGCGATGTCATCCACATCAACGATATCGAGCTGCCGAAAGGCGCCAAGCCGACCATCGACCGCAACTTCGTCATCGCCAACATCGCGGCCCCGTCGGGCCTGAAGGCGAGCGACGAGGGCGAAGAAGGTGAAGGCGGCGAAGAGGGCGCGGCCGCCGAGGAGTGATCCCCGGCCCTTCGATCCTCGAAGCGATTGCGAACGCGGCGCCCCCGGGCGCCGCGTTTTGCTTTTGCCCGTTTTGCTTTTGCCGGTGCAGTTGGCCCCCATTCCGCTTCTTCGGACCCTTCCCGACCCTGCTGCCAGGCACCGCAGCCGCGGGGCGCAGCAGCGCAGGGCGGCAACGCCCCCCGGCTCACCCCGGTTCCAGGTCGGCGGCGATCGCCCGCGCTTCCTGCGAGATGGTCCGCAGCTGGCCGTTCGGCGTCGCCCGGTAGGAGCAGAAATAGAGCCCCGGCGCCGCCGACCGTCCGCCCGAGGCCAGCGGCCGGCCGAGCGCATCGAGCGCCGGGCTGTCGCGGCCCAGGATCGGGCGCAGGTCGACCTCGTAGCCGGTGGCCAGCATCAGCGCGTCGTAATGCGCGCGAACGCCGTCGGTGAAGGTGATCTCGTCGCCGACGATGCGGGCGATGCCGGGGCGGACGCCGATGACCCCGTCGCGGATCTTGGCCAGGGTGCCGGTATCGATCAGCGGCACCCGCCCGTCCTCGCGCACCTGCGCCACCGGCCCCTTCGCCGCCTTGCGCAGCCCGTAGCGGCCGTAATCCCCCATCGCCAGGGTCAGCAGCGGCGCGGTGATCGCATCCGCCACGCGGTAGGGCAGGATCTTCTGCAGCAGGCCCAGGCTGACGATGGGGATCCCGAACAGTTCTTTCGGCAGCAGGTTGACCGGGCGCCGGACGACGATATCGACCTCGCGCCCCGCCTCGGCCAGGTCGAGCGCGATCTCGCCGCCGGAATTGCCGAAGCCGACCACCAGCACCCGCCGCCCGGCGACGCTGTCCGGCCGGCGATAGGAGGAGGAATGCAGCATCGGGCCGGGAAAGCTCTCGAGTCCCGGCCAGGTCGGCCAATGCGGCCGGTCGGCCAGCCCGGTGGCGAAGATCACCGCCTCCGCCTCGGCCTCGGCGCCGCCGCCGGCATGGCGGACATACCAGCCGGCGCCCTCGCGGCGCACCGCGCGCACCTCGGCGCCGAAGACCGGGGCGATAGCGAAGTGATCGGCATAACGCTCAAGGTAGTCGATGACCTGCGCCCGCGACGGGTAGCGCGGGAAATCGTCCGGCATCGGCAGATACGGCAGGCCAGAGCGCGATTTCGGCGTATGCAGGTGGAGCCGGTCGTAATGGCCGTGCCAGGCGGCGCCGACGCGATCGGCGCGCTCGAACACCGTGACCGCGTGCCCCGCCTGACCGGCGCAGGCGGCGGCGGCCAACCCCGCCGGCCCCGCCCCGATCACGATGACCCGCATTCCGCTCTCCCTGCCCGATCATAGTCTTTCGTATAGGCTAGCACGGCACAGCGCGATCCGGCGCGCCCTAAATCGCCTGAATAACGGGATTTTTCCCAGTGGCCCCGGCAGTTGCCCGGAAACGTTCAGAAAAAACTCTGCGGATCGATATCGACGCTGAGCCGAAGATTCGCCGGGGGCTTGAGCTGGGCCAGCCAGCGCGCCAGCGCCGGTTGCAGCGCCGCGCCCTTCGCCGCCTTGACCAGCAGACGGACCCGGTGGCGGCCGCGAATCCGGGCGATCGGCGCCGGCGCCGGACCGAAGAGCTGGGCCCCGATGGCGCGCAGCGGGGCGTCGCGGCGGGCGAGCTCGTTGCCGAAGTCGAACGCCTCCTGCAGGTTCGGCGAGGACAGCACGATGCCGGCCATCCGGCCGTAGGGCGGCATGCCGGCGGCCTCGCGCTCGGCCGCCTCGGCGCGCCAGAAGCCCTCCTCGTCGCCCGACAGGATGGCGCGGATCACCGGGTGCTCGGGCTGCCAGGTCTGCAGCAGCGCCTCGCCCGGGCGCTCGGCCCGGCCGGCCCGGCCGGCGACCTGGCGCATCAGCTGGAAGGTGCGCTCGGCCGCGCGCAGGTCGCTGCCCTGAAGCCCGAGATCGGCGTCGATGACGCCGACCAGCGTCAGCAGCGGGAAGTTGTGGCCCTTGGCGACCAGCTGGGTGCCGATGATGATGTCGGCCGCGCCCTCGGCGATGGCCTCGATCTGCGCCTTCAGCGCCCGGGCCGAGCCGAACAGGTCCGAGGACAGCACCGCGACCCGGGCCTCGGGGAAGAGCTCGGTGACTTCCTCGCCCAGCCGCTCGACCCCGGGGCCGACCGGCGCCAGCTTGCCCTCGACGCCGCAGGAGGGGCAGGCCTCGGGCATCGGCTTGGTCTCGCCGCATTGGTGGCAGACCAGGCGCTTGAGGAAGCGGTGCTCGACCATCCGGGCGTCGCAATGCTCGCAGGCGATCTGGTGGCCGCAGGCCCGGCAGATCGTCACCGGCGCATAGCCGCGGCGGTTGAGGAACAGCAGCGCCTGTTCCTTGGCCTGCAGCCGCGCCCTGACCGCCTTCTGCAGCTCGGGCGAGATCCAGCGATTGGCCGGCAACCCGGCCTCGCGCATGTCGATCGCCCGCATCTCGGGCAGCTCCGAGGCGCCGAAGCGCGACGCCAGGTCGAGCCGCCGGTACTTCCCGGCCTCGGCATTGGCCCAGGTCTCGAGGCTCGGCGTCGCCGAGGCCAGGATCACCTGCGCCGAGGCCAGCGAGGCCCGCAGCACCGCCATGTCGCGGGCGTTGTAGAGGACGCCGTCCTCCTGCTTGTAGGAAGTGTCGTGCTCCTCGTCGACGACGATCAACCCGAGGTCGCGGAACGGCAGGAACAGGGCCGAGCGGGCACCGACCACGAGCTGCGCGCCGCCCTGCCCGACCATCCGCCACAGCCGCCGCCGCTCGGTCTGGGTGACGCCGGAATGCCATTCCGCCGGCCGGGCGCCGAAGCGGTCCTCGACCCTTGCGAGGAAACCGGCGGTGAGCGCGATCTCGGGCAGCAGCACCAGCGCCTGCCGGCCCTTCTTCAGGCATTCGGCGACGGCTTCGAGATAGACCTCGGTCTTGCCCGATCCCGTCACGCCCTTGAGCAGCGTGGTGCCGTAGCGCCCCGCGGCGACGCCCTGGCGCAGGCTTTCGGAGGCGGCGGCCTGGTCGGCGGTCAGCTCGCGTCCCGGCAACTCGGGGTCGAGATGCGGGTAAGGCAGGTCGCGCGGGGCCTCCTCCTCGACGATCACGCCCTGCTTCACCAGCCCCTTGATCACCGAGGTCGAGACCCCGGCGAGATGCGAGAGCTCACCCAGGGTGAAGGCCAGCCCGCCATGCTCGCGCATCGCCGCGATCGTGCGGGCGCGGGCGTCGGTCATCCGGTCGGGTTCGCCGCCGGCCAGGCGGTAGACATGCCGCATCGCCGGGTTGTCGCCCAGCCCCGGCGCCCGCGTCGCCAGCCGCAGCATCGCCGGCAAGGGCGTCAGGGTGTAGTCGGCGGCGCGGGCGATGAAGCTGCGCAGCTCGTCGCGCATCGGCGGCGCGTCGAGGACGCGGTGGACCGGGCGCAGCCTGGCGGCGTCGAAGCTGCCCTCGCCCGGGCCCCAGACCACGCCCAGCACCCGGCGCGGCCCCAGCGGCACCTCGACGAAGTCGCCGGTCGAGCAGCCGCCCTCGGGCGCGCGGTAATCGAGCACCCGGTCGAGCGGCTGCGTCGTCAGCACGCCGACGCGCTGACCCGCCTCGAATTCCGCCTGACCGAACAAACCTGCGCCGGACACCCTCTGCGGCCCTCCTTTTGGCTTTCGACCCCCGATCCCCTGCGCTAATACATCGCCCGAACGACGCCGCAACCCAAGAGGAGGCTGCCATGAAATTCTTCGCCGACACCGCCGATGTCGAAGCCATTGCCGAGCTCGCAGAGCTCGGGCTGCTCGACGGGGTCACCACCAACCCTTCGCTGATCATGAAATCGGGCCGCGACATCCTCGAGGTCACCAAGGAGATCTGCGGCATCGTCTCGGGCCCGGTCTCGGCCGAGACCGTGGCGCTGGACGCCGAGGGCATGATCGCCGAGGGCCGCAAGCTGGCCGAGATCGCCGAGAACATCGCCATCAAGGTGCCGCTGACCTGGGACGGGCTCAAGGCCTGCAAGGCGCTCAGCGGCGAGGGCCACATGGTCAACGTCACCCTGTGCTTCTCGGCCAACCAGGCGCTGCTGGCGGCGAAAGCGGGCGCGACCTTCGTCTCGCCCTTCATCGGCCGCTTGGACGATATCAACCTCGACGGCACGGATCTGATCGCGGACATCCGGCAGATCTATGACAATTACGACTTTTCCACACAGATTCTGGCGGCCTCGATCCGCTCGGTGAACCATGTCGCCGAGGTCGCCCGGATCGGCGCCGACGTGATGACCGCGCCGCCGGAGGTGATCCGCAAGCTGGCGCTGCACCCGCTGACCGACAAGGGGCTCGACGCCTTCCTCAAGGACTGGGCCAAGACCGGGCAGAAGATCCTCTAAGCCCGCCGCGGCAAGCCCTTCAGGGCCGGGCCGGTCGCCAGACCGTGCCCGGCCCTTGCTTTGCCCGGCCCTTGCTTTGCGGGCACAGGTTTCCGCCCAGTCTTGCCGGCGACGATCAAAACCATGGCCAGCGCCCCTGCCCTTCGCTAAGATTCCGGCAAAACAAACGAGCAGACCGGATTGGGACAGGCATGGCAGAAACGGCACTGAGCGACGAGACCTTGCGCGACACCCTGCGCGACAAGATCCTCGCCGACCCGGATGTGATTCTCGACGACCACGACGTGATGCGGGCCCTGGTGGCCGCGAACGAGCGCATGCTCGGCTCGAACGTCGTCGATTTGCGCGGCATCGCGATGGAGCGGCTCGAATCCCGGCTCGACCGGCTCGAGGACATGCACCGCTCGGTGATCGCTGCGGCCTACGAGAACCTCGCCGGCACCAACCAGATCCACCGCGCCGTGCTGCGGCTGCTCGACCCGGTCAGTTTCGAGGAATTCCTCGCCAGCCTCGGCGGCGACATGGCCGATATCCTGCGGGTCGACTGCATCCGGCTGGTGCTGGAAACCGCGCAGAGCGAGGAAGACCCGGTGCTGAAGCGCCTCGACGACGTTCTCTGCATCGCCGAGCCGGGCTTCATCGACGCCTATATCACCGACGGCCGCAACCTGCCGATCCGGCCGGTCAGCCTGCGCCAGACCCTGCCCAGTTCCGACGCGATCTACGGCGAGGCGGCGTCCTGGGTGCGTTCCGAGGCGCTGATGCGGCTCGACCTGGGCGAAGGCCGGCTGCCGGGGATGCTGGTGCTGGGCTCGGAAGACCCGCACCAGTTCAAGCCCGCCCAGGGCACCGACCTCTTGACCTTCTTCGCCGGCGTCTTCGAACGCTCGATGCGGCGCTGGCTGTCCTGAGGCCGGGGCGGTGAGGCCGCGAGGATGAGCCTGGCCCTGTCGCCCGCCCAGCGCGACGCGCTCGAGGGCTGGCTGGCCCATCTGGCGGCGCTGGACGGGGCGGCGGCGAACACGGTCACCGCCTACCGCACCGACGTCACCGGCTTCCTCGCCTTCCTGGCCCAGCATCACGGCGCCCAGCAGGGGCTGGGCATCCTGACCCGGCTGAGCCAGTCCGACCTGCGTGCCTGGCTGGCGCATGAACGCGGCCGCGGCGTCGCCGCGCGCTCGGCGGCGCGGGCGCTGTCGGCGGTGAAAAGCTTCGTCCGCTGGCTCTCCGACCGCGAGGGCTTCGACGCCACCGCCGTTCTCTCGGCCCGCAGCCCGAAGTTCCAGCGCAAGCTGCCGCGGCCGCTGGCCGAGGACGCGGCCAAGGCGATGATCGAGACCGTCGGCACCCAGAGCAGCAAGGACTGGATCAACGCCCGCGACATGGCGGTCGTCACGCTGCTCTACGGTTGCGGGCTGCGGATCTCCGAGGCGCTTTCCCTGACTGGCGACGCCCTGCCGCTGCCCGAGGTGCTGCGGATCAGGGGCAAGGGCGGCAAGGAACGGCTGGTGCCGGTGCTCCCCGCCGCCCGCGCCGCCGTCGCCCGCTATGCCCGCCTGGCGCCCTACCCGCCCGAGCCGGGCCAGCCGCTGTTCCGCGGTGCCCGCGGCGGCGCCCTGTCGCCGCGCGCCATCGCCAAGGTGATGGAGCAGGCCCGGATGCAGCTCGGCCTGCCGGCGACGGCGACGCCGCATGCGATGCGCCATTCCTTCGCCACCCACCTGCTCTCGGCCGGCGGCGACCTGCGGGCGATCCAGGAACTGCTCGGCCATGCCTCTCTCTCGACCACCCAGGCCTATACCGCCGTCGATACCGCGCGGCTGATGGAGGTCTACGAAAAGGCCCACCCGCGCAGCTGATCGGGCCCCGAAACCGGCCCGCCGCCGTTGCACTGGGCGCAAATTTCCAGCATGACGACAGAATGACACCTCAGAAGAAAGCCCTCGGCGTTCACCTGCTCACCGCGACCGGCGCGGTGCTGTCGATGCTGGCGATGCTGGCCGCGGTCGAGGCGAAATGGTCGCTGATGTTCCTGTGGCTGGTGGTCGCCTTCATCGTCGACGGGGTCGATGGCCCGCTGGCCCGGCGCTACGGCGTCAAGACCAACGCGCCGATGATCGACGGGGTCCTGATGGACCTGATCATCGACTATCTGACCTACGTCTTCATCCCCGCCTTCGCGCTGTTCAAGTCCGACCTGCTGCCGGGCTGGACCGGCTGGATCGCGATCATCGTCATCACCTATGGCAGCGTGCTCTACTTCGCCGACACGCGGATGAAGACCAAGGACAATTCCTTCGCCGGCTTCCCCGGCTGCTGGAACATGCTGGCGATCGTGATCTTCGCGCTGCAGCCCGATTTCTGGGTCACGCTGGGCATCGTCGTGGTGCTGGCGGCGACGATGTTCACGCCGCTGAAATTCATCCACCCGGTGCGGACCAGGCGCTGGCGGGCGGTGTCGCTGCCGGTGACGCTGGCCTGGACCGCCTTCGCCGGCTGGTCGGCCTGGACCAATTTCAACCCCGGCGCCTTCGTCCATGCCGGGCTGGCGCTCACCAGCCTTTACCTGGTCTTCGCCGGCATCGCCCAGCAGATCGTGCCCGAGCGGCGCTAGGATCAGATCAACAGCCCCGCCGCCTTTTCCAGCCGCAGCAGCGCCACCTTGGTCTCGACCCCGGTGCCGCCCGAGAAGCCGCCGAGAGAGTTGGCCCCCAGCACGCGGTGACAGGGGATGAAGATCGGGATCGGGTTGGCGCCGCAGGCCTGGCCGATGGCCTGGGCGCTCGCCCCCATCTCGGCCGCGATCTCGCCATAGGTCCGGGTCTCGCCCCAGGGAATCGCCCGCAGCACGGCATAGAAACCCTGCTGGAACTCGTTGCCGCGCGGGCGCAACGGCAGATCGAACGCCTGCCGCTCGCCGGCGAAATAGGCGGCCAGCTGCCGCCCGGCCTCGTCGAGCAGCTCCGAACGGTCGTCCCCGCCCCCGCCCCAGCTCAGCCCGGTGATGGCGCCGCCCTCCTCGGTCACGGTCACCGGCCCGGTCGGGGTGTCGAATGTCGCGCGTTTCATTCGGCGGCCGCGCGGGTGGCCAGCGGCCGGAACGCCGCGCGCAGCATCGCCGCCAGCCCGTCGATGGCGGCGGAAGAGCCGCGCGGATTGTGACGCAGCACGACGCAGGAGCTGTCGACGATCGGGAAGCCGTCGGTGGCGGTCAGTTCGCGGCAGCCCTCGGGGATGGTGCTGCGCGTCAGCGGCACCACCGCCAGCCCGGCCTGCACCGCCTGCCGCAAGCCGCCGGGCGTGTCGCATTCGAAGGCGGTGCGATACTCGATCCCCTGCTGGTCGAGCGAGCGCAGGGCGAAGTCGCGACACCAGTCGGAATGGTGGTAGACGCCGATGGGCAGCTTGCGGCGGCGGTGCTGGCCATGGGCGACAGACGTCACCCAGACCGTCGGGTCGACGCAGAGCACCTCTCCCGTCGCCGGCCGGTTCCATTCGAAGATCACCGCAAGGTCGAGCTCATCCGCCGCGAGCGCGGCCAGCTGCGGCGCCGAGTAGTCGCAGCGCACCGTGACCTCGACCGCCGGGTGACGTTCGGCGAAGGCCGCCAGCGCCCGCGGCAGCACGCACTCGCTGTATTCCTCGGAAATGCCGATCCGTACCGGGCCGTCGAGCGGCTTTTCCCGCAGCGCCACCGCCGCCTCGTCCAGCAGACGGGTGACGCGGCGGGCATAGGGGATCAGCTGCCGCCCCCGCGCCGTCAGCGCCACACCGCGCGGCAGCCGGTCGAACAGGTCCTGGCCCAGCGCCTCCTCCAGCCGCCTGATCTGCATGCTGACCGCCGATTGGGTGCGGCCGAGCCGGTCGGCGGCCCCGGTGACGCTGCCGCTTTCCGCCACGGCGAGAAAGCTGCGCATCAAATCGCTGTCGAGGGGAATGCTCATCGCGAATGCCATCAATGGAACCGATGGCACCCATCATTGCTATTCGTTTGTGCGATGTCAATTTCCGGCGGAGACTGGGGCCAGAGCCTGAAGGCCCCAAACCTCCCGCCAAGGAAATTCGAGATGCGCTTTCGTGACCTGCGCGCCCTGCCGGCGCGCTGGCTGGCCCGCCGCGCCCGGCGCCGGTCGATGAAATTCCTGCTCAAACGCGCCGACGACCGCCTGCTATGCGATATCGGCCTCAGCCGCGAGGATCTGCGGCAGTTGCTGGAGTGCTGGCGGGACTAGGACATGTCCCGGGACGGCCCGGCGCCGGAGCGCCGGGCCAAAAGGCCTCAGCCCAGCGCCGCGTCGCAGCGGGCGCAGGTGCCCGGGTGCTTGTGGCTGCCGACATCCGGCAGGATACGCCAGCAACGCTGGCATTTCTCGCCCTCGGCGCGTTCGAAGACCACGCCGACGCCCTCGACCTCGGGCAGGCGGAAGGCCTCGTTCGGCATCGGGTCGGTGGTGACGATGATGTCCGAGGTGATGCAGAGATCGGCGAAATCGGCCTCGCGCAGCAGCGCCGCGACCTCGGCCTCGGCGACATGGACCACCGGCGCGGCCTCGAGGCTGGCGCCGATCTCCTTGGCGCTGCGCTGGACTTCCAGCGCCGCCGTCACCACCCGGCGAACCCGGCGGATCCTGGCCCATTTCTCGGCCAGCGGCGTGTCGAGCCATTCGGCCGGCGTGCCCGGCATGTCCTGCAGGTGGACCGAGGAGTCCTCGCCTGGGAAGCGCGACAGCCAGACATCCTCCATGGTGAAGACCAGGATCGGCGCCAGCCAGGTGGTCAGACGGTGGAACAGGATGTCGAGAACGGTGCGGGCCGCCCGGCGGCGCAGGCTGTCGGGGGCGTCGCAATAGAGCGCATCCTTGCGGATGTCGAAATAGAGCGTCGACAGGTCGACGGTGCAGAACTGGAACAGCTTCTGGAACACGCCCTGGAAGTCGTAGGCCTCGTAGCCCTTGCGCACCTCGGTCTCGAGCTCGGCCAGACGGTGCAGCACCCAGCGCTCCAGCTCCGGCATCTCGGCCGGGGCGACGGCCTCGTCGGCGTCCCAGCCGGCAAGGTTGCCGAGGATGAAGCGCAGCGTGTTGCGCAGCCGGCGATAGCTGTCGGCGACCCCTTTGAGGATCTCCGGCCCGATGCGCTGGTCGACGGTGAAATCGGTCTGCGCCACCCAGAGCCGCAGGATATCGGCGCCGTATTGCTTGACGACCTCTTCCGGCACGATGGTGTTGCCCAGCGACTTGGACATCTTCATGCCCTTCTCGTCGAGGGTGAAGCCGTGGGTGACCACCGCGCGGTAGGGCGCGCGGCCGATCGTGCCGCAGGCCTGCAGCATCGAGGAATGGAACCAGCCGCGATGCTGGTCGGTGCCCTCCATGTAGACGTCGGCGATGCTGTCCGGCGTGCCGTCGGCGCGGTCGCGCAGGACGAAGGCATGGGTCGAACCGCTGTCGAACCAGACATCGAGGATATCAAAAACCTGCTCATAGGCTTCCGGATCATGCAGGCCAGCCAGCACTTCCTCCTTGAAGCCTTTCACATACCAGACATCGGCGCCCTTTTCCTCGAAGGCGGCGACGACCCGCTTGTTGACCGCCTCGTCGCGCAGCAGGAAATCGTCGTCCCCCGGCTTGGCGCCCTTCTTGACGAAGCAGGTCAGCGGCACGCCCCAGGCGCGCTGACGGCTCAGCACCCAGTCCGGGCGGCTCTCGATCATCGAGTAGAGCCGGTTGCGGCCCGAGACCGGGGTCCACTCGACCAGCTCGTCGATCGAGGTCAGCGCCCGGCTGCGGATCGTGTCGCCGTATTGCCCCATGCCGTCGTCGAGCTTGCGGTCGATGGCGACGAACCATTGCGGCGTGTTGCGGTAGATCAGCGGCGCCTTCGAGCGCCAGCTATGCGGGTAGGAATGCTTGACCCGGCCGAGCGCGATCAGCGCCCCGGCCTCGGCCAGCTTGTCGATCACCGCCTTGTTGGCGTCGCCTTCCTTGCCCTTGGCGGTGATGATCACCTTGCCACCGAAGAACGGCAGGTCGGCGCGGTAGGAGCCGTCCTCAAGAACGTTGTAAGTCATTGGCAGACCGTACTTAAGTCCGATCTGGTAGTCGTCGTCGCCATGGCTGGGCGCGGTGTGGACGAAGCCGGTGCCGGCATCGTCGGTAACGTGGTCGCCGGGCAGCACCGGCACGTCGTAATCCCATTCGCCCGCGGCGCCATCGAGGCCGCGGAACGGGTGGGCGAGGGTCAGCTCGCCCAGTTCCTCGGCGGTCACGGCACGGCGGCGGGTATAGTCGTCCACCCGCGCGGCGGCGAAGATCTCCTCGGCCAGGTTGTCGGCGAGCAGGAACTTGTCGCCGACCCGGGCCCAGTTCTCTTCCGGCGCCGCGGTGACCTCGTAGAGGCCGTAGGCGATGTCGGGGTTGAAGCAGACGGCGCGGTTCTGCGGGATGGTCCAGGGCGTGGTGGTCCAGATCACCACCGGCAGGCCGGCAAGGTCGTCCGAGCCGCTGACGACCGGGAATTTCACCCAGATCGTGTGGCTCTGGTGGTCGTGATACTCGACCTCGGCCTCGGCCAGCGCGGTCTTCTCGACCGGCGACCACATCACCGGCTTCGACCCCTGGTAGAGCGTGCCGTTCATCAGGAACTTCATGAATTCTGCGGCAATCACTGCCTCAGCGTGGAAATCCATCGTCAGATACGGATCTTCCCATTTTCCTGTGATGCCGAGCCGCTTGAACTCCTCGCGCTGGACGTCGACCCAACCCTCGGCGAACTTGCGGCATTCCTGGCGGAAGTCGACGACATCGACCTTGTCCTTGTCCAGGCCCTTGGCGCGGTACTGCTCCTCGATCTTCCACTCGATCGGCAGGCCGTGGCAGTCCCAGCCCGGCACGTAGCGCGAGTCATGGCCCATCATCTGGCGCGAGCGGACGATCATGTCCTTGATCGTCTTGTTCAGCGCGTGGCCGATATGCAGGTGGCCGTTGGCGTAGGGCGGGCCGTCATGCAGGATGAAGCTCTTGCGGCTGCCGTCGGCGGCCTTCTCGCGCAGGCGGTCGTAGATGCCGATCCGCTCCCAGCGGGCAAGCCATTCCGGCTCGCGCTTGGGCAGGCCCGCGCGCATCGGGAAATCGGTCTGCGGCAGGAAGACGGTGGAGCGGTAGTCGGGGGTGTCGGTGGTCGGCGTGTCGGATTTGGGCGTGTCGGCGCACATCGGAAGCGGTTCCCGGTAACTGGTCTGGAATTTGGGAAGGGGCGGCGCGAAGGCTCAGGCGCCTTGTCCCGGCGTCTGAAGGGTCAGAGCGCCGGGCCGGTAATTCGAATGATGATCGCGAATGCGCGGGTCATGTCGCGGCTTATACGCGCCCGGCGGCACCGGGTCCAGAGCCTGCGGCCTGCCTCCTGCGGCCCTACCTGCGGCCCCACCTGCGGCCATGCGCCCCTTGCGCCCGGCCCGGCGCGGGTGCAGGCTCCGCCGCGTTGCAGCACAGGAGCAGGCGATGACCGCGTTCCCGCCCCGTTTCTTCGTTACCGGCGAAGAGGTCGACCGGATGATGGTGGCCTTCTACGCCGCCATCCGCCGCCACCCCGTTCTCGGCCCGGTCTTCACCGCCCATATCGGCGAGACCGATGCCGCCTGGGACGCCCATATCGAGAAGATCGGCCGCTTCTGGAAGAACGCCATCCTGCGCGAGGGCGGCTATTCCGGCAGCCCGATGATGGTCCACCGCGCCGCGACCGACGTGCTGCCCGAGCATTTCCCGCTCTGGCTCGGCCTCTTCGACGAGACCGCCGACCGCCTGCTGCGGCCCGAGGCCGCCGCCGCCTGGTCGGCGCTGGCCCACCGCCTGGGCGGCGCCTTCCGAATGGGCGTCGAGGAGGCGCGCCGTCCCGCCGACGCCGCGCCACGGCTGGTCTGAGCCGCCCGGTCTGAGCCAAGGCCGGGTGCACTGCCCCCGGACCCCCGGGATATTTGCGAGCAGAAAGTGGGTGGGGGGTCTGCAAGCGTCTTCTGGGCGAGTATGTTCCGGGAGAGGCGGCGCCGGCGACCGGGGGCAGCGCCCCCCCTTTTTCCGCTCTCCGGCCCCTGAAACGCCTGGTTTCGCGCCCATTGGCCGCAATCGCCGCGCTTGCCCCGCGGGGCCTATCCGCGTAAGGCCGGAAGGCTCAGGGATCACGGGAACGAGAGCATGGCCAGAGGAACGGACGCGGCGCAGGAGAAACGCGAGGCATCGAAGCGGGTCGGCGGGCTGCGCGGACTCCGGCCGTTCCTGCGCCCCTATCGCGGCATGGTCGTGCTGGTGCTGCTGGCGCTGATCACCACCGCCGGCATCTCCTTGATCTTGCCGATTGCCGTGCGCCGCGTCATCGACGGCTTCAGCACCTCCTCCTCGGCCCTTCTGGACAGCTATTTCCTCGCCGCGCTCGGTATCGCCACCGCCCTGGCGCTCGGCACCGGAGCGCGCTACTACCTCGTCACCCGGCTGGGCGAGCGCGTCGTCGCCGATATCCGCAAGGCGCTGTTCGACAAGGTGATCGGCCTCAGCCCCGCCTTCTTCGAGAAGATCATGACCGGCGAGGTGGTCAGCCGGCTGACCACCGACACGACGCTGATCCTGTCGGTCATCGGCTCCTCGGTCTCGGTGGCGCTGCGCAACCTGCTGATGCTGATCGGCGGACTGGTGCTGATGCTGCTGACCAGCGCCAAGCTGACCGGGCTGGTGCTGCTGATCGTGCCGGCCATCGTCGTGCCGATCATCCTGCTGGGCCGCAAGCTGCGCGGGCTGAGCCGCGAGAACCAGGACTGGATCGCGGCCTCGTCCGGCAACGCCTCGGAGGCGCTGACCGCAGTCCAGACGGTGCAGGCCTTCACCCACGAGGGCGAGAGCCGGGCGGATTTCTCCCGGATCACCGAGGCCTCCTTTGTCTCGGCCAAGCGCCGGATCGGGGTGCGGGCGCTGTTGACGGTGATCGTCATCTTCCTCGTCTTCGCCGGCGTCGTCGGCGTGCTGTGGATCGGCGCCCGCGATGTCCGAGCCGGCGCGATGAGCGTCGGCGCCCTGATCCAGTTCGTGATCTACGCGGTCATGGTTTCGGGCTCGGTCGGCGCGCTGTCGGAGATCTGGGGCGAGCTGTTGCGCGCCGCCGGCGCCACCGAGCGGCTGGTCGAGCTGCTGAACGCCGCCGATGCGGTGACCGATCCGGCTCAGCCCAAGGCCCTGCCGCACCCCGCGCAGGGCGCGATCGGCTTCGACGATGTCACCTTCCATTACCCGACCCGGCCTGAGACCTCGGCGCTGGAGGGGGTATCGCTGATGGTCAAGCCGGGCGAGACCGTGGCGCTGGTCGGGCCCTCGGGCGCGGGCAAGTCGACCATCATCCAGCTGCTGCTGCGGTTCTACGACCCGGCGACCGGCAAGGTGACGATCGACGGCATCGACCTGCGCGAGATGGCGCGGTCGGACTTCCGCCGCGCCATCGCGCTGGTGCCGCAGGACCCGGTGATCTTCGCCGCCACCGCGCGCGAGAACATCCGCTTCGGCCGGCCCGAAGCCACCGATGCCGAGGTCGAGGCCGCCGCCCGGGCCGCCGCCGCGCATGACTTCCTGACCGCCCTGCCCGACGGCTATGACAGCTATGTCGGCGAGCGCGGGGTGATGCTGTCAGGCGGCCAGAAGCAGCGCATCGCCATCGCCCGCGCCATCCTGCGCGACGCGCCGATCCTGCTCCTGGACGAGGCGACCTCGGCGCTGGACGCCGAGAGCGAGCGGCTGGTGCAGGGCGCGGTCGACGAGCTGGCCAGGACCCGGACGACGCTGATCGTCGCCCACCGGTTGGCGACGGTGAAGAAGGCCGACCGCATCGTCGTCTTCGACCAGGGCCGCATCGTCGCCCAGGGCACTCACGACGCGCTGGTCGCCGAGGGCGGGCTCTATGCCCGGCTGGCCAGGCTGCAGTTCACCGAGGGCATGGCGGCAGAGTAACCGCCGGCAGCAGCGCAACGGAAGCCGGGGGCAGGTCGGCGGGCGGGACGGCGGAACGCGCGCCCTTGCCCGGCCCCCTGACGTGACGGCAGTCCGCGCTCTGACGTTGCGTTTCCACCCCGCGCCGGGCTTGCCTATATCCCCGAAACTGCCCATCTTCCGGACAAATCGGGGCGCCCGCGAGGGCAAGGGAGGAGACCGGAATGGGAAGCTACGCCACCGCCGCGGACCGCAACGCGATCGAGGCCGAGGCGCCCTGGGGCGAGCGCCGCGTTCCCCGCACCATGTACCAGTTCCTCTCGGAAACGGCGGCGCGCAATCCCGACGCCCGGGCGATGTCGTTTCAGATTCTCTCGGGCCCGACCGACAAGGCCGAGACCCTGACCTGGGGCACCTTCAAGGACCGGGTGACGCAGGCCGCCAACCTGTTCCGCAGCCTCGGCATCGGGCCGCACGACACCGTCGCCTATGTCCTGCCCAACAGCAACGAGACCGCCGTCACCCTGATCGCCGGCGCCGTCGCCGGCATCGTCAACCCGATCAACCCGCTGCTCGAGCCGGAACAGATCGCCGGCATCCTGCGCGAGACCGGCGCCAAGGTCGTCGTCACGATCAAGGGCTTCCCGAAATCCGACGTCGCCCAGAAGGTCGCCGACGCGGTCGCCGAGGCGCCGAACGTCCAGACCGTGCTCGAGATCGACCTCAACCGCTACCTCAGCGGCGCCAAGAAACTGCTGGTGCCGGTGATCCGGCCGCGCACCAAGGTCGGCCACCGGGCGCAGGTGCTGGACTTCAACCGCGCCTGCGCCCGCCAGCAGGCCGAGGGGCTCGACTTCGCCGATCCCGAGCAGGACCGCGTCGCCGCCTATTTCCATACCGGCGGCACCACCGGCATGCCGAAAGTGGCCCAGCACAAGGTCTCGGGCATGATCTACAACGGCTGGCTCGGCGCCCGGCTGCTGTTCCGCGAGACCGACAACGTGCTTTGCCCGCTGCCGCTGTTCCACGTCTTCGCCGCCTACCCGGTGATGATGTCGGTGATCGCCGCCGGCGCACATCTGATCCTGCCGACCCCGGCGGGCTATCGCGGCGACGGCGTCTTCGCCAATTTCTGGAAGCTGGTCGAACGCTGGAAGGTCACCTACCTGATCACCGTGCCGACGGCGATCTCGGCGCTGATGCAGCGCAAGGTCGACGCCGATGTCTCGACCCTGCGCTACGCCTTCTCGGGCTCGGCGCCGCTGCCGGTCGAGCTCTACAAGCGGTTCGAGAGCGCCACCGGCCTGACCATCTGCGAGGGCTACGGCCTGACCGAGGCGACCTGCCTGGTCTCGATAAACCCGCCGGACGGGGAAAAGAAGATCGGCTCGGTCGGGCTGCCCTTCCCCTATACCAATGTCCGCATCCTGCATTGCGACGAGACCGGCCACGTACTGCATGAATGCGATACCGACGAGGTCGGCGAGATCTGCGTCTACAACCCGGGCGTCTATGCCGGCCACACCTATACCGACGACGACAAGAACCGCGGCCTGTTCGCCGACGAGTTCTATCTGCGCACCGGCGACCTGGGCCGGATCGACGCCGACGGCTACCTGTTCATCACCGGCCGGGCCAAGGACGTGATCATCCGCGGCGGCCACAACATCGACCCGGCCGAGATCGAGGAGGCGCTGATGAGCCACGAGGCGGTCGCCTTCGCCGGCGCCATCGGCCAGCCCGACAGCTTTGCCGGGGAACTGCCCTGCGCCTATGTCGAACTGGTCGACGGCGCGACGACGACGGTCGCCGAGCTGATGCACCACGCGCGCGAGAACATCCACGAGCGTGCCGCCGTCCCGCGCCATATCGAGATCCTGTCCGAGCTGCCCAAGACCGCGGTCGGCAAGGTGTTCAAGCCCGACCTGCGCAAGCGCGCCATCACCCGGGTCTACAACGCCGCCCTGCATGGCGCCGGGCTCGAGGCCGAGGTCTCGGAAGTCGTCGAGGACCGCAAGCGCGGGCTGGTGGCGCGGCTGCGCAAGACCGGCGCGGTTGATGCCGGCAAGGTCGAACACGTTCTGGGCGAGCACACCCGGCCCTGGGAATGGGCCGACTGAGGGAAATGCGCGCCCTTCGCACCACTGGCGCGGAAAATACCTCACGAGGCCTCACGGATACTTGATCGCCCCACCGCATCGGGCCAGTCTGGAAGGCATACTCAACATGCCTTTCCGGGGAGGTTTTCATGCGGTCACTCGTCTTGGCAGCCATGATGGGGCTGCTCGTTTCACTAGCGGCGCCGCCCGCGTCTGCCGAGACCCGTTCCAAGCTGGTCTATTCCTCCGGCGCCTGGCAGGTCCGGGTCGTCGCCTATGACAGCGGTTCGATGAAATGCCAGGCCCGGGTCGCCGACAACGGCTACAGTTTCTCGGTCTGGGCCGCGCCCGGCAGCGCGGTGCGACTGCAATTCTACTCCTCGCGCTGGGGCTTCAACGACGAACGCGCCACGCTCAAGGTGCGGATCGACAGCTACCCGTCCTGGCGGCTCAGCAACGCCCATCTCTACAAGCATTCGGTGCTGTTCAACCTGCCCAACAACAGCGCCGGCTCGAAGTTCCTGAAGGAAGTGGCCTACGGCAACCGGCTGGTGTTGAGCAGCGCCAGCGGGCGGCATGTGCACAGCTACACGCTCTACGGGTCGAAGGCCTCGATCCGGGCGCTGATCACCTGCGTCGACGCCCTGAAGGGCCGCAACGACCGCAACCCGTTCGACTGAGCGGCACGGATCGCGGGCCCCGCTGCGGGCGGGGCTCCGCCTCATCCGACGGCGATTTCCACCAGCTTGGGCCCGGCGACGGCCCGCGTCTCGGCCAGCGCCTCGGCCAGCGCGGCCGGCTCCGGGCCGATGCGCTGGTAAGGCAGGCCGCAGGCCCGGGCGAGTTCCTCGAAGCCCGGCGGCGTCGGATCGCAGCCCAGCACCGGCGCCTGCACCGCCTCCATCGACGCCGCGATCTCGCCATAGCCGCGGTTGTTCCAGACCAGGAAGGTCACGTTCACCGCCTCGTCCCTCGCCGTCATCAGCTCGGCGAGCGAGAATTGCAGCCCGCCGTCGCCGGTCAGGCAGACCACCGGCGCCTCGGGATCGGCGAGCGCGGCGCCGATGGCGGCCGGGGCGCCGTAGCCCAGGGCGCCATAGCCGGTGGCGGCGTTGAACCAGCCGCCGGGGCGGTCGTGATCGTAATAGAGGTTGCCGGCATAGACCGGCTGGGTGCTGTCGCCGACCACCAGCGCCCCGGGCAGCGCGTCGCGCAGCGCCTCCAGCAGCGCCACCTGCGCCCGCATCTCGGGCCCGATCTCCTCCAGCGCCGCGCCCCGCGTCTGCGCCGCGCGGGCAGCCCCGTCGGCGGAGCCCTGCGGCAGGTCGGTCAGCAGCGCGGCGAGGATCGGCGCCGCCGCGCCCTGCAACGGCACGGCAGCCGGGTGGCGGGCGAGCTGGTCGGCGTCGATATCGATGCGGATCATCTGGGACAGGTCGGGGAAGCCGCCGCGCCGGTACATGTCGTAATCGGTCGGGCCGAGTTCGGTGCCGACGGCGAGGACCGCGTCGGCGCCGGCGATCAGGGTCCGGGTCGCGCCGAGGCTCGGGCTGGCCGGCACCGCCAGCGGGTGGCCGTGCAGCAGCCCGCGGGCATTGGCGGTCAGGACGACCGGCGCGTCCAGCCGCTCGGCCAGCGCCAGCAGCTCGGCCCCCGCCCGTTTGGCGCCACCGCCGGCGAGGATCACCGGGCGCCGGGCGCCCTTCAGCCGCTCGACGGCGGCGGAAAGGTCGGGCAGCGGCGGCGCGGCGGGCGCGACGGGATCGGGCAGCGGCTCGGCTGGCAAGGGCATGACGTCGAGCGGCACCTGCAGATGCACCGGCCCGCCACGCCCTTCCAGCGCGGCGAAGGCGGTTTCCAGCGCCGGCGCCAGATCGGCCGCCGCGCCGATCTCGGCTGCCGACAGCGCCAGGGTCGAAACCATGCCGAGCTGGTCGGGCAATTCGTGCAGATGACCGAGGCCGCGGCCCTGGCTCTCGGCCTCGTTGACGCCCGAGATCACCAGCATCGGCACCGAATCGGCCCGCGCCTGCGCCATCGGCGTCAGGATATTGGTCACCCCCGGCCCGGTGATCACGAATGCGACACCGGGCTTGCCCGACACCCGCGCATAGCCGTCGGCCATGAAACCGGCCGCCTGTTCATGACGTGGCGTCACGTGGCGGATGCCCGAGCCCGGCAGCCCGCGATAGAGCTCGATCGTGTGGACGCCGGGAATGCCGAACACCACCGAAACACCGCGTTTTTCCAGCCCGGCGACAAGCGCCTCTCCGATACTGGTCATGCTGCCTTCTCCTTCATTCCGGCCGGCGGCGCGGTGCGGCATGGCGCCCGCCGCTTCCCCCCGACCTGCGGTGGCCGGCCGGCCATCCCGTTCATATTTCGCCCAAATTATCCGCTTGCAGAATTGTCGCAGGACGGTGTTAATACAACCCGATTTACCGACGGAGAAGACGCTGGATGCCAGAGGTGACGGCCCAAAGCGCCCCGAACAGCCCTGACGCGGACCGACAACGGCCCGATACCGTCCGGGTCGAGAACCTGCACAAGTCATTCGGCGATCTCGAGGTGCTCAAGGGCGTTTCGCTGACCGCGCGCGAAGGCGACGTCGTCGCCATCATCGGCGGCTCGGGCTCGGGCAAGTCGACCATGCTGCGCTGCATCAACTTCCTCGAGACCCCGACCAGCGGCAAGATCGTGATCGACGGCGAGGAGGTCGCGCTGCGCCCCGACGGCGCACCCGCCAGCCGCAAGCAGATCGAGCGCATCCGGCGCGAGCTGGGCATGGTGTTCCAGTCCTTCAACCTGTGGAGCCACATGACCGTTCTGGAGAACGTGATCGAGGTTCCGGTCCATGTCCTCGGCGTGCCCAGGGACGAGGCCATCGCGCGGGCCGAGAAGCTGCTCGCCCGCGTCGGGCTGGCCGAGAAGACCGATGTCTATCCCGCCTTCATGTCGGGCGGCCAGCAGCAGCGCGCCGCCATCGCCCGGGCGCTGGCGATCGAGCCGCGGGCGATGCTGTTCGACGAACCGACCAGCGCGCTCGACCCCGAGCTGGTGGGCGAGGTGCTGAACGTGATCCGCGATCTCGCCGGCGAGGGCCGGACGATGATCCTGGTCACCCACGAGATGAAATTCGCCCGCGAGGTCTCGGATCACGTGATCTACCTCCATAACGGGCGGATCGAGGAGGAAGGCCCGCCGGAGACGCTGTTCGGCGCGCCCAAATCGGAACGGCTGCGCCAGTTCCTGAAAACCGTGGCCTGAAACGGGCCACCCCGCGGGCAACACCGCGCAACAGAGAGGGAGTAACCATGAAACTGAAAAGCGTGATCCTTGCCGGTATCGCCGCGCTCGGCCTCGCCGGAACCGTCTCGGCCGCCCCGGTCAAGGTCGGCGTCGCCGCCGAACCCTACCCGCCCTTCACCTCGCCCGACGCCTCGGGCAAGTGGTCGGGCTGGGAAGTCGACCTGATGAACGCGATCTGCACCGACCAGAAGCTGGACTGCGTCATCACCCCGGTGGCCTGGGACGGCATCATCCCGGCCCTGACCTCGGGCCAGATCGACATGATCATGTCGTCGATGTCGATCACCGCCAAGCGCGCCAAGGTCGTCGACTTCTCGGACAAGTACTACGTCACCCCGGCGGCGATCGCCGTGGCCAAGGACGCCACCTTCGGCATGACGCCCGAAGACCTCACGGGCAAGGTGATCGGTGTCCAGGTGTCGACCACCAACGAGGCCTATGCCCAGAAGTTCTTCGGCAAGACCTCGACGATCAAGCAGTACCAGACCCAGGACCAGGTGAACCAGGACCTCGCGGCCGGCCGCATCGACGCCGACGTCGCCGACCAGTTCACGCTCGACGCCTTCGTCACCTCGAAGGACGGCAAGGCCTGCTGCAAGATGCTCGGCGCCCTGCCCTATGACAACGAGACCCTGGGCACCGGCATCGGCGCCGCCTTCCGCAAGTCGGACACCGCCCTGCGCGAGAAGTTCAACAAGGGTCTGGCCGATGTCCGCGCCAGCGGCGACTACGACAAGATCACCAAGAAGTACTTCAGCTTCGACATCTACGGTGGCTAAGACCCGACCGTGCTGGACGCTCTGACACGTCTCTTCGAGCCCGGGCATGCGCTCGGGCTCCTCGCTTGGTCCCCGCCCGACGGCTGGGGCCAGGTGTTCGCCATCGGCCTGCTGCATTCGATGGAGGTCGCCGTCGGCGCCTATGCGCTCGGCCTCGTGATCGGCATCATCGGCGCCTTCTCCAAGCTCTATGGCGGCGAGATCCTGCGCGACCTGTTCTCGGTCTATACCACCGTGGTCCGCGCCGTGCCCGAGCTGGTCGAGATCCTGATCCTGTTCTACCTCGTGCCGCAGCTGATCAACTCGATCCTGCTCTCGATGGGCTATGACCGCATCACCCTGCCGCCGCTGCTGGTCGGCATCATCGTCCTCGGCGTCGTCGTCGGCGCCTACATGACCGAGGTGCTGCGCGGCGCCATCCTCGCCGTGCCGCATGGCCAGATCGAGGCCGCCCGCGCCTATGGCATGCCGCCGGTGATGATCGCCCGCCGCATCACCTTCCCGCAGATGATGGCCAACGCCATCCCGGGCATGGCCAACCTGTGGCTGAACGCGACCAAGGACACCGCGCTGCTGGCCGTCATCGGCTTCAACGAGCTGACGCTGACCACCTTGCAGGCCGCGGGCACGACCAAGTCCTATTTCCTGTTCTTCATCGCCGCGGGCACCCTCTACATGATCATCTCGATCCTCTCGGGCCGGTTCTTCGCCGCGCTCGAACGCTGGGCGCGCAAGGGCCAGCCGGCCGTCGGCCGCGGAGGCGCGATATGATCGCCGCCCTCCGCCCGCTGATGCGGCCGCACCGGATCGTGCTGATCCTGCTCGCCGTCGGCGCTGTCGCCTGGTGCGCCTGGAACCTGAACTGGAGCTGGCTGCCGGACTACTGGAACAACGGCATGATCCTGCAGGGGTTGTGGACCACCCTCTGGCTGCTGGCGGTAAGCTGGGCCGTCGGACTGTTCATGGCGGTCTGGCTCGGCCTCGCCCAGGCCGCCGGACCGTGGTTCCTGGCGCTGCCGGCCAAGGGCTTCTGCTCGGTCATCCGCGGCACGCCGCTGCTGCTGCAGCTGTGGTTCCTCTATTACGGGCTCGGCTCGCTGTTCCCCTACATCCCGTGGATCCGCCACGGTGCGCTCTGGCCCTACCTGCGCGAGGCCTGGCCCTACGGCCTGCTGTCGCTGACGCTCAGCTTCGCCGGCTACGAGGGCGAGGTGATGCGCGGTGCGCTCAAGGGCGTGCCGCATGGCCAGCTCGAGGCCGCCCGCGCCTACGGCATGTCGCGGCTGACCATCCTGCGCCGTATCTGGCTGCCGCTGGCGATCCGCCGGGTGCTCCCGACGCTGGGCGGCGAGACCGTGCTGCAGCTCAAGGCGACGCCGCTGGTGGCGACGATCACCGTGCTCGACATCTACAATGTCAGCTCGCGCGTGCGGCAGGACACCTTCATCATCTACGAGCCGCTGTTGCTGCTGGCGCTGGTCTACATGGCCATCACCGGGGTGATCGTGCTGCTGTTCCGCTGGTTCGAGCGCAAGGTGCCGACCAAGATGGGCTAGGCCCCATCCCGGACCACGCTTCGCCCGGCGCTGGCGCCGGGCGGCGCCATCGCCTCTCCCCGCATCACCGCCGGTTTTTCATTGCCGCCCCGGGCGTGTTCCCCTATTGTTCCGATTGCCTGCCCTGCCCTGCCACCGCAATATGTTGGATATGACCAGCTCAGCCGCCCAAGACCTGCAGAAATTCCTCGGCGACGACCGCTTCGGCTGCGTGCTGGCCGATCCGCCGTGGCGCTTCGCCAACCGCACCGGCAAGGTCGCACCCGAGCACAAGCGGCTGGCGCGCTACCCGACGATGACGCTACAGGACATCTGCGACCTGCCGGTGGCCGAGCATCTCGAGGAGCGGGCGCACTGCTATCTCTGGGTGCCCAACGCGCTGCTGCCCGAGGGGCTGCAGGTGCTGGCGGCCTGGGGCTTCGAATACAAGTCGAACCTGATCTGGCACAAGGAGCGCAAGGATGGCGGCTCGGACGGGCGCGGCGTCGGCTTCTACTTCCGCAACGTGACCGAGATCATCCTGTTCGGCACAAGGGGCAAGAACGCCCGGACGCTGGCCCCGGGCCGGCGCCAGGTCAATTTCCTCTCGACCCGCAAGCGCGAGCATTCGCGCAAGCCCGACGAGCAATACGACCTGATCGAGGCCTGCTCCTGGGGGCCGTATCTCGAGCTTTTCGGCCGCGGCGTGCGCGAGGGCTGGACGGTCTGGGGCAACCAGGCCGATGCCGATTACAAGCCCGACTGGAAGACCTACGCCTACAATTCGGGCCTGGCGGCCGAGTAGGTCCGCCTCACAGGTTATGGGCTCACACCCCGAGCTCTCAGCTTTTCCAGCAGTCTGCCAGCACGCTCATCCTGTTCCGCGTGCCCGGCGCAAGCGCCGGTCTGTTCGCCTGCGAACGGCAGCTAGTTGTCCCCCGCCCCGCGCTCAGGCGCTGTGCGCGCCCGCGGCGAGCGTGCCGGCGAAGGCGGTGACATCGGCCGGGCTCTTGCCCTCGGCGATCTGCTTGACGATGGCCGAGCCGACGACGCAGCCGTCGGCCACCCCGGCGATCTGCTTCGCCGCCTCGGGCGTGGTGATGCCGAAGCCCACGATCACCGGCAGATCGGTCTTCGCCTTGATCCGCGCCACTTCGGGCCCGACCTCGGCCGCCTGTGCCGCCGCCGCCCCGGTGATGCCGGTGATCGAGACGTAATAGACGAAGCCGGAGGTGTTCTGCAGCACCTTGGGCAGGCGCTTGTCGTCGGTCGTCGGCGTCGCGAGACGGATGAAGTTGATCCCGGCCTTCTGGGCCGGGATGCAGAGCTCCTCGTCCTCTTCCGGCGGCAGGTCGACGACGATCAGGCCGTCGATCCCGGCCGCCAGCGCGTCGGCGAGGAAGGTATCGACGCCGCGGTTATAGATCGGGTTGTAATAGCCCATCATCACCACCGGCGTGGTGTCGTCGCCCTTGCGGAACTCGGCCACCATGTCGAGCGTCTTCTGCAGCGTCTGGCCGCCGTCGAGCGCGCGCTGACCGGCCAGCTGGATCGTCGGGCCGTCGGCCATCGGATCGGTGAAGGGCATGCCGAGCTCGATGATGTCGACACCGGCCGCCGGCAGCCCCTTCATCACCGCCAGCGAGGTTTCGAGATCGGGATCGCCGGCCATGATGTAGGAGACGAAGGCCTTCTTGCCCTCGGCGCGCAGGGCGGCGAATTTCCGGTCGATACGCGTCATCGGGCGTCCTTTCCTCTGTCATCGCCCGATGTGCAGGAACGGCGCGGGAAAATCAAGCCAGCCCGTGTCGCAGGGACCCGTGTCTCAGGCCCTGCCACGCCGGCCCCTGGCCGTCCTCCATCACCCCGACCATCCAGGTCACGCCGAACCGGTCGGAGACCATGCCGAAACCGGGCGAGAAGAAGGTCGGGCCGAAGGCCATCCGGACATGACCTTCCTCGGCCAGTTGCTCGGCGACATGATTGCCCTCGGCCACGCTCGGGACCGGACGCATGACGCTGAAGCCGGCTGGCGCATGCGGGGTGACGGCGGGAAAATCGCTCGCCATCAGCGCCTCGCCCTCGTGCAGGGTCATCCGGGAATGCATCACCCGCGCCGGGATCGCCCCGGGCGGACCGCCATCGGGGGCCTCGGAATAGCGCATTATCTCCAGGTCGGACGCCCCGAAGACCTTGGCATAAAACTTCATTGCCCGGGCGCACTCGCCGTCGAAATGCAGATAGGGAACAAAACTCATTTCAAAATACCTCTCAAATAACTTCTCCCCTCACTCTACGCCTGCTTTGCCCTGCGGCAAAGCGATGCTTGCACAGACGCTTGCACAGGCCGGGGGGGACGCGTAGAAGCGGCCCGGATCTTTTCGCGAGGGAGCGGCAATGGGTTTCAAGATGGGTATCGTCGGGCTGCCGAATGTCGGCAAGTCGACGCTTTTCAACGCGCTGACCCGCACCGCCGCGGCCCAGGCCGCCAACTTCCCCTTCTGCACCATCGAGCCGAATGTCGGCGAGGTGGCGGTGCCCGATGCAAGGCTCGAGAAACTGGCCGAGATCGCCGGCTCGAAGCAGATCCTGCCCACCCGGATGACCTTCGTCGACATCGCCGGCCTCGTCCGCGGCGCCTCCAAGGGCGAAGGGCTGGGCAACCAGTTCCTCGCCAATATCCGCGAATGCGACGCCATCGCCCATGTGCTGCGCTGCTTCGTCGATGACGACGTCACCCATGTCGAGGGCCAGATCGACCCGATCGCCGATGCCGAGACGATCGAGACCGAGCTGATGCTGGCCGACATGGAATCGATCGAGCGGCGGCTGGCCAACCTGTCGCGCAAGCTGCGCGGCGGCGACAAGGAGGCGGTCGACCAGGACCGGCTGCTGCGCGTCGCGCTCGAGGCGCTGGAAAACGGCCGCCCGGCCCGCACCGTGCAGGTGGCCGAGGACGACCGCAAGGCCTGGAACATGCTGCAGCTGCTGACCGCGAAGCCGGTCCTTTACGTCTGCAACGTCGAGGAGGCCAGCGCCGGCAGCGGCAACGCGCTCTCCGAGAAGGTGGCCCAGATGGCCGCCGAACAGGGCGCCGGCACGGTGGTGATCTCGGCCAAGATCGAGGAGGAGATCAGCCAGCTCGACCCCGAGGAGGCGCAGATGTTCCTCGAGGAGCTGGGCCTGCACGAGGCCGGGCTCGACCGGCTGATCCGGGCGGGCTACGAGCTCCTGGGGCTCGAGACCTATTTCACCGTCGGCCCCAAGGAAGCCCGCGCCTGGACCATCCGCAAGGGCACGCTGGCGCCGCAGGCGGCGGGCGTGATCCACGGCGATTTCGAGCGCGGCTTCATCCGCGCCGAGACGGTCTCCTACGACGACTACGTCACCTATGGCGGCGAGACCGGCGCCAAGGAGGCGGGCAAGTTCCGCATCGAGGGCAAGACCTACGAGGTCAAGGACGGCGACGTCCTGCACTTCCTGTTCAACGCCTGAACGGACGGCCGCGCCCCGTCAGAAATAGCCGAAATAGGCGAAATCGTCGACGGACAGATGTGGCGCCCCGTCGAGATGGCAATAGAAGTGCCAGTCGTGGCCCGGTTCATCGCGCAACTGGAAATCACCGGTTTGCTGATCGTATCGCAGATCGCCGCGCGCGTAGGTCAAGTAGGGATCATCGGGCAGCTGCAGCACGATCGCAGTGTCGTCGTCCTGCTTCACCATCGCGTCCGTGAACGAATGCAGCAGATGCAGCAGCTCTACCGGGCGCTTGTCATAGCTGTAATTCCACATGTCGGGGTCGAGCTCCATCGCGACGTGATCCTTGCCGGGATGGAAGTCGCGCACCTCGACATCTGTCGCCAGGACGAAGGTATCGGCCCCCGGACCGCCCTTCATTATCGTACCATGGTAGCTTGAGCCTTCGACGAAGAGGAAGTCCATCCCCTTGCCCCCGAAAAGATGGTCATGCATCCCCTGCGAGGCGCCGAAGGAGATCAGGACATCGTTTCCAGGGCCGCCGGCGACTCTCTCCGTCTGATTGCTATGGGCACCAATGTAGTAATCGTTGCCCGCCCCGAGCAACGTGGTCATCTTGACAGTCCGCCAGTCATTGTCCCCCAGGTATTGGACACGATCATTGCCGCTGCCGGTGATCAATTTGTGCAGATGGCTCGAACGGAAATAGACCTCGAAATTCTCGAACCCCGCCACCGTGGCCGAGTTCACCTGCATCTCCCCGTGGATCGCCCCGCGCAAATCCAGAACACCATCGGCATCGCCTTGCAGCGGCGCACCGCCGAGACTCGCCCCCAGCGACAGGGTGTCGTTTCCCGGCCCGCCCTGCACAAAGAAGGAATGCCCGTCGGGATGCAGCCCCGAGGCGCTGCTGACATGAGAGAAATCGACGTTGGCCTTGTCGTTGCCGCGGCCCAGCCAGACCCTGTCTAGATCGCCGTCGAAGGTGTGGATGGTCGAGTAGAAGTGGTCGCTGCCGCGCCCGCCGTAGTAGTCGGTGCTACCGTAATAGTCGTAGAACGTGTCGTTCCCCAGCCCCCCAAACGCGAGGGCCGCCTTGTCGTAGGTATCGTATCCGATGTGAACGCCGTTATTGACGAAGACATCGTCGCCCGCCCCGCCATAGAAGCGCCCGGCATTGCCTTCGAAAAGATCATCGCCCTGCAGGCCCGCGATCCGCTGCGGGGCGAACCCGTAGGCCTCGAGCGCGGCGAAGGCATCCCCGTAAATGATGTCATCGGCCGCCGTCCCGAGCAGGACGGAATGGGGATCGTTCGCGACCTGCTTGCCGTTGATCTTGCTGTAGTAATAGGGATTTTCACTCATACGCGCCTCCCGCAAACCGATATCCCGCGACGTTGCCAGCACAGGCCCGGGCTGTCAACGAAGCCGGTCTGCGCGCCAAGAGGGACGATCGCGTCATTTTCCGCTTGTTTCCCTGTCAGCCAAGCTGCTAGAGACGCCAGCGGAGACGTGGCCGAGTGGTCGAAGGCGCTCCCCTGCTAAGGGAGTAGGCGGGAAACCGTCTCGAGGGTTCGAATCCCTTCGTCTCCGCCAGACTTGTCCTTTAAACCATTGATTTCAAAGCAAAATAGAAATTTACTCTGGGCAGCGCCCCCCATTTCATCCTCCATTCTCCCCGAGCATGAACTCCGGTGATGGGAGAAGCGTGGACATTCGCAGCCTAAACCTCAAATGGCAGACCGCCCGAATCTTCCGGGGCTCTGGTGCGGATCGACTGCGACTTTCAGGGAAATCCACTCCGAACCGCTGACTGCCTACAGGTGCGCCGCGATGCTGGGGAAGCGAGCGAGCATAATGCGCAGCGAACGGTCGGCCCATAGGTCGTGCTCCTGCACTAGGTCACGCACTCATAAATGACTGGCACCAATTTAGG
>NZ_JBHRSK010000008.1:0-170964 GCF_042643245.1 Acidimangrovimonas pyrenivorans
GCTCCGCTTCGCCATCCGTGAAGGCGGCCGCACGGTTGGCGCCGGCGTCGTCTCGAAAATCATCGAATAATCGGAGGAGGGCGGGGGACCGCCCCCCGCCCCACCACCAGCCCGAGGGCAGATACATGCAAGGTCAAACCATTCGCATCCGGCTCAAGGCCTTCGATTACCGCGTGCTGGACGCCAGCACGCAGGAAATCGTGAACACGGCCAAGCGGACCGGCGCGCAGGTGCGCGGGCCGATCCCGCTGCCGAACAAAATCGAGAAGTTCACGGTTCTCCGTGGGCCTCACATCGACAAGAAGTCGCGCGACCAGTGGGAAATCCGGACCCACAAGCGGCTTCTCGACATCGTCGAACCGACCCCGCAGACCGTGGACGCGCTGATGAAGCTCGACCTCGCGGCCGGCGTGGACGTCGAGATCAAAGTGTAAGGGGGCATGAGAGAGATGCGCTCTGGAGTTATCGCCAAGAAGCTGGGCATGACCCGGCTGTTCATGGAGGACGGGAAGCAGATTCCCGTGACCGTCCTCCAGCTCGACAATCTGCAGGTCGTGGCGCAGCGCACGGCCGAGAAGGATGGCTACACCGCCGTTCAGCTCGGCGCGGGTTCGGCCAAGGCCAAGCGGACCACCGCCGCCATGCGCGGCCACTTCGCCAAGGCGAACGTGGCGCCCAAGCGCAAGGTGACCGAGTTCCGGGTCAGCCCCGAGAACCTGATCGAAGTGGGTGAAGAGATCACGGCCGACCACTACCTGGAAGGCCAGTATGTCGACATCGCCGGCACCTCGATCGGTAAGGGCTTCGCCGGTGCCATGAAGCGGCACAACTTCGGCGGTCTGCGCGCCTCGCACGGCGTGTCGATCAGCCACCGCTCGCACGGCTCGACGGGTCAGTGTCAGGACCCGGGCCGCGTGTTCAAGGGCAAGAAGATGGCCGGCCACATGGGCGCGGCGCGGGTGACCACGCAGAACCTGCAGGTCGTGCGCACCGATGCCGATCGCGGCCTGATCATGGTCAAGGGCGCGGTTCCCGGCTCGAAAGGCGGCTGGGTCACGATCAAGGACGCGGTCAAAAAGCCCGCGCCCGAAGGTGTCGCGCTGCCGGCGGCCCTGCGCTCGGCCGCGGCCGCGGCGGATGCCGCTGCTGAAGCCCCCGCTGAAGGAGGCGAGGAATGAAACTTGATGTGATCAAGCTCGACGCCAAGAAGGCGGGCACGATCGACCTGGCCGACGAGGTCTTCGGCCTCGAGCCGCGCGCCGACATCCTGCACCGCGTGGTGCGGTGGCAGCGGGCCCGGGCCCAGGCCGGCACCCACTCGGTGCTGGGCAAGTCGGACGTGTCCTACTCGACCAAGAAGATCTATCGCCAGAAAGGCACCGGCGGCGCCCGCCACGGTTCCAAGAAGGCGCCGACCTTCCGTCACGGCGGCACCTACAAGGGCCCGACCCCGCGCAGCCATGCCCACGACCTGCCCAAGAAGTTCCGGGCGCTGGGTCTGAAGCACGCGCTGTCGGCCAAGGCGGGCACCGGCAACCTGGTGATCCTGGACGAGGCCGCGATGGCCGACGCCAAGACCGGCACCCTGGCGAAAGCCGCCAAGGAGCTGGGCTGGAAGCGCGTCCTGGTGATCGATGGCGCCGAGGTCAACGAGAACTTCGCCCGCGCCGCGCGCAACATCGAGGGCATCGATGTGCTGCCGTCGATGGGGGCGAACGTCTATGACATCCTCAAGCGTGACACCCTGGTGCTCACGAAGGCGGGTGTCGAAGCGCTGGAGGCTCGTCTGAAATGAGCACGAAACCCGAACACTACGACGTGATCCGCAAGCCGGTCATCACCGAGAAGGCGACCATGGCCTCGGAGGCCAATGCCGTCGTCTTCGAAGTGGCGATCGACGCCAACAAGCCCCAGATCAAGGAAGCGGTGGAAAACCTCTTCGGCGTCAAGGTGAAGGCGGTCAACACCACCGTCACCAAGGGCAAGCAAAAGCGGTTTCGCGGCCAGCTCGGCCGCCGCGCCGACGTCAAGAAGGCCTATGTCACGCTCGAAGAGGGCAACACCATCGACGTGACCACCGGCCTCTGATCCGGTTGGATTGAGACATCGGGAAGGCCCTCGCGCAAGCGGGGGCCTTTTCGTTTGGCCTGTGTCGCTCTGGCCGCTAAATTGGTGCGGTGGATGCCGAAGTGAAGAGTTTTCCGAGTGTTAAGGGGATCGGATGGAGTTTGCCGCTTTTCTCAACCACCTGCGAACGGAATACGTGATACAGTTCGAAGGCACCTACGAGCAGCAGAAGACACAATATGAAGAACTCCACCCCGAAATCGCGTTTGAGGTTTCGGGCACCGCTTTCAAGCATCTTTATGTCGTCGATTTCCTGGCAAAGAGAGCAGGCAAGACCGGCGCGATCGACGTCGTTCCGAACGAGAAGGCCTATGCCGGCGGTGTATCGTTCTCTTATGCGGGAATGAGCGTGGGTTTCGGTCGCGTGTCCTGGGACGCGATGGCCTTCGATCTGAAGCCGGTTCCGGCCCAGGTCGACGGTTTTGAGACGTGGTTCGACAAGTGGATGGATCTCGACGGGCAAGGCTATGTCGAAGGCACGCACTATTCCGAGATCATTCACAGCGCGACATTGACCAAAGGGCATGTGGAGGTCGATTTCGGAACTGCCCCAATCGGTGCGCTGACCAGCCTGCTGCGCCTTTTCTCTGAAGACGGCGTACGGGAGGTGGAGGTCTCTACTTCACGCACGCAATCCGTGCCAGGCTCGGTGATTAGGCGCGACGGCCTATAGACACCCCCGGCCAACCCTGCTACATCGCGCCAGTCCAATGGCCTCGGATTCGTTCCGGGGCCTGTGACTTTTGTATCTGGGCACCTGCGGGGGCCTGTACCACTGGCCACCTTCGGGGGGCTGAACACATAGGCGGGGCCTTCCCGCCGTTAGCTAGACGGAAGACAGAAAGCATGGCACTCAAGTCGTATAAACCGACGACGCCTGGCCAGCGTGGGCTGGTTCTGATCGACCGTTCGGAGCTTTGGAAAGGGCGTCCGGTCAAATCCCTCACCGAGGGTCTGACCAAGTCGGGCGGCCGGAACAACACCGGACGGGTTACGATGCGCCGCAAGGGCGGCGGGGCGAAGCGTCTTTACCGCGTCGTCGACTTCAAGCGGAAGAAGCTTGACGTCCCGGCCACGGTGGAACGGATCGAATACGACCCGAACCGGACCGCCTTCATCGCTCTGGTGCGCTACACCGATGGCGAGCAGGCCTACATCCTCGCGCCGCAGCGCCTCGGCGTTGGCGACCAGGTGATCGCGGGCGCCAAGACCGACGTCAAGCCGGGCAACGCGATGCCGTTTTCGGGCATGCCGATCGGCACCATCGTCCACAATGTCGAGCTGAAGCCCGGCAAGGGCGGCCAGCTGGCCCGTTCGGCCGGCACCTACGCCCAGTTCGTCGGCCGCGATGGCGGCTACGCCCAGATCCGCCTGTCCTCGGGCGAGCTGCGCATGGTGCGCCAGGAATGCATGGCGACCATCGGTGCCGTGTCGAACCCCGACCACTCGAACCAGAACTTCGGCAAGGCCGGTCGCAACCGCCACAAGGGCATCCGCCCCTCTGTCCGCGGTGTCGCGATGAACCCGATCGATCACCCGCATGGTGGTGGTGAGGGCCGGACCTCGGGCGGCCGTACGCCGGTCACGCCGTGGGGTAAGGACACCAAGGGCCGCAAGACCCGCAAGAACAAGACGACGGACAAGTACATCGTCCGCTCGCGCAACGCACGGAAGGGTCGCTAACATATGGCACGCTCTGTTTGGAAAGGCCCCTTCGTCGACGCTTACGTGCTGAAGAAAGCCGAGAAAGCGCGCGAATCCGGGCGTAACGAAGTCATCAAGATCTGGTCGCGCCGCTCGACGATCCTGCCCCAGTTCGTGGGCCTGACGTTCGGCGTCTACAACGGCCACAAGCACATCCCGGTGCTGGTGTCGGAAGAGATGATCGGCCAGAAATTCGGTGAATACTCGCCGACGCGGACCTATTACGGTCACGCGGCCGACAAGAAAGCCAAGAGGAAGTAAGCGTCATGGGTAAGGAAAAGAATCCGCGCCGCGTGGCCGAGAACGAGGCGATGGCGAAGACCCGCATGTTGCGGACCTCGCCTCAGAAGCTGAACCTCGTGGCTGCTATGATCCGCGGCAAGAAGGTCGACAAGGCTCTGGCCGACCTCACCTTCTCGAAGAAGCGCATTTCGGATGACGTCCGCAAGTGCCTGCAATCGGCGATCGCCAACGCCGAGAACAACCACGGGCTCGACGTTGACGAGCTGGTGGTGGCCGAGGCCTATGTTGGCAAGAACCTGATCATGAAGCGCGGCCGTCCGCGGGCGCGTGGCCGGTTCGGCAAGATCATCAAGCCGTTTTCCGAGCTGACCATCAAGGTTCGCCAAGTCGAGGAGCAAGCGTAATGGGTCACAAGGTCAATCCGATCGGCATGCGCCTGCAGGTGAACCGCACCTGGGACAGCCGCTGGTATGCCGACAAGAACGAGTATGGCGACCTGCTTCTCGAAGACCTGAAGATGCGCGAGTTCATCTTCAAGGAGGTCAAGCAGGCCGGCATCAGCCGCGTCGTGATCGAGCGTCCGCACAAGAAGTGCCGGGTGACGATCCACACCGCGCGTCCGGGCGTGATCATCGGCAAGAAAGGCGCCGATATCGAAACCCTGCGCAAGAAGCTGGCGCAGTTCACCGACAGCGAGCTGCACCTCAACATCGTCGAGGTCCGCAAGCCCGAGCTCGACGCCCAGTTGGTGGCTGACTCGATCGCCCAGCAGCTCGAGCGCCGGGTGTCGTTCCGCCGCGCCATGAAGCGTTCGGTGCAGAACGCGATGCGCATGGGCGCCCAGGGTATCCGGGTGAACGTGGCCGGCCGTCTCGGCGGTGCCGAGATCGCGCGGACCGAATGGTATCGCGAGGGTCGGGTGCCGCTGCACACGCTGCGCGCCGATATCGACTATGCCCACGCCGAAGGGGAAACCCCCTACGGGATCATCGGGATCAAGGTCTGGATCTTCAAAGGCGAGATCATGGAGCACGACCCGCAGGCCCGCGACCGGCGTAACCAGGAGCTCCAGGAAAGTGGCGGCGCCTCGCGTCCGCCGCGGCGCTGAGCCGGCCTGAAGGAGACACACGATGCTGCAACCGAAACGCACGAAGTTCCGCAAGCTGCACAAAGGCCGGATCCACGGGGAAGCGAAGGGCGGGTTCAACCTGAACTTCGGTACCTACGGCCTGAAGGCGGTCGAGCCGGAGCGGATCACCGCCCGTCAGATCGAAGCCGCGCGCCGCGCTCTGACCCGTCACATGAAGCGTCAGGGCCGGGTCTGGATCCGGATCTTCCCGGACACTCCGGTGACCTCGAAGCCCACCGAAGTCCGGATGGGTAAGGGTAAGGGCTCGGTCGACTTCTGGGCCGCCAAGGTCAAGCCCGGCCGCGTCATGTTCGAGATCGACGGCGTGTCCGAAGGTATCGCCCGCGAGGCTCTGCGCCTGGCCGCGATGAAGCTGCCGATCAAGACCCGCGTGGTCGTCCGCGAGGACTGGTAAGGTCAGGGGGCAACCCCGAGCCGACGAGATCGAGGCCCCCGCGGGACCATCCCGCGGGGGCCTTGCCGTTTTTCGGGGCCCTCCGGCCGGAGAACCCCGGCAAAAAAAGGAAGATTCCCGCGCAGGGGTTGCCAAGCGGGGCCGCCGCATGTATGTGGCAGCCTTCACGACGACCTCCACCGGAATCAGGGTGACCGTTTTGGGGCCCTCCGGTGATGTTGAAAGGATAAAGGCGATGAACGCCCAGGAACTGAACACCAAGACGCCCGACCAGCTGCGCGATCAGCTGGTGGCGCTGAAGAAAGAAGCCTTCAACCTGCGTTTCCAGCAGGCCACGGGTCAGCTCGAGAACACCGCCCGCATGCGCCAGGTCCGCCGCGACGTGGCCCGCGTGAAGACCGTTCTCAACCAAAAAGCCGCTGAAGCGGCGGCGAACTAAGGAGCCCGTGACATGCCCAAACGTATCCTGCAAGGCACCGTGACGAGCGACAAGAACGACCAGACGATCACCGTCTCGGTCGAGCGCCGCTTCAAGCATCCGCTGCTGCACAAGACCGTGCGGAAGTCGAAGAAGTACCGCGCCCATGACGCGGAGAACCAGTTCAAGGTCGGGGATACCGTGCGTATCATGGAATGCGCCCCGGTCTCGAAGAGCAAACGCTGGACGGTGGTGACCGACGCCTCGGCCTGAGGCGCACCCCCATTCAGTTGTGAACGAAACCCTGGGACAGGTTCCCAAAGGTCGGGAGAAACCCCATGATCCAGATGCAGACCAATCTGGATGTCGCTGACAACTCCGGCGCCCGCCGGGTTCAGTGCATCAAGGTCCTTGGTGGTTCGCATCGCCGCTACGCCTCCGTGGGCGACATCATCGTGGTGTCGGTCAAGGAAGCGATTCCGCGCGGCCGTGTGAAGAAAGGCGACGTGCGCAAGGCCGTGGTCGTCCGCACCGCCAAGGAAGTTCGCCGTGAAGACGGCACCTCGATCCGCTTCGACCGCAACGCCGCCGTCATCCTGAACAACCAGGGCGAACCGGTCGGCACCCGTATCTTCGGGCCGGTCGTGCGCGAGCTGCGCGCCAAGAACTTCATGAAAATCATTTCGCTGGCGCCGGAGGTGCTCTGATGGCTGCGAAACTGAAAAAAGGCGACAAGGTCGTCGTCCTTGCCGGTAAGGACAAGGGCAAGCAGGGCGAGATCGTCTCGGTCTTCCCGAAAGAGAACAAGGCCGTGGTCGAAGGCGTGAACATCGCCATCCGCCACACCCGTCAGAGCCAGAGCAGCCAGGGCGGCCGCATCCCGAAAGCGATGCCGATCGATCTCAGCAACCTGGCGATCCTGGACAAGAACGGCAAGGCCACCCGCGTCGGCTTCCGCGAGGAAGACGGCAAGAAGGTGCGCTACGCCAAGACCACCGGGGAGGCGATCTGATGCTTGACGCTGCGACCTACACCCCGCGTCTGAAGACGCTCTACGCCGACACCATCCGTGCCGCTCTGAAGGAAGAGTTTTCCTACAAGAACGACATGATGATCCCGAAGCTCGACAAGATCGTGCTGAACATGGGCGTCGGCGAGGCCGTCAAGGACACCAAGAAGGTGAAGCAGGCGGCCGAGGAGCTGTCGCTGATCGCCGGCCAGAAGGCGGTCGTCACCAAGGCGAAGAAGTCGATCGCCGGCTTCCGCGTCCGCGAAGACATGCCGCTGGGCACCAAGGTGACCCTGCGCGGCGACCGGATGTACGAATTCCTCGATCGCCTGATCACCATCGCGCTGCCCCGCGTCCGCGACTTCCGCGGCGTGAAAGGCACTTCGTTCGATGGCCGCGGCAACTATGCGATGGGCCTGAAAGAGCACATCGTGTTCCCGGAAATCGAGTTCGACAAGGTCGATGAAGTCCTGGGCATGGACATCATCATCTGCACCACCGCGAATACCGACGCGGAAGCGAAGGCGCTGTTGAAGCATTTCAACATGCCGTTCAACAGCTGAGCGCGGGAGGAAGATAGATATGGCTAAGAAATCCATGGTCGAACGCGAACTGAAGCGCCAGCGCCTGGTCAAGCAATACGCTGCCAAGCGCGCCGCGCTGAAGGAAATCGCGAACAATCAGGACCTGCCGATGGAAGAGCGCTTCAAGGCGCGTCTGAAACTGGCGGAACTGCCCCGCAACTCGTCGCCCACCCGGCTGCACAACCGCTGCCAGCTGACGGGCCGTCCGCATGCGTATTACCGCAAGCTGAAACTCTCGCGGATCATGCTGCGCGACCTGGCCTCGTTCGGCCAGATCCCGGGCATGGTGAAGTCGAGCTGGTAAGGAGAGCACGATGTCTGTGAACGATCCTATCGGCGATATGCTGACCCGCATCCGCAACGCGCAGATGCGTGGCAAGTCGACCGTGTCGACCCCGGCCTCGAAGCTGCGTGCCTGGGTGCTCGACGTGCTGGCGGACGAAGGCTACATCCGCGGCTACGAGAAGAACGACACCGCCAATGGCCAGGGCGAACTGGTCATCAGCCTGAAGTATTTCGAGGGCACCCCGGTGATCCGCGAACTCAAGCGGGTGTCGACCCCCGGCCGGCGCGTCTATGCCGGCGCCAAGGAAATCCCGTCGGTCCGCAACGGTCTCGGTGTTTCCATCGTCTCCACGCCCAAGGGCGTGATGTCGGATGCAGCAGCGCGGTCCGCCAATGTCGGCGGCGAAGTGCTCTGCACGGTCTTCTAAGGAGGTCTGGGATGTCTCGTATTGGAAAACGACCGGTCGAGCTGCCCAAGGGGGTGACTGCCACCCTCTCCGGCCAGACCGTCGAAGTGAAGGGTCCGAAGGGCACCCGCAGCTTCACCGCGACCGACGACGTCAGCCTCGCGGTGGACGGCGACGCGGTGAAAGTGACCCCGCGCGGCAACTCCAAGCGCGCCCGCGCGCAATGGGGCATGAGCCGCACGATGGTCGCCAACCTCGTCGAGGGCGTGACCAACGGGTTCAAGAAAGAGCTCGAGATCAGCGGTGTCGGCTACCGTGCGCAGGCCCAGGGCAATGTCCTGAAACTGTCGCTCGGCTACAGCCACGAGGTGAACTTCGAGGTGCCGCAGGGCGTCACCGTGGCCACCCCGAAACCGACCGAAGTCATTGTGGAAGGTATCGACCAGCAGCTTGTCGGCCAGGTCGCCGCGAATATTCGCGAGTGGCGGGCGCCCGAGCCCTACAAGGGCAAGGGGATCAAGTACAAGGACGAATACATCTTCCGCAAGGAAGGCAAGAAGAAGTAAGGGGCGCGAAAATGGCGAACACCAAGAGAGAGCTGTTCCTCAAGCGCCGCCTGCGCGTCCGGAACAAACTGCGCAAGATGGCCGCCGGCCGTCCGCGCCTGTCGGTCCACCGCTCGTCGAAGAACCTCAGCGTCCAGCTGATCGACGACGTCAACGGCCGCACCCTGGCCGCGGCCTCGACGCTCGAGAAGGATCTCGGCGTTGTCGGCAAGAACAACGTCGAGGCGGCCGCCAAGGTCGGCGCGGCGCTGGCCGAGCGGGCCAAGAAGGCCGGTGTCGAGGAATGCTACTTCGATCGTGGCGGTTTCCTCTACCACGGCAAGATCAAGGCCCTGGCCGACGCGGCCCGCGAAGGCGGCCTGAAGTTCTGAAGACGGTGGGTGGCGTTCGCGCCACCCCGATGATCCGGGGGCCCGCGGCCTGGGCCGTGGCCCACCAGGATTGGAACTAACGGCGCGCAGCGCGCCACCAAGCAAGGAATGCCGAATGGCAAGAGAAGACAACCGCCGGGACCGTCGCGACCGCGACGAAACCCCGGAATTCGCCGATCGCCTGGTGGCGATCAACCGTGTGTCGAAGACGGTGAAGGGCGGCAAGCGCTTTGGCTTCGCCGCGCTCGTGGTGGTCGGTGACCAGCGCGGCCGCGTCGGCTTCGGCAAGGGCAAGGCCAAGGAGGTGCCGGAAGCGATCCGCAAGGCCACCGAGCAGGCCAAGCGGTCGATGATCCGCGTGCCGCTGCGCGAGGGCCGGACCCTGCATCACGACATCGAGGGCCGCCACGGGGCGGGCCGCGTGGTGATGCGGACGGCCGTTCCCGGGACCGGGATCATCGCCGGTGGTCCGATGCGCGCCGTGTTCGAGATGCTGGGCCTGCAGGACGTCGTGGCGAAATCGCTCGGCTCGCAGAACCCCTATAACATGATCCGCGCCACGCTCGACGGCCTGAAGAAGGAATCGAGCCCCCGGATGGTCGCGCAGCGCCGCGGCAAGAAGGTGGCCGACATCCTCAAGAAGGACGAGGCGCCGGCCGAAGCCAATGCCGAGGCCGAAGCGGCCCCGGCCGAAGCGTAAGGAGCCCGGAGCATGGCTAAAACCATCGTCGTCAAGCAGGTGGGCTCGCCCATCCGCCGCCCGGCCGTCCAGCGCGAGACGCTGAAGGGCCTGGGCCTGAACAAGATGAACCGCACGCGCGAGCTGGAAGACACCCCGGCGGTGCGCGGCATGGTCGCGAAGATCCCGCACCTGGTGGAGATCATCGAAGAGCGCGGCTGAGCCCGGCTCGGATGTGAGAGATTGAAGCGCCCCGGTCTGGATGGACCGGGGCGTTTTGTTTGTCTATGGAGCGGAAAATTCGCTCACCGCAAAGAACCAGAAATTTGCCGCCTCGTGTGACCGAAGTGATTTGTCCAGACCAGTCTGTTCAAGAATTCGTTGCAGCAATAGGCGATCTGAGTCAGTTACAAGCGCTTCTTCTATATCCCACACGCATTCTGCGGCGCGAAACCGCGCTCTACCCTCGCGACTTTCTAGTTTGGCCTCTTCTTGTTGCCAGTCTCGTAAAATCTTCCCTTTCTGGCCCCTCGCGCATTTTCGGGCTTCGAGAATTCCTTCGCGATATGTCGCCGCATCATGACAGAATGCGACAAAGTTGAGGAAGTGCTTCCAAACCTGCTCAGAGCACCCATTTTGATGAAACTTGGATTTCTCGAGATTGGTATTGGGAAAAAGATAGTTCATGTGCTGTACTCACTAACAAAATGAAAAGCCCGAGCAACGGAATTGCTCGGGCGGACGAGGCCTACATATGGTGAGCGTCTAGTCTAGTTCAAGTCGGCTGATGGTTGGAAACGCGGGTGAGTAGATAGTGGATCGCTTGCGATCCGGTTCGCGCCCGACCCCGCCCCCCAGGGCGGGCGCGAAGTGCGCCCACCCTCGGTGCCGGGCGCGAACCTCCCGTCGGCGTGGACCCTTCGCCACCCCGCTTGCATCGCGCTCCCCTTCCGTCTATACGCCCCCGGTGGTCCCGCGTGGACCCGACTCAGCAACCAAGAAATGCCGTGGTCGGCCGCTCCCGTCGCTGGGGGTCGCATCCGGCAAGGAGAAGCGACATGAAACTGCACGAACTGCGCGACAACGAAGGCGCCGTCACCCGCAAGAAGCGCATCGCGCGCGGCCCGGGCTCGGGCAAGGGCAAGATGGGTGGCCGTGGTATCAAGGGCCAGAAATCCCGCTCGGGTGTCGCCCTGAACGGCTATGAAGGCGGCCAGATGCCGCTCTACCGCCGGCTGCCGAAGCGCGGCTTCTCGAAGCCGAACCGCAAGACCTGGGCCGTGGTCAACCTCGGCCTGATCCAGAAATTCATCGACGCCGGCAAGCTGGATGCGAAAGCCCCGATCACCGAGGACGCGATCGTCGCCGCCGGCGTCACCGGCCGCAAGCGCGACGGCATCCGCGTGCTGGGCAAGGGCGAGCTGACCGCCAAGATCGACCTGGCGGTCTCGGGCGCCTCGAAATCGGCCGTCGAAGCCGTCGAGAAAGCCGGCGGCAAGGTCACCCTGACCGTCGCGGCGGCGCCGGCCGAGGCCTCGGCCGAATAACGGGTTGTGAGCGGCGCCAAAGCCGCTTACATCATCCCTAGTTTTCCTGCGCCGCCGACCGGGGAACCGGCTCGGCGGCGCTGCCATGAAAGAGAGACGGTATGGCATCTGCTGCAGAGCAAATGGCGGCGAACCTGAGCTGGGGCGCCCTGGGCAAGGCCACCGACCTTCGCCAACGAATCCTCTTCACTGTCGGGCTTCTGATCGTCTTCCGCCTGGGCACCTACATCCCGGTGCCGGGCATCGACGGCACCGCGCTGCGCGAGTTCATGGACAAGGCCCAGACCGGCCTCGGCGGCGTGCTGTCGATGTTCACCGGCGGCGCCATCCGGCGGATGGGGGTCTTCGCGCTCGGCATCATGCCCTACATCTCGGCCTCGATCATCATCCAGCTGCTGACGACCATGGTGCCGTCCTGGAGCCAGATGAAGAAGGAAGGCGAGGCCGGCCGCAAGAAGATGAACCAGTACACCCGCTACGGCACGGTGCTGCTGGCCACCTTCCAGGCCTTCGGCATCGCCAAGAGCCTCGAGGCCGGCTCGCTGGCCCAGGACCCGGGCCTCTATTTCGAGATGGCGGTGGTCATCACCCTGGTCGGCGGCACCATGTTCCTGATGTGGCTGGGCGAGCAGATCACCAGCCGCGGCATCGGCAACGGCATCTCGCTGATCATCTTCGTCGGCATCGTCGCCGAGATCCCGGCCGCGCTGGCCCGCTTCCTCAGCCAGGGCCGCTCGGGCGCGATCTCGCCCGCCGTCATCATCGGCGTCTTCGTCATGGTGGTGGCGACGATCGCCTTCGTCGTGTTCATGGAACGCGCGCTGCGCAAGGTCCATATCCAGTACCCGCGCCGCCAGGTCGGCATGAAGATCTATGACGGCGGTTCTTCGCACCTGCCGATCAAGGTCAACCCGGCCGGCGTGATCCCGGCGATCTTCGCCTCGTCGCTGCTGCTGCTGCCGACCACGATCTCGACCTTCTCGGGTAGCCAGACCGGCCCGATCATGTCGACGATCCTGGCCTATTTCGGCCCCGGCCAGCCGCTCTACCTGGCCTTCTACGCCGCGATGATCGTGTTCTTCTCGTTCTTCTACACCCATAACGTCGCCTTCCAGGTCAGCGACGTGGCCGACAACCTGAAGAACCAGAACGGTTTCGTCCCCGGCATCCGTCCGGGCAAGAAGACCGAGGAATACCTCGAATTCGTCGTCAACCGTGTGCTGGTGCTGGGCGCGGCCTACCTCGCCTTCGTCTGCCTGCTGCCCGAGATCCTGCGCTCGAAGCTGGCGGTGCCGTTCTACTTCGGCGGCACCTCGGTGCTGATCGTGGTCTCGGTGTCGATGGACACGGTCAACCAGATCCAGTCGCACCTGCTGGCGCACCAGTACGAGGGGCTGCTCGAACGCTCGCAGCTGCGCGGCAAGAAACGCTCGGGGGCGAAGAAGGCGCCGACCCGCCGATGACCAACATCATCCTTCTCGGACCGCCGGGCGCCGGCAAGGGCACCCAGGCGAAGCGGCTGGTCGACGAGCGCGGGATGATCCAGCTCTCGACCGGCGACATGCTGCGCGAGGCCAAGGCGAGCGGGACCGAGATGGGCCGCAAGGTCGCCGAGGTGATGGATCGCGGCGACCTCGTCACCGACGAGATCGTCATCGGCCTGATCGAGGAAAAGCTGGCCGGCCCGCATGGCGGCGGCTTCATCTTCGACGGTTTCCCACGCACGCTGGGCCAGGCCGATGCGCTCGAGGCGCTGATGGCCAAGATGGGCGAGAGCCTGGACGCGGTGATCGAGATGCGGGTCGACGACGCGGCGCTGGTGGCGCGAATCACCGGCCGCTACACCTGCGGAAATTGTGGCGCCGTCTATCACGACACCACCCGGCCGACGAAGGTCGAAGGTGTCTGCGATGTCTGCGGCTCGACCGACATGCGCCGCCGGGCCGACGATACCGAAGACGCGCTGAAGCAGCGGCTGATGGAATATTACAAGAAAACCTCGCCGCTGATCGGCTATTACCACGCCAAGGGCGCCCTGCACGTGATCGACGGCCTGGCCGAGATCGACAGCGTCGCGGCGGCCATCGCCAAGGTGCTCGACAAAGCGTGAGCGTCGCGTGAGCGGGGCGGCGGTGCCGCCCCTTGACGACCGGGGCAAAACCCCTTAGGTCACGGCGTCTCGCATGAGAATCATCTTGACATATCGGGGTCCCTGAACCCGACAAGGTGAGTTAGCCGGCCCGAAGCCGCAGGTTTCGGGCCTCGTTCGTGAAAAAAGGTTCCGGGGTTACGGAACCGCGACGAAAGGACATTACGCGTGGCACGTATTGCTGGCGTCAACATCCCGACGGGGAAACGCGTCCCCATCGCCCTGACCTACATCCATGGGATCGGCGACGACACCGCCCGGAAGATCTGCGAAGCGACGAATATCGAGCTCACCCGCCGGGTGAACGAGCTTTCGGATGCCGAAGTGCTGTCGATCCGCGAATTCATCGACGCCAACCTGACGGTTGAAGGCGACCTGCGCCGCGAAGTGGCGACCAACGTCAAGCGCCTGATGGACCTCGGCTGCTACCGCGGCCTGCGTCACCGCCGCAACCTGCCGGTTCGCGGTCAGCGCACCCATACCAACGCACGCACGCGCAAGGGCCCCGCGAAGGCCATTGCCGGCAAGAAGAAGTAAGGGGAGGGGTGTATCATGGCTCGTGACAAGCGCGCACCGAAGCGCAAGGAACGCAAGAACATCGCCGCCGGCGTGGCGCATGTGAACAGCTCGTTCAACAACACCAAGATCCTGATCTCGGACGTGCAGGGCAACGCGATCTCGTGGTCGTCGGCCGGCACCATGGGCTTCAAGGGGTCGCGGAAATCCACCCCCTACGCCGCCCAGATGGCCGCCGAAGACGCCGGCCGCAAGGCGCAGGAACACGGTGTGAAGACCCTTGAGGTCGAGGTCCAGGGCCCCGGTTCGGGCCGGGAATCGGCGCTGCGCGCGCTGGCCGCCGTCGGCCTCAACATCACCTCGATCCGCGACGTGACCCCGCTGGCCCATAACGGCTGCCGCCCGCCCAAGCGTCGCCGCGTCTGAGACTGCTTTTTTCACTCGGGCCGTGTCCTTTCGCACGGCCCGAGTGTGCCATTTTTGAACCTCGGGCGTCCGCCGCTTAGGACATGGGCAGCGGACAGGTATGGAGGCGATACGCATGATCCACAAAAACTGGCAGGAACTCATCAAACCGACGCAGCTTGACGTCAAGCCGGGCGCCGATCCGACGCGCCAGGCGACGGTGGTTGCCGAGCCGCTGGAGCGCGGTTTCGGCCTGACCCTGGGCAACGCGCTGCGCCGGGTCCTGCTGTCGTCGCTGCAAGGCGCCGCCATCACCTCGGTCCAGATCGACAACGTGCTGCACGAATTCTCGTCGATCCCGGGCGTGCGCGAGGACGTCACCGACGTGGTGCTGAACCTCAAGGGCGTCGCGCTGCGGATGGATATCGAGGGCCCGAAGCGGCTGTCGATCTCGGCCAAGGGGCCGGGCGTCGTCACCGCCGGCGACATCGCGGAAACCGCCGGCATCGAGGTGCTGAACAAGGATCACGTGATCTGCCACCTCGACGAGGGCGCCGACCTGTTCATGGAACTGACCGTGAACACCGGCAAGGGCTATGTCGCCGCCGACAAGAACCGCCCGGAAGACGCCCCCATCGGCCTGATCCCGATCGACGCGATCTACTCGCCGGTCAAGAAGGTGTCCTACGAGGTCCAGCCGACCCGCGAGGGCCAGGTGCTGGACTACGACAAGCTGACGCTGAAGGTGGAAACCGACGGCTCGATCTCGCCCGATGACGCGGTGGCCTTCGCCGCCCGCATCCTGCAGGACCAGCTGTCGATCTTCGTCAACTTCGAAGAGCCCGAGGCCGCCGGCCGCGGCACCGAGGAGGAAGGGCTGGAATTCAACCCGCTCCTGCTCAAGAAGGTCGACGAGCTCGAACTGTCGGTGCGTTCGGCGAACTGCCTGAAGAACGACAACATCGTCTATATCGGCGACCTGATCCAGAAGACCGAGGCCGAGATGCTGCGGACCCCGAACTTCGGCCGCAAGTCGCTCAACGAGATCAAGGAAGTGCTCTCGGGCATGGGCCTGCACCTCGGCATGGATGTCGAGGACTGGCCGCCGGAGAACATCGAAGACCTGGCCAAGCGTTTCGAAGACCAGTTCTGATTGACCTTTCGGGGGCCGTGGCCTAGACGGCCCCCGCAAATGCCCGCTTGAGGCGGGGAAGACCCGGGCGAAAGCCCCAAGGAGAGCGGCGCCAGGACCAGGTGCTGCCGGACAAAGCAAAACGCAAGTAGGAGAGAAACAATGCGTCACGCTCGCGGTTACCGCCGTCTCAACCGTACCCACGAACACCGCAAGGCGCTGTTCGCCAACATGGCCGGCTCGCTCATCGAGCACGAGCAGATCAAGACCACCCTGCCCAAGGCCAAGGAACTGCGCCCGATCATCGAGAAGCTGATCACGCTCGCCAAGCGCGGCGATCTGCACGCCCGCCGTCAGGCCGGCTCGCAGCTCAAGCAGGACGCCTACGTCGCCAAGCTGTTCGACGTGCTCGGCCCGCGCTACAAGGAGCGTCAGGGCGGTTATGTCCGCGTGCTGAAGGCCGGCTTCCGCTATGGCGACATGGCGCCGATGGCGATCATCGAATTCGTCGACCGCGACCCGGCCGCCAAGGGCGCCGCCGACAAGGCCCGCGTCGAGGCCGAAGAGGCCGCCGAGGACTGATCCTCGCGCCACTCGAGACGTCAGAGCCCGCCTGTCCGGCGGGCTTTTTCATTGGCGGCTCCGCCGATCGCGCTGGTCCAATTGGTCGTTGCCATGAGCGGAGCGCACGGCCCGGGCTCGCCCCGATCTCCGTCGATTGTGAATTTCGGCCCTTTTGACCTTGCCTGTTCGGTGGCACTAATCGGAGGTGTCGCAACATCGGGGGCAAGATGAAACGTGTTCTCCTCGTCCTGATGGCCGTGCTGCTTGCCGGCGCCGCCGTGGCGGAAACCGTGCCGACCAGCCGGGCCCAGATCGACCTCAGCTTCGCCCCGATCGTGCGCGAGGCGGCGCCGGCGGTGGTCAACATCTACGCCCGCCGCGTCATCCAGCAGCAAAGCCCCTTCGCCAACGATCCCTATTTCGGTGAGCTCTTTCGCCAGTTCGGCGACAGCCAGCCGCGGGTGCAGAACTCGCTCGGCTCCGGGGTGATCCTGTCCCCGGACGGGCTGGTGGTCTCGAATTACCACGTCGTCGGCCAGGCGACCCAGATCCGGGTGGCGCTGAACGACCGGCGCGAGTTCAAGGCCAGGGTGGTGCTGGCCGACAGAAAGGTCGACCTGGCGGTGCTCAAGCTGGAGGGCGCCCATGACCTGCCGGCGCTGCCGCTGCGCGATTCCGACAAGGTCGAGGTCGGCGAGCTGGTGCTGGCCATCGGCAACCCGTTCGGCATCGGCCAGACCGTGTCGAGCGGGATCATCTCGGGGCTGGCGCGATCCGGGCTGTCGATCGGCGGCGCGGGGTCCTACATCCAGACCGACGCGGCGATCAACCCGGGCAATTCGGGCGGGGCGCTGGTCGATATGGCCGGGCGGCTGGTCGGCATAAACTCGTCGATCCTGTCGCGCTCGGGCGGGTCGAACGGGATCGGCTTCGCGATCCCGGCCAACCTGGTGAAAAGCTTCGTCGCGCAGGCGCGGTCGGGCGCCAAGAGCTTCCGGCGGCCCTGGGCCGGGATCAGCGCCCAGAGCGTGAGCGCCGGCGTGGCCGAGAGCCTCGGGCTGAACCGGCCGCATGGCGTCCTGATCTCCGAGATCAACCCGGCCAGCCCCTTCGCCAAGGCGGGGCTGCGCCATGGCGACGTGGTGCTGAAGATCGGCGGCGAGCCGGTGAACAGTCCGCAGGAGATGCTGTTCCGGATGACCACCATCGGTGTCGGCGCCACGGCGCGGGTCGATTACCTGCATCGCGGCCAGCCCCGGACGGCGGCGATCAGGATGATCGCCCCGCCCGAGACGCCGCCGCGCGAGGCGCTGACCATCACCTCGAACCTGGTCTTCCGCGGCCTCAGCCTGGCGCGGATCAACCCGGCGGTGATCGCCGAGATGGGGCTGCCGCAGACGGCGACGGGCGTGGTGGTGACCGGGGCGCGCGATCTGGCGGCGCAGATCGGGCTCGAGCGCGGCGACATCCTGCTGGCGGTGAACGGCCAGCCGATCGAGCGGCCGCGCGACGTCACCCGCGCGGCGCAGGACCGGACCAGCTATTGGGCCGTCGATATCCAGCGCGGCGGCCGGACCCTGCGGCTGCGGTTCCGGCTCTGAGAAACATCTGTCTCGCCCGGCCTTGGCCGGGTGCCGCCCTTCTCGCATGCTGGCCGCCCTGCGCCGCCGTTCCCGCTTTCCCCGGCCGCTCCCGCGGCTTAGATTGCAGGGCATGAGCGATCTGTTCGATACCGCCCCCTCGGGTTCCGACCGCCCCGCCGCCCCGGAGGCCGAGGCGCCGCGGCCGCTGGCCGACCGGCTGCGGCCGAAGACCCTGTCCGAGGTCATCGGCCAGGAGAAGGTGCTGGCCCCCGACGGCCCGCTGGGCGCGATGCTGGCCGGGCACAGCCTGTCGTCGCTGATCCTCTGGGGCCCGCCCGGTGTCGGCAAGACCACCATCGCCCGGCTGCTGGCGGCGGAAACCGACCTCGCCTTCGTCCAGATCAGCGCGATCTTCACCGGGGTGCCGGAACTGCGCAAGGTCTTCGAGGCGGCCAAGATGCGGCGCGCCAACGGCAAGGGGACGCTGCTGTTCGTCGACGAGATCCACCGCTTCAACAAGGCCCAGCAGGACGGCTTTCTGCCGCATATGGAAGACGGCACCATCCTCTTGGTCGGCGCCACCACCGAGAACCCGAGTTTCGAGCTCAACGCCGCGCTCTTGTCCCGCTCGCAGGTGATCGTGCTGGAGCGGCTCGGCCTCGCCGATCTCGAACGGCTCGCGCAGCGGGCCGAGAAGGAGGTCGGCCGGGCGATGCCGCTGACCGGTCCGGCACGGGAACAGCTGCTGGAAATGGCCGATGGCGACGGCCGCGCCCTGCTCAACCTGATCGAGCAGGTGATGGCGTGGAAGGTCTCGGCCAATCTCGACCCGCAGGCGCTGGCCGCAAGGCTGATGCGGCGGGCGGCGAAATACGACAAGTCGGGCGACGAGCATTACAACCTGATCTCGGCGCTGCACAAATCGGTGCGCGGCTCGGACCCCGACGCCGCGCTCTACTGGTTCGCCCGGATGCTGGAGGGCGGCGAGGACCCGCGCTACCTGGCCCGCCGGATCACGCGGATGGCGGTGGAAGACATCGGCCTCGCCGATCCGCAGGCGCAGGCGCAGTGCCTCGACGCCTGGCAGACCTACGAACGGCTGGGCAGCCCGGAGGGCGAGCTGGCGCTCGCGCAGGCCGTCACCTACCTGGCGCTGGCGCCGAAATCGAACGCGGCCTACGTCGCCTACAAGGCGGCGCGGGCCGAGGCGCGGCGCACCGGCTCCGAGCCGCCGCCGAAGCACATCCTGAACGCGCCGACCAAGATGATGCAGGAGCAGGGTTACGGCGCCGGCTATGCCTATGACCACGATGCCGAGGACGGGTTCTCGGGCCAGAACTACTTCCCCGAGACGATGAAACGTCCGCTATTTTACGCCCCGCCCGAAAGAGGCTATGAACGCGAGCTGAAGAAGCGAGTCGAGTATTTCGCCCGGCTTCGGGCGAAACGGCAGGGCGGCTGAACGGGGCCGCGCGGACAGGACGGATCAGATGTTGTCAACGGTATTGCAGGTCGCCCTCGGCGGCGCCATCGGGGCTTCGGGCCGCTATCTCGCCGGGGTGTGGATCGGCCACAACTTCCCCAGTCACCAGTTCCCGCTGGGCGTGATCGCGGTGAACATCCTCGGCTCGTTCATCATGGGCGCGCTGGTGGTGTTCCTCGGCCAGCGTGGGCTGACCCATTGGAACGCCCTACTGGCCACCGGCATGCTGGGCGGCTTCACCACCTTCTCGTCCTTCTCGCTGGAAACCTGGCGGCTGATGGATACCGGGCGCTACGACCTGGCGATCACCTATGTCGGCCTCTCGGTCGTCGTTTCGATCATCGCCCTGATCGGCGGGGTGCATGTGATGCGCACCGTGCTGGCGGCCTTCCCGGCATGAGCAGCGTGCGCACCCTGACGGTGTCGGCGGAGGAGGGCGAGCAGCGGCTCGACCGCTGGCTCAAGCGCCGCTTCCCGCAGCTCACCCAGGGCGCGGTCGAGAAACTGTGCCGCAAGGGCCAGATCCGGGTCGATGGCGGCCGGGTCAAGGCGGCGACGCGGGTGGTGCCGGGCAACGTCGTCCGGGTGCCGCCGCTGCCCAAGGCCGAGGCGCCGGCGAAACCGGCCGTGGCCGGGATCCCAGAAGCCGACGCCAAGATGATCCAGGGCTGCGTTCTCTACAAGGACGACCATATCATCGTGCTGAACAAGCCCGCCGGCCTGCCCAGCCAGGGCGGCAGCGGCCAGGGCGGGCGCCACGTCGACGGCCTGGCCGAGGCGCTGAAATTCGGCCGGGCGGACAAGCCCAACCTCGTCCACCGGCTCGACAAGGACACCTCGGGCGTCCTGCTGCTGGCGCGCTCGACAAGGGTAGCGCGGGCGCTGTCCGAGGCGTTCCGCCACCGCAGCACGCGCAAGATCTACTGGGCCGCCGTCGCCGGCGTGCCCAGCCCGCGGATGGGCACCATCCGCTACGGTCTGGTCAAGGCACCGGGCCGGGGCCGCGGCGGCGAGGGCGAGAAGATGCGCTGCGTCCTGCCCAATGAGGTTGCCACCACCGAGGGCGCCAAGCGGGCGACCACCGATTACGCGGTGCTCGACGCGCTGGGGACGCGGGCGGCCTGGGTCGCGCTGGTGCCGATCACCGGCCGCACCCACCAGCTTCGCGCCCACATGGCCGAGATCGGCCACCCGATCGTCGGCGACGGCAAATACGGCGGTTCGGGGCAGGAGAATCTGGGCGACGGCTGGGGCGCGCAGCTGGGCGGCGAGATCAGCCGCAAGCTGCATCTCCATGCCCGCTCGCTCAGCTTCGTCCACCCGATCACCAAGCAGGCCATGACCTTCACCGCGCCGCTGCCGCCGCATATGAAGAAAACTTGGAAGACACTGGGCTGGCACGAGGGCGACGTCCCCGCCGATCCCTTCGCGGAGGAAGAATGAAAGGACCGATCCGGCTGGTGGTCTTCGATGTCGACGGCACGCTCGTCGACAGCCAGAAAGACATTCTCGACGCCATGGCGCGGGCCTTCGAGGCCGAGGGCTACGCCGTTCCCGACGATGCGGCCGTCCTGGCCAGCGTCGGCCTGTCGCTGCCCGAGGCGATGGCGCAGCTGGCGCCCGATCTCGACGCCGCCGCCCGCAGCGGACTGGTCTCGGCCTATCGCGACGGTTTCCTGACCTCGGCGCGGCATGTCGAGCCGCCGCTCTACCCCGGCGTTCGCGACACGCTGGCGGCGCTTCGGGCGCGGCCCGAGCTGCTGCTGGGGGTGGCGACGGGAAAGTCGCGCCGCGGGCTTGATCACATCCTCGTCGCGCACGATCTGGAGGGGGTGTTCCTGTCGACCCAGGTCGCCGACGACCACCCGTCCAAGCCGAACCCCTCGATGCTGCTGGCGGCGCTGCGCGAGACCGGGGCCGAGGCCTGCAACGCCGCGATGGTGGGCGACACGGAATACGACATCGCCATGGGCCGGGCGGCGGGCTTCGCCACCGTCGGCGTCAGCTGGGGCTACCAGCCGGTCGACCGGCTGCAGGCGGCCGGGGCGGATGTGGTGATCGACGACTTCGCGGCGCTGCCGGCGGCGCTGGACCGGATTTGGGAGAGCTAGATGGCGGAATGGGCGCCGAAACGGTTCTGGAAAGAGACGCAGGTGGTGCCGGCCGAGGGCGGCTGGACGGTGCAGCTCGATGGCCGCGCGGTCAAGACGCCGGCCAAGGCGCCGCTGGTGGTGCCGACACGGGCGCTGGCCGAGGCGATCGCCGCCGAATGGCAGGCGCAGGAAGACAAGGTCGACCCGGCGACAATGCCCTTCACCCGGGCGGCCAATGCCGCGATCGACAAGGTGACGGTCCAGTTCGACGAGGTCGCGGCGATGCTGGCAAGCTATGGCGACAGCGACCTGCTGTGCTACCGCGCCGAGGGCCCCGAGGGCCTGGTCGCCCGTCAGGCCGAGGCCTGGGATCCGCTGCTGGACTGGGTCGCCGAGGCCTTCGGCGCGCCGCTGACCCCGGTCTCGGGGGTGATGCACGCCGCCCAGCCGGAGCAGAGCCTGAAGGCGCTCGAGGCCCGGGTGCGGGCGCTGACGCCCTTCGAGATGACCGCGTTTCACGACCTGGTCACCATCTCGGGCTCCCTGGTGATCGGTCTGGCGGCGGTCGAGGGCCGGGCTGGCACGGATGTGCTCTGGCCGCTGTCGCGGATCGACGAGGACTGGCAGGCAGAGCAATGGGGCCGTGACGACGAGGCCGCGGAACATGCCGAGCTGCGCCGCGAAGCCTTTGAACATGCCGGGCGATTCTTCGATCTGACCCGGCGGGCGGACTGACTGCCAGCCCTGCAATTTTCGATTTGCCCAATCCGCAGGCGTGGCGGGCCGTGCCTTAGGCGCTGGGCCGGATTGGTTCGCAGCCGCGGAGTCGGTCTTGACGTGTTCTCTCGATTCCGCCCAAACTGCCGGTCACTAAAGGGTAACATGCTCTTGAGTAATCGCCCTCGACCCTTCGGGTCGTATGAACCGCCCGAGACATGGCGGAAAATCAGGAAGAGGTAAGTATGAAAAAATCCGTATTTCTTGGCACGCTGGCAGTTGCCGGGCTGACGGCCGGCATCGCCGCGGCCGGGACGCTGGAAGACGTCCAGGCGCGCGGTGTGCTGAACTGCGGCGTGACCACCGGCCTTGCCGGCTTTGCTGCGCCGGATTCGAATGGTGTCTGGCAGGGCTTCGACGTCAGTTACTGCCGTGCCGTCGCCGCCGCTGTCCTGAAGGACCCGACCAAGGTCAAGTTCGTGCCGACCACCGGCCAGACCCGCTTTACCGCGCTGGCCTCGGGCGAAGTCGACATGCTGGCCCGGAACACGACCTGGACCTTCAGCCGCGACGTCGACCTGAAGTTCACCTTCGTCGGCATCAACTACTATGACGGCCAGGGCTTCATGGTTCCGAAGTCGCTTGGCGTGTCCTCGGCGAAAGAACTCGACGGCGCCACCGTCTGCATCCAGACCGGCACCACGACCGAGCTGAACCTGGCCGACTACTTCAAGGCCAACAACATGCAGTACGAGCCGGTCCCGATCGAGACCAACGCGGAAGCGCAGCAGCAGTTCCTGGCCGGCGCCTGCGACGTCTACACCACCGACCGTTCGGGCCTGGCCGCCACCCGCGCGACCTTCGCCAACCCGGGCGATTACGTGATCCTGCCCGAGACGATCTCGAAAGAGCCGCTCGGTCCGCTCGTCCGCCAGGGCGACGACCAGTGGGCCGACATCGTGCGCTGGGTGACCAACGCGCTGGTCGAGGCCGAAGACCTCGGCATCACCTCGGCCAATCTCGAGGAACTGTCGAAAGGCACCAACAACCCCGAGATCAACCGCATGCTCGGCACCGAGGGCAACTTCGGCGAGATGCTGGGTCTCGACAAGGATTGGGCCAAGCGCGCCATTGCCGCCAACGGCAACTATGGCGAGATCTTCGCCGCCAACCTGGGCGAGTCGACCCCGATCGGCCTGGCCCGCGGCCTGAACGCCCTGTGGACCCAGGGTGGTCTTCAGTATTCGCCGCCGTTCCGCTAAACGGCGACCGGGAAGGGCGCGCGACCAGCGCGCCCTTTTCGTTCTTGAAGCGCAACCCAGCCGCACCGATCCGCCGGGACCGAGACCGCCGGATCTAAGAAAAAGCCCGCGGCGGGCCCCTGGGGGTAGACACCAATGACAACAATGAATGAGACGCCGAAAGCCAGCTTTCGGCTGAGCATGCTCATCTACGACACCCGGTATCGGTCGCTGACGATCCAGGTGATCTTCATGTTCCTGCTGATGGCGGGAGCGACCTGGCTGGTCAACAACACGATCCAGAACCTGCACACGCTGGGCAAGGATTTCAATTTCGGCTTCCTGGAGATGCGCTCCGGGTACGATATCAACCAGCATTTCATTCAGTATTCCAATGACAGCACCCATGCCCGCGCCATGCTGGTCGGGCTGCTCAACACGCTGTTCATCGCCTTCATCTCCTGCGTCGCCGCCACCGTTCTGGGCGTCGTCGCCGGGGTGCTGCGGCTGTCGAAGAACTGGATCGTCGCCAAGCTGATGTCGATCTATGTCGAGGCGTTTCGCAACATCCCGCTGCTGATCTGGATCCTGATCATCTTCGCGATCATGACCGAAGCGATGCCGGCGCCCTCGGCCTTCCGCGGCGCCAACCCGAGCGCATCGATGATGCTGTTCGACTCGATCGCGGTCACCAATCGCGGCGTCTACATCCCCGAGCCGCTGTTCACGCGCAGCCTCGGCAATATCGACATCGGCATCTTCCTGATCAGCCTCGACCTGATCGCCATCCTTGCCGCCATCGTCGGCGGCATCTGGGGCTACAAGGCGCTGCAGCGCCGGGCCGAGCGGATCCAGAACGCCACCGGCGTGCGCCCGGTGACCTGGTGGAAAAGCCTGCTGCTGATCTTCGGGCCGGTGCTGGTCGTCCTGTTCGCGCTGGGCTTCCACCTTGGCTATCCCGAGCTCAAGGGTTTCAACTTCCGCGGCGGTATCCAGGCCCGCAACTCGCTGATCGCGCTCTGGCTGGCGCTGTCGATCTATACCGGCGCCTTCATCGCCGAGATCGTCCGCGCTGGCATCCAGGCGATCTCGCACGGGCAGAGCGAGGCGGCGCTGGCGCTGGGGCTGCGGCCGGGGCAGACGATGAACCTCGTCGTGCTGCCGCAGGCGCTGCGCGTCATCATCCCGCCGATGATCTCGGAATATCTCAACATCACCAAGAACACCTCGCTGGCCATCGCCGTGGGCTACATGGACCTGCGCGCGACGCTGGGCGGAATCACCCTGAACCAGACCGGGCGCGAGCTCGAGGCGATGCTGCTGATGATGGGGATCTACCTGGTGATCAGCCTGCTGATCTCCTCGGCGATGAACCTCTACAACCGCAGCGTCAAGCTGAAGGAGCGCTGAGATGACCCAGGATTCGCTCCAATTCGTCCGCACCGAGATGCTGCCGCCGCAGGCGCCGCCCAGCTCTCAGGTCGGCGCCATCCGCTGGGCGCGCGAGAACCTGTTCTCGGGCTGGGCCAACTCGGCCCTGACCCTGATCTCGCTGTTCTTCATCGCCCGCTTCGTGGCCGATGTCGGGCCGTGGTTCCTGCACACCGTCTGGAGCGCCGACTCGCTCAACCAGTGCCGCGAGGTTCTCAAGACGGATTACGGCCCCGATGTCGGCGGCGCCTGCTTCGCGGTGATCCGCGACCGCTGGCACCAGCTGCTGTTCGGCTTCTATCCCGACGACGCCTATTGGCGCCCGGTCCTGACCCTGGTGCTGATGCTGGTGGCCTTCGCGCCGATCCTGTTCAGCCACCTGCCGCGCAAGCTGCTGTGGTTCTCGGCGATCTATCCGGGCCTCGCCTTCTTCCTGCTCTGGGGCGGGTCGTTCTGGTTCCCCTTCGTCGCCATGGCCGGCTTTGCCGTCGGCGGCGTGGCGGTGCGGCTGACCATCGACCGCTCGACCGTGCTGGGCGCCGTCTCCGGCATCGCCGCGGCCCTGATCTGGTGGTTCTTCATCGCCGGTCCGGTGGATGAATTCCTGCAAAGCGTCGTGCCCGTCGGCCTGCCCTTCGTGAAGTCGAGCGATTTCGGCGGCTTCCTGCTGTCGATCATCATCGGCATCACCGGCATCTCGCTGTCGCTGCCTTTGGGTATCCTGCTGGCGCTGGGCCGGATGTCGGATATGCCGCTGGTCAAGTATTCCTCGATCTGGTTCATCGAGTTCATCCGCGGCGTGCCGCTGATCACGCTGCTGTTCACCGCCTCGCTGCTGCTGAACTACTTCCTGCCGCCGGGCACCAATTTCGACCTGATCCTGCGCGTCGTCATCATGGTGACGCTGTTCGCCTCGGCCTATATCGCCGAGGTGATCCGGGGCGGCCTGGCCGCCCTGCCGCGGGGCCAGTTCGAGGCCGCCGACGCGCTCGGGCTCGATTACTGGAAGGCGCAGCGGCTGATCATCATGCCGCAGGCGCTGAAAATCTCGATCCCCGGCATCGTCAACACCTTCATCGGCCTGTTCAAGGATACGACGCTGGTGGTCTTCATCGGCCTTCTCGACCCGATCGGCCTCGTCAGCGCCATCCGCGCCTCGACCGACTGGAACGGCATCTACTGGGAGCTGTTCATCTTCGTCGGGGCCCTGTTCTTCATCTTCTGCTACAGCATGTCGCGCTACTCGATGTATCTCGAGCGCAAGCTGAAAACGGATCATCGGTAAGGAGCCGTCCAATGTCCGAACTCATGACCGAGCGCCAGATCGACCGCAGCCATATGCAGGTGTCGTCGGAAGTGGCGGTCCAGATCACCAACATGAACAAGTGGTACGGCACCTTCCACGTGCTGCGCGACATCAACCTGACCGTCAACAAGGGTGAACGCATCGTCATTGCCGGGCCCTCGGGCTCGGGCAAGTCGACGCTGATCCGCTGCATCAACCGGCTGGAGGAACACCAGGCGGGGCAGATCATCGTCGACGGCACCGAACTGACGAGCGACCTCAAGAACATCGACAAGGTGCGCTCCGAGGTCGGGATGGTGTTCCAGCACTTCAACCTGTTCCCGCACCTGACGATCCTCGAGAACTGTACCCTGGCACCGATCTGGGTGCGCAAGGTGCCGAGAAAGGAAGCCGAGGAAACCGCGATGCATTTCCTCGAGAAGGTGAAGATCCCCGAGCAGGCGCACAAGTATCCCGGCCAGCTCTCGGGCGGCCAGCAGCAGCGGGTGGCGATTGCCCGCAGCCTCTGCATGAAGCCGCGGATCATGCTGTTCGACGAACCGACCTCGGCCCTCGACCCCGAGATGATCAAGGAGGTGCTCGACACCATGATCAGCCTCGCCGAGGAGGGGATGACCATGCTTTGCGTCACCCACGAGATGGGTTTTGCCCGCCAGGTCGCCAACCGGGTGATCTTCATGGATCAGGGCCAGATCGTCGAACAGAACGAGCCCGAGGAGTTCTTCAACAACCCGCAGAGCGACCGGACCAAGCTGTTCCTCAGCCAGATCCTCGGTCACTGACCCGCGCGGCAGAATTGGAAAGGCCCCGGGGTTCCGGGGCCTTTCGTCATTTCCGGGGTGGGCCTTGCCGGGCGGTCACGGCCCCGGCGGGCTCAGCCGCCGGACCACCCGGCGCAGGCGGTCGGTGAAGGCGCGGGCGGCGGGCGACAGCGCCCGGTCGCTCGGGTGAATGACGACCACCTCGCGCCCGATCACCGGGTCCGCAAGCGACCGGCCGACCACCGCCCGCCCTTCCGCCGCCGCCAGCGCGTAGGTCGGCAGCACCGTCACCCCCAGCCCGGCCGCCACCAGCGCCAGCGCGGTGGCGATCTGGTGGACCTCGTGCGCGGGCCGCAGCGGCTGCTCGACCGTCTCGAAGCCGATCTCGACCAGCAGCCGGATGCCGCTTTCCCGGGTCAGGGCGATCAGCGGCTCCCCGGCCAGGTCGCGCCAGCCCGGCGCAGGCGAGGCGGCAAGGGGATGATCGGGCGGGCAGAACAGCATCAGGTCGTCGCGGATGATCGGCAGCCGTTCGAGCCCGGGATCGAGGCTCTGGAACGTGCCGATGCCGAGATCGGCCTGGCCCGAGGCGACGCCGGCGACGATGCGGTCGGTGCCGACATCCTCGACCGCCACGTCCACGCCGGGATGCTCCGCCCGGAATTCCACGATCGCCTGCGGCAGCACCGCGGCCGCCAGCAGCGGCGGGGCGGCGATGTGGATGCGGCCCCGGCGCAGCGCGGCCAGGTCGCGGGCATGGCCGACGGCGCGGTCGATCTCGTCCAGCCCCTTGGCCGCCTGGTCGCGGAAGGCGCGGCCGGCCTCGGTCAGCTCGACCCGCCGCGTGGTGCGGTCGAACAGCCGGACGTCGAGCTCGGCCTCGAGGTCGCGCACCGCCTGGCTCAGCGCCGGCTGGGTCGAGCCCAGCCGCTCGGCGGCGCGGGAGAAATTGCCAAGCTCGGCAACGGCGAGGACGGCCTCGATCTGGCGCAGGGTGAATCGCATCGTCTATCCATTTTATTTATCAATTAATAAAACAAATCAGCCTTAACGTATATGTCCGCCTTTGCTGTAGTTCCGGGAACGGAGGATGCGGATGGATGGCATGTCGGACAGGACAGCGGGTTGGATCGGCCGGGCGATGCCCCGGCGCGAGGACCCGCGCCTGCTGTCGGGCCGGGGCCGCTATGTCGACGACATCGCGCCGGCGGGCTGCCTCCACCTCGCCCTTTTGCGCAACCCGCTCTCGGCCGGGCGGCTGGCCGCGCTCGACGTCTCGGCGGCGCGCGCGGCCGAGGGCGTGGCGCTGGTGCTGACCGGCGCCGATCTTGCCGGGCTCGGCGCCTCGGCGGTCAATCCCCTGCTGCCCGAGGCGCGCGCGGTGCCGATGCAGCCGCTCGCGGCGGAGCGGGTCGGGGCGGCGGGCCAGCCCCTTGCGGCGGTGGTTGCCCGCAGCCCGGAAGCGGCGCAGGCGGCGCTGGAACTGATCGATTTCGAGATCGAGGAGGAGGCGGAAATCGCCGATCCCGAGGTCGCCCGCCATGGCTGGCTGGCGGGGCAGGTCGAGGAAGCCTTCGCCCGCGCCGCGCGGGTCGTCCGCGTCACCGCCGATCACGCCCTGGTCGCGCCGATGGCGCTGGAACCGCGGGCGGCGCTGGCCGAGATGGCGGAGGGGCGGCTGACGGTCTGGCTTTCGACCCAGACGCCGAACCGCTGCCGCGAGGACCTCGCCAGCATCCTCGGCATCGACCGGGCGGAAATCCGGGTGATCGCGCCGGATGTCGGCGGCGCCTTCGGCGGCAAGGCATCGCTGATGCCCGAGGACGTGCTGGTCGCCCATGCCGCGCGGCTGCTGGATGCGCCGGTGAAATGGCGCGCCAGCCGCAGCGACGAGTTCCTGGCCGCGACCCAGGGCCGGGGTGCCGAGACGCGGGCCGCGCTGGCGCTGGACGGCGCCGGCCGGATGACCGCGCTGCGGGCCGAGCTGCGCTTTCCGCTCGGCCACTGGATGCCGCATTCGGCGCTGGCGCCGGCGCGCAATGCCGGGCGCATCCTGCCCGGCCCCTACCGGGTGGCGGCGGTCGATATCGCCCTGACGGCACGGCTGATGCCGATGGCAGCGGTCAACATCTATCGCGGCGCCGGGCGGCCCGAGGCGACGCTGCTGATGGAGCGGCTGATCGACCGGGCGGCCGAGGCGCTGGGGATCGACCCGCTGGAGATGCGGCGGCGGCAGCTGATCGCGGCCGAGACGCTGCCGGGGCGGACGCCGACCGGCGAGACCCTCGACCGCGGCGATTATGCCGGGCTGCTCGACCGGCTGGCCGAGGTTTCGGGCTATGACGCCCTGCGCCGGGCGCAGGCGCGGCGGCGGGCGGCGGGCGCGGTCTGCGGCCTCGGCCTCGCGCTCTATGTCGAGCCCTGCGGCCAGGGCTGGGAAACGGCGGAAATCCAGCTTCTGCCCGACGGACGGCTGCGGGCGCTCACCGGCGCCTCGGCACAGGGTCAGGGGCGCGAGACCGCCTTCGCCCAGATCGTCGCCGAGGCGCTGGGCACGGCGCCGCAGGCGGTCGAGGTCGTCGAGGGCGACACCGACCGGATCGACCGCGGCATCGGCGCGCTGGCCAGCCGCTCGACCGCGATCGGCGGCTCGGCGATGTGGGCGGCCTGCGCCGCACTGAAGGCGCAGGCGCGGCAGGCGCTGGCCGCCGCGCTGGGGGCCGACGAGGTGGCAGAGACCGATGCGGGTTTCGCCGCGGGCGGGCGGCGTTACGGCTGGGCCGAGATCGCCCGGCTGCTGGCCACGGGCGACGGCCCGGTGCTGTCCGCCTCCCACACCCACACTGCCGAGGCCGAGGCCTGGGCCAGCGGCGCCTGCCTGGCCGAGGTCGCGCTCGACCCCGACACCGGGGTGCCGACAGTCGAGCGGATCACCTGGGTCGACGATGCCGGCCGGGTGGTGAACCCGCTGCTGGCCGAGGGCCAGCTCATCGGCGGGCTGGCGCAGGGGCTGGGCGCGGCGCTGATGGAGCGCATGGTGCACGAGGACGGCCAGGTGCTGACCGGCAGCCTGATGGATTACGCCGTGCCGCGCGCCAGCGACATGCCGCCGGTGCGGATCGACAGCCGCCCGGTGCCCTCGGCCGCCAATCCGCTCGGCGTCAAGGGCGTGGGCGAGGCCGGCAGCATCGGCGTGCCGGCGGCCCTCGTCAACGCCATTCAGGACGCGCTGATCCCCTTCGGCGCCCCCGATCTCTCCCTGCCGCTGACCAGCGAAAAGCTGTGGCGCGCGATGACGAAGGACAGGACATGAAGTATTCCCGCAAGGACGCCAAGGCCCATTCGAGGGCGACGATGAAGGGCATCTGGGCCGCTGCCCTGATGCCGTTCCGCGACGACCTCTCGATCGACGAAGACGGGTTCCGCGCCAATATCGAGCACTGGATCGAGGATCTCGGCATCGATGGCTTCTTCATCACCGGCAAGCAGGGCGAGTTCTTCTCGATGTCGCTGGACGAGCGCAAGCGCAGCTTCGAGCTTGCCGTCGCCGCCTGCGACGGCCGGGCCCAGACGATCATGTCCTGCTCCGACCAGAACATGGACGTGGTGATCGACCTCGCCCGCCATGCCCAGGATTGCGGCGCCGATTACATCGTCGTCCACGCCCCGGTGCTGCACTTCCTCAAGCGGCAGGACGAGACCCTGTTGCGCTATTACGAGACCATCGCCGAAAAGGTCGATATCGGCATCGCGCTGTGGTCGCATCCCGACAGCGGCTACCTGATGAGCCCCGAGCTTTGCACCCGGCTGGCCGAGATCGAGACCGTGGTCGCGATCAAGTATTCCGTCCCGCGCGAGATGTATGTCCGGCTGACAGAGCTGGCGGGCGACAAGATCCTGGTCTCGACCGCCTCCGAGGAGGAGTGGCTCGACAATATCCTCGAGCTGAACTGGCAGCTCTATCTCTGCTCGTCGCCGCCCTTCCTGCTGCAGACAGCGGCCGACCGGCGGATGCGGGACTACACCGACCTGGCTTTCGCCGGGAAGGTGGAAGAGGCGCGGGCGCTGCGCGACAGCCTCGAACCGGTGCGCCGCGCCCTGCGCGAGACGCGGCCGGCCGAGAAGCCCCATGCGCACCAGAAATACTGGCAGGAACTGCTGGGGCAGGCGGGCGGCCGGGTGCGGCCGCCGATGCTGGAACTGACCGAAGACGAGAAACGCGCGACCCGCGCCGCCTTCGCGGCCTGCGGGCTCAAAACCGCCTGAGGGCGAAAGGAGGGAAAGATGTCGAGACTGGCCGCCTTCAACTTCCAGAAATGGATCGACGAGCACAGGCACCTGCTCAAGCCGCCGGTGGGCAACCAGCAGATCTGGAAGGACGCCGGGCTGATGGTCACCGTGGTTGGCGGGCCGAACAAGCGCACCGACTACCACGACGACCCGGTCGAGGAATTCTTCTACCAGCTCAAGGGCGACATGGTGCTGAAGATCCACGATACCGAGACCGGCGAGTTCTACGACGTGCCGATCCGCGAGGGCGACATCTTCCTGCTGCCGCCCCATGTACGGCACTCGCCGCAGCGGCCGCAGGAGGGCTCGATCGGGCTGGTGATCGAACCGGAGCGGCCCGAGGGCGCGCTGGACGCGATCGAGTGGTACTGCTTCGAATGCAACGCCCGCGTCCACCGGGCCGAGATCGATCTCGAGTCGATCGTCGACGACCTGCCGCCGATCTACGCCGCCTTCTATGCCGACGAAAAGGCCCGCACCTGCCCCGAATGCGGTGCGCTGCACCCGGGCAAGGAGCCGCCGGAGGGCTGGGTGAAATTGTAATATTTTAGGCTTGAAATAACGAATCCGTCATTTCATGCTGAGGACAAGAACAAAGCCGGAGACCGGCAACCAACACGGGAGAGGAAGATATTATGAAAAGAAGGACATTTCTGGCCGCGGCCGCCCTGGCCGCTGCATTCGCCCAACCGGCGGCCGCGCAGGACGCGGTGAAGATCGGCATGATCACCACGCTGTCCGGCCCGGCCGGCTATCTTGGCCAGGACATCCGCGACGCGATGCAGCTGGCGATCGAGATGGGCGGCGGCAAGCTCGGCGGCGTGCCGGTCGACCTGGTGGTCGAGGATGACGGGCTCAAGCCCGGCAAGGGCCGCGAGATCGCCGACAAGTTCATGCAGAACGACGGTATCAAGCTGCTGACCGGCATCGTCTTCTCGAACGTGGCCAACGCCGTGGTGCCCGAGGTCGTCGACAACGGCGCCTTCTATATCAGCCCCAACGCCGCGCCCTCGACCCTGGCCGGCAAGGGCTGCTCGGAAAACTACTTCGTTGTCTCGTGGCAGAACGACGCGCTGCACGAGCCGGCGGGCGTTGCTGCCACTGCGGCGGGCTACAAGTCGGCCTTCGTGATGGCGCCGAATTACCAGGCCGGCAAGGACGCCATCGCCGGCTTCAAGCGCACCTTCAAGGGCGAGATCGTCGGCGAGGTCTATACTCCGCTCGGCCAGACCGATTTCGCCTCGGGCATGGCGCAGATCCGCGCCGCCAACCCGGATGTCGTCTATGAGTTCTACCCGGGCGGCATGGGCATTGCCTTCCTCAAGCAATACAGCCAGGCCGGCTTTACCGGGAAGATCCCGATGGTGCTTTCGGAACCGTCGCTGGACGCGGTGATCCTCAAGGCCGTCGGCCAGGCCGCGGTCGGGATCGAGGTGACCTCGCACTGGAACCGCGATTTCGACAACGCGGCCAACAAGGCCTTCGTCGCCGCCTGGGACAAGAAATACAACCGTCCCATCACCACCTATGCCAGCCAGGGCTACGACACCGCGATGCTGATCGCCTCGGCGCTGAAGGAGGCCGGCAGCCCCGACAATGCCGACGCCTTCCGCGATGCGCTGCGCAAGGCCGATTTCGCCTCGGTCCGCGGCAAGTTCGCCTTCGGCCAGAACCAGCACCCGGTGCAGGACTGGTATCTGCTCAAGATCGAGGATGTCGACGGCACCCCGACGGCGGTGACCCAGAAGAAGATCCTCAGCGACTACGGCGATCCCTACGCCAGCCAGTGCAAGATGTGATCTGACGCGGCAGGCGGGCCGGTGACGCACCGGCCCGCAGCCAAGAAGAAACAAGCCGGAAACGATCGGGCAGGGGCATGATTCTCGTTCTCGAACAGATTCTGAACGGGCTGCAGTATGGCGTGATGCTGTTCCTGCTGGCCGCCGGGTTGACGCTGATCTTCGGCATCATGGGGGTGATCAACCTCGCCCATGGCTCGCTCTACATGATCGGCGCCTATGCCGGGACATGGGTGGCGGCCGAGACCGGCTCGTTCTGGCTCGGGCTGCCGGCGGCGCTGGCGGTCGCGGGTCTTGCCGGCGTCATCGTCGAGGCGACGGTGGTGCGCCGGCTCTACACTCGAAGTCACCTCGACCAGGTGCTGGCGACCTTCGCGCTGATCCTGATGGCGAACGAGGCCATCACCCTGATGTTCGGCCGCCAGCCGGTCTTCACCCCGCTGCCGGCGGCCTTCTCCGGCTCGGTCGGGCTGCTGCCGGGCCTGTTCTACCCGACGTACCGGCTGCTGATCATCGCCGCCGGGCTGATCGTCGCCGGCGGGCTCTACCTGCTGATCAACCGCACCCGGGTCGGCATGCTGGTGCGCGCCGGCGCCACCAATCGCGAGATGGTGCGGGCGCTGGGCGTCGATATCCGCCGGCTCTACACGCTGGTCTTCGGGCTGGGCGCGCTGCTGGCCGGGCTGGCGGGCTACATGACCGGGCCGATCTCTGCGGTGCAGGTCGGGATGGGCGAGCGCATCCTGCTGCCCGCCTTCGTTGTCGTCGTCATCGGCGGCGTCGGCTCGATCCGCGGCGCCTTCGTCGCCGGCATCTCGCTCGGCGTCATCGACACCTGCCTGCGCGCCTTCCTGCCGGGGATGCTGCGCGGGCTGATGCCGATCAGCCAGGCCGACGCGCTCGGCCTCGGCATCTCGTCGATGGGCATCTACCTGCTGATGGCCGTGGTGCTGCTGGTGCGGCCGCGCGGGCTGTTCCCGGTCACCGGGCAGGGAGGGTTCTGACCATGCGTCCGTTTCCCCTGATCGGCGCGCTGGTGACGCTGGCGCTGCTGGCCGTGCTGCCGCAGATGGCCGGGGCGCTGGGTGCGCCCGCGACGACCCAGATCGCCACCCGGGTCCTGATCTACGGCATTGCCGCCGCCAGCCTGAACTTCGCGCTCGGCTATGGCGGCATGGTGTCCTTCGGCCACGCCGCCTTCTTTGGCATCGGCGGCTATGTCGTCGCCATCCTCTATTCGCACTGGTTCGCGGACGCGCCGCTGCTGGGGGTCATCCCCGGCACCAACCAGCTGCTGATCACCCTGCCGCTGGCGGTGCTGGTCGCGGGCGTCTTCGCGGCGCTGATCGGCGCCTTGTCGCTGCGCACCGGCGGGGTGCAGTTCATCATGATCACGCTGGCCTTCGCGCAGATGCTGTTCTTCCTCTTCGTCTCGCTCAAGGCCTATGGCGGCGAGGACGGGCTCTCGATCCGCCGCCCCAACGAGTTCTTCGGTCTCAACCTGCGCGACCGCGAGACGATGTATTACCTGACGCTGGGCGTCGCCGCGCTGTTCTTCGCCGGGCTGCACCGGCTGGTGAATTCGTCCTTCGGGGCGATGATCGCCGGCATCCGCCAGAACGAGCGCCGGATGGAGGCGCTCGGCATCGCCACCTATCGCTACAAGCTGTTCGCCTTCATCCTGTCGGGCATGGGCGTCGGACTGGCCGGGGCGCTGATGGCCAACGCGATGCGCTATGTCAGCCCCGACATGATGCATTGGAGCCGCTCGGGCGAGCTGATGATCATGGTCATCCTCGGCGGCACCGGCACCCTGTTCGGGCCGCTGATCGGCGCTGCCGTGCTACTGGTGCTGGAGACCTGGCTGGCGGGCTGGACCGAGAACTGGAACCTCGGCGTCGGCATCGTGCTGCTGGCGGTGGTCATGTTCAGCCGCGGCGGGGTGAGCGCGTTGCTGCGGAGGCGGAAATGAACGCGAACGGACCGATCCTGCAGATCGAGGGGCTGGAGAAGCGTTTCGGCGGGCTGACGGCCACCGACGGGGTGACGCTGGATCTGCGGCCGGGCGAGATCCACGCGCTGATCGGGCCGAACGGTGCCGGCAAGTCGACCCTGATCAACCAGCTCTGCGGCGAGCTGGCGCCCGATGCCGGCACGATCCGGCTGATGGGGCGCGACGTCACCCACCTGCCGACCCATGCAAGGGTGGCGCTGGGGCTGGGCCGGACCTTCCAGGTGACTTCGCTGCTCGACGATTGCACCGTCGGCGAAAGCGTGGCGCTGGCGGTGCAGGCCCATGCCGGCGGCAACCTGCGGCTGTGGGACCGGGCGAAAGGCCGGCGCGTCGTGCAGGCCCGCGCCGAGGCGCTGCTGGCGGGGACCGGGCTCGAGGACCGCGCCGGGGTGCCCTCGGCCGATCTCAGCCATGGCGAACGCAAGCAGCTCGAACTGGTGATGGCGCTGGCGCTGGAGCCGGCGCTGATGCTGCTCGACGAGCCGATGGCGGGGCTGGGGCCGGTGGAAAGCCAGCAGATGGTGACGGTGCTGCGCGGCCTGCGCGACCAGACCGCGATCCTGCTGGTCGAGCACGACATGGAGGCCGTCTTCGCGCTGGCCGACCGGATCTCGGTGCTGGTCTATGGCCGGATCATCGCCACCGGCAGCGTCGAGGAAATCCGCGACAACGCAGAGGTGCGCGAAGCCTATCTGGGCGGGGAGGACGAGCTGTGCTGAGCGTGACCGGCCTGCAGGCCGCCTACGGGGCGAGCCAGGTGCTGCATGACGTCGAGCTGCAGGTGAAGGATGGCGAGGTCGTGACCTTGCTGGGCCGCAACGGCATGGGCAAGACGACGACGGTGCGCAGCATCATGGGGCTGGTGAGCCCGCGCGCCGGGCGGGTGTCGTTTTCCGGCCAGGAGGTGCAGGGGCGGCCGCCCGAGCGCATCGCCCGGCTGGGCATCGGCCTGGTGCCCGAGGGGCGGCAGGTCTTCCCCTCGCTGACCGTGCGCGAGAACCTGGTGGCGACGGCGGCCAACCGGCTGCACCGCCCCGACCCGTGGGTGCTGGAAACGGTCTACGAGCTGTTTCCCCGGCTGAAGGAGCGCGCCGGGCAGAGCGCCGGCACCCTGTCGGGCGGCGAGCAGCAGATGCTGGCGGTCGGCCGGGCGCTGATGACCAACCCGCGGCTGCTGATCCTCGACGAGGCGACCGAGGGGCTGGCGCCGGTGATCCGCACCGAGATCTGGCATTGCATCGCCCATCTCAAGCAGGCCGGCCAGTCGATCCTGCTGATCGACAAGAACCTCGCCGTGCTCAAGCGGCTGGCCGACCGGCACTACATCATCGAGAAGGGGCGCACGGTCTGGTCGGGCAATGCCGCCGACCTGGAACGCGACGCGGCGCGGGTGCATGGCTATGTCGGGCTCTGAGCTGCGGCTGGTGCTGGTCGGCTTCGGCGCCATCGGTCAGGAGGTGGCGCGGCGGCTGGCCGGGCGGCCGGGCGTGGCGCTGGCCGGCGTCGCGGTGCGCGATCCCTCGGCGCCACGCGAAGGGCTGCCTGCTGGCGCGGGGCTGATCGGCGATCCGTCAGAGCTGGCGGCGCTGGCGCCCGACATGGTGGTCGAGGCGGCGGGCCGGGCCAGTGTCGGCCCCTGGGGCCGGGCCGCGCTGGAACTCGGCGCCCGCTTCGCCGTCTCCTCGACCTCGGCTTTCACCGAGGAGGGGCTGCTCGATGCGCTGACGGCGCTGGCCGAGGCGCGGGGCGGCCAGCTGATCGTGCCGCCGGGCGCGCTGGGCGGGATCGACGCGCTGGCCGCTGCCGCGCTGCTGCCGCTTGATGCGGTGCGCCACGAGATCATCAAGCCGCCGCGGGCCTGGATCGGCAGCCCGGCGGAACGGCTCTGCGACCTCGACACCCTGTCCGCCCCGGTCACCTTCTTCGAGGGATCGGCGCGCGAGGCCGGGGCGGCCTTCCCGCAGAATGCCAATGTCACCGTCATCACCGCGCTGGCCGGTCTCGGGCTCGACCGCACCCGCGTGGCGATGACCGCCGATCCCGGGGCGGTGCTCAACGCCCATCGCATTGTCGCGCGCGGGGCCTTCGGCAAGCTTGACATGCGGATCGAAAACCAGCCCCTTGAGGGCAATCCCAAGTCGTCCGCGATGACGGCGCTGAGCCTCGTGCGGCTGATCGAGACCCAATCCGCCACGCTGCGGATCTGACCCGGAAAGGAAACGCCCGATGGACATGCAGAACAGCCAGGTGATCTCAGCCCCGCGCCAGGCGGTGTGGGACGCCATCAACGATCCCGAGGTGCTCAAGCGCTGCATTCCCGGCTGCGAAGAGATCGAGCGGGTGTCGGATGAGGAGATGGCGGCCAAGATCGTGCTCAAGATCGGGCCGGTGAAAGCCTCGTTCAAGGGCGCGGTGCATTACGAGAACGTGGTCGAGCCGGAAAGCATCACCCTGTCGGGCTCGGGCTCGGCCGGGGTCGCGGGGCAGGCCAAGGGCTCGGCCGACGTCACCCTGACCGAGGTCGAGGAGGGCACCGAGCTGGCCTACGAGGTGCGGGTGCAGATCAGCGGCAAGATCGCCCAGCTCGGCTCGCGCCTGATCGATTCGACGGCGAGGAAGCTCACCGGGCAGTTCTTCGACCGGCTCGAGGCCGAGTTCGCCCCGCCCGAGGAACAATGACCTCCGCGTTGGCCACGGAGGCGGCGCTGCCGCGCGCCCGGCTCGACGCCGATTACTCGGCGCGGGCGACGGTGACGCCGGAGGTGTTCGAGGCCATCATGGCCGAGTATCGCCGCGGGACCGAGGCGGCGCGGGCGCTGCCGGGGACGCGGCTCGATCTGCCCTACGACGTCGAAGGCGACCGGACGCTCGACCTCTACGGCGCCGTGCCGGGCGAGTTGCGGCCCGTCTTCCTGTTCATCCATGGCGGTTACTGGCGCGCGCTATCGAAGGCCGAGTCGGGCTTCATGGCGCCGATGCTGGCGGCGCAGGGTATCGCCTGCGCCGTGCCCGACTATCGCCTCGCCCCGACGGTCGGGATCACCGAGATCGTGCGCGAGATGCGGGCCGCGCTGGCCTGGCTGTGGCACAACGCGGCGGCGCAGGGGATCGACCGCGACCGCATCTTCGTCGGCGGCAGCTCCGCCGGCGGGCATCTTGCCGGCACCCTGCTGGCGCCCGGCTGGCAGGCGCATCACGGCCTGCCCGAGGACGTGGTGTGCGGGGCGCTGCCGGTCAGCGGCCTCTACGACCTGGCGCCGATCGCGGCCAGCCATGTCCAGGACTGGATGGGGTTCACCGCCGAAGAGGTGGCCGAATACAGCCCGATCCGCCACCTGCCGCGTGCCGGCCGGGTGACGGTGGCGCTGGCGGCAGGGGAGGCGGCAGGCTTCACCCGCCAGAGCCGGGCCTATGCCGGGGCGCTGACCGCCGCCGGCATCCCGACGCGCTGGCTGGAAGTGCCGGCGCGCAACCATTTCGACGTCATCCTCGACCTCGCCGATGCCGAAACCGCCCTGTCGCGGGCGCTGCTGGAGATGATCGCCGCCGAGTGAGCGGCCGAGCCGCGGCGACGGACGCTGACGCATGGGGGCGGTGCCAGTGGCGCCGCCCTGTTTCGTCGCGCCGTCGGTTCGCCGCCCTGCAAGCCCCGCTGCTCGAAGCGAGGCCATGGCCCGGCCCGGCTCCGCCGCGTCGGACAGCGGGGACGGTTTCATTTCAAGTTAGAAATTTTAAGCTTGAAGAAAAATTGCGGCAGTGCCAACCTGTGCTCGGAACGTGCCTGAAAAGGGAGAACTCGGAATGAAGGTTCTGGTGATCGGCGGCGGGCCCTCGGGGCTGTATTTCGCGATCAGCATGAAGCGCCGCGATCCGGCACATCAGGTCACGGTGATCGAGCGCAACCGTGCCGATGACACCTTCGGCTGGGGCGTGGTGCTGTCGGACGAGACGCTGTCGAACATGGCGGCCAACGACGCCGAGAGCGAGGCGCTGATCCGCTCGCATTTCGCCTATTGGGACGACGTCGCGGTGATCCATCGCGGCCAGCGCACGGTTTCCTCGGGCCACGGTTTCTGCGGCATCGGCCGCAAGCAGATGCTGCTCGACCTGCAATCCCGCGCCCGCGACCTTGGCGTCGACCTGCAGTTCGAGACCGAGGCGGGGGCGATCGAAGAGGCGATGGCGGAATATGACCTCGTGGTCGCTGCCGACGGTCTGAATTCGCGCGTGCGGACCGAGCTGGCGGCGCATTTCAAGCCCGAGATCGACGTCCGCAAGAACAAGTTCGTCTGGCTCGGCACGCATCAGAAATTCGACGACGCCTTCACCTTCATCTTCGAACAGACCGAGCATGGCTGGGTCTGGGCCCATGCCTACCAGTTCGACGCCGATACCGCGACCTTCATCGTCGAATGCTCGCAGCAGACCTACGACGCCTTCGGCTTCGAGCAGATGACCAAGGAGGAGAGCATCGCCACCTGCGAGCGCCTCTTCGCCGACCACCTTGGCGGTCACGAACTGATGTCGAACGCCAACCACATCCGCGGCTCGGCCTGGCTCTCCTTCCCGCGGGTGCTGTGCGAAAAGTGGTATTACAAGAACGTGGTGCTGCTGGGGGACGCCTCGGCGACGGCGCATTTCTCGATCGGCTCGGGGTCCAAGCTGGGGATGGAGAGCGCCATCGCGCTGGCGGATTACCTGAACGATGGTTCCGATATGGAAAGCGCCTTCGCCCGCTACCAGGAGGAACGGCGTGTCGATGTCCTGCGGCTGCAATCGGCGGCGCGCAACTCGACCGAGTGGTTCGAGGATGTCGAGCGTTACCTCGACCTGTCGCCGATCCAGTTCACCTACTCCCTGCTGACCCGCAGCCAGCGGATCAGCCACGAGAACCTGCGCCTGCGCGATGCCGGCTGGCTGCGCAGCGCCGAGGACTGGTTCCAGGCCCAGGCCGGCGGCAATGCCGGCCATGTGCCGATGTTCGCGCCGTTCCGGCTGCGCGCGCTGACGCTGGCCAACCGCGTCGTCGTCTCGCCGATGGCGCAATACAAGGCGGTCGACGGCTGCCCGACCGACTGGCATTTCGTCCACTATGCCGAGCGGGCCAAGGGCGGCGCCGGGCTGGTCTATACCGAGATGACCTGCGTCAGCCCCGAGGGCCGGATCACCCCGGGCTGCCCTGGCCTCTACGCGCCCGAGCACGAGGCGGCCTGGGCCCGGCTGGTCGGTTTCGTCCATGCCGAGACCAGCGCCAGGATCTGCTGCCAGATCGGCCATTCCGGCCGCAAGGGCTCGACCCAGCTGGGCTGGGAAAAGATGGACGCGCCGCTCGAGGCGGGCAACTGGCCGACGCTCTCGGCCTCGGCGATCCCGTGGTCGGACGCCAACCCAGCGCCGAGGGCGATGGGCCGGGCCGACATGGACAGGGTGACGGGGCAATTTGCCGCCGCCGCCGAGATGGCGCAGCGCGCTGGCTTTGACATGATCGAACTCCATGCCGCCCATGGCTACCTGCTGTCTTCCTTCATCTCGCCGAAATCGAACATCCGTTCGGACGAATACGGCGGCAGCCTGGAGAACCGGCTGCGCTACCCGCTCGAGGTGTTCCGGGCGATGCGGGCGGTGTGGCCCGAAGAGAAGCCGATGTCGGTGCGGATCTCGGCCAATGACTGGGTCGGCGACGACGGCGTGACGCCGGAAGAGGCGGTCGAGATCGCCCGTGCCTTCACCGAGGCCGGGGCCGACATCATCGACGTCTCGGCCGGCCAGACCTCGACCGACGCCAGGCCGGTCTACGGCCGGATGTTCCAGACCCCGTTCTCGGACCGGATCCGCAACGAGGCCGGCATCGCGACGATGGCGGTGGGCAATATCTACGAGCCCGACCACGTCAACTCGATCCTGATGGCCGGGCGGGCCGACCTGGTCTGCCTCGCCCGACCGCATCTGGCCGATCCCTACTGGGCCTTGCACGCGGCGGTTGAGTTGGGCGATGAGGCGCCGGAATGGCCGCTGCCCTACCTCGCCGGGCGCGATCAGGCGCGGCGGCTGGCAGAGCGGGCAAAGGAAACAGGAGCGGTATGATGGCGCGACGGGTGCTGGTAACGGGCGGCGGATCGGGGATCGGGCGGGCGGTGGCCCGCGCCTTCGCCGAGGCGGGCGAGGCGGTGACGATCTGCGGCCGCAACGTCGAGGCGCTGGCGGAAACCGACGGCGGCCGCGGCATGACCTGTCTTGCCTGCGACGTGACCGACGAGGCACAGGTGAACGCCCTGTTCGACGCGCCTTACGACGTCGTCGTCGCCAATGCCGGCGGCGGCAAGGCGGGCAAGCTGGGCGATACCACGCTCGAGATGTGGAACGACACCCTGGCCGTCACCCTGACCGGCGTCTTCCTGACCCTGCGCGCGGCCCTGCCCGGCATGGGCAAGGGCGGGCGCCTGATCGCCATCGGCTCGACCGCCAGCCTGCAGGGCGGCGCCAATATCGCCGCCTATGCCGCCGCCAAGCACGGCGTGCTGGGGCTGGTGCGCTCGGTGGCGCAGGAGGTGGCGAAGAAGGGCATCACCTGCAACGCGGTCTGCCCCGGCTTCGTCGCGACCGCGATGGCCGACCGCGCCGCCGAGGGGCTGATGGCGCGTCGCGGCATCGCCCGCGAGGAGGCCATGGCGTTGCTCTACGCCGACAACCCGGTGGGCCGGCTGATCACGCCCGAGGAAGTGGCGGCATCGGTGCTGTTCCTCGCCTCGGAAGGCGCGGCGATGGTCAACGGTCACGCCCTGTCGGTCTCGGGAGGAGAGATATGAGAGACATGCCCAACGACCCGCTGTCCAAGCGCCGGCTGAAGACCTGGATCCGGCTGCTGGGCGTCACCCGCGGTGCCGAGGCGCATCTGCGCGACTTCCTGCGCCGCAACCACGACACCACCCTGCCGCGCTTCGACGTCATGGCCGCGCTCTACCGTCGGCGCGACGGCGCGACGATGTCGGAACTGTCGCGCATGCTGCTGGTCTCGAACGGCAACGCGACGGCGGTGGTCGACCGGCTGGAAAAGGACGGCCTGGTCAAGCGCCGGCCCTCCGAGAACGACCGCCGCACCGTGATCGTGGCGCTGACCGAGGCCGGGCTGCACAGCTTCGAAGCCCTGGCGGAAGAGCACGAGCGCGAGGTCAACACCCTCTTCGCCGGGCTCGGCGAGGCCGATCTCGACACCCTGACCGACATTCTCAAACGCATGGGGAAAGACAGCGCATGACCCAGATGGCCGGGCTGACGCCCACCCATTTCCTGTGGCACGTGACCGACCGGATCGCGACGATCCGGCTCAACCGTCCCGAACGCAAGAACCCGCTGACCTTCGACAGCTATGCCGAGCTGCGCGACACCTTCCGCGCGCTGGCCTATGCGACGGACGTCGACGTCGTGGTCTTCGCCTCGAACGGCGGCAACTTCTGCTCGGGCGGGGACGTGCACGAGATCATCGGGCCGCTGGTCGGCATGGAAATGACCGAGCTGCTGGCCTTCACCCGGATGACCGGCGACCTGGTCAAGGCGATGATCCATTGCGGCAAGCCGGTGATCTCGGCCATCGACGGGGTCTGCGTCGGCGCCGGGGCGATCATCGCCATGGCCTCGGACCTGCGGCTGGCGACGCCCGAGGCGAAGACCGCCTTCCTGTTCACCCGCGTCGGGCTGGCAGGCTGCGACATGGGCGCCTGCGCGATGCTGCCGCGGATCATCGGCCAGGGCCGGGCGGCGGAGCTGCTCTATACCGGCCGGGCGATGAGCGCCGAGGAGGGCCTGGCCTGGGGCTTCCACAACGCGCTGCACCCGGCCGAGGAGCTCGAGGCGGCGGCGCACAAGCTGGCGGCGCGGATCGCGGCCGGGCCGACCTTCGCCCATGGCATCACCAAGACCCAGCTCGACCAGGAATGGAACATGGGGCTGGACCAGGCGATCGAAGCCGAGGCCCAGGCCCAGGCGATCTGCATGCAGACCCGGGATTTCGAACGCGCCTACCGCGCCTTCGTGGCGAAGGAGAAGCCGGTGTTCGAAGGGGACTGACGGCCGGGGGCGCTGCCCCCGGACCCCCGGGATATTTCAGTGAAGATGAAAGGCAAAGGCATGGCGGATCGGAGTTTCCTCGACTGGCCGTTTTTCGAGGACCGGCACCGGGAGCTGGCTTCGGCGCTGGACGCGTGGTGCGCGGCGCATCTGCCGGCGGATCACGGCGATGTCGATGCCGCCTGCCGCGGGCTGGTGGCGGCGCTGGGCGCGGATGGCTGGCTGACGCATTCGGGCGCCGGCGAAGGCGAGAAACTCGACGTGCGCAGCCTGTGCCTGATCCGCGAGACGTTGGCGCGGCATGACGGGCTGGCCGATTTCGCCTTCGCCATGCAGGGCCTGGGCATGGGCGCCGTCAGCCTGTTCGGCACGCCGGAGCAGCGGGAATGGCTGGCGCAGACGCGGGCCGGCAAGGCGGTTTCGGCCTTCGCCCTGACCGAGCCGGATTCGGGCTCGGATGTCGCCAATACCGCGACCACGGCCGCGCGGCGCGGTGACGGCTACGTCCTCAATGGCGAGAAGACCTATATCTCGAACGGCGGCATCGCCGATCTCTACGTCGTCTTCGCCCGCACCGGCGAGGCACCGGGGGCCAAGGGGCTCTCGGCCTTCCTGATGCCCGCCGACACGCCCGGCCTCGCGGTGGTCGAGCGCATCGACGTGGTGGCGCCGCACCCGCTGGCCCATCTGCGCTTCAATGATGTCGAACTGCCGGCCAGCGCGATGATCGGCGCGCCGGGCGAAGGCTTCAAGATCGCGATGTCGGTGCTCGATGTCTTCCGCTCGACCGTCGGCGCGGCGGCGCTGGGCTTTGCCCGCCGGGCGCTGGACGAGGCGCTGGAGCGGGTGCAGGCGCGCCAGGTCGGCGGTGCGCCGCTGAGCGAGCTGCAGATGGTGCAGGGCCACCTGGCCGACATGGCGCTGGATGTCGACGCCTCGGCGCTGCTGATCTACCGCGCCGCCTGGACCAAGGACAGGGGCGCGGCGCGGGTCAGCCGCGAGGCGGCGATGGCCAAGCTGCACGCCACCGAGGCGGCGCAGCGGGTGATCGACGCCGCCGTCCAGCTGCATGGCGGTGACGGCGTGCGCAAGGGATTCATCGTCGAGAGCCTCTATCGCGAGATCCGCGCGCTGCGGATCTACGAGGGCGCGAGCGACGTGCAGAAAGTCATCATCGCCCGGGCGGCGCTGGCAGAAGGGGCGAAGGCATGACCACCGTGCACGAGATGCTGCATCCGAGGAACTGGAAGCCGGCCGTCGGCTACGCCAACGGCATCGCCGCCGAGGGGCGGATGATCTTCTGCGGCGGGCTGATCGGCTGGAACGGCCAGCAGGAATTCGAGACCGACGATTTCATCGGCCAGACCGAGCAGACCCTGCGCAACATCGTCGCCGTGCTGGCCGAGGGCGGCGCCGGGCCCGAGCATCTGGTGCGGCTGACCTGGTACGTCACCGACAAGCACGAATACCTTGGCCGGCTGCGCGAGCTGGGCGCGGTCTACCGCGCGGTGATCGGCCGGCATTTCCCGGCCATGGCGCTGATCCAGGTGGCCGCCCTGGTCGAGGACCGGGCCAAGGTCGAGATCGAGGCGACGGCGGTGGTGCCACACGGCTAGGCGCCGGTTTTCACGCGCAAGGGGAGGAGACGCGATGATCAATCTGGGAGCCTCGGCGCATGTCGACAGCTTCACCCGCGACCGGCTGCCGCCGGCGGCGGAATGGCCCGACCTGCTGCTGGACGGGTTCGAATACCCCGAGCGGCTCAATGCCGGGGTCGAGCTGACCGACGCCATGGTGGCACGCGGCTTCGGCGACCGCACCGCGCTGATCGGCAACGGCCGGCGGCGGACCTACAAGGAGCTGGCCGACTGGTCGAACCGCATCGCCCATGCGCTGGTCGAGGATTACGGGCTCGAGCCGGGCAACCGGGTGCTGATCCGCTCGGCCAACAACCCGGCGATGGTGGCCTGCTGGCTGGCGGTGATGAAGGCGGGGGCGGTGGCGGTCAACACCATGCCGCTGCTGCGCGCCGGCGAGCTGTCGAAGATCGTCGACAAGGCCGAGGTCAGCCACGCCCTTTGCGACACGCGGCTGATGGACGAGATGATCGCCTGCGCCAAGGGCTCGGCGTTCCTGGAAACCGTGGTCGGCTTCGACGGCACCGCCAATCACGATGCCGAGCTCGACCGGGCGGCGCTGGACAAGCCGGTCGCCTTCGACGCGGTCGAGACCGGGCGCGACGACGTGGCTCTGCTGGGCTTCACCTCGGGCACGACCGGCGAACCCAAGGCGACGATGCATTTCCACCGCGACATCCTGATCATCGCCGACGGCTACGCCAAGGAGGTGCTGAACGTCACGCCCGAGGACGTCTTCGTCGGCTCGCCGCCGCTTGCCTTCACCTTCGGGCTGGGCGGGCTGGCCGTCTTCCCGCTGCGCTTCGGCGCCTCGGCGGCGCTGCTCGAAGCCGCGACGCCGCCGAACATGATCGAGATCATCCAGAAATATCGCGCCACGGTCTGCTTCACCGCGCCCACCGCCTATCGCGTCATGCTCAAGGCGATGGACGAGGGCGCCGACCTGTCCAGCCTGCGCGCCGCGGTCTCGGCCGGCGAGACCCTGCCGGCGCCGGTCTACGAGGAGTGGATGGCGAAGACCGGCAAGCCGATGCTAGACGGGATCGGCGCCACCGAGATGCTGCACATCTTCATCACCAACCGCTTCGGCGACAGCCACCCGGCCTGCACCGGCCGGCCGGTCGCCGGCTACGAGGCCAAGATCGTCGATGACGACGGCAACGAGATGCCGCGCGGCGAGGTCGGGCGGCTGGCGGTGCGCGGGCCGACCGGCTGCCGCTACCTCGCCGACGCGCGCCAGCGGGTCTATGTCAAGCACGGCTGGAACCTGACCGGCGACAGCTTCTTCCAGGACGCGGCGGGCTATTTCCACTTCGCCGCCCGCAGCGACGACATGATCGTCAGCGCCGGCTACAACATCGCCGGGCCCGAGGTCGAGGCGGCGCTGCTGGCCCATGAGCACGTGCTGGAATGCGCGGTGATCGGGGCGCCGGACGAAGCGCGGGGCGAGATCGTCGAGGCGCATGTCGTGCTGGCCGAGGGCGTCGCGGCGGAGGCGCTGACGGTCAAGACGTTGCAGGATCACGTCAAGGCGGTTATCGCGCCCTACAAGTATCCGCGCCGGATCGTCTTCACCAAGGCCCTGCCGAAAACCGAGTCGGGCAAGATCCAGCGTTTCCGTCTGAGAGAGAGCGCATGACCAACACTCCCTACGATCCCGCCGCCGAAGGCGCCCAGATGACCTTCGACGGCCGCATGTCCTATGGCGACTACCTGCAGCTCGACAGCATCCTGACGGCGCAGACGCCGCTGTCGGACGCCCATGACGAGATGCTGTTCATCGTCCAGCACCAGACCTCGGAACTGTGGATGCGGCTGGCGATCCACGAGCTCAACGCCGCCCGCGACGCCATCGGGCGGGATGATTTCGCCCCCGCCTTCAAGACACTGGCCCGCGTCGCCCGGATCTTCGAGCAGCTCAACAGCGCCTGGGACGTGCTGCGGACGATGACGCCGTCCGACTACACCACCTTCCGCGAGGCGCTGGGGCAATCCTCGGGCTTCCAGTCCTGGCAGTACCGGCTGATCGAGTTCATGGTCGGCAACCGCAACCCGGCGATGATCCGGCCCCATGCCCACCGGCCCGAGATCAAGGTGCTGCTGGAAGAGGAACTACACCGCCCCTCGCTTTACGATGTCGCGCTGGCGGCGGCGGCGCGGGCCGGGCTGGCGGTGCCGCAGGAGGTGCTGGAGCGCGATCCGGCGCAGCCCTGGCAGAACAACGCGGCGGTCGAGGCCGCCTGGGCGCAGGTCTATCGTGATCCGCAGGCGCATTGGGCGCTCTACGACCTGGCCGAGAAGCTGGTCGATTTCGAGGACTATTTCCGCCGCTGGCGTTTCAACCACGTCACCACGGTCGAGCGCGTCATCGGCTTCAAGCGCGGCACCGGCGGGACGATCGGCGTCAGCTATCTCAAGCGGATGCTGGAAACCGAGCTGTTCCCCGAGCTGTGGCACGTCCGGACCGGGCTGTGACGGGCTTCGCCTATCCGCAGAAGGTGCTGTTCCAGCATTGCGACCCGGCCGGGATCGTCTTCTACCCGCGCTATTTCGAGATGCTGAACGCCACCGTCGAGGCCTGGTTCGAGCAGCGCCTGGGGCATTCCTTCGCCCGGCTGCATGGCGAGGTGGCGGCGGGGGTGCCGACGGCGGGGCTGGAGATCACCTTCTCCGCGCCTAGCCGGCTGGGCGATGACCTGCTCTTCACGCTGTGGCCCGAGCGCCTGGGGCGGAGCAGCGTCGGGCTGTGCTTCACCGCCGACTGCGGCGCCGAGCGGCGGCTCGAGATGCGCTCGACCCTGGTCTTCGTCGCGCTGGCCGATGGCCGGCCGCGGCCCTGGCCCGAGGCCTTGCGCAGCGCGCTCGAGCGCGAGCGGACCGCCGGGTGAGCCGCTGGCAGATTGGCGTCAAATCGGAAACGGATTGTTGACGGGCGACCCGGCATTGCCGGAATAGCCACATCGTTGCGCCGCATTTCGGCCCGCTTGCACACGCAGGTTGTTCCCAAGGCAGGAAACACGCCGGGAAAGGGCAGGATACATGAATATCGGACGCTATCTGCTGAGCCGCTTCGGGCTGGGACAGGCGCCCAAGGACGACCCGTTCGAGCAGCGGTTGCAGCAACTGACAGAGGCTGGCTCGTGCCGGGTCTGCCGGACCTTCGCGCTGTTCAGAAATCGACGGTCACGCCGGGCAGGCGCAGCTCGTTGAGCAGGTCGCGGACTTCCTGACGGGCGGCGATGTTGGACAGGTTGAGGTTCTCGACCCCGACGTCGCGCAGGTCGAGCAGGGTCAGCCCGCGCGGGAACAGCTCGCGGAAGATGACGCGCTCGGAAAAACCCGGCGCGACGCGGAAGCCGATCCGCCGCGACAGGTCTTCGAGCGCCTTGCCGACCTTCTTCTTGTTGTGCATCTGCTGCGCGCCCAGACGGTTGCGCAGCACGATCCAGTCGATCGGCTTCAGCCCCGCCTGCGCCCGCAACTGGCGCGCGTTCCACACCATCTCGGCATAGATCGACGGGCCCATCACCTTGTTGGTCTGCGGGTCGATCCGCGCCAGCAGGTCGAAATCGACGAAACTGTCGTTCAGCGGCGTGATCAGCGTGTCGGCCAGAGAATGCGCCACTTGGCTCAGGCGGGTATGCGACCCGGGGCAATCGATGATGATGAAATCGGATTCCGGCTCCAGCGCGGCGACCGCGGCCGACAGCCGGTGGTCGTAGATATTCTCGTCCGGGCCGATCTGGTTGCGGTCGATCTCGGGCAGCTCGCGGTAGTCAGGGATCGGCAGCGCGATGCCGTTGTTTTCGCAATAGGCGCGGCGGTTCTCGACATAGCGGCCGAAGCTGCGCTGGCGCAGGTCGAGATCGAGCCCGCCGACGCGATGCCCCATCCGGACCAGCGCCGAGGCCACGTGCATGCAGGTGGTCGATTTGCCCGAACCGCCCTTTTCATTGCCGACAACGATGATATGCGCCACGGTCCTGCCCCTGCCCGATACCAAAGACGCGCCGATCCCGGCGCGCCATGACCATATGTGGTGGGGCTACTCTTTGGAAGCGAAGCACGCAAGAGGGCCCGTCAAAATCCCCGGCCGGCGTCGCGCGGCGACAACGGATGGCCTCGGGCCTGCCCGGAGCGCGGAGCCTGGGCGATCGAGGTCAGGAGATCTCGGTCGCCACCCGCTTGAGCAGGTCGAGGAACAGCGCCTTGTGGTCGCCGACGATCTCGTCCAGCTTGCGGTCATGTTCCTGCGCGTGGCCCAGCATCTGGGCCAGCGTCGCCTCGCCCGCCGCGGTCAGCCGCAGGGTCATGCTGCGGCGGTCGACGGTCGAGGGCTTGCGCTCGATCAGGCCGCGGCGCTGCAGGTCCTGGATCAGCGGCGTCACCGTCGACTTGTCGCGGGCGATGGCGCGGGCCAGGTCCATCTGGGTCAGGCCGGGATTGTGCTGGATCACCATCAGCGCGGCGAAGCGGCCGGGCTTTAGCCCCTCGGCGCCGACATGGCGGGCGAAGGCCCGGAACGCGGATTCCTGGGCGTTGCGCAGGTTGAAGCCGATGAAGCCGTCGAGCGGCCCGAGATCGATCTCGCGCCCCGTCCTGCCTTTTGCATCATTCTTTGCCATCGGGTCCTCGCTCGTCAGGTGTTCATGCCGCCGCCGACCATGAGCATCACCCCCGCCGTATAGCCGCTTTGGTCGGGGACAAGATAGAGGACGGATCGCGCCTCTCCGGCCGCGTGGCGGCAATGCCGAGGCAGGAGCCGGCATCCGGTTCCGTCGTCGCCGAGGCGCTGGAGCTGCCCGCCCCGATCGTCATCCTCAACGACGCCGAACGGGGCGCGGTGCGCGGCGCGCTCTTGCGGCCCTGCCCCGACGGCCCGGCATGATCCGTTCCACGCCGCCGCAGCCCCGCGACCATGTGCTCCGGCCCCGCTTGACCCCCATCAAGGCGCCGCCGGGGCTTCTGTGGTCAGCTGTCCATTATTTCCCCCGTCGCCCCCCGGGGCCGCGGGGACAAGGCATTGGGGGGAAGGGCCATGGATGACCTGCGTTGGGTTCTGAGCGAATCCTGGGCCGCGCCGGCGGTCGAGGGAACGGGCGAACCGGTCGATCACGTCAACGACTACACCGAGGACCGGGTACACGACGGCGAGGACGACGATCAGCGGATCGGCGGCTATCGCGATCCCAAGGTCGAAAAGGTGATCCGTGACATCGTCGAGCAGTCGACGAAGATGACCGAGACGATGCGCAAGCTGAGCGGCGACGCGTTGTCGGCCGTGCCCTGGATCATGGGGCCCAAGATGGCCTTCTGGGTGCGGCTGACCTCGGATCTGTCCGGCCTCGCCGGCTTCGACGCGGTCAAGTATTACGATTCGGTCGGCAACGCGCTGAAGCAGGTCAATGACAGCATCGACCGCAGCCTCGCCGGCGGCGGTGGCGCGATCTCGTCGCACAAGCAGGAGGGGATCGTCGTCGATACCGGCGGCGGCAGCGGGGCCCTGGCGGCGGTGATCAGCACCACGAGCGACCCGCTGCAGATGGACGGGGCGAAAAGCTGGGATGCCGATGGCGACGGCCGGATCGACATCACCTCGGGGCTGAGCGCCAACGAATATGTCCTGGCCGCCGATCTGGACGGCGACGGCGCCATCGACCCGGGCAGCGAGTTCCTGTCGCGCCATTTCGGCGGGCTGGAATACTGGAACGCCTTCGACGCGCTGGCCGGTTTCGACAGCAACGGCGACGGCCGGGTCGACGCGGCGGACGCGGATTTCGGCAAGCTGATGCTGGTCGGCGGCTATGACGAGGCCGGGGCGCTGACCATGGCGCCGGTCTCGGCCAGCGGCATCACCGCCTTCGTGCTGGGTGATCTCGGCCTGCCGATCGCCACCGATATCGGCATCATGAAGCCCAGCACCGACCGGGTGATGGGCGTCGAGGGGATCGACGCCACGGTGGGCGAGGTGAACCAGACCCACCTGTCCGAGGGCTATGACAGGATGCAGTCCAGCAGTGCCGCCGGCCAGACAATCGTTGGCGGCGGCGGCAACGACCTGCTGCTGGCGCTGCATGCCGGCGTCACCCTGCGCGGCTGGGGCCGGGCCGACACTTTCGTCACCGCCTTCGCCGATACCGTGATCCAGGGCGGCGCCGGGCTGGACAGCGCGCGCTTCGCCACCGCCGACCGGGTGGTCTTCGATGCCGGTGCGGCGGGGGTGGAATTCGTCACCTCCGGCTCGGGCAACGACCTGCTGACCACCAGCGGCACCGATCCGGTGGCGCTGGACGGCGAGGCGGGCGAGGACGTGTTGCGCGGCGGCCCCGGCGCTGACGTGCTGACCGGCGGGCCCGGCTCGGACACCATCGTCGGCGGCGCCGGGCGCGATGTCGCGATCTACCGCCAGAGCGCGTCGGGCTTCACCATCACCGCCACGCCGACCGGCTGGCAGGTGGCCGATACCGACTGGCGCGACGACTGGGAATTCGGCGACGAGGGCTTCGACCTGCTGCGCGGCGTCGAGGTGCTGCGCTTCCGCGACAAGGTCTACAGCCTGAACTACGATGCCACCGGCCTGCCGACGACCTATGTCGAGGGCGACGGGCCGAACGGGCTGGCGCCGGTGACCACCGACGACACCTTCCTGACCACCAAGAACTCCTTCACCTTCTCGTCCGGCAGCCTGCTGGCGAACGATTCCGATCCCGAGGGCGGGCCGCTGTTCATGAAGGGCATCACCGCCTCGGCCGGACAGCTGGTGCGCAATGCCGATCTGAGCTGGACGCTGCTCCCGGCCGGGCCGGGCGACCAGACGATCGCGCTGCACTACCGCACCGCCGATGCCAGCGACCGGGTCAGCGCCGGGACCGCCTATGTCACCTTCCGCCAACCGCTGACGGACGATTTCTTCGACAGCTCCTGGCACGTGATGCGCGACCAGATCCGCGGCGTCTGGCCCGATTACACCGGCTCGGGTGTCCATGTCGCGCTCAACGAGGTAGGGAATTTCGATGCCACCAATCCCGAGATCGCCGGCGCCTACCTGAACAACATCGCCGCGGCGGGGACCGAGGCGCATGGCGTCGCCGTCGCCTCGGTGCTGCTGGCCGGGCATGATGACGGCGGCGTTGTCGGCGTCGCGCCCGGGGCCGAGTTCTCGAAGTGGTTCTTCAGCGACAATATCAGCTTCGACCACGAGTTCTTCGCGCTGTGGCAGACCGATCCGGCGGGCGATGCCGATATCGTCAACAACAGTTGGACCACGCCGGCCTTCTCGAAGGGCGGGCTGTTCGAGGATTACCGGCCGATGCGGGCCGGGCTGGAGACATACGCCGAGGACGCGCGCGGCGGCCTGGGCGGCATCAGCGTCTTCGCCACCTACAACAACGCGCCCGGCTCGACCGACCGGATGGAGTACCAATATGTCGGTTCGGCCCGGCAGGGGATCGCGGTCAACCCGCTCGACCAGTACGGCCAGACGGCCTATGGCGCGCCGGGGGCGTCGCTGCTGATCTCGGCCTCGGGCGCCGACATGCCCACCGCCGACCTGCCCGGCCCGGCCGGCTATTCCGACGGCAGCGGCGCGACCGATGCCGACCACGCGATCCTGACCGGGTCGTCGCTGGCGACGCCGGTGGTATCGGGCGTGGTGGCGCTGATGCTCGAGGCCAATCCGAATCTCGGTTATCGCGACGTCCAGCAGATCCTCGCCTACAGCGCGCGGATGACCGACGCTCTCGATCCCGGCTGGCAGGTCAACGGCGCCGATGACTGGAACGGCGGCGGGCTGCATTGGAACGAGCAATACGGATTCGGCCGGATCGACGCGATGGCGGCGGTGCGGCTGGCCGAGACCTGGCACAGGCAGCAGACGGCGGCGAACCTGCAGACCCGGGTGCTGGCCGATGACGGGGCGATGGTCTTCGCCGAGCCGGACAGCACGGCCGAGGACAGCCGGACCTTCGATCCGGCCACCCATCCCGATGGCGGCGACATCGTGGTCGATCATGCCGAGGTGACGCTGCACGGCGTCACCGAACGCTGGTTCGACCACTCGATCCATCCCGACGGGCTGACCAGCACCTACACGCAGGAATTCTTCCTGCGCTCGCCGGCCGGCACGCTGGTGCCGCTGACCAGCCGGGCCAGCCTGACCGAGGCCAGATTCATCCCCGACGACTGGGTCTTCACCGCCACCGGCTTCCGCGGCGAACGGGCGGCGGGCGACTGGACGCTGGTGCTGCGCAATTACGAAACCGGTTTCTACGGCACCGCCTATGACGCCGACTGGACCCTGACCCTGACCGGGCGCGGCGCGGTCGACAACGATACCTATGTCTATACCGACGCCTTCTCCGATTTCGGGCCGCAGGAGGCGCCGGGCCGCTTCACCCTGTCCGACGCTGTCGGCACCGACGAGATCAATGCCGCGGCGCTGTCGCTGCCGGTGCTGCTCGACCTTTCGGGCACGCTGGACAGCATGATCGGCGCCCGGCCGCTGGCGCTGGCGGCGGGCACGGTGATCGAGAACGCGATCGGCGGCGAATCCGACGACATCCTGTTCGGCAATGACACGGCCAACCGGCTCGACGGTGCGCGCGGCGACGACCAGCTGTTGGGCCGCGCCGGGGCCGACCGGCTGATCGGCGGGGAGGGAGACGACTCGCTGCTCGGCGCGGGTGGCTTCGACACCATCGTCGCCGGAGACGGCCGGGACACGGTGCTGGGCGGCGACGGGCGCGACCTGGCCTATCTCGGCGACGGCGACGACCTGTTCCGCGACAACAGCCAGGCCGGCGTGCTGGGGCGCGACACGGTCTGGGCCGGGGATGGCGACGACACCGTCAACGGCGGCGGCGGTGACGACGATTTCAACGGCATGACCGGGGCCGACCGGCTGCTGGGCCGCCTCGGCAATGACCGGCTGAGCGGCGGCGGCGGGGCCGACACGCTGGACGGCGCCGGCGGTAACGACACGGTGATCGGCGGCGACGGGCGCGACCTGGCCTATCTCGGCGACGGCGACGACCTGTTCAGCGACACCGGCCAGGGCGGCGTTCTGGGACGCGACACCGTCTTCGGCGGCGATGGCAACGACACGATCCAGGGCGGCGGCGGCGACGATACCTTCCGCGGCCGTGCCGGCAACGACCTGATCTTCGGTCGGCTCGACAATGACGCGCTGTGGGGCGAGCGCGGCGCCGACACGCTGGGCGGTGGCGCCGGGGCGGACACGCTGGACGGCGGGCTGGGCGCCGACCGGCTGACCGGCGGCGCCGGGGCCGACAGCTTCGTCTTCAAACCCGGCTACGGCGCCGACACGGTGACCGACTTCGCCGGGACCGCCGACGTGCTGCGACTGGGGGCGGGGCTGTGGACCGGCACGCTGACCGCCCAGCAGGTCGTCTCGACCTTCGCCAGCGATACTGGCGACGACGTGGTCTTCGATTTCGGCGACGGCGACGTGCTGACCCTTGCCGGCGTCGCCGAACTGGCCGGGCTGGAGGCGGCGCTGGTCATTCTCTGACGGGGTGCCGGCAAAGCAAAACGCCGCCCGGCTGCGGGCGGCGTCTGTGACTTCCTGCTATGCCGGGATCAGACCGACAGGCAGATGTATTTCATCTCGAGGTAATCCTCGATCCCGTGGCGCGAGCCCTCGCGGCCCAGGCCCGACTGCTTGACGCCGCCGAAGGGTGCGACCTCGGTCGAGATGATGCCGGTGTTGACGCCGACGATGCCGTATTCCAGCGCCTCCTGGACGCGGGTGACGCGGCCGATATCGCGGGCGTAGAAATAGGAGGCGAGGCCGAAGATCGTCGCGTTGGCCTTCTCGATCACCTCTTCCTCGGTCTCGAACTTGAACAGCGGTGCCAGCGGGCCGAAGGTCTCCTCGGTCGAGACCTTCATCTCCTGGGTCACGCCGGTGACGACGGTCGGCTCGAAGAAGGTGCCGCCGAGTTCGTGGCGGTGGCCGCCGGTGACGATCTGGCCGCCGCCGGCCAGCGCGTCCGAGATATGCTCCTCGACCTTGGCGACGGCATCGGCATTGATCAGCGGCCCGGTCTCGGTGCCCTCTTCCAGCCCGTCGCCGACCTTCAGCGCCTCGACCGCCGCGGCCAGTTTCTTGGCGAAGGCGTCATAGACCCCGGCCTGGACGTAGATCCGGTTGGCGCAGACGCAGGTCTGGCCGTTGTTGCGGAATTTCGACGCCATCGCGCCGGCGACCGCCGCATCCAGATCGGCGTCGTCGAAGACGATGAACGGCGCGTTGCCGCCCAGCTCCATCGAGCATTTCATCACCTGGTCGGCGGCCTGGCGCAGCAGGATGCGGCCGACCTCGGTCGAGCCGGTGAAGGTCAGCTTGCGGACGATCGGGTTCTCGCAGAACTCCTTGCCGATCTCGGACGACCTGGCCGAGGTGACGACGCTGAAGATGCCCTTGGGCAGGCCGGCCCGCTCGCCCAGCACCGCCAGCGCGAGGGCCGAGAGCGGCGTGTCCTCGGCCGGCTTGGCGACGAAGGCGCAGCCGGCGGCCAGGGCCGGGCCGCATTTGCGGGTGATCATCGCGTTGGGGAAGTTCCACGGCGTGATCGAGCCGACGACGCCGATCGGCTGCTTGATCACCGTCAGCCGTTTGTCGGGCTGGTGGCCGGGGATGGTCTCGCCGTAGATCCGCTTGGCCTCCTCGCCGAACCACTCGATGAACGAGGCGCCATAGGCGATCTCGCCCTTGGCCTCGGCGAAGGGCTTGCCCATTTCGGCGGTCAGGATGCGGGCCAGGTCGTCCTGGTTCGCCATCATCAGGTCGAACCACTTGCGCAGGATCTGGGCGCGCTCCTTGGCGGTGCGGCCGGCCCAGTCCTTCTGCGCCGCCTGGCCGGCGGCGATGGCGCGCGCGGTCTCGGCCCGGCCGAGGTTCGGCACGGTGCAGATCACGTCGCCCCGGGCGGGGTTCCTGACCTCGAAGGTGGCGCCGTCATCGGCATCGACCCAGTCGCCGGCGACATAGGCCTGGGTGGCCAGCAGCGAGGGGTCTTTCAGAAGCGCGCGCAGGTCGGTGTTGGAGTCGAGCATGGATACCTCCCAAAGGCTGTCGCGCCACCGTTCCGTGGCGCCGGTGTTCTTTGCGTCAGACAAAGCATGGCGCGGGGCCGAATGTCCAGCTAAGGCTGGCAGGGCGACGGACAAGGAGATACCGATGAGCGCGGAAATGGACAGGGCCTATGCCAACGGCGATTTCATCGAGGGCGCGGCGGACTACCCCCCGCGCTGGCAGGCAGCGGCGGCCGAGTTCCGGGACGAACTGGGCGCGCGGGCGCGGTTGGGCGCGCGCTATGGCGACGGTGAGCGGCACTGGTTCGACCTGTTCCTGCCCGAGGCCCCGCCGCGCGGGGTGATGGTCTTTATCCATGGCGGTTACTGGCTGAAATTCGGCCCGCGCGACTGGTCCCACCTCGCCGCGGGCGCGGTGGCGCGCGGCTGGGCCTGCGCCATGCCGGCTTATACCCTGGCACCGGCGGCGCGGATCTCTCAGATGACGCGCGAGGTCGCCGCCGCCACTGCCGCCGCGGCGAAAGAAGTGGCCGGGCCGATCGTCGTCACCGGCCATTCCGCCGGCGGTCACCTCTCGGCCCGGATGGCCTGCGCCGACGCGCCGCTGCCCGGGGATGTCGCCGCCCGCATCGCCCATGTCGTGCCGATCTCGCCGCTGGCCGACCTGCGGCCGCTGATGGAGACGGCGATGAACGACGACCTGAAGCTCGACGCGGCCGAAGCGCGGGCCGAAAGCCCGGCCCTGCTGGAGCGTCGCAAGGGCTGCGATGTGTCGGTCTGGGTCGGCGGGCAGGAGCGGCCGTCCTTCCTGTGGCAGGCGCGGCTGCTGTCCGAGGAATGGGATTGCCCCTGGCATGTCGCCCCGGGGCTGCATCACTTCAACGTCATCGACGACCTCGCCCGCCCCGGCAGCGCGCTGACCGAGCTGTTGATCGGCGGGCTGTAAGCGCGGCTAATCCGTGCCGGCGAAGCGCGCGGCCCAGGCCGGCTGCGGGTCGTCCGCCAGCGGCGTCGCGGCATGGACGGCGCGGGCGATGGCGCGGGCCAGGCAACTGGCGGCGGCATGGCCCAGCCCGAACGGATCGGCGACCGGGTCGGGCAGGGCGCGGGCCCCGGTGGCTGCGGCAAAGACCAGGTCGCCGTCGAAGGGCGTGTGGCTGGGCACGATCGCCCGCGCCATGCCGTCATGGGCGGCGGTCGCCAGCCGTTGCGCCTGGGCCTGGCTCAGCGCCGCGTCGGTGGCAACGATGGCGATGGTGGTCGCCTCGCCCATCCGCTTGTAGGGGGCCGGCTCCGCCGTTGCCGGCGTCTCGGTCGCCACGCCGAGCCCGCCGAATTCGCCGTCCAGTTCCCAGGGCGCCGCCCAGAATTGCGGCCCGTCGCCCACCGTCACCGAGCCGAGCGCGTTCACCGCCACCAGCGCGCCGACCGTGATCCCGTTCTCCAGCACCGCCGAGGCCGAGCCGAGCCCGCCTTTCAGCGTCCCGGTCGTCGCGCCGTAACCGGCCCCGGCCGAGCCGAGGCCGAAGGCCTCGCCCGCCGCCGCCAGCGCCTCTCGCCCCAGCCGCTTGTAGGGATTCTCGGCCCAGTCCTTGTCGCCGCCGTTGAGCAGGTCGAACAGGATCGCCCCGGGCACGATCGGCACCCGCTGGTCGCCGACGGCAAAGCCGCGCCCGGCCGCCCGCAGCCCGTCGGCCACGCCCGAGGCGGCATCGAGCCCGAAGGCCGAGCCGCCCGACAGCACCAGCGCGTCGACCTCCTGCACCAGCTTGTCGGGCGCCAGCAGGTCGCTCTCGCGCGTGCCCGGCGCCCCGCCCATGACATGGACGGCGGCGGTGAAGGGTTTCTCGCCCAGCAGCACCGTGGCGCCGGTCTTGATCCCTGCATCCTCGGCATTGCCGACGGTCAGCCCGGCGACATCGGTGATCAGGTTGCGCGGTCCCGGTCGCATCCCGTCTTTCCTTTCCTCTTCAGCCAAATATCCTGCAGCAGGCCGCCAGTCGCTGCGCCATCGGTTCGAGCGACAATGGCGACGAGTTCCCCCGGCGCGCCGTCAGATGCAGCGCCCGCCATCCACTTCCATCGCCACGCCGGTAATCATCGACGCCTCGTCCGAGCATAGGAACAGCGCCGCGTTGCCCATGTCCCGAGGCGTCGAGAACCGGCCCAGCGGGATCGTGGCGAGGAACTTCGCCCGCATCTCGGGCGTGTCCTCGCCCATGAAGCTTTTCAGGAGCGGCGTCTCCCCGGCGACCGGGTTGAGCGCGTTGACGCGGATGCCGTCGGGGGCCAGTTCCACCGCCATCGCCTTGGTCGCGGTGATCATCCAGCCCTTCGAGGCATTGTACCAGTTCAGCCTCGGCCGCGGCGAGACGCCGGCGGTCGAGGCGATGTTGAGGATCGCGCCGCCGACCGCCTTCATGTGCGGGACAAGGTGGCGGGCGGTCAGGTAGACCGACTTGCAGTTCACCGCCAGCACGCGGTCGAAATCGGCCTCGGAAACGTCCTCCATCGGCGCCGGCAGGTGGGTGACGCCGGCATTGTTGACCAGGATGTCGAGCTGGCCGAATTCCGAAATTGCCGCCTTCGCCATGGCCGCCACGCTGGCATCGTCCGAGACGTCGACCGCCTGCGCCACGCCGCCGATCTCCGCCGCCACCACCTGCGCCGCTTCGGCGTTGATGTCGGCCACCATCACCCGCGCCCCCTCGGCCGCGAAGCGCCGGGCGATGCCGGCGCCGAAGCCCGATCCCGCGCCGGTCACCAGTGCCGTCTTGCCTGCCAGTCTCATGCCACTCTCCCTAATCCTCGCAAAGCCGTCGCAAATCCTCTTCGGTCAACGGCGCGAAGGCGGTCTCGGGCGCCGCCATGCCGCCTGCCGCCCGCCAGCGCGCCAGCAGCCGCTGCGCCGTTTCCTCGCGCCGCAGGATCACCTCCGCCTCGGCCATGTCCTCGCCCTCGGCATAGCGCGGATCGTTCACCGGGCAGATCCGGATCTCCGGCCCGCCGAACTGGTCGGCGGTCAGGTCGATGATGTGGCCCGCGCTTTCCACCCAGGCATGGCCGCGCCAGCTGCCGTTGGCGCAATAACCGTAGGGCCCCTTGACCGGCGTGCCCATCGCCAGCCGGGCCGGCAGGCCCTGATCGGTCAGCACCGCGACCAGGAACAGGCTCGACCGGTCGCAGGTGGCCTGGGACAGGCGGCGGTCTTCGGGTCGGCCCTCGTACATGCGCCAGCACCACCAATGCGGCTCGAGAAACAGCCGCACCTTGCGGGCGATCACCCGCAGCTTCGGCTCCAGGCTCTCGTCATCCATGATGGGCCGCCACCGTCTTGAGCACCGAGAAACCGTAAAGCGCCTCGAAGCCCTTCTCGCGGCCGTGGCCCGACTTGCCGGTGCCGCCGAAAGGCAGCTCGACTCCGCCGCCGGCGCCGTAATTGTTGACGAAGACCTGGCCGGCGCGCAGCCGCCTGGCCAGCCGCATCTGGCGGCCGCCATTCTCCGACCAGACCGCCGCGACCAGCCCGTAATCGGTGCCGTTGGCGATGGCGACGGCCTGTTCCTCGTCGTCGAAGGGAATGACCACCTGGGCCGGGCCGAAGATCTCGTCCTGTGCCAGCCTGTGGTCGGGCGCGACCCCAGCCAGCAGGGTGGGGGCGACGTAATGCCCGCCTTGTGGGGCATCGCTGACGATCCGGCCGCGCGCCGCCACCGTCACCTCGCCGGAAAGCGCCAGGAAGCCCTCGACGATCTGCTTCTGCCGGGCCGAGATCAGCGGGCCGAGATCGAGATCGGCGCGCGCCGGGCCGACCCGCAGCGCGGCATAGCGTTCGGCCATCCGCTCGACGACCTCGTCGTAGCGTGACCGTTCGACCAGGATGCGCGACGAGGCCGAGCAGGTCTGGCCGGCATTCTGGATGCCGGCATTGACGAGGAAGGGCAGCGCCTTGTCGAGATCGGCATCGGCGAAGACCAGCTGGGGCGACTTGCCGCCCAGCTCCAGCGTCACAGGCACCACGTTGCGCGCGGCCGCCGCCTGCACCAGCTGGCCGACCCCGACCGAGCCGGTGAAGCTGATATGGTTGACGCCGGCATGGGCGGTGAGCGCGGCGCCGGCCTCCTCGCCCAGCCCCGGCACGACGTTGAGCGCGCCGGCGGGCAGCCCGGCCTCCTCGGCCAGCCGGGCGAAGGCGAGCGCGGTCAGGCAGGCCTCTTCGGCCGGCTTCAGCACCGCGGCATTGCCCATCGCCAGCGCCGCGCCGACCGAGCGGCCGATGATCTGCATCGGGTAGTTCCACGGCACGATATGGCCGGTGACGCCATGCGGCTCGCGCAGGGTATAGACGGTATAGCCGTCAAGGTAGGGGATCGTCTCGCCCATCACCTTGTCGGCGGCGCCGCCGTAGAATTCCATGTAGCGCGCCAGCGCCACGACATCGGCCCGCGCCTGTTTCAGCGGCTTGCCGACATCGGTCGCTTCCAGCGCCGCCAGTTCCTCGGCCCGGCCCAGCACCAGCTGGCCGATGCGGGACAGGATGCGGCCGCGCTCGGCCGCGGTCATCCGACCCCAGTCACCGGCGCGGCTCTCCTCGGCCGCCTGCACCGCCGCGTCGATCTCCCCCGTCTGGCCGCGGGCGATCTCGCCGATCTGCGCCCCGGTCGACGGGTCTTCCAGCGGCAGCCGGTCCCCGGCCGCGCGCCACTGCCCCCCGATGTAGAGTTGCGATGGATCGAACCACAATTCGTTCAGCTTCATCACTCGTCCCCCTCGATCCAGCCTGCCGGTATCCGCGGTGTCGCCGCCAGCAGCTCTTGCGTGTAGCGCTGCGTCGGGGCGGCGAAGACGGCCCCGGTTGCGCCTTCCTCCACGATCTTCCCGGCTTTCATCACCATCACCCGGTCGGTGATCGCGCGCACGACCGAGAGATCGTGGCTGATGAAAAGGTAGGCCAGGCCGTAGCGTTGCTGCAAGTCCGCCAGCAGATCGAGGATCTGGGCCCGGACCCGGACGTCGAGCGCCGACACCGCCTCGTCCAGCACGATCAGGTCGGGGCGGATGATCAGGGCGCGGGCGATGGCGATGCGCTGGCGCTGGCCGCCCGAGAACTCGTGGATGTATTTGCCCGCGTCGTCGGGGCGCAGGCCGACCGCCTCCAGCGCCTCGGCCACCCTCTGGCGCCGGTCGTCGGGCGGCGCCGGCATCAGGTGGAAGGGTTCCGAGATCAGCCGTCCGACCCGGTGGCGCGGGTTGAAGCTGCCATAGGGGTCCTGGAACACCACCTGCAGCCCGGCGCGCAGGGCGTTGGGCATCTGCGGCCCGACCGGCTTTCCGAACAGGCGGATGGCGCCGGCCTGCAGCGGCTCGAGGCCGAGGATGGCGCGGGTCAGGGTGGACTTGCCGCAGCCGGATTCGCCCACCAGGCCGAGGCTTTCGCCCTCGTGCAGGGTGAAGCTGACGCCGTCGACGGCGCGCAGCACCGGGTGGGCGGCGAAGGGGGTAGGGCGCGGCAGCAGGTAGTCGCGGGTGGCACTCTCGACCTCCAGCAGCGGTTCGGCGCGGGCTTGCGGCTCGCGCTGCGGCTGATGGGCGGCGGCGGCGAAGAGCCGGCGGGTGTAGTCGTGTTTCCGTTCCCTGAACAAGCGTTCGGTCGGCCCGGCCTCGACGATCCGGCCCTGCTGCATCACCGCGACATGGTTGGCGAGGCCCGAGACCACGGCAAGGTCGTGGGTGATCAGCATCAGGCCCATGCCCTCGGTCTCGACCAGGTCGCGCAGCAGCTCGAGGATGCCGGTCTGGGTGGTGACGTCGAGCGCCGTCGTCGGCTCGTCGGCGATCAGCAGCCGCGGCCGCAGCGCCACCGCCATGGCGATGCAGACCCGCTGGCGCTGGCCGCCCGAAAGTTCGTGCGGGTAGCGCGACAGCGGGAACCGCTCGCCGATCAGCCCGACCCGGTCGAGCCTCTGCCGCGCCACCTTGAGCGCCTCGGAGCGGCTGGCGGCGCCGTGGATCACCAGCGTCTCGGCGACCTGGTCGCCGATCGTCTGCACCGGGTTGAGCGCCGTCATCGGCTCCTGGAAGATCATCCCGATCTCGTTGCCGCGCAGGGCGCACATCCTGCGCTCGGACAGCCGCAGCAGGTCGGTGCCCTCGCACAGCGCCCGGCCGCCGACCTTGGCCCCGCGCGGCAAGAGCCGCATCAGCGCCAGCGCCGTCATCGACTTGCCCGAGCCGCTTTCGCCCACCAGCCCGAAGACCTCGCCCTCCGCCATGTCGAACGACACCCGGTCGAGGATCGGCGTGCCGTGGATCGCCAGCGTCAGGTCGCGCACCGAAAGCAGTGTCATCCGGCCCGCCCCGATCTGCGCCGCAGCCGCGGGTCGAGCAGGTCGCGCAGCCCGTCGCCCATCAGGTTCAGCCCCAGCACCGTCAGCACGATCGCGAGGCCGGGGAAGATGGCGAGATGCGGCGCGAAGGCGATCATCGTCTGGCTGTCGGCCAGCATCCTCCCCCAGCTCGGCGTCGGCGGCTGGGCGCCGAGGCCGACATAGGACAGCCCCGCCTCGGCGAGGATGCCGAGGCTGAACTGGATCGTGCCCTGCACGATCAGCAGGTTGGCGATATTGGGCAGGATATGCTCGAGCGAGATCAGCGCCCGGCCCTTGCCCGCCACCTGCGCCGCGCGGACATAGTCGAGCGTCCACAGGCTGAGCGCCCCGCCGCGGGTGACGCGGGCGAAGACGGGGATGTTGAAGATGCCGATGGCGAGGATGGCGTTGACCGCCGAGGGGCCGAGGATGGCGGTGATCAGGATGGCGATGACCAGCGAGGGAAAGGCGAAGACGAGGTCGTTGCCGCGCATGATCGCCTCGTCGAGCAGGCTGCCGCGGCTGGCGGCGGCGATCAGGCCCAGCGGAACGCCGGCGACGATGCCGATCCCGACCGCCAGCAGGGCGACGGCGATCGAGGTCCGGCCGCCGACCATCAGCATCGAGGCGGTATCGCGGCCGAAATGGTCGGTGCCGAGCCAATGGATGGCATTCGGCGGCCTGAGCTTGGCGGCGATGTCCATCGCGTCGACCGGGAACGGCGTCCAGACGAAGGAGACCAGCGCCAGGGCGAGGAAGGCCGCCGTCAGCGCGGCGCCGATCCAGAGCGTCGCCGGCCCCCTCATGCCCGCCCCCTCATGCCCGTCTCCGCAGCCGCGGGTCGACGACGGCATAGGCGATGTCGGTGAGGAAGTTCACCACGATCACGGCGGCGACCAGCAGCATCACCACCGACTCGACGACGATCAGGTCGCGCTGGGTGATGCCCTGGAAGATCAGCCGCCCGAGGCCGGGCAGGAAGAAGACGTTCTCGATGATGATCGCCCCGGCCAGCAGGAACGAGAATTGCAGCCCGAGGATGGTCAGCACCGGGATCAGGGCGTTGCGGAAGGCGTGGCGCCGCACCGCCTGGCCGCCGCTCAAGCCCTTGGCGCGGGCGGTGCGCAGGTAGTCCTGATGCAGCGCCTCGATCAGCGCCGAGCGCATCACCCGGGCAAGGATCGAGGCCTGCGGCAGGGCGAGGGCGATGGCGGGCAGGGTCAGCGCCTTGACGTTGATCCAGAACCCCGCGCTCCAGCCTGGGAAGCCGCCGGCCGAAACCCAGTGCAGCCTGATCGCGAAGACCAGCACCAGCAGCATCGCGAACCAGAAATTCGGCACCGCGATGCCGAGCTGGGTGACGCCCATCACGGCGACGTCGCTGGCCCGGCCGCGGCGGGCGGCGGCCAGCATGCCGGCGGGCAGGGCGATCAGGGTCGACAGCGCCATCGCGTAGAGGGTCAGCGGCCCCGAGATCTGCGCCCGCTCGGCCACCAGCTCGGCCACCGGCACGCGATAGGTGTAGGAGATGCCGAAATCGCCGCTCAGCATGCCGCCGGCCCAGTGCAGGTAGCGCGCCAGCAGCGGGCCGTTGAGGCCGAGCTGGTCGCGCAGGGCGGCGACGGTATCGGGGCTGGCATTCATCCCCAGCATGAACGAGGCCGGATCGCCGGGGATCACCTGGATCACCGCGAAGATCACGAGGCTCGCCACCACCAGGCTGAGCGCCAGCGAAATCAGCCGTGAGATCAGGTAGCGCAGCATCTGGACCCCTTTCCGAAGGTGGAGCGTAGGCTGCGGAAATGGTGCGGTAAAGAGGCGGGGCGTGGCGAAAGGCGCTGCCGCAGGGCCGGTTTGGGGCCGGCCTTGACGATCCGGGCCATGGCCGGATAACTCCGCCCACGCTGTGCCGGAGCCGCCAGATGATCACGACCGACCGGACAACCCTTTGCTCTGTGTCCGAGGACGATGCGCTCGCGCTACGCGATTACTACCTGCGCAATGCGGATCATCTGCGGCCCTGGGAGCCGCGGCGCCCCGATGGTTACCACGCCCTTTCCGAATGGCGCGTGCGGGCCCTGCAATTCGCCGAGGAGGCAGCCGAGGGCCGCGCCTATCGCTTCGTCGCAAGGCTGCGGGGGGAGAGCGACATCCTGGCCATCGTCAATTTCAACAACGTCGTGCGCGGTGCCTTTCAGGCCTGCCATCTGGGCTATTCGATCGACGCAAGGCACCAAGGGCAGGGGTTGATGCACGAGATGCTGTCGGCTGCGATTTCGCATGTCTTTCTGGTGCACCGGCTGCATCGGGTCATGGCGAACTACCTGCCGGAGAATAGCCGGAGCGCACAGCTTCTCGAGAGGCTCGGGTTCGAGATCGAAGGGCGCGCGCGGGATTACCTGTGGATCAACGGGTGCTGGCGCGATCATGTTCTCACGTCGCGGATCAATCCCGGGATGGAGGTCTAGGGGCTCAGCTCCCGGGGCCGCGCGCCTCTGGCCCGGAATGGCCGGGGGGCGCAGCCAGGCGACTCAGAACGACTTGCGCGCCTTCAGCGCCGCGCCGATGGTGCCGTCGTCGAGGTAATCCAGCTCGCCGCCGATCGGCACGCCCTGGGCGAGGCTGGTGATCCGCACCCCGGTGCCTTCCAGTGCCTCGGCGATGTAATGCGCCGTGGTCTGGCCGTCGACGGTGGCATTCAGCGCCAGGATCACCTCGGTGACGTTCTCCTCGGCGATGCGGACGATCAGCCGGGGAATGCGCAATTCCTCCGGCCCGACCGCGTCCAGCGCCGACAGCGTGCCGCCCAGCACGTGGTAGCGGCCGCGGAAGGCGCCCGCCCGCTCCATCGCCCAGAGGTCGGCGACATCCTCGACGACGCAGATCTCGCCAGTCGCGCGTTTCTCGGAGCTGCAGATCGCACACAGGTCCGAGGTGCCGATATTGCCGCAATTGGCGCATTCGCGCACGGTGCGGGCGACATCGGCCATCGCCTGCGCCAGCGGCGCCATCAGCACGCTGCGCTTCTGGATCAGGTAGAGCACCGCGCGCCGGGCCGAGCGCGGGCCGAGGCCCGGCAGCCGGGCCATCATCTCGATCAGGGCGTCGATCTCGCGCGGGGCGTCGCTCATCTGAGGTCCTCGGCTGCGGGCGTCAGAACGGCAGCTTCATGTCGGGCGGCAGGCCCAGGCTCTCGGTCAGCTTGCGCATCTCCGACTGGTAGCGTTCCGACGCCTTGGCCTGGGCGTCCTTGATCGCGGCCAGGATCAGATCCTCGGCGACTTCCTTTTCCGACGGCACGAAGATCGACGGGTCGATCTCGAGCCCGGTCAGCTCGCCCTTGGCCGTCGCCGTCGCCTTGACCAGCCCGGCGCCGGATTCGCCGGTGACGGTGAGGCTGTCCATCTGCGCGGTCAGCTCCTCCATCTTCGACTGCATCTCCTGCGCCGCCTTCATCATCTTGGTCATGTCGCCAAGACCGCCCAGTCCCTTGAGCATCTCTCTGTCCTCTCAGCTGTCTTCGAAGGGATCCCATTCGTCCTCGACCTCGGGCAGCGCCTCGACGGCGGCCTCCTGGGCAAGGGCTTGCGGGGTCCGGATTTCGGTGATTTCCGCCTTGGGGAAGGCGGCGAGCACGGCCTGCACCGTCGGGTTGGCCCGCGCCTCCTCTTTCTGTGCCGTCAGCTTGGCGTCGCGGAGTTCGGCAATGGTCGGGGCGCCGCCGGACGAGACCACCGAGACGCCCCAACGCTGGTGGGTCCAGCCCTGCAGCCGGCCGGCCAGCCGCGCGGCGAGGTCCTGCGGCGCGCCCGGCGCGGGTTCGAATTCGATCCGGCCGGGGGAGTAGCGGGCGAGTCGCAGGTAGCCCTCGACCTCGACCAGCAGCTTGACGTCGCGCATCGAGCGGATCAGCTCGACGACGTGGTCGAAGCTGGGAAAGCGGGCCAGCGCCTCCTCGGGCGCGCGGGCGACGGCGGCCGAGGCGCCGTTCGACATCGTCGGGCCGCGGCTGGGCGCCATCGCCGGGCCACGCGTCGGGGCATGGACCATGCCGCCCGGGCCGGGACCGCCACCGGGAGCGCCACCGGCGCCTCCGGCAGGTCCGGCCGGCGCGCCGCCGCCCGGGCCGGCGGGCGGCCGGGGCTGCGACTGCAGCTTGCGCACCAGATCCTCGGGGCTGGGCAGTTCGGCGACATGGGTCAGGCGGATGATCGCCATCTCGGCCGCCATCATCGCGTTGGGCGCCTGCGCCACCTCCTCCAGCGCCTTGAGCAGCATCTGCCACATCCGGGTCATCACCCGCATCGGCAGCCGCTCGGCCATGGCCATGCCGCGGGCGCGTTCGTCCGGCGCCACGGTCGGATCCTCGGCCGCCTCGGGGGTGATCTTGATGACGCTGACCCAATGGGTGATCTCGGCCAGGTCGCGCATCACCGCCATCGGGTCGGCGCCGTCGGCATATTGCGCCGACAGCTCTGACAGCGCCGCCGCCGCGTCGCCCTGCATGATCATGTCGAACAGGTCGAGCACCCGGCCCCGGTCGGCCAGGCCCAGCATTGCCCGCACCATGTCGGCCGTGGTCTCGCCGGCCCCGTGGGCGATCGCCTGGTCCATCAGGCTCATCGCGTCGCGGACCGAGCCCTCGGCGGCGCGGGTGATCAGCGCCAGCGCGTCCTCGGCGATCGCGGCCCCTTCCAGCCCGGCGATCTTCTTCAGGTGGGCGATCATCACCTCGGGCTCGATCCGGCGCAGGTCGAAACGCTGGCAGCGGCTCAACACCGTCACCGGGACCTTGCGGATCTCGGTCGTGGCGAAGATGAATTTCACGTGGGCGGGCGGTTCCTCGAGCGTCTTGAGCAGCGCGTTGAAGGCGCTGGTCGAGAGCATGTGAACCTCGTCGATGATGTAGATCTTGTAGCGTGCCGAGGTCGCCCGGTAATGCACCGAGTCGATGATCTCGCGAATATCGTTCACCCCGGTGCGGCTGGCCGCGTCCATCTCGAGCACGTCGACATGACGGCCCTCGGCGATGGCGATACAGGCCTCGCACTGGCCGCAGGGCTCGGTCGTCGGGCCGCCGGTGCCGTCGGGGCCGGTGCAGTTCAGGCCCTTGGCGATGATCCGCGCCGTGGTCGTCTTGCCGACCCCGCGCACCCCGGTCATGATGAAGGCATGGGCGATGCGGTCGGCCGCGAAGGCGTTCTTCAGCGTGCGCACCATCGCCTCCTGCCCGATCAGGTCGGCGAAGGTCTGCGGGCGGTACTTGCGGGCCAGAACCTGGTAGCCGGATTGCGCGGCTTCGGGGTGTTCCGGGGCGCCGGGCGGAGTGCCGGGGGCGGGCGTGTCGGTCATCGTCTCTCGCGTGGATTCGCAGCGAGGGACAGAGTAGGGTGCCGTCGCGGCGCCGTCCACCCGGCGCCGCAGACAGGAGTCGGGATGAACGGGTTCGAGATCGCGGAACTGCCCGTGTTGGCGGGCCGGCTGGCATTGTGCGCGATGCCGGGCAGCGGCGGCGACTATGCGGCCGATCTGACGGCGCTGCTGGACTGGCGGCCGGATGCCGTGGCGACGCTGGCGGAGACAGAGGAACTGGCGGCCGCCGGCGCCGAGTCGCTGGGCACCGAGCTGGGGGCGGCCGGCATCCTGCGGCACAGCTTTCCGATCGCGGATTTCGGTGTGCCGGGGGCGGTGGCGCGGGCACTGTGGCCCGAACTGTCGGCCACCCTGCGGGCCCGGCTCGCCGCCGGCGACCGCGTGCTGGTCCATTGTCGGGGCGGTTGCGGCCGCTCGGGCATGGTCGTGCTGCGGCTGATGATCGAGACAGGCGAGGCGCCGGCGGCGGCGCTGGCCCGGCTGCGCGCCGCGCGGGCCTGTGCCGTCGAGACCGAGGCGCAGATGCGCTGGGCGCTGGGAGACTGACATGGCCCTGTTCCCGATCGTCATCCTCGCCATCTTCATCGGCATGTACCTGATGCGCCGCAACTCGACCCTCACCCGCCATTGCCGCTGGCGCGAGGATCGGACCAAGGCCGACGCGGGCGAGCATTATTTCCGCTGCATGGCCTGCGGTGGCGAGATGCGCTGCCCCGAGGGCAAGCACCCGCGCGACTGCCTGCGCCCGCCCGCCCCGTCGCATTAGCGGTGCTCCGGCCGCGCCGGGGCCTTCCCCTCCGACCGGGCCGCTGCCACAGTGCGGCGACCCGAGATCAGGAGCGCCGCAAGTGAAACCGTCCAGGCCCGAAACCCCGCCCCCGGCCGATGCCGAGGCCCGCCGCGCCGTCGCGCCGGTGATCTGCTACCCGGTCGAGACCCTGCCGCAGCCCGACCTGGCGCTCTACCGCCGCGCCGCCGCGGGGATGGAAAAGACCGGCGAGGTGCTGGTGCCGCCACGCGCGGCGCGCTGTTTCGAGGTGCCGGCGGGGCACATCTTCCGCATCCGCTCGGTCGAGGGAGCGCAGGTGGGCGACCTCAACCTGTGGAACGCCGCCGACCTGTCCGAGCGGTTCTATTCCGGCAAGACGCGGGCGCTGCACGGCACCCACCTCTCGACCGGCGACCGGATGTGGTCGTCCTTCCCCGGCCTGCGGCCGATGGCGACGATCACCCGCGACACGCTGGACTGGTACGGCTTCGACAGTTTCGGCGGCGCGGTCCATGACGTCATCGGCACCCGCTGCGACCCCTATACCCACAACCTGCTGTCGGGCGGGCAGTATCACCATTGCTGCCACTCCAACCTGACCCGGGCGCTGGCCGCGGAGACCGGCCTGCCGCTGGATCAGGCCGAGGCCCATGTCCACGACGTGCTCAACGTCTTCATGTGCACCGGGTTCACCCGCGACACGGGGCAGTATTTCATGAAGGCCTCGCCGGTGCGGCCGGGCGACTACCTGGAATTCTTCGCCGAGATCGACCTGCTGGGGGCGCTGTCGGCCTGTCCGGGCGGGGATTGCTCGTCCGAGCATTCCAGCGACGCCGCCGCCTGTTACCCGCTGCTGGTCGAGACCTTCCGGCCGGCCGACGGGGCGTTGGACGGTTGGGCGCCGCCGGCGGTGAACGGGTATGACCGCAGCCACGGGATGTAAAGGCGAACAAGGAGAGGAGGGCGGCGCCCGACCCTGGGTGGGTGCTCGCGACTTCTGAGCTGGCTACTGTGCTCCCGGCATTCCCGGTGGCTGTGCCTCTCGGCAGGCTTGGGAATGCGCCCTCCCGGGGGGAGGGTCGGGCGCCGCCCGGCGTTGCCGCCGGGCGAAGCGCAGGTCAGCAGTAGCGTTCGACGCCGACGATCTGGCTGTCGCTGTAACGGTCGCCATGGGCGAAGCCGGCGGGCAGCAGGCGGGCGATCTCGGCCCGGTCTTCGTCGGTGAGCGCGATCCGGTCGGCCTCGGCCCATTCGGCGAGGTGTTCGGCGCTGCGGGTGCCGGGGATCGGGATCAGGTGGTCGCCGCGGTCGAGCACCCAGGCGAGCGCCGCCGCCGAGACGGTCCAGCCGCGCGACCGGGCGAAGTCCTTGAATTTCGTGATCGCGGCGGCGTTGTAGCCGAAATTCGGCTGCATGAAGCGCGGGTTGGTCTTGCGGAAATCGGTGTCGGCGAATTTCTCGGGTTCGGGGAAGGCCTCGCCGAACATCCCGCGCGCCAGCGGCGAGAACGGGACGAAGGCGACGCCCAGCTCCCGGCAGGCGTCGATCAGGCCGAGCTCGGGCTGGCGCGACCAGAGCGAATATTCGTTCTGCACCGCCATGCAGGGATGCACGGCATGGGCGCGGCGCAGGGTTCCGGGCGCGACCTCGGAAAGGCCGTAGCCGCCGATCTTGCCCTCGTCGATGAATTTCTTCAGCGTCCCGACCACCTCTTCCACCGGCCGCTCCTGCTCGCGCCGGTGGATGTAGTAGAGCTCGACATGGTCGCGGCCGAGGCGGCGCAGAGAGGTTTCCAGCTCGGCCCGCATATGGGCCTCGGAATTGTCGAAGCTGCGCGGCGGGCCCGGCACGATGCCGACCTTGGTCGCGATCACCATGTCCTTGCCGCGGGTCTTGCGCCACTTGCCGATGATGTCCTCGGACAGGCCGCGGCCGTAGAGGTTCGAGGTGTCGAGGAAGTCGATGCCGTGGTCATGGGCGGCGTCGAGGCAGCGCAGGCTGGTCTCCTCGTCGGTGGCGCCGAAGAAGCCCGCGAAGCTCATGCAGCCCAGGCCGATGGCCGAGACCATGGGCCCGCCGGCCCCCAGTTGCCGTTTCTTCATGTCCTGTCCTTTCCGCATGTTCGGGAGGCAAGGAACGGCACCGGGGAGGCGGGGTCAAGCCGCGCGGATGAAATGCAGCTTGTCGAAGCGCGCGCGCAGTGCCGCCACGCGTGGGGCGATGGATTCCGGGGCGTTGCTGCGCAAGGCTTCGGCAATCAGCGCCGCCAGCTCGGGCGCGTCGCCCGGGGTGACGCCCCAGCGCACCAGCTCCGGCGTGCCGATGCGCAGCCCGTTCATGTCGCCTGCCACCTCGGGCAAAGGCAGGCCGATGCCGCAGGCGAGGAAGCCCGCCCGGCGCAGCTTCTTCGACGCCGCCTGACCGCCGCCGAAGCCCGCCGCCTCGAGCGCGAATTGATGCGAGGCGGTGAAGCCGCGCTCGGCGGCGAAGACCGGCAGGTCCTCGGCGGCGAGGGCGAGGGCGAGGGCCTGGGCCGTCTCGGCCATCGCCGTGGCATAGGGGCTGCCATAGTCGCGCCAGTCGAGCAGCGAGATCGCCAGCGCCGCCACCCGGCCGGCATCGAAATTCGCCGTCATGCCGGGGAAGGCGATGGCGTCGAGGCGCTCGGCGATCTCGGCCTCGTTGGTGACGATGAGGCCGCCGGCCGGGCCGCCGAGGCTCTTGTAGGTCGACATCGTCATCAGATGCGCGCCCTCGTCGAGCGGGTTGGTCCAGTGGCCGCCGGCGATGATGCCGCATTGATGGGCGGCGTCGAACAGCAGCCTGGCGCCGACCTCGTCGGCGATCTCGCGCACCTCGGCCACCGGATGGGGGAAAAGGTTGAGGCTGCCGCCCAGGGTGATCAGCTTCGGCTTCACCTCATGGGCCAGCCTGCGCAGGGCGTCGGTATCGACGGTGTAGCCGTCGGCATCGACCGGGGCGGGATGGCTGGTCAGCCCGTAGAGCCCGGCGCAGCCCGGGCCGTGGTGGGTGACATGACCGCCGATGGCGGCGGGCGGGGCGATGATCGTGTCGCCCGGCCTGGTCAAGGCCATGAAACCGTAGAGATTGGCCAGCGCGCCCGAGCCGACGCGGACCTCGGCATGGGAGGCGTTGAAGACCTCGGCGGCCAGCTCGGCGGCGATCACCTCGATCTCCTCGATCGCCTCGAGACCGGTCTCGTACTTGTCGCCGGGATAGCCCAGCGACGGGCGCGAGCCGAGGCCGCGGGCCAGCGCCGCTTCGGCCGCCGGGTTCATCACGTTGGTCGCCGGGTTGAGGTTGAAGCAGTCCTTCTCGTGGATTTCCCGGTTGCGGTCGATCAGCCGGTCGATCCGGCCGGCGAGGGCGTCGCTGTCGGTTGCGGCGGTCTCGTCGGCGATCTGCTGGACGCGGGTTTCGCAGGGCACGGGCACCCAGTTGCGGCGGGCGAGATGGGTCATGGCGGGTCTCCTTTGGCGCCAGTGCAGCAGAGAAGGCTGGCGTCGGGCAAATCAGTTTTGTAGAAAGTGAGGGCTAGAAAAGCTGAGGCTAGCTATGTCCGTCGCCCCGCCCCGCCCGAAATTCCCGCCGCTCAACGGCTTGCGCGCCTTCGAGGCGGCGGCGCGGCTGGGGGGCTTTGCCGCCGCGGCCGAGGAGCTGGGGGTGACGCCCGGCGCGATCACCGCCCATGTCAAGGCGCTGGAGGACAGCCTGGGGGCGAAGCTGTTTGCGCGCCATGCCCGCGGGGTGCGGCTGACGGCGCTGGGCGAGCGGGTGCTGCCGGGCTTCACCCGCGCCTTCGACGAGCTGGGCGGCGCGGTCCAGACGCTGCGGGCCGAGGCGGCGCCGCGCACCGTCCATATCGCGACCCTGCCGGCCATCGCCCAGCTCTGGCTGTCGCCGCGGCTGCCGGGGCTGCGGGCGGCGGCGCCCGGTATTTCGGTCTCGATCACCGCGATGGAGGCGCCGCCCAACCTCAAGCGCGCGCCCTATGACCTGAGCCTGTTCTACCGCGCGGCCGGGGCCGAGGGGGCGGTGCTGGAGGACGTGATCTTCCCGGTCTGCGCCCCGTCGCTGGCGGAGCGGCTGCGCCGGCCGGAGGATCTGGAGCGCGTGCCCTGCATCAGCGACACGACTTGGGCCGAGGATTGGCGGCACTGGGCCGAGGTTGCAATGCCGGGGCGCGGTTTCGCGCCGCGCGGGCCGGTCTTCTCGCTCTACGCGCTGGCGGTCGAGGAGGCGGTGAACGGCGCCGGGGTGCTGATCGGCCACGGTGCGCTGGTGGCGCGGCACCTGGCGGCGGGGACGCTGGTGGCGCCGTTCGGAACCCGGGTGACGCTGCCGCGGGTGCTGTCGCTGTGGTCGGCGCGGAGGCTGCGGCCGGGCAGCGCGGCGGCGCGGGTGGCGGAGTGGTTGCGGGAAGGGTGAGGCAATGGCCCGAGCCGTGGTGCAAGCCGTGCAGGCGCCGGACCGTCCCGGCGGTCTGGCGCTTGCGCGGCGGCCGTTAGCCTTGATTCGCAGGGGTGGTTGGCTGTGAAGTAGGTCCAGCCCGCCTAGAGCCCTTCGCGCCCTCAGGCGAAGGCCGCCTCCAGCGCGATCTCGACCATGTCGCCGAAGCTGCGCTCGCGATCTTCCGGCGGCAGGGCTTCCTCGGTCAGCAGGTGGTCCGAGATCGTCAGCACCGACAGCGCCCGGGCGTCGTGGCGGGCGGCGAGGGTGTAGAGCTCGGCGGTCTCCATCTCGACGGCGAGGATGCCGTGGCGCTGCATCTGCTCGTTCAGGTCGGGGCGCTCGTCATAGAACACGTCCGAGGAATAGATGCCGCCGACATGGGTGCCGACGCCTTTCGCCGCCGCGGCGGCATGGGCGGCGGCCAGCAGCCCGTAATCGGCGCAGGGGGCGTAGTTCAGCTCGCGCAGGATGCCGCGCGAGGGCGTCGACAGCGTCGTCGAGGTCATCGCCAGCACCACGTCGCGAACCTTGACCTGCGGCTGCATCGCCCCGGCCGAGCCGATGCGGATCAGGGTCCTGGCGCCGTATTCGCGGATCAGCTCGTTGACGTAGATCGACAGCGACGGCATGCCCATGCCGGTGCCGTGGATCGTCACCTCGTTGCCCTTCCAGGTGCCGGTGAAGCCGAACATGCCGCGCACTTCGTTGACCAGGCGCGGGCTGTCGAGGAAGGTCTCGGCCGCCCACTTGGCGCGGCGCGGGTCGCCGGGCAGCAACACGGTTTCGGCGATGTCGCCGGGTTGGGCACTGATATGCGGGGTCATGAACGGGCCTTTCGCGAGTCTCGTAAGGCCGGCACGGTAGCCTCGTGCCCAAGCAGGCGAAAGCGGTTTCGGTGGGGGGGGGCGCGGCTCAGAAGGTGATCCGGAAACCGGTCCGGCCAGGATCCTCGGCGATCTCGGCCTCGACCGTCTCGACCCGGGCATGGGGCGGGCCCGAGGACAGCCGTTCCTTCATCAGCGTCACCGCCTCTGCCGGGCCGGCGATCAGGGCGAGGACGCTGCCGTCGGGCTGGTTGCGCACCCAGCCGTCGAGGCCGAGGCGGTTGGCCTCGATCTCGGTCCAGGCGCGGAAGGATACGCCCTGGACGCGGCCGGTGATACGGGCCGTGATGGCGACGCGGGTCATGCGAACAGGATCGCAGGCGCGGCGCTGCCGGGCAAGTCACCTGTTCGGCAGACCCGTTCCCCGGCGGCGGCCCTACTCGGCGACCTACTCGGCGGCGACCGGGGCGCGGTCGACCAGCCCGACAATGTCCATCATGATCCGGTTGAGCTCGAAATCCTTCGGCGTGTAGACGGCGGCGACGCCGAGGGCGCGGAGCTTCTCGGCATCGTCCTCGGGGATGATGCCGCCAACGATCACCGGCACATCGGCCAGCCCCGCCGCCTGCATCCGCTCCATCACCTCGGCGATCAGCGGCAGGTGGCTGCCCGACAGGATCGACAGGCCGACGACATGGGCCTGCTGCTCGACCGCCTCGGCGACGATCTCGGCCGGGGTCAGGCGGATGCCCTCGTAAGAGATGTCCATGCCGCAGTCGCGGGCGCGGGCGGCGATCTGCTCGGCGCCGTTGGAATGGCCGTCGAGGCCGGGCTTGCCGACGACGAACTTGAGCCGCCGGCCGAGCCGGGCCGAGACGGCATCGACCGCCTCGCGGATCGGTTCCAGCCCCTCGGTGCGGTTCGAGGGCGCGCGCGAGACGCCGGTCGGCGCGCGGTATTCGCCGAAGGCGGCGCGGAGCTCGGCCCCCCATTCGCCGGTGGTGACGCCGGCCTTGGCGGCGGCGATCGAGGCCGGCATGATGTTCTCGCCCGAGGCCGCCGCCTGCCGCAGAGCCGTCAGGGCGGCCTTCACCGCCGCCTCGTCGCGGGCTTCGCGCCAGGCGTTCAGCCGGGCGATCTGGTCGGCCTCGGCAGCCTCGTCGACGACCATGATCGCGCCCTCGCCAGCGGTCAGCGGGCTTTCCGCCGCCTCGGTCCAGCGGTTGACGCCGACGACGACGGTTTCGCCGGCCTCGATCCGGGCGAGGCGCTCGGCATTGGCCTCGACCAGCCGGCCCTTCATGTGCTCGATCGCCGCCACCGCGCCGCCCATGGCGTCGATCTGGGCCAGTTCCGCCCGGGCGCCTTCCTTCAGCGCCGCGACCTTGCGCTCCACCGCCGGGTTCTCGTCGAACAGGTCGTCGTATTCGAGCAGGTCGGTCTCATAGGCCAGGATCTGCTGCATCCGCAGCGACCATTGCTGATCCCAGGGCCGTGGCAGCCCCAGCGCCTCGTTCCAGGCCGGCAGCTGCACGGCGCGGGCGCGGGCCTTCTTCGACAGCGTCACCGCCAGCATTTCCAGCAGGATGCGGTAGACGTTGTTCTCGGGCTGCTGCTCGGTCAGGCCGAGCGAGTTGACCTGCACGCCGTAGCGGAAGCGGCGCATCTTGGGATCCTCGACGCCGTAACGCTCGCGGCAGATCTCGTCCCACAGGTCGACGAAGGCGCGCATCTTGCACATCTCGGTGACGAAGCGGATGCCGGCATTCACGAAGAACGAGATTCGGCCAACCATGCCGGGGAAATCCTCGGCCGAGACCTTGCCCTCGAGGTCGTCCAGCACCGCGATGGCGGTGGCCAGCGCATAGGCCAGTTCCTGCTCCGGCGTCGCGCCGGCCTCCTGCAGGTGGTAGGAACAGACGTTCATCGGGTTCCACTTCGGCAGGTGCTGCCGGGTATAGGCGGCGACGTCGGTGATCATCCGCAGGCTGGGCTTGGGCGGGCAGATATAGGTGCCGCGGCTGAGGTATTCCTTGATGATGTCGTTCTGCACCGTGCCCTGCAGCTTCGAGACATCCGCCCCCTGCTCCTCGGCCGCCGCGATGTAGAGCGCCAGCAGCCAGGGCGCGGTGGCGTTGATCGTCATCGAGGTGTTCATCTGTTCGAGCGGAATGCCCTCGAACAGCGCCCGCATGTCGCCCAGGTGTCCGACCGGCACGCCGACCTTGCCGACCTCGCCGCGCGCCAGCACGTGGTCGCTGTCATAGCCGGTCTGGGTCGGCAGGTCGAAGGCGACCGACAGGCCGGTCTGCCCCTTGGCGAGGTTGGTACGGTAGAGCGCGTTCGAGGCGGCGGCGGTCGAATGACCGGCATAGGTGCGGAACAGCCAGGGTTTGTCTTTGGCGGCCTCAGCCATCGGAGCCTCCGGAATCAGTGCGGCAATTATCTTTCGTTCACCCGGTCATACGGAAAACAATCTGACCCGTCAATTCGCTGCGTTGCGGCATGACCGGATTTACCCCGGCGCGCTTTCCTGCAAGTGTCGCGCGATGACGGGGACGGTTGAGCTTCCGATCTGGCTGGTCGTACTGGCCCTGGTTCTGGCGGTGCTTGGGGCGCTCGACCGGGTGCTGGCGCCGTCGATGCGCTGGGTGCTGCGGCGGCGGATGGAGCGGGCGGTCGCCCGGCTCAACGAAAGGCTGCAACGGCCGATCCAGCCGTTCAAGCTGATGCGGCGCCAGGACATGATCGTCCGCCTGCTCTACGATCCCGCCGTCACCGAGGCGATCGCCGAACATGCCCACGAGACCGGCGTGCCCGAGCCGGTGGCGGCCGAGGAGGCGCGCGGCTATGCGCGCGAGATCGTTCCCGCCTTCTCGACCCTGGTCTATTTCGGCATCGCCACGAGGCTGGCGCGCTGGCTGTCCCGGGCGCTCTACCGGGTGCGGATCGGGCAGCTCGACGCCTCGGCGATTTCCGAGATCGACCCCGAGGCGACGGTGGTTTTCGTCATGAACCACCGTTCGAACATGGATTACGTGCTGGTGACATGGCTGGCGGCGGACCGCTCGGCGCTGAGCTATGCGGTCGGGGAATGGGCACGGGTCTGGCCGCTCAGCCGCCTGATCCGGGCGATGGGCGCCTATTTCATCCATCGTAAGGGCCGCAACGCGCTCTATCGCAAGGTGCTGGCGCGCTATGTCCAGATGGCGACGGCCGAGGGCGTGACCCAGGCGATCTTTCCCGAGGGCGGCCTCAGCCTCGACGGCCGGGTCGGGCCGGCGCGGATGGGGCTGCTGCACTACATGGTCGGCGGCTTCACCCCGGGCGCGGGGCGCGACGTCGTCTTCATGCCGGTGGCGCTGGGCTATGACCGCGTGGTCGAGGACCGGGTGCTGACCGAGGCGGCAGTGACCGGCGAGCGGCGCTTCCGCGGCCGGCCGATGGCGATCTTCCTGTTCATCCTGCGCAACATCTGGCGCCGGCTGACCCGGCAGGAGCGGCGCTTCGGCTATGCCGCGGTCAGTTTCGGCACGCCGGTCTCGTTGGCGCGGTTCCTCGCGACGGCCGAAGACCCCTCGACCGAGGCGCTGGCCGATCACCTGATGGCCGAGGTGACGCGGGTCGTCCCGGTGCTGCCGGTGCCGCTGGCCGCCGCCGCGCTGGGCGAGACGTCCTGCCGTCGCGACGCGTTGATCGTCGCGGGCGAGGCGCTGGCGGCGCGGCTGCGCGACGCCGGGGTCGTGCTGCGGCTGCCAAAAGGTGACGTGGCGGCAGCAGTCGAGGCCGGCCTGTCCCGGCTCGCGCGCCGCAAGCTGGTGCGGATCGAGGGCGATCGCATCGTCCCGGTCGGGAAAGAGCTTGATTTGCTGAGGTTCTATGCCGCGCCGGTGCGGCAATTGCTGGAAGCAGGGGCGGCAAGTGCCGGGATCGAGGCGCAAGAAGTGAAATCCGAAGAGTCATAAAATTACAAATTTGCGCGTGCAGGATATTGCATTGTTGCGCGACCATCTTTAAGTCAGCCTGAAAGGCCGCATTGATTCTGCGATGCGGCAAAACCGGCTTTAGGAGGCAGAGATGGCCCTGGACACGACCGCCGAGATCGCGCCCTACGAGGCTCCCGAAAAGGATCTCTACGAAATCGGGGAGATGCCGCCGCTGGGATATGTGCCCAAGAACATGTACGCTTGGGCGATCCGGCGCGAGCGTCATGGCGAGCCGGAACAGAGCTTCCAGCAGGAGGTCGTGCCGACCTGGGAGATCGATAGCCACGAGGTGCTGGTGCTGGTGATGGCCGCGGGCGTCAACTACAACGGCATCTGGGCCGGGCTCGGCGTGCCGGTCTCGCCCTTCGACGGCCACAAGCAGCCCTATCACATCGCCGGCTCCGACGCCGCCGGAATCGTCTGGAAGGTGGGCGACAAGGTCAAGCGCTGGAAGGTCGGCGACGAGGTCGTGATCCACTGCAACCAGGACGACGGCGACGACGAGGAATGCAACGGCGGCGATCCGATGTTCTCGCCGACGCAGCGGATCTGGGGCTACGAGACCAATGACGGAAGCTTCGCCCAGTTCACCCGGGTCCAGGCCCAGCAGCTGATGCCGCGGCCCAGGCACCTGACCTGGGAGGAGTCGGCCTGCTACACGCTGACGCTGGCCACCGCCTACCGGATGCTGTTCGGCCACCACCCGCATGAGCTCAAGCCGGGCCAGAACGTGCTGGTCTGGGGCGCCTCGGGCGGCCTCGGCTCCTTCGCGATCCAGTTGATCAACGCCGCCGGGGCGACCGCGATCGGCGTCATCTCGGACGAGGACAAGCGCGAGTTCGTGATGTCGATGGGCGCCAAGGGCGTGATCAACCGCAAGGACTTCAACTGCTGGGGCCAGCTGCCCACGGTCAACACCCCTGAATACAACGCGTGGCTGAAGGAGGCCCGCAGGTTCGGCAAGGCGATCTGGGACATCACCGGCAAGGGCGTCAGTGTCGACATCGTCTTCGAGCACCCGGGCGAGGCGACCTTCCCGGTCTCGGCGCTGGTCTGCAAGAAGGGCGGCATGGTGGTGATCTGCGCCGGCACCAGCGGCTTCAACTGCACCTTCGACGTGCGCTACATGTGGATGCACCAGAAGCGCCTGCAGGGCAGCCACTTCGCCCATCTCAAGCAGGCCTCGGCCGCCAACAAGCTGATGATCGAGCGCCGGATCGACCCGGGCATGTCCGAGGTCTTCCCCTGGGACGAGATCCCGAAGGCCCACACCAAGATGCTGCGCAACGAGCACAAGCCGGGCAACATGGCGGTGCTGGTCCAGGCGCCGCGCACCGGGCTGCGCACCTTCGAGGACACGCTGGAGGCCAGCCGGGAGCACTGAGGCCCGCCAGGCTCCCCCGGCTCCACGTCGGACGCCCGTGCCAGGGGTCTGGCGCGGGCGTCTTGTTTCTTGGGGGCCGTGGATTGGCAGTTCGCGCTGATGCACTTACTCGGAAGCTTCCCACAAGCGTGACAATGGCCCGGTATCAAGGCGCCCTGCGCCGCCGGGCAAGCGCCCGTCCGCCCCCTCGGGCGGGCGCTCCTTCGCCATTTGTCACCCGCTCGGAACATCGATGTGGCGGCGCGATAAAGTGAAGACCGCAACTGGAGGAGCGCCCACCCGCGGACGGGCGCTGCCCCTCTGTTGCGCTTGTGGTGGCGGGGAAGCGAGGCGGGAGCGGGAATCCACCGCTGTCCCTCTCCGCCCTCAGCCCGGTGCGTCCAGCGCGAACAGATCCGTCGGCGCGCCCTGCAGGGGCAGGCTGCGCTCGTAGCGGAAGCCCAGCCGTTCCAGCACCGCGCGCGAGGCCGGGTTGGCGGGACGGACGAGGCCGACGACGCGCGGGGCCCGCAGCGGGCCGAAGGCGACCTCGAGCGCGGCGCGGGCGAATTCGGTGGCGTAGCCCTTGCCCCAGTGGTCGGGATGCAGGTGGTAGGACAGGTTGAGCCCGTCGAAACCGTCCTTCACCGTCAGCCCGCCCAGGCCGACCGGGTGGTCCTCGGCCGTCAATAGCCAGCGCCCGAAGCCGTGCCGCGCCCAATGAACGCCGTCGGCCTCCAGCCGCGCCACCACCGCGGCGTGGCTGTCGGGGCGCGGGTCGGGGCGATGGGCGGTCAGTTCGGGCCGGGCGAAGAGCTCGGCGACGAAACCGATGTCCGCCGCTGCGACCGGGCGCAGGGCCAGCCGCGCGGTTGCCAGCCGGGTGAGGTCAATAGGCATGGGGCCGGCCGTCCCAGGTCTCGAAACAGCCGGTGGTTTCGGGCGACAGGGCGGCGAAGCGGGCGGCAAGGCCCTCGGCCGCCTCTTTCGGGGTGATCTCGGCCGCCGTTCCGCCCATGTCGGTCCGGACCCAGCCGGGATGGTAGATGCCGACCGAGATACCCTCGGGCTTCAGGTCGGAAGCGAGGTTGCGGCCCAGGTTCAGCGCCGCCGCCTTCGAGGCGCGGTAGATGTAGCTGCCGCCCGGGGCGCGCGTGTCCGAGGCCATCTGCGAGGAGATGATGGCGATCTTCGCCGCGCGGGCCGCACGCAGGTTGGGCAGCAGGGCCTGTATGGTCAGGAAGACCGAGGTGACGTTGACGGCGAATTCCTCGGCCCACATCTCGGCCGGGTAGCCGGTGTCGAGCGGCTGGCCCTTGTCGCGGTAGATGCCGGCATTGCAGACCAGCAACTCGAGCGGCGCGCCGTCGAGTGCCGGGCCGAGGGCGGCGATGCTGGCCGGGTCCGTCATCTCGGCCCTCAGCCAGCGGGCGCTGTCGGCCAGGTCGGCCGGCGGCGCGCTGCGGGCGGTGGCGATCAGGGTCGCGCCGGCAGCGGCATAGGTTTCGAGCAGGGCGCGGCCGACGCCGCGGTTCGCTCCGGTGATCAGGGTGGTCATGGGGTCCTCCGCGCTGGCTGTCGTCCACAGGGAAAGCGCAGCCGGGCGCGAGGTGCAAGGCCGAAGGGGCGTGCCGCCTCAGTTGGTCTTGCGGTTCGGCAGGAAGGGCAGGCGCGCGACCGGGATGCCGTCCTCGATCAGGGCACGGGCCTCCTCGAGCTTCGCCTCGCCGTGGATCGCCCGTTCCGGGGCGCCGCCGTCATGGATGGCGCGCGCCTCCTTGACGAAATTCCTGCCGACATATTCCGACTGGCTTTCCACCTGCTTGCGCAGCGCCGCCAGCGCCTGTTCCATCGGGTTGGCCGGCTTGGTCAGCGCGCCTTGCGCCGGGGCCGGCTTGGCCTCCGGCACCGGCTCGGGCGCCGTCGCCTTGCGGCCGGAACGCACCGAAGGCGCCATCAGCGATTTCGACACCTCGGTCGAGCCGCAGGCCGGGCAGGCGACCATGCGTGCACCCGCGAGCTTGTCGAAAGCGTCCGCAGAGGCGAACCAGCTTTCGAACTCGTGGTCGTTGGTGCATTTCAGCGCATAGCGGATCATCGGACCGTCCAAACCGCAAAGAACACGCAAGATTTATTGAACCCGGCGCGGAAATCAACCGGCCTTCTTGTCGCCGTTGTCCATGCCGCGCGGCGGGGTGAAGTCGCGCAGCAGGTCCCGCAACTCGGGCTCATCGACCTTCTGCGCCGCCTTCTTGGGCCGGAACCACTTGCGCCGCCGCTCGCTGCGCTCGGGGAACTTGTCGCGCAGCTTGGCCACCCGCACCGGGTAGACCGAGACCAGGCAGGGCACGCCGGTCGCGTCGTCGAGCACCTTGATATAGGGGAATTGCCCGACATGCTCGTCGCTCGCCGTGCCTTCGACGCCGGCTTCCTCATAGGCCTCCTGCAGCGCGGTCTCGCTGGGGCTGAGCCCCTTGATCGGCCAGCCCTTGGGAATGACCCAGCGCCCGGTGTCGCGGCTGGTGATCAGCAGCACCTCGACCCGTTCGCCGATATGGCGCCAGCACAGCGCGGCATGCTGCCGGCACGTCTCGGGCGCAATGGTCGTCACCCGGCCGCTTTCGCGGATGTTCGTTTTTACATCAATCGACATGCGTTCCCGGCGGCCTGTTTTTCGCTGTTTGCTGCCTGCCCTAGGGTAATAATAGGCGTTTCGGCGCCCAAACTCAACGGATTTGCGCGAAATCCCGGGGGATCGGGCCCGTTTTGCGCGAAATTGATTCCGAAAGGCGCACGGTCGGTCGGCGGGCGGGGTTTACCCGGCCAGACGCGGGCCGCAAGCTGGGGCCGGAACGGACGATCGAGGGCGCGATGGCGGTGCAGCGACAGGGCGAGAAGGGATGGGCCGAGACGGCGGGGCCGGTCTTCATCGGCTCCGAAATCTATCGCCGTTCGAGCTATGGCGGCGCCCATCCCTTGCGGGTGCCGCGGGTCTCGACGGTGATCGACCTGGCCCGTGCGCTGGGCTGGCTCGGGCCCGGCCGCTACCGCACCAGCCCGCGTGCCAAGCCGGCGGCGCTGACCCTGTGGCACAGCCCGGACTACATCGCCGCGCTGCAGGCGGCCGAGGCCGCGGGGGCGGTGAGCGCGGCGGTGCGCGACCGTCACGGGCTGGGGACGGTCTCGAACCCGGTCTTCCCGCAGATGTTCCGGCGCCCGGCAACCTCGGCCGGGGGGGTGATGCTGGCGGCCGAGCTGTTGCGTCATGGCGGCGTGGCCTATGTCCCCGGCGGCGGCACCCATCACGGGCTGCCCGACCGCGCCAACGGCTTCTGCTATCTCAACGACCCGGTGCTGGGGATGCTGGCCCTGCGCCGCCTCGGCGTCGGCCGGATCGCCTATGTCGATATCGACGCCCATCACTGCGACGGGGTCGAGCAGGCCTTCGCCGGCGATGCCGAGACGCTGCTGATCTCGGTGCATGAGGAACGGCGCTGGCCCTTCACCGGGGCGCTGGAGGAGGACGGCGGCGGCAATTGCTTCAACCTGCCGGTGCCGCGCGGCTTCAACGACAGCGAGATGCGGGCGGCGCTGGAGGGGCTGATCCTGCCGCGGGTTTCCGCCTTCCGGCCGGACGCCGTGGTGCTGCAATGCGGCGCGGATGCGGTCGAGGAGGACCCGCTGTCGCGCCTCGCCCTGTCGAACAACGCCCACCGCGCGGTGGTGGCGGCGCTGCGCGATCTCGCCCCGCGTTTCCTGGTGCTGGGCGGCGGCGGCTACAACCCGTGGTCGGTCGGACGCTGCTGGGCCGGGGTCTGGGCCACGCTGGCGGGCGAGGAGCTGCCCGAGTGGCTGCCGGCGGAGGCCGAGACGGTGCTGCGCGGGCTGGGCTGGCACCGGCGCCGGGCGCCGGAAGAGGCATGGTTCACCACCCTGGCCGATCCGCCGCGCGAAGGGCCGGTGCGTCCCGAGATCCGGCAGCGCCTCGCCGCGCTGGCCGCGCGATGACCCGCGCCTTCGCCGCCATATCCCTGCCCGAGGCCCAGCGGTCGGCGCTGGCCGCGCTGCAACTGATGCTGCCGCTGCCGCGACGGGTGCCCGAGGAGAACCTGCACCTGACGCTGGTCTTCCTCGGCGATCTCGACGATGCCGGGCTCGAGGCGGTCCACGAGGCCTTCTGCGCGGTCGAGGGGGCGCCGTTCGAGCTCACCCTCTCCGGCGTCGGCCTGTTCGGCGGCGCCCGGCCGCGCGTCGCCTGGGCCGGGGTGGCGCCCAGCCCGGAGCTGCTGGCGCTGCAGGCACGGATCGCCGCTGCCGCCCGTCGTGCCGGAGCAGAGCCAGATCACCGCCGCTACACCCCGCATGTCACCCTGGCCCGCTTCGCGCCGGGGGCGGTCGAGGCGCCGCGGCTGGAACATGCCGTGGTGCAGGTGGCGGATTTCCGCTCCGGCCCGTTTTCGGTGATGGATTTCGTGCTCTACGAGTCGCGGCTGTCGCCCAAGGGGGCGCATCACCGCGCATTGGTGCATTATCCGCTCGGCGGCTGAGCGTCGGCTACGGGCCTGCGGGCCGGGGCGCCGGTTCAGACCTGCGGCACCCCGCCCTGCAGCACCGTCACCAGCCAGTCGGCGTCGATGTTGCCGCCGGTCAGGATGACCCCGGCCTCCTTGCCCTGCAGCCGGTCGCGCTCCTGCATCAGCGCCGCCAGCGGCGCGGCGCCGGCGCCTTCGGCGAGGTTGTGGGTGGCGCGGTAGTAGAGCCGGATCGCTTCCGCCACCTCCGCCTCCGAGACCGCGACGATGCGCTCGGCGCCCTTGGAATAGATGTCATAGGCCTCGGCCACCGGCACCCGCACCGCCATGCCGTCGGCGAAGGTGCGCGCGGTCTGGGTTTCGACCAGATGCCCGGCCTCGACCGACAGTTTCGCGGTCTGGGCCTGCTCGCTGACCACCCCGACCACCTTGGTCTTCAGCCCCAGCGCGTCGCGGGCCGAGATCACGCCGCAGATGCCCGAGCCGCAGCCGATCGGCACGTAGACGGTGTCGAGGTCGGGCTTGGCGCTGAAGAACTCGTAGGCATAGGTCGCCACCCCGCGCACCAGCTCGCGGTGGAAGGGCGGGACGGCGAACAGCCCCTCGGCCTCGGCCACCCGCATCGCCTCTTCCTTGGCGGTGTCGAAATCCTCGCCGAACTCGATCAGCTCGGCCCCGAAGGCGCGCATCGCCTCGTTCTTCTCGACCGAGTTGCCGTGCGGCACGTAGACCACGGCGCGCAGCCCGGCGGCGGTGGCGGCGCGGGCCTGGCTCTGGCCGTGATTGCCCCGCGTCGCGGTGATGATGCCGGGAACCTCGGGGTGGGTCCGCTTGAGCCAGTCGATGAAGGTGATGCCGCCACGCACCTTGAAGGCGCCGGTCGGGCCGTGGTTCTCGTGCTTGACCCAGACCTTGACGCCCAGCTTGGCCTGAAGCTGGGGCCAGGCATATTGCGGCGTCGGCGCCATCTGGCCATGGACCAGATCGGCGGCGGCGGCCAGGTCGTCACGGGTGAAATAGGGGGCGGTCATCGGTGAGCTCCTTCATCAGTGCCCAAGGCTTCACCGCCCGCGCCGCGAAGGTCAAGGCCGGGCATCGGGACCGCGCGTCACAGCATGTCCGCCAGGTCCCGTTCGCTGCAATCCGCCCGCTACACCCCGACCGCCGGGCCGGGGCAGTGCAGCGGCTCGGAACTCTGACGCACCTCGACCAGATCGCCGCCGCTGTCGGGGCCCATGTAATGCGCCCGCAGCCCACCGGCCTCGGGGAAGAAGGTCCAGCATTGCGGTCCGTCGCCGCTGTTCTCGTAGGAAAAGCAGATCTGGCCCTTGTCCTCGTACCAGTGACCGCGCCGGCACTCCTGACCGAGGAAGGCCCAGATCACCTGGTGGTTCGGCAGGTACTGCTCGGCCCCGTAGGGCTTGCCGCCGATGGCGTAGTAGAGCGTCTTGCCCTGCGAATAGGCATCGAACTCGGCCGCGCTCATCGGTTTGTCGCCTGCAGCTGCGGCCAGCGGCACCAGCATCAGGGCCGCAACCGAGGTCAGGGCAAGGCTGCGCATGGTCAGGGCAAGGCTGCGCATGGGTCGTCCCTCCGGCTGCGCCGGCCCGCGCCCGACAGGCCGCGGCCCGGCCTTCCCTTCCAGCCTTGCAGATTTGGGTCCTTCAGGCCAGAGCGCAGTCGCGTCCGCCCCGGCGGTGCGCCCCTCTCCGCCCACTTTCTGCTCACAAATATCCTCGGGGGGCTCCGGGGGGCAGACAGCCCCCCGGCCTCACCGCTCACTCCGCGGCCGGGACTTTCGCGCTCCGCGCCTGCCAGCGCGCCAGCCGCCGGTCCATGATCCTGCGCCACAGCGGCGGGCAGAGCGCGATCGTCGCCATCGCCGGCAGGCTGTAGGGCAGCATCGGCGCCGCGCCGCCGGCGGGCAGGTCGAGCGCCGGGTAGGGCCGGCCCGGATGGGCGTGATGGGCGGAATGGCGCGGCGCGTTCAGCATCAGCGCCGAGGTGAACCAGTGCGGCGCGTTCCAGGAATGGCCGGGCCCGACCGGCTCGGGCTTGCCGCCGGGGCGGCGGGCGCGGCTCAGCCCGTAATGCTGGGCGTAATCCGACAGCAGCAGCTGGACCTGGGCATAGCCCGCCAGCGCGAGATAGGCGATCAGGCCCGGCAAGCCGAAGACCAGCGCCACGGCGAGGATGATGAGCGCCGCCCCGCCCAGGTAGAGCAGGTAAGGGTGCAGCCCCTTGCGCCCCAGCCGCTGGCGCAGCGCCCGCTCCATCTCGTAGCCGGCGATGAAGGACCCGGTCCAGGCCCGCGGCAGGAAGGCATAGAAGCTCTCGCCCGCCTCGGCGCTGTTGGGGTCGTCCGGGGTGGCGACGTAGCGGTGGTGGATATGGCGATGGGCCGAGGTGTGATGGCCGAAAAGCAGCGAGATATAGACCCACATCCCCAGCCGGAACAGCCGCTTGTCGGCGCGGTGGATCAGCTCATGGGCGTTGGAATTGCTGACCTGGCCGAAGAACAGTCCGAAGGCGAAGAAGCAAGCCAGCCGCGCCCCCCAGCCGATGCCGGTGCCGCCCGACACCGCCCAGACGCCCAGTGCCAGCAGGCCGAAATGCGCCACGGCCAGCGCCACCGAGAGCCGGTCGGCAGCGGGGAACTCGGCGCCCTCGGGCAGTTCGCCGTCGTCGGCGAGGTCGATGAACTGGTCGAGCAGGAAGGCGATGACGGTGATGTAGAGCAGCGCCGCCAGCGCCCAGAGCCCGCCCAGTGTCGCGCCGGCCAGCAGCAGCGGCAGGGGCAGCAATGTCACCACGGCAAACAGCGTCATCGGTCGTCTCGCATCCGGCGGTTCCCTGCGCCGCGTTTTCCGGGCAAGCTGCCCCGGCAACGGGCTTGGACGGAAGGGAAGCAGGGAATGATGGCACGGGCAAGACGGCTTTCCGGTGCTGCCGTGGCGGCGCAGCCTCCGCGGAGCCGGCGATGAGCACCGGGCTGCTGCTCGCCCTTCCCGGGGCACTGTCGGCGCTGGTCTACTGGATCAGCTATTGCTGGCAGGAGGTCTCGGCGACGAAATCCGCCACCAAGACCCTGTCCACCCTCGCGCTGGCTGCTGCCGCCGCGACGCTCGGCGCGCCGCCGGCGATAACCGCCGGCCTCGCCCTCGGCGCACTGGGCGACCTCGCGCTGTCGCGCAAGGGAGACCGCGCCTTCCTTGCCGGCATGGGCGCCTTCGCCGCCGGCCACCTCGCCTATGCCGCCGCCTTCCTGAGCGCCGCCACCGGCCTGCCGCCGCTCTGGCCGGCGCTGGCGGTGCTGGCGCTGGGGCTGTCGACCGAGGTCTGGCTCGCCCCGCGCACCGGTGCCCTGCGCTGGCCCGTCCGGGGCTATGTCGTGGTGATCTGCGCCATGGCCCTTGCCGCCCTCGCCCTGCCCGTCGCCGCCTGGCCGGTGCTGCTCGGCGCTATCCTGTTCCTCGCCTCCGATCTGCTGCTGGCGATCGAGATCTTCCTCCGCCCCGACCGGCCCTCGCGCCTGCTCTCGCGCGCGGTCTGGGCCGCCTACTGGTCGGGGCAGGCACTGATCGGCCTCGGCGGGGTGGCGCTGGCCTCTTCCCTCTGACGCGCGGAAGGATTAGGTCAGGGGGAACCGGGCCCGGCCCGCGACCACGGGATCAGCGATGTCTTTCTTCAGGAAACTCAAGGATCGGATGTTCAAGACCTCTTCGAAGCTCGAAGAGGGCCTCGAAAGCCTGGTCGAAGAAGGCGCCGAGGAGGCCGCCGAAGCCGAGGCGCCGGCGCCGGAGGTCGCGCCCGCGCCCGCGCCCGCGCCCGCCGCCGAAGCGCCGCGAGAGCCGGAGCAACCCGCGCCGCCGCCCGCCGCCCCCGCAGCGGCCCCAAGCGCCCCCGAGGCGAAGCCCGAGGCCCGGCCCGGCATCCTCGGCCGGATGATCGGCCGCGATACCGGCCCGCGTCGGGTTCTCGACGACGACATGCTGGAAAGCCTCGAGGAGCTGCTGATCCAGTCCGACATGGGGGTCGAGACGGCGGTCCGCGTCACCGCCAACCTCGCCGAGGGCCGCTATGGCAAGCGCCTTTCGGTCAACGAGATCAAGCAGGCGCTGGCCGACGAGATCGCCCGGATCATGGAGCCGGTCGCCAAGCCGCTGCCGCTCTATCCCTCCAAGCCGCAGGTGGTGCTGGTGGTCGGCGTCAACGGCTCGGGCAAGACGACGACGATCGGCAAGCTCGCAAGCCAGTTCCGCGCCGCCGGCAAGACCGTGGTGATCGCCGCCGGCGACACCTTCCGCGCCGCCGCCGTCGAGCAGCTCCAGGTCTGGGGCGAGCGCGCCGGCGTGCCGGTGATGACCGCGCCCGAGGGCTCGGACCCCGCCAGCCTCGCCTTCGACGCCATGACCCGGGCCCAGCAAGAGGGCGCCGACCTCTTGATGATCGACACCGCCGGCCGGCTGCAGAACCGCGCCGACCTGATGGAGGAACTGGCCAAGATCGTCCGGGTGATCCGCAAGAAGGACCCCGAGGCGCCGCACAACACCCTGCTGGTGCTCGACGCGACGACGGGCCAGAACGCGCTCAGCCAGGTCGAGACCTTCCAGAAGCTGGCCGATGTCTCCGGCCTCGTCATGACCAAGCTCGACGGCACCGCCCGCGGCGGCGTCCTCGTCGCCCTGGCCGACCGCTTCGGCCTGCCGATCCACGCCATCGGCGTCGGCGAGCAGATCGACGACCTCCAGCCCTTCGACCCGGAGGATTTCGCCCGCGCCCTGACCGGCGTCGAGGCATGAGCGCGCCCGGCAGCCGGGCTGGCATCTGCCTTCTTCCTCTCAGCGAAAATATCCCGCGGGGGTCCGGGGGCGCGAAGCCCCCGGCCATTGACCAGGAGCTCTGTCGCGTTTCATGAGTGCCTTCATCGCCAGTATCGAGGGCACCCCGGCGGGCCATACCGCGGCGCTGGTCCTCGCCCTGATGGCCGCCTTCCTGCACGCCATTTTCGGCGCGCTGCAGAAGGGCCGGCACGATCCCTGGCTCAGCCGCGCCGCGATCGACGCCAGCTACGGGCTGCTCTCGGCGCCGCTGGCGCTGTTCGTCGTGCCCTGGCCCGAGCCGCATATGTGGCCGATCTTCGCCGGCGCCTTCGTCATCCATGTCGGCTACAAGCTGCTGCAGGCGATGGCCTATCAGCGCGGCGCCTATACCGTGGTCTATCCGGTGGTGCGCGGCACCGGGCCGCTCTTTGCCGTCCTCGGCGCGATGCTGATCTTCGGCGAGCATTTCACCGCCGGGCAATGGGGCGGCGTCGCGGTGCTGCTGACCGGCATCTTCGGCCTGGCGGCCTACAACCTGCGCCATGTCGATCTCGGCCGCGAGACGCTGGTGCCGGCGCTGGGGCTGGCGGTGGCGACGGGTTCCTTCGTCGCGCTCTACACCACCTACGACGCCTACGGCATCCGGTCGACGGCCGATCCCTTCACCTTCCTGGCCTGGTTCTTCTTCATCGACGGGCTGTTCATGCCGGTCTACACCCACCGCCGCTGGCGCAGCCTGCCCTCGTCCGAGATGGTGCCATTGGTTCGGCGCGGCGTGCTGGGGGCGGTGGTCGCCTGGCTCAGCTTCGGCTCGATCATGATGGCGACGCGGCTCGACAAGGTCGGCGAGGCGGCGGTGCTGCGCGAGACCTCGACCGTCTTCGCCGCGCTGATCGGCTGGGTGGTGCTGAAGGAGAAGGTCGGGCCGCGCCGGCTGGTGCTGATGGCGCTGATCGCCAGCGGGGCGGTGCTGGTCGAACTGGCGGGCTAGCGGGAAGGCCGGGGGGTCTACCCCCCGGACCCCCGGGAGTATTTGGACAAAGAAGAAGATGCCCTGCGCCCTGGCTTTCTTCCGGGCCGAAATATACCCGTCGCAGGCGCGTTCCGGGCGCGGGCGCGCGGAGAGGTCGCGGCGTCGTGGCTTGCATGGCCCGGCGTTTGGCGGCATTGACCGGGAAGCGACAGGAGAACCGTAGATGGCGGGACGCAAGATCAATCCGATCCTGAAGATGGTGCTGGAATTCGGCCCCATCCTGGCTTTCTTCGTCGGTTACCTGAAGCTCAAGGGCCAGCATTTCCTGATCGCCGGCACCGATTACGACGGTTTCATCCTGGTCACCGCCGGTTTCATCCCGCTGATGGTGCTCTCGACCGCGATCCTGTGGCGCCTGACCGGGCATCTGTCGAAGATGCAGATTGCCACCGTCGTGCTGGTGGTGATCTTCGGCGGGCTGTCGGTCTGGCTCAACGACGACCGCTTCTTCAAGATGAAGCCGACGATGATCTACCTGCTGTTCGGCGGCATCCTCGGCGCCGGGCTGTTGCGCGGCAAGTCCTACCTGCGGGTGGTGATGGAAGAGGTGGTGCCGCTCGAACACGAGGGCTGGATGATCCTGACCCGGCGGGTCACCGCCTTCTTCTTCGGCCTCGCCGTGCTCAACGAGGTGATCTGGCGGACGATGAGCACCGAGGCCTGGGTGACCTTCAAGACCTTCGGCCTGACCGCGGCGATCTTCGCCTTCTTCATGCTACAGGGGCGGGTGTTTCGCGACTACGGCATCGAGGAGCAGGAAGGCGACGACGCCTGAGGAACTGGGAGCGAGGGGCTGTCTGCCCCTCTTCGCGTCGGAGACCCGGGGCTCCGCCCGTTCGCAGGCGAAACGCTCCAGCGGAGCGTTTCTGGGAAGCCTGCTCACCCCCGAGGATATTTCCGAGCCGAAAGGGACGGGAGGGGCTTGGTCCTCGTCTCCGTCAGGCTGTCTGGCTGGCTCAGTCCGCGCGCTTGAACAGCACGCCTTGCGCCTTGCGGTCGGCGGCGATGTCGCCGCGTTTCTCGGCTGCCAGGGCGCGGCCGGCCTGGACGCCGGGGCGGGCGGCCATGGTGGCGAGCCAGCGCGCCATGTGGGGCTTGTCGTCAAGGCTCTGCTGCTGGCCTTCCCAGAGCGAGGCCCAGGGCCAGATCGCGAAATCGGCGATCGAGACGAAGTCGCCGGCGACGAATTCCGCTTTGGCCAGTTGCCGGTCGAGCACGCCGTAGAGCCGGGCGACCTCGCCCCGGTAGCGATCCTTGGCGTAGGGGATGTCGTTGGGCGGCGCCATCGCCGGGGCGTATTTGAGGAAGTGATGCGCCTGGCCCGCCATCGGGCCGAGGCCGCCCATCTGCCACATCAGCCATTGTTCGACGGCGATCCGGTCGCGCTCGGTAGTGCCGTAGAACCGGCCGGTCTTGCGGGCGAGATACTGCAGGATGGCGCCGGATTCGAAGATCGAGATCGGCGCGCCGTCCGGGCCGGCGGGATCGACGATCGCCGGCATCCGGTTGTTGGGCGCGATACTGAGGAAATCGGGCGCGAATTGCGCGCCGGCGCCGATATTCACCAGGTGCAGGCGATAGGGCAGGCCCATCTCTTCCAGCGCGATGGAGATTTTCCAGCCATTCGGCGTGGGCCAGTAATAGAGGTCTATGGGGTCGGTCATGTCGGGCTCCTGATCGGTCCCGATCATACTGGGGCATCCTGCGCCGGCGGCAAGGGCGCGGGGCGGTCGCGGCGCCGCAGCGGCGTGTTGGCGGGGGTGGGCAGCGCGGCGCGCAGGGCCCCGAGCGCGAGTTCGCCCTCCAGCAGGGCGCGGTAGAGGCCGAAGACGCCGGGGCGCAGATAGGTGCTCCAGTGGCAGGCGCGGCGGCCGGGCGGCGCGACGGGATGGCCGAGCCCGGAAAGGGCGGCAAGCGTCGGCGCGTGGTCGAGCGGCAGGTCGAGCCAGCGCCGCGACGGCCCGGGCAGGCCGCGCCCCAGCGTGCGGTCGCGGGGGCGCGGGATCAGCGTCTCGATCATCAGGTCGTAGAGCGCGTTCTCGCGGCTGGTGACGTTGACGATCTCGACGGCGCGGCCGGCGGGACTGGCCAGCGCGGCGGCGGCCCGGGACCGGAATTCGGCCGCCGCCAGCAGCACGGCGCTGTCGACGGCCGGGCTGTCGAGATGGGGCAGGGCTTGCAGCAGCACCCGGGCGCCGAGGCTGTGGGCCAGCGCGCCGACCCGGCGCCCCGGGGCCAGCGCCGCGATCCGGTTCAGCAGCGTGGCCAGCGCCCTTCCGGCCAGCGCCGCCTCGTCATAGGCGCGCCAGAGCGTGCCGCGCGCCTCCCAGCCGAAGGCGATGGCGAGGCCTTCCTGCGCCGCCCCCTCGAAACCGAGGTGGCGCGGCCAGGACAGCGCCTTCCAGCACTGCGGATCGGGTTCGAGGGACAGGATATGGCTGTGCGGGCTTTGTCCGATGACGGTGGGCGAGAAGCGGAAGCCGTGCAGCATGACCATGATCGGGGCGCCGGCGGGCAGGGCGGCGAGGGCTCCGGCCAGCACGGCATCGAGGGGGCGGGATTCGGCGGCGACCGGCGCGTCGGCAATGGCGTTGACGGCGATCAGCGGCATGGCCGCAGGTCCTTTCCTGCTCGGTCCCCCGGCGGTGCGATATGGGTGTGAAACCGGTAGCGTCGCGATGCGAAACCGGCGTGAAGCTGGCGTAACCGTCGCGTGACACCCTTGCCTGACCTGCCTGGAAAACCGGGTGGCCATGCTTGACGTGGAGTGATTCGAGGCGTAGCGGAGGGACGTGGCGATTTGTTCACCGGATTGCGGGCCACGTTAAACAAGCCGCTAAAGAGGTTCGGGACGACAGCACCCCCACGCCTCTTCGCGGTGGGGGTTTTTCTTTGCGCGGGAAGGGCGTCGAGATGTCGGACAACTGGAACAGACGGACGAAACTCATCCATTCGGGGGCGCGGCGCAGCCAGTATGGCGAGATGGCCGAGGCGATCTTCCTGACCCAGGGCTTCGCCTATGACAGCGCCGAGCAGGCCGAGGCCCGCTTCGTCAAGTCGGGCGAGGACGAGTTCATCTATGCCCGCTACGGCAACCCGACGGTGCGGATGTTCGAGGACCGCGTCGCCGCGATCGAGGGCACCGAATGCGCCTTCGCCGCCGCCTCGGGCATGGCGGCGGTCTCGGGCGCGCTGACCTCGATGCTGAAGGCGGGCGACCACGTCGTCTCGGCCCGGGCGCTGTTCGGCTCCTGCCTCTATGTGCTGGAGGATGTGCTCGGCCGCTTCGGGGTCGAGGTGACATTCGTCGATGGTACTGACCTCGACCAGTGGCGCGCGGCGATGCGGCCCGACACCAGGGCGGTGTTCCTTGAAAGCGTGTCGAACCCGACGCTGGAAGTGGTCGACCTGAAATCGGTGGCGGAAATTGCCCATGGTGTCGGCGCCACGGTCGTCGTCGACAACGTCTTCGCCACCCCGGTCTTCTCGCGCGCGGTCGAGATGGGGGCCGATGTCGTCGTCTACTCGGCCACCAAGCATATCGACGGCCAGGGCCGGGCGCTGGGCGGGGTGATCTGCGGCACCAAGGAATTCATCCGCAAGACGGTCGAGCCCTACATGAAGCATACCGGCGGCTCGATGAGCCCGTTCACCGCCTGGCTGATGCTGAACGGCCTCCAGACCCTCGACCTGCGCTGCCGGGCGATGGCCGACAGCGCGCTGGCCATCGCCGCGGTGCTGGAGGGCGACGACCGGCTGGCGCGGGTGATCTATCCCGGCCTCGCCTCGCATCCCCAGCACGCGCTGGCACAGAGCCAGATGTCGGCAGGCGGCACGGTGGTGACCATCGACATCGCGGCGGGCAAGGAGGCGGCCTTCCGTTTCCTCAACGCGCTGGAGATCTTCACGATCTCGAACAACCTCGGCGACGCGCGCTCGATCGCGACCCATCCGGCGACGACGACTCACCAGCGCCTGCCGGACGCGCAGAAGGCGGAACTGGGGATCACCCCGGGGCTGATCCGGCTGTCGATCGGTCTGGAAGACACCGCCGACCTGATCGCCGATCTCAAGGGGGCGCTGGATGTGATCTGAAGCGTCGTTTCCAGCGTAGATCGGTCACAAGGCTGGACTTATGCGTCAGCGGCCCCACATTGGAGCATGCCGCCGACACGGCAAGGAGACGCGCGATGACCATTCAGACGCCGGGGCTGGAGCAGGAGCCCGACCGCGACGAGGCCGAACGGGCCCTCAAGGTGCTGCGCCGTTTCGCCGAGACCGCCGGGGCCGCGGGGCTGGCCCAGCTCGGTCCCGAGGCGCGGGCGCTGATCGGGCGCAATTCCTATCCCGAGCTGAGCCGCGACTATCCGCACGGGTTCGAGGCCGACGGCGCCTATCGCGCCACGCTGCCCGACCTGCAGAACGGCCCGGCGAGCCTGATCCGCGGCGCCCGCCGGCCGATCCAGCATGTCGGGATCTCGAATTTCCGTTTGCCGATCCGCTATCACACCCGCGATAACGGCGATCTGACGCTGGAAACCTCGGTGACCGGCACGGTCAGCCTCGATGCCGAGAAGAAGGGCATCAACATGAGCCGGATCATGCGCAGCTTCTACGGCCATGCCGAACGAACGTTCAGTTTCGAGGTGATCGAGGGGGCGCTGGACGACTACAAGGCCGACCTGGAAAGCTTCGATGCCCGTATCCAGATGCGGTTTTCCTTTCCTGTGAGGGTGAAATCCCTACGTTCTGGGCTGGAAGGCTACCAATATTACGATATCGCGCTGGAACTGGTCGAGCGGGCTGGGCAGCGCAAGAAGATCATGCATCTCGACTATGTCTACAGCTCGACCTGCCCCTGTTCACTGGAACTGAGCGAGCATGCGCGGATGGAGCGCGGCCAGCTGGCGACGCCGCATTCGCAGCGTTCGGTGGCGCGGATCTCGGTGGTGATGGCCGAGGATCAGCCCTGCCTGTGGTTCGAGGATCTGATCGACCTTTGCCGCGCGGCGGTGCCGACCGAAACCCAGGTGATGGTCAAGCGCGAGGACGAACAGGCCTTTGCCGAACTCAATGCCGCAAACCCGATCTTCGTCGAGGACGCGGCGCGGCTGTTCTGCGACCGGCTGCAGGGCGACCCGCGGATCGGCGATTTCCGGGTCGTGGCCAGCCACCAGGAAAGCCTGCACAGCCACGACGCCGTCAGCCTGCTGACCGAGGGCGAGACCTTCGCGGCCGAAAGCCTCGATCCCCGGTTGTTCGCGACGCTGCATCACCCGGGCTGAGGCGGCAGGTCTTCGTTCAATTCCTTCGCCCATCTATCGTCGCGGATTGCGGCGAGCGTTGACGCGACGCCGTGCACGAACCGTGCCAACCGCCGGCGATTGCCGCCCTGTGGTCGCAGGCGGCGCCGTGCCAACTTGACAGGATCGTGAGCTGCGGCCATCCCTGCGTCGGATGTTTGATCTTCGCCCTGTCGGATATGTCATCGGCCTGCTCGTCGCCACCCTGGGGGCGATGATGCTGTTTCCGTTCCTCGCCGACCTGATCGAGGGCGACGGCAACTGGCCGGTCTTCCTGAAATGCGCGCTGATCACCGGGCTGGCCGGCGGGGCGCTGGCGCTGGCCTGCGCCAACGGCGTCACCGGCGGACTGACCATCCAGCAGAGCTTCCTGCTGACCACCGGGGTCTGGGTCACGCTGCCGTTCTTCGGCGCGCTGCCCTTCATGCTCGGCGCCCCCGGCGCCAGCCTCACCGACGCCTATTTCGAGGCGATGTCGGGGCTGACGACGACCGGCTCGACCGTTTTCGTCGGGCTCGACCAGATGCCCGCCGGCACGTTGTTGTGGCGCGGCATCCTGCAATGGCTGGGCGGGCTGGGGATCGTCATCGTGGCGATGATCTTCCTGCCGGTGATGAAGGTCGGCGGGATGCAGTATTTCCGCTCGGAAGGTTTCGACACGCTGGGCAAGATCCTGCCCCGGGCGCTCGACATCTCGACCGGCCTGATCCGCATCTATCTCGGCCTCACCGTCGCCTGCGCCGCCACCTATTTCGCCCTCGGCATGACCAGTTTCGAGGCCATCGTCCACGCCATGACGACGATCTCGACCGGCGGCTTCTCGACCTCCGACAAGTCGTTCTCGCTGTTCATCGGCCCGGCGGAATATGCCTCGGCCGCCTTCATGCTGCTGGCCTCGATGCCGTTCATCCGCTTCGTCCAGTTGACCGCGGGCCACTGGCAACCGCTCTGGCGCGACATCCAGGTGCGGGCCTATATCCGCTGGAACGCCTATGCCATCGCCGCCATCACCGCCTACGAGATCCTCGACCGCGGCGCGCCCTTCTTCACCACGCTGCGCGAGACCACCTTCAACGTGGTGACGATCTTCTCGGGCACCGGCTATACCAGCGTCGATATCGGGCTGTGGGGGCCGTTTCCGTTCATGGTGGTGATCATGGTGGGGATGATCGGCGGCTGCACGGCGTCCACCGGCTGCTCGATCAAGATCTTCCGCTACCTGATCCTGTTCGAGGCGATCAAGACGCAGCTGCGCCGCATCCTCAGCCCCAATGCCGTCCATCCGGTGCGGCTGGAAGGCCGGCAGGTGAGCGAGGATATCATCAACTCGGTGATCGTGCTGTTCTCGGCCTTCATCGTCACCTTCGGGGTGGTGGCGGTGTTCCTGTCCTTCACCGGGCTGAACTCGAAGACGGCGCTGACGGCGGCCTGGACCTCGGTCTTCAATATCGGCCCGGCCTTCGGGCCGTCCGTGGGGCCGACCGGGGCGATGGACGCGTTTCCCTGGCCGGCGAAATGGGCGATGAGCTTCGGTATGCTGGCCGGGCGGCTGGAGCTTCTGTCGGTCTTCGTGCTGGTGGTGCCGAAATTCTGGAAGGCCTGAAATGCAAGACGCCCGGCCGGGGCCGGGCGCCTGCGGTTTTCATGAGTGGTGGCCTTACGACTTGAGCGCCAGCGACGGCGACATCACGTCGATGCCGAGCGCCTTGCCGACCGCGTAATAGGTCAGGTGCCCGGCATGGGTGTTGAGCCCGGCGAGCAGGTGGGGATCGTCCTCGCAGGCCTGGCGCCAGCCCTTGTTGGCCAGCGCCATCATGAACGGCATCGTCGCGTTGCCCAGAGCGATGGTCGAAGTGCGGGCGACGGCGCCGGGCATGTTGGCGACGCAGTAATGCATGATGCCCTCGACCTCGTAGATCGGATCCTCGTGGGTCGTTGCGTGGCTGGTTTCGAAGCAACCGCCCTGGTCGATCGCCACGTCGACGATCGCCGCGCCGGGCTTCATCGTCTTGAGCTGTTCGCGGCTCACCAGCTTGGGTGCCGCCGCGCCGGGGATCAGCACCGCGCCGACCACCATGTCGGCCTCGGCCACCAGCTCTGCATTGTTGCCAGCGCTGGCATAGGCGGTGCGGAACTCGCGCCCGAACACGTCATCGAGATAGCGCAGCCGCGGCAGCGAACGGTCGAGGACGGTGACCTCGGCGCCCATGCCGGCGGCGACACGGGCGGCATGGGTACCGACGACGACGCCGCCGATCACCACCACCTTGGCCGGGCCGACCCCGGGCACGCCACCCAGCAGCACACCGCGGCCGCCATTGGCCTTCTGCAGCGTCCAGGCGCCGACCTGCGGCGCCAGCTTGCCGGCCACTTCCGACATCGGCGCCAGCAGCGGCAGCCCGCCGCGGTCGTCGGTGACGGTCTCGTAGGCGATGGCGGTGACACCCGACTCGAGCAGGTCCTTGGTCTGGGCCGGATCGGGCGCCAGGTGCAGATAGGTGAACAGCAGCTGGCCCTCGCGCAGCCGCTTGCGTTCCACCGCCTGCGGTTCCTTGACCTTCACGATCATCTCGGCCGCGGCGAAGACTTCCTCGGCGGTGTCGACGATCTTCGCGCCGGCGGCAACGTAATCGGCATCGGGGAAGCCGGCACCGGCGCCGGCATGGGTCTCGATGACGACCTCGTGGCCCGCGGCCACGGCTTCACGCGCCGCATGGGGCGTCATCCCGACGCGAAATTCCTGCGGCTTGATTTCCTTGGGGCAACCGATCTTCATGGCACTCCTCCGTATTCCCTGCGACAATCCTGCACCTCTTGGCCGCGAATTGCTTTGAAAACTGCCATGGTCTTGCCCCCTGTCGGTGGTAGAATTACCGACAGGGAACGGAAACTTTCGAAGAAGCTTGCGTGAAAATGGAACTCGACGCGACCGACCGCCGGATTCTGGCTGCCTTGCAGAAGGCTGGCCGGATGACCAATTCCGAGCTCAGCGAGCGGGTCAACCTCTCGCCCTCGGCCTGCCACCGCCGGGTGCAGCGGCTCGAGGGCGAGGGCTATATCCGCGACTATGTCGCGCTGCTCGACGAGCGCAAGATGGGGCGGCCGACGACGGTCTTCGTCGAGATCACGCTCCAGGGCCAGGCCGACGACCTGCTGGACGCCTTCGAGCGGCAGGTGGCGAAGATCCCCGACGTGCTGGAATGCCACCTGATGGCGGGGACGGCGGATTACCTGCTCAAGATCGTGGCCCAGGACACCGAGGATTTCGCCCGCATCCACCGCCAATACCTGTCGCGGCTGCCCGGCGTGGCGCAGATGCATTCGTCCTTCGCCCTGCGGACGGTGTTCCGGACCACGGCGATCCCGGTGTGAGGGAGTGACGAGGGCGGCGCCCGACCCTGGGTGGGCGCTTGCGACGGCGCTGTTGTGAGGAACGTCCTCGACCCGTTCGAGGCTTGAACCCCTTGATTGTCACAAGAATGCGCCCTCCTGGGGGGAGGGTCGGGCGCCGCCCGGCGTTGCCGCCGGGCGAAGGCTTCGGGCTACAGCACGCCGGCCAGCCCGCCGAAGAACGCCCCCAGCGTGCTGAGCACGGCGAAGACCACGGCGGCGCGGCGCCAGCCGCCGGCGGCCTCGGGTGCGCGGCGGGCGGTCAGGATCACGGCGCGGGTTGCCGCCGCCCAGTAGAGGGCCAGCACCAGCGCCAGGGCCGAGAACACCGTCACCCCCGCGGCCGGGGCGAAGATCTTGACGGCGAAGGACAGCGCGAACATCCCTGGCACGATCACCAGCAGCACGCCGTACATGCCGACCCAGAACGTGTCGGCCAGGCTCAGCTCGGCGCGGAACAGGCGGCCGAACCAGCGGGCCGAGAAATACTGCGCCCGTTCGCGCAGGGTTTGCTCGATCTCGTGTTCCAGGTCGCGGTCCATGTTTCCTCCGCGGCGTCAGGCGGCGTGGCCGTGCGGGACGTGCTCGCCATGCTCGGCGTGGTTGGCGCGGCGCTTGCGCAGCGCGTCGGCAAAGAACAGCCGCGACAGCGCGTGGTAGAGCGGCACCGGCGAGACCATGCGCGAGACACCGTAGCCGATCATCGACGCCGCCATCACCGGAACGACGTTGGAGTGGTTGCCGGTCATCTCGACGATGATGACGAAGGCGGTCATCGGCGCCTGGACGACGCCGGCGAAATAGCCCGCCATGCCCAGCACCGCGGCCAGGCTCGCGCTGGCGCCGAAGACCAGGCCCAGCGTGCTGCCCAGCCCGGCGCCGACGGCCAGCGAGGGCGCGAACAGCCCGCCGGGAATGCCCGAGACGGTCGAGGCGATGGTGGCGATGAACTTGGCCAGGAAGAAGGTGGCCGGCAGGCTGGCGCCCTCGACCGCGCTGCGCGCCTGGGCATAGCCGGTGCCGAAGGTCAGCCCGCCGGTGGCGACGCCGATCGCGGCCAGGGTGAAGCCGGCAAGGCCGGCGACGACGATGACCCGGGTGCCGTGGCCGACATGGCGCCAGCGCCGGATGCGGTGGGTGATGGTGATGACCAGCTTGCTGAAGGCGCCGCCGAGCAAGCCGCCGACGACGCCGCAGGTGATCACCAGCGGCCAGTCGCCGGGGAAGGCGGCGGTGGCGTGGCTGACGCCGAAATAGGTGTAGTTGCCGACGATCGCCAGCGAGGCGATGCCGGCGATGATGACCGTCGACAGCACGACGCCGTTGGTCCGGGCCTGGTAGCTGCGGCTCATCTCCTCGATGGCGAAGACGACGCCGGCCAGCGGGGTGTTGAAGGCGGCGGCGATGCCGGCGGCCGAGCCGGCCAGGATCAGGCCGCGGGCATGGGCCATGCCGCCGATGCGGCCGGCCAGCAGCATCAGCGCCGCGCCGATCTGCACCGTCGGTCCCTCGCGCCCGATCGAGGCGCCGCAGACCAGGCCGATCAGGGTCAGGCCGACCTTGCCGAAGACGATCTTCATCGCCAGGTAGCCGTTGCGGTGATCCTCGTCGCGCAGGTGGCGGGTGGCGATGCATTGCGGGATGCCGCTGCCCTGCGAGCCGGGAAAGTAGCGGTCGGCGAGCCAGGCACAGAGGACGAAGCCCAGCGGCGTCAGCACCAGCGGCGCCCATTGATGCCAGCCCGACCCCTCGCTGATCATCGAAAACAGCTCGAACGCCTTGTCGGCGAGGCTGGCGAAGGCGGCGCTGACGACGCCGATGGCAAGGGCGCCGAGCCAGAAGATGAGCCGCGTTCGCCAGTGCTTGGGAGAGGCCATGAGCGCTTTGGACCGACGAAGCAAACCGATCCGCGTTGCTTTGCGCGCACCCATGTTTCCACTCTCCTTAGAAAAGTCCCCTTGCGGATGCCCCTTTGCGCAGAAAGGTGCAAGCCCCCTTCACGCTCGGGTGAACGATCCTTGACGCTTCCGACCGTTCCGGCCCGAATCTGCGACATTACGCCGCGATGCAGCGCGCCGGCCGTAACAGATTGAAACGAAAAACCCCCGCAGGCGGGGCCCCGGGGGTCGTCCGACGGCGGGCGGGCCCGCCGATGAGTCGCCTTCGCAAGACGCTCAGAGCAGACCTTCGCGCTGGGCCTTCTTGCGCGCGAGTTTACGCGCACGGCGGATCGCTTCGGCTTGCTCGCGCGCGCGCTTGACCGACGGTTTCTCGAAATGCTGCTTCAGCTTCATTTCCCGAAACACGCCTTCGCGCTGGAGCTTCTTCTTCAGGGCCCGGAGGGCCTGATCGACGTTGTTGTCGCGAACGCTCACCTGCATGTGGTTGTCACCACCTTCCTAAGTTAGAGTTTCCGTGATTGCAGGAAGCGGCCGTATAGCAAAGCCCGGTGGCTTTGTCTACTGTCGGCGGCAGGCAAGGAGTGCGAGATGACCGAGACGGCAGAGAAGATGGCGGCCGACAGGGCGAAGCTGCTGGAGGCGGCGAAGATGCATGTGCCCTTCGACGGCTGGACCGAGGTGAGCTTCAAGGCCGCGGTGGCCGAGTCCGAGCTTGACCCGGCGCTGGCCCGGGCGCTGTGCCCGCGCGGCGCCGTCGACCTGGCGCTGGCCTATCATCATGCCGGCGATGCCGAGATGGTGCGCCGGCTGGAAGAGGCCGACCTGAGCCAGATGCGTTTCCGCGACCGGATCGCGGCGGCAGTGCGGTTCCGGCTCGAGGCGATCGAGGACCGCGAACTGGTGCGGCGCGGAATGACGCTGTTCGCCCTGCCGCAATATGCCGGCGACGGCACAAGGGCGCTGTGGGGCACCGCCGACCTGATCTGGCGCAGGCTGGGCGACAGCTCGGACGACATCAACTGGTACACCAAGCGGATGACGCTGTCGGGCGTCTACGGCTCGACCGTGCTCTATTGGCTGGGCGACGACAGCCCCGACCATCAGGCGACCTGGGAGTTCCTCGACCGCCGCATCGACGAGGTGATGCGCTTCGAGAAGGTCAAGGCGCAGGTGCGCGACAACCCGGTGCTGGGCCGGCTGCTGGCCGGGCCGATGCGGCTTCTGTCCCATATCCACGCCCCGCAGGGCGCGCCGAGCGACCTGCCGGGCCAATTCACTTCCCGCCAATAAGGACATCCGATGACCCTGCCCAAGACCATGCGCGCGGTGGAAATCACCCGGCCCGGCGGCCCCGAGGTGCTGCAGATCGGCGAGCAGCCGGTGCCGCAGCCCGGCCCCGGCCAGATCCTGATCGAGGTCGCCTATGCCGGGGTCAACCGCCCCGACGCCCTGCAACGCGCCGGCAGCTACGCGCCGCCGCCGACCGCCTCGCCGCTGCCGGGGCTCGAGGCCTCGGGCCGGGTGGCGGCGGTCGGGCCGGATGTCGACCGCTGGGCGGTTGGCGATGCGGTCTGCGCCCTGCTGCCGGGCGGCGGCTATGCCGAATACGTGGTGACGCCGGCGGCGCATGCCCTGCCGCTGCCCAACGGCATGGACCTGAAATCCGCCGCCTGCCTGCCCGAGACCTATTTCACCGTCTGGACCAACGTCTTCATGCGCGGCGGGCTGACGGGCGGGGAGCGGTTCCTGGTCCATGGCGGCTCTTCCGGCATCGGCACGACGGCGATCCAGCTGGCCAAGGCCTTCGGCGCCCGTGTCTTCGCCACCGCCGGCTCGGCCGAGAAATGCGCCGCCTGCGTCCAGCTCGGCGCCGAGCGGGCGATCAACTACCGCGACGAGGATTTCGTCGCGGTGATGAAGGCCGAGGGCGGCGCCGACCTGATCCTCGACATGGTCGGCGGCAGCTATATCCCGCGCAACGTCAAGGCGCTGGCCGATGACGGCCGGCTGGTGCAGATCGCCTTCCTGACCGGTCCCAAGGCCGAGCTGAACTTCGCCGAGCTCATGGTGCGGCGGCTGACCATCACCGGCTCGACCCTGCGGCCGCAATCCGACCTGGCCAAGGCGCGCATTGCCGAGGGGCTGGAAGCGCAGATCTGGCCGCTTTTGTCGGCAGGTGCCGTCGGCCCGGTCATTGATTCCGAATTCCCCCTCGACCAGGCCGCCGCGGCGCATGAAAGGTTGGAAAGTCCGGGCCATATCGGCAAGATCGTGATGAAGGTGGCCTGACCGGCCGGCCCCCGGCCGCCGGTGCCACGCGAACCGCAGGAAAGGAGACCGGGATGAGCACAGAGGACGGCAGCTTCGAGGTTCTCGAAGGCTACCCCGAGGACGTGGTGGCGATCTCGGCCCACGGCCATATCTCGCGCCAGGATTACGAGGACGTCCTGATCCCGCTGGTCGAGGCGCGGATCAAGAAAGAGGGCAAGGTCAAGCTGCTCTATGTCTGCGGTAGCGATTTCGAGGGGCTCTCGGCCGGGGCCGCGCTCGACGATGCCAAGCTGGGGCTGCTGCACCTGGGCGAGTTCGCCCGCGTCGCGGTGGTTGCCGATGCCGACTGGATCCGGCTGGGCGTGCGGATGTTCGCGCCGCTGATGCGCTGCCCGGTCCACCTGTTCCACCTCGGCGAGACCGAGGTGGCCAAGGCCTGGTTGCTGAAAGACGTGCCCGAGGACGCGGGCGGGCCGGAGGTCGCCGCCGACCGCAAGCTGCCGACCCTCGAAGACAAGATGTGAGGCTCAGCGCACCGGGTCCATCAGCGCGTCGGGCATCCGGCAGTCGCGGGAAACGTCGCGTTCGCAGGGGCGCGGCTCGAGGTCCCGGGTCAGGCAGACCCGCGCCTCCTGGACCCTGCCACGGTCGCAGGTGATGGTGATCATCTCCGGTGTCAGCCCCGGATTGGCCTCGATGAAGGCCTGCTCGACCACCTTCGCCGGCAGCTTCACCGCCCGGTTCAGCTGCCGGAACACCTGCGGAATGACGATCCGGTCATAGGCCGCCCGCGCCTTGGCGTAATAGGCGGCGGCCGTGAGGCCGGTGCAGCGGCCATGCTTGTTCCACTCGTGCCAGGCCAACCCGCCCGAGCCCATGACATCGGCCATCGCGGCGGTCTGGGCGCGCGACGGCGGGCGCTGGATCGAGGGGCAGTAGCTCGGATAGCCGCGGTTGTATTGCGGCCATAGCCCGTGCAGGGTGAAGGAGAAATCGTGCCGCGGATCGCATTGGTCGTCGTGCCGGGCATCGCCTTCCAGCGCGCACCAGTTCGGCGGCCAGGACAGCGACAGGATGTAATAGTCGAAGATGCCGGCCTTCTCGCCGCGTGCCGCGGCCGGGCCGGCCAGGGCCAGCGCCGCAAGCAGAATTGACAGGGCCCGGACAGGCAGGCGGCGCATTTTCTCTTTCCTCTGGACGGCAAGGCGACTATATAGCCGGTAACTTCCCCGAAATCGAGGAATGGCGGCCGTAAGGAAGCACCTTGGCCGCAGCCGTTTCCCGGCGCGGGAGAGATTTGTAAAGGAGTGGCTGAGATGAGCAAGCCCCTGATGGCCAAGGCGACCGCGGTCTGGCTGGTCGACAACACGACGCTGAGCTTCAAGCAGATCGCCGATTTCTGCGAGCTGCACGAGCTCGAGGTGCAGGGCATCGCCGATGGCGACGTCGCCGCCGGCGTCAAGGGCTTCGACCCGATCGCCAACAACCAGCTCGACCAGGCCGAGATCGACAAGGGCGAGGCCGACCCGCTCTACAAGCTCAAGCTGAAATACAACCCGGCCGCCGCCGGCGAGGAAAAGCGCCGCGGCCCGCGCTACACCCCGCTGTCGAAGCGCCAGGACCGGCCGAACGCGATCCTGTGGCTGGTCAAGTTCCACCCGGAACTGTCGGACGGCCAGATCGGCAAGCTGGTCGGCACCACCAAGCCGACGATCCAGTCGATCCGCGAGCGCACGCACTGGAACATCGCCAACATGCAGCCGATCGACCCGGTCGCGCTGGGCCTGTGCAAGCAGACCGAGCTGGACGCCGCTGTCCAGCAGGCGGCGCGCAAGAAGGCCGCCGAGGGCGTGGTGATGTCGGATGACGAGCGCCGCAAGCTGGTCTCGACCGAGCAGTCGCTGGGCATGGCGCCCGAGCCCAAGATCCCCTCGGCAATCGCCGGGCTGGAGACCTTCAGCCTGACCGGCGACGACGCTGAGGAAGAGGAAAAGGCGAACCCCGCAGACTTCTCGGACGCCGACAGCTTCTTCAACCTGCCGCATGGCGACGACGACGAGGATGAGGACGAGGACGACAAGGCCTGAGGCCCGTCCCCGCCAACGAGACCCAAAGAGACAGAGCCCCGGCCTTGCCAGCCCTTTGCAGTAAATGATGCAAAAAAACTTAGGTTGGCCAGATTTTGGCCAATCTATCCCTCGATAACCGCGAAATGTGGTGTTTTTCGAGAGGAAAATCATGGCTGCTCTGCCGAAGAAATCTTCGCCAGCACTTCGGCGCAGATTGCCGTTCCCAAGTTTCGGGATCGACATCAACTTCTGCCGGAATCCGCAATGCGATCTCTTCGCAGAAGCACCTGATCCCTATGACAAGAGAGGGAAATCTTCCGGAAAAGTCAAATCGAACCTACCTCGTGGGAGGGTGATCGGTTCGGGCGACGAGAAGACTTTCAAATGCGGGGCATGCGGTCAGTCGTCGATCATCAAGAACAACGGCGCGGTCGTGGAGGAATATCGGCGGCTGCGCGGACGCTTCCAGCCGGAGGCTCCGCGCGATGTGTGCCCCAACGCCTCGTGTGAGAACCACGGGAAGCCTCTCACCCGGCACTCCGATCTTTACCGGAAATCCGGGCGCACCGCGAAGGGCGCGCAGCGTTGGAAATGTAAGTCATGCCTGACCTCTTTCTCCCTCGGATCGCGTATCCGCCGACAGCATCGAAGCAACTCGAACCGCGAGGTGCTCTGGATGATCACCAATGGTGTGCCGATCTCGAAGATCAGCGATTTCACCGGGCTCTGCCCGCGTGATGTCTATCGTAAGATCGACTTCATCCACGACCGCGTCGTCGATCTCACGGCTCGCCGCGAAGGGAGTTTCGAAGGGGTCGATTGGACCCGTGTGGGCCGACGGTTCGCGACCGACTCGCAGACGCTGCACCTGAACTGGCCGAACAAGAAGACCCGGGCTCAGATCGCCGTGCAACACCTCTGCACGGCGCATGCCAACACAGGCTACATCATGGCCGCACACCTCGGCCTCGATCCGGGAATCGAACTCCCGGACATCGAAGCCCGGATGATGCAGGCGGGAGACTTCGCCCGTCCCCGAGCGTTTCGGAAACATGCCAGGGTCTGGTCGGAAACCGAGTTCAAGGCCTACCTCGACAAGATCACTGAGCATGTTGAGATCCACCCGATGGAAGCCCCGGACGTCGATCTGGATCTCCAACTCCCCCATCGAGGCGCCCTCATGCGCCAGGATGTGATGCAGCTCGCCCACGCGTTTCTTCTGCGCCACTTCCTCGGCAAGGGTGACGAGCGTTTCATCTTCGTCCTGGACGCCGACCCGGGACTCGCTCTGTCCTTCGTCTCGGCCTTCGCCGGCTGGGTGAAGCAGAAGAGGGCAGATGTCATCGTCATGCGTTTCGACAAGCACCAGTCCAACGACACGCGGAACAGGCTGGTCACGGACGGCAAGCTCGCGCTCGAGTCGGCAACGGGCGTGAGCCAGGCGTCCTGGGCCGCCCTGAGCCCGAGGGAGCGGGAAGAACTGACCGACTTGGCGATCGAGGGGCTTCTGCGTGGCTACCAGCCCAGCGAGCCGTTCGAGTGGCCATTCCACACGAAGAGCGAACCTTACCGCCGCATCCGAATCCTCACTGACCGGTCAGACATGGCTCCGGATCGGCGTGCTCGCCTGATGCGTCTCGCGACGCTGAGGAGCGTCGATGCCTACTTCCACAAGGTTCGTTCAAACGTCAGGTTCGCCGCTCGACCCGCGCATACGCCGAGCGCCAACGGTCGCGCATGGGATCGGCATTACCTCTACAACCCCGAGACGATGTCGAAGATCATCGAGATCTATCGGTTCGCGCACAACTGGATGGGATCGTCAGCGACGAAGCAGACTCCCGCAATGAAGCTCGGGCTCGCCCGGGGCAAGATGCGCGCGAACGAGTTCTTCGAGTGATCAAGTAGAACAGCCGCCGATTACTCGACGGCTGCACCATTTACTGCAAAGGGCTGGCCGGCCTTGGTCGGGGCTTTTTCCTTGCGCGTTGCAGGGCGGGGCGCTGCCCCCGTCGCCCGGGCGTGACCCTCCCGGGATATTTTCACTCAGGTGAAAGGGGGACGCGGCGGCTCAGGGCGCGTCCGGGGCGGGCCCGTCCTGCGGGGGCGCGTCGCGCTCGATCTCGGCCAGCTCCGTCGCCAGGAAGCGTTCGAAGGCGTCGAGGTTGACCGGTTCGAACTGGCCGAAGCCCTGCATCCAAACCGAGGCGGCGCGCAGGGCGTCGGGTTCCAGCTTGCACCATTTCACCCTGCCGCGTTTCTCTTGGCTGATCAGCCCGGCGCCGGCGAGGATGCCGAGATGTTTCGAGATCGCCGCCAGCGACATCTCAAAGGGCGCGGCGACGTCGGTGACGGCCATGTCGTCCTCGAGCAACATCGTCAGGATCGCCCGGCGGGTCGGGTCGGCAAGGGCGGCGAAGACGTCGTCGAGGCTCTGGGACATGAGGTCTTGTCGCGCCGGGCCGTGCGATCGTCAACCATACGGTTGAATATCGCATATGCGGCAAAACCGGCCCCGGATCGGTGCGCGGCCGCCGCGCACTCTGTCGCGCTTGCGTTAACCCTCTGATATGCAGTGATAAAACAATTGCGCTCTCGGCTTCGTGACTGCTTGACTCGGAGAGGGCCCGTCCGTAGGTTCCGCCCGACTGTCCGCGAGGCGTGTTTTCATGGTCGAAAACGACGAAAAAGAGCGTCTGCAGCGGTTTGAGGAGCGGCTGGCGAAAGCCAAGCAGACGACCGCCCCCAAGCCGACCGCGGCAACCGACATGGGCAAGGCCTCGACCGCCTGGCGCATGATAACAGAGCTCGTGGCCGGCATCGGGATCGGCTTCGGCATCGGGTACGGGCTGGACAGCCTCTTCGGCACGATGCCGTTGTTCCTGGTGCTGTTCATATTCTTTGGCTTCGCGGCCGGCATCAAGGTGATGCTGCGAACGGCGGCGGAGCTGAATACGGAAACAGGGGCGGCAGAGAAGGCCGCCGAAGACGAAGGGGACTGAGGCGTGGCGGAACAGGAATCGGGCGCTCTGGCACTTCATCCGATGGCGCAGTTCGAGGTGCATCCGCTGTTCGGCGGCACCGAGATCCACTGGTACACGCCGACCAACGTGACGCTGTGGATGGGCGTCGCCGTCCTGGCCGTGTTCCTGCTGCTGGTCGTCGGCTCGCGCGGCCGCGCGATCATCCCGTCGCGGGGCCAGTCGCTGGGCGAAGTGGTCTACGGCTTCGTCTACAAGATGGTCGAGGACGTCGCCGGCAAGGACGGCGTCAAGTTCTTCCCCTACGTGATGACGATCTTCATGTTCATCGTCTTCGCCAACTCGCTCAGCCTGATCCCGATGAGCTTTGCCACCACCAGCCATTTCGCCGTCACCGGCGTGCTGGCGATCCTGGTCTTCGTCTCGGTCACCGCGATCGGCTTCGTGCGCCACGGCGTCGGCTTCCTCGGCCTGTTTTGGGTCAGCGCCGCGCCGCTGCCGCTGCGGCCGATCCTCGCCATCATCGAGGTGATTTCCTACTTCGTGCGTCCGGTCAGCCACTCCGTCCGACTTGCGGGCAACATGATGGCCGGTCACGCGGTGATGGAGGTCTTCGCCGGCTTCGCCGCCGTCGCGCTGATCTCGCCGCTCTCGGTCGTCGCGATCACCGCCATGTATGGCCTCGAGGTCATGGTGGCGATCGTCCAGGCCTATGTCTTCACGATCCTGACCTGCGTCTACCTGAAGGATGCGCTGCATCCGGCCCACTAAGGATCGGGTCCGAAACCTACCTATCTTTTCCAAAGGAGAGAACCATGGAACTTCTTGCTGCTGCGGCGCTTGGCAAATACATCGGTGCGGGTCTGGCCGGTATCGGCTCGGGCGTGTCGGCCATCGGCGTTGGCCTCGTTGCCGGCAACTTCCTGTCGGGCGCGCTGCGCAACCCGTCGGCTGCTGGTGGCCAGACCGCCATGCTGTTCATCGGCATCGCCTTCGCCGAAGCGCTCGGGATCTTCTCGTTCCTGGTCGCCCTGCTGCTGATGTTCGCGGTCTGATCCTGACACGCCTTGCATGTGACCGGGTGGGCCAGGCGGCCCGTCCGGTCCCGTCTTGAAGGTTCCAGGAGGAAGACATGGCGACAGAAGCGCATGACGCGATGGCCGGCGCCGGGGCAGCCGCCCACGGTCCCGCCATGCCGCAGCTCGATTTCAGCACCTACGCCAACCAGATCTTCTGGCTGGTGATCGCGCTGGTGGCGATCTACCTGATCCTGACGCGCGTCGCGCTGCCGCGGATCGGGTCGGTCCTGGCCGAGCGCAAGGGCACGATCACCAACGACATCGCCGCGGCGGAAGAGCTGAAGATGAAGGCTCTGGACGCCGAGAAGGCCTATAACAAGGCGCTGGCCGATGCCCGCAGCGAAGCGGCGCGGATCGTCGCCGAGGCCAAGGCCGAGATCCAGCAGGACCTCGACGCGGCCACGGCCAAGGCCGATGCCGAGATCTTCGCCAAGGCGGCGGAATCGGAGCGGCGGATCGCCGAGATCCGGGAAAACACGCTTGAAAGCGTGACCGAGGTGGCCAAGGACACCGCCAAGGAGATCGTCTCGGTGCTCGGCGGCAAGGCCGACGCGCGCTCGGTCACGGCGGCGATCAATGCCCGGCTGAAAGGATAAGGCAATGAAAAAGCTTACCCTTCTTGCCATCCTCGCGGCCTCGCCGGCATTCGCCGCCGAAGAGGGCCCGTTCTTCTCGCTGCACAATCCGAACTTGATCGTTCTGATTTCCTTCCTGATCTTCCTGGGCATCCTGACCTATTTCAAGGTGCCGGGGATGATCGGCGGGATGCTCGACAAGCGCGCCGACCAGATCCGCAAGGACCTGGACGAGGCGCGGGCGCTGCGCGAGGAGGCCCAGACCATCCTGGCCTCCTACGAGCGCAAGCAGAAAGAGGTCCAGGCCCAGGCCGAGCGCATCGTCGCGACCGCCAAGGCCGAGGCCGAAGCTGCGGCCGAGCAGGCCAAGGCCGATCTGGAAGCCTCGATCGCGCGCCGTCTGGCCGCGGCCGACGAGCAGATCGAGTCGGCCGAGAAGAGCGCCCTGCGCGAGGTTCGCGACCGGGCGGTCGCCGTGGCGGTGGCCGCGGCCGGCGACGTTATGGCCAAGCAACTGGCCAAGGAAGGCGCCGACACCCTGATCGACTCGTCGATCAAGGAGGTCGAGACCCGGCTGCACTGAGCCGCGGGACAGTGAAAGATCGAGGAACCCGGCCCCTGAGGCCGGGTTTTTCGTTTGGGGAACATGCCCCGCCCACGGCCCGGCGCTCGCCCGGCGCTTTCAGCTTGTTTGCGGGCGTTCTGGTTCGTGTTCCAATGGCGCCTCAGGCTGCCTTGGCCGAGACGGTCCCTCACCGCCCCTCAGCTCGCCGCTGAGGCCTATTCCAGCCCGGAGATGATCGCCCTCAGGGTCTCGATGCCCGTGCCCTTCTCCGATGAGGTCAGGACGATCTCGGGATAGGCGGCGGGGTGCTTGGCCAGCTTGCCGCGTACCTGCCCCAGCACCTTCTCGCGCTCCTTGAGGCTGATCTTGTCGGCCTTGGTCATCACCACCTGGAAGGTGACGGCCGAGCTGTCCAGCAGCCCCATGATCTCCTCGTCGACATCTTTGACGCCGTGGCGGCTGTCGATCAGGACGAAGGCCCGGCGCAGGGTGGCGCGGCCGGCGAGGTAGCTTTTCAACAGCGCCTGCCATTTCGCCACCACCGCCACCGGCGCCTGGGCGAAGCCGTAGCCGGGCAGGTCGACGAGGTAGCGGGCGTCGCCGAGGGTGAAGAAGTTGATCTCCTGCGTCCGCCCCGGCGTGTTCGAGGCCCGGGCCAGCGCCTTGCGGCCGGTCAGCGCGTTGATCAGGCTCGACTTGCCGACATTCGAGCGGCCGGCGAAGCAGACCTCGACACGGTCGGCGGGCGGCAGGCCGTCCATGGCGACGACGCCCTTGAGGAAGTCGACCGGCCCGGCGAAGAGCAGCCGGCCACGCTCGCGCGATGCCTCGTCCGGTTCCTCGGCCAGCGGGAAGGGCAGCTCCATCACAGCACCTCGACAGTCAGGCCGGGGGCGATCGCGCCGCCCGTCACCACGGTGGCATAGATGCCGAAATCCTGCGCCCCGGTCAGGGCCGAGAGGCCGCCAAGCGTGTCGGCATCCACATGGCCGGTCTCGGGATTGGCGGTGGTCGCCTTGCAGCGGGTGATGCGCTGTTCGACCTTCAGAACCGCGTCGCCGATCTTCAGTTCGCGGCCGACAAGGCCGAACTCGGCCCAGGGTTCCCAGCCGTCGATCCAGAGATTGCCGCGCCAGCGGTGCAGCGAAAGCTCCTGGCCCAGATGCCCGGTCAGCGCCCGGTTGGAGGCAAGGTTGAGGATCGCGACGGAAGGGAAGGGGCTGTCGGTCATGCCGCGGCCCGGCGCGCGGGTCAGGGCGGTGGACTGCGCCCGGCCCTCGGGCATCAGCGGCCGGACCCAGCTCAGGAAGGCCTCGGCCTCGGTTTCCGGGTCGAAGCTGATCTCGGGGCGATCGGGATGGGTCAGGGTGACCCGCCCGCTCGTTTCGTCCAGGGTGGCGGCGATGGCCATCAGTTGCGGCGCCTTGGCGCCGCGGCTGAAGTTGACGCATCTCGCCCAGCCCATCGGCGCGGGCAGCTTCGCCGCCTCATGCGCCACCGCCCAGTGCCGGTCCCAGGGCAGGCAGGCCCCCGCCGAAAGCACAACGGACGCGAGAGCCTCGCGTCCGTGTGCCTTGATCGGGTGGCGGAAGATATGGGCGAGCGTGCCGCTCATTTCTGCTCCGCCTTGCCGCGCCTGAAGCTGGAGACGATGTTGCCGAAGACGTCCGGCTTGTGCCCGTGGCTGCGCATGATGATGTACTGCTGGGTGAAGGTGATGGTGTTGTTGGTGATCCAGTACAGCACCAGCCCCGAGGGGAAGCTGCCCAGCATGAACATGAACACCCAGGGCATCCAGGCGAAGATCATCTTCTGGGTCGCGTCGGCCGGGGCCGGGTTCAGCTTCTGCTGCAGCCACATCGAGATGCCCAGCAGGATCGGCATCAGCCCGATGAAGACCGAGGCCAGCATGGTGCCGTGTTCCGGCGCCGGCCAGGGCAGGAGGCCGAACAGGTTGAACAGCGACGACGGATCGGGCAGCGACAGGTCGCGGATCCAGCCGATGAACGGCGCCTGGCGCAGCTCGATGGTGACGTAGATCACCTTGTAGAGCGAGAAGAAGATCGGGATCTGGATGAAGATCGGCAGACAGCCGGCGGCCGGGTTGACCTTCTTCTCCTTGTAGAGCTGCATCATCTCCTTCTGCAGCGCGCCCTTGTCGTCGCCGGCCCGTTCCTTGAGCTTCTCGATCTCCGGCTGCAGCTCCTTCATCCGCGCCATCGAGACGTAGGACTTGTAGGCCAGCGGGAAGACCAGGATCTTGAGGAAGATGGTCAGGCAGATGATCGCCACGCCCATGTTGCCGATCAGGCCGTGCAGGTTGTGCAGCACCCAGAAGATCGGCTTGGTGAAGAAGAAGAACCAGCCCCAGTCGATCGCGTCGACGAAGCGCGGCACGCCGTCCTTGTTCTGGTAGGTCTGCAGCACGTCATAGACCTTGGCGCCGGCGAACAGGCGCGAGCTGGTCTCGGCGCTGGCGCCCGGGGCGACCGTCACCGCGGCGTCGCGGACGCCGACCTGGTAGATGTCGCTGTCGGCGTTGTATTTCGCCGCCTGGGTGACCTTGGCGCCCTGCTGCGGGATCAGCGTGGTCATGAAGTATTTCGAGGTGATGCCGGTCCAGCCCGAAGTGATGTCCTTCTGCAGCTCGGCATGGGCGCCTTCGCCCGGCACCGCGTCGAGCTTGGTCAGGTTCTTCCACGACAGCTCTTTCAGCTTGCCGTCGGCCATCTGGTAGGCGCCCTCGAACAGCAGGTAATAGGCGCGCCCCGGCGGTTTGCCGTGGCGAGCGACGATGCCGTAGGAGGCCAGCCGCACCGGTTGCCCGGTGGTGTTCTTCACCGCCTGCTTGACCGTGAACATGTAGTTGTCGTCGACCGACAGGGTGCGGCTGAAGATCAGCCCCTTGCCATTGTCCCAGCTCAGGGTGACCGGGTGGGAGGGGGTCAGGACGGCATCCTTGGGCGCGGTCCAGACGGTGTTGGCGCCGGGCACGTCGTCATAGGTCAGCGTGCCGCCCGGCGCCCAGCCATAGACCGCGTAGAAGGTCTGGTCCTTGCCGACCGGGCTGAGCAGCCGCACCAGCGGCGAGTTCTTGTCGACCGACTCGCGGTAATCCTTGAGCAGCAGATCGTCGATCCGGCCGCCGAGCAGCGAGATCGAGCCCTTCAGCTTGGGCGTGTCGATCTTGAGGCGCGGCAGGTCGGCGGCGGCGGTGGCCGAGGCACTGGCGGCCGGTGCGGCGGCGGTGCTGGCGCCCGCGGCGCTTGGGGTGGCGGCTGCGGGCGGGGTGGCCGTGCTGCCCTGTGCGTCGGTCGTCTGCGTCGCCTGGCCGGTGGTCGGGCTCTGGTCGGTTGTGGGCTCTGCCGGCGGGAAGAGCCAGAACCAGACCAGGATCACCAGCAGGCTGAGCGCCGTCGCGAGGATGAGGTTCTTGTTCTGATCGTCCATAAGGGGAAGGCACCTGTCCTGTCCGAAGGTCAGCCGTGGTTCAACAGACCTGAGGCCCAAAGGTCAAGCGGTTTCGCCGGATCTCGCGGCGCCGTGCGGGATTGTCTCGGCCTCGGGGTCGCGATGCGGGGCGGAAGCCGGCGTGCAGCGGGCAGGGGGCGAGGGCGCTGCGATCGCTCGATCACCTGATTCCCCGAGGGGAAGCCGCAACCGGTCGGGCACGGCGGGGCCGAGGGGCGCCTTCAGTCGCCGTCGGTCAGGCGTGGCGGAGGCGGCGCCGAGTCGGTGTCGCCGGGCATCTCGCCGCGCATCAGCCCGGCGAAGTCGAACAGGTTGGGGTCGGCCAGGTGCGACGGCCGCACGTTCATCAACGCCCGGAACATGACCTGGCGCCGGCCGGGACTGCGCGCCTCCCACTGGTCGAGGATCTGCTTGACCTGCTGGCGCTGGAGCCCGTCCTGGCTGCCGCAGAGATCGCAGGGGATGATCGGGTAGTTCATCGACCGGGCGAATTTCTCGCAATCCGCCTCGGCGACGAAGGCGAGCGGGCGGTAGACGAACAGGTCGCCCTCCTCGTTGACCAGCTTGGGCGGCATCGTCGCCAGCCGGCCGCCGTGGAACAGGTTCATGAAGAAGGTTTCGAGGATGTCGTCGCGGTGATGGCCCAGCACCACCGCCGAACAGCCTTCCTCGCGCGCGATGCGGTAGAGGTTGCCGCGGCGCAGGCGCGAGCACAGGGCGCAATAGGTCCGGCCCTGCGGCACCTTCTCCTTCACCACCGAATAGGTGTCCTGGTATTCGATCCGGTGCGGCACGCCCATCCGTTCGAGGAACTCGGGCAGCACGGTGGCCGGAAAGCCGGGCTGGCCCTGGTCGAGGTTGCAGGCCAGCAATTCGACCGGCAGCAGCCCGCGCCATTGCAGCTCGTGCAGCACGGCGAGCAGGGTATAGCTGTCCTTGCCGCCCGACAGGCAGACCAGCCATTTCGCCCCGCGCTCGATCATGCCGTAGGTCTCGATCGCCTCGCGGACCTCGCGCACCAGCCGCTTGCGCAGCTTCTTGAACTCGGTCGTCGCCGGGGCGCCGGCGAAGAGCTTGTGGATGTCTGAGTCGTCGAGCATGCGGGGGCCTCGGGCTGGACTGGCGCGGGTATGCCAGAGCGGGGCGGCTTTGCCTAGCCGCTCAAGGGTGGTGATGGTCGTGCTGGCAGGCGTCGTGCTCGGGATCGGTGCCCGGCACCGGGTCGTAGCCCGAGCCGCCCCAGGGATGGCAGCGGCCGATGCGGCGGATCGCCAGCCAGCTCCCCTTGAGCGCGCCGTGCTTTTCCAGCGCCTCGAGGGCGTAGACCGAGCAGGTCGGCTGGTAGCGGCAGCCATGGCCGACCCAGGGGCTGAGGAGCAGCCGGTAGGCATGGACGGGCAGGGCGACGAGGCGGGCAAGCGGGCTCATGACGCGCGCGCCTCCTTCGGCTTGCCGCCGGGCCGGGGTTTGCGGGGCTTGTTGACGTGATTGTCGCTGTGGATGCGGTCGAGCGCGGTGCGCAGGTCGTCCAGCAGTTGGTCGAAGGGCCGCGACACGGTGGCCTCGGGGCGGCCGACCAGCACGTAGTCCCAGTCGGGACGGCCTTTCTCGGGCAGCACCGCGCGGGCGACCTCGCGCAGCCGGCGCTTGGCGCGGTTGCGGGTCACCGCGTTGCCGATCTTCTTCGAACAGGTGTAGCCGACGCGGATGCCTTCGGCCTCGCCTTCACCGCGGCGCCGGGCCTGCAGCAGGAAGCCGGGCGCACCCTGGCGCCGGGCATTGGCGGCGCGCAGGAAATCGGCGCGCTTGGCCAGAACGGTGAGGGGCGGACATGACGAAACCGCCGAGGCTTCCCCCTCGGTCTCGGCGCGTGCGCCTGCCCCGGAGGTCTGCATCGGCGGTGTCAAGGTCGTGGACCCGGTCGTCGGCCTCAGGCCGAGAGTTTCTTGCGGCCCTTGGCGCGGCGGGCGTTCAGGATCTTGCGGCCGGCGACAGTCGCCATCCGGGCGCGGAAGCCATGGCGCCGCTTGCGGACCAGGTTCGAGGGTTGGTAGGTGCGTTTCATCGCGAGGCGCTCCGTCAGGTTTGCAGCCCGAATCCGGGGATTCGAGGGCCGCGCATGTTCGAAGCCCGTCCTTTACGCAGGCGGCGGCGCCAAGTCAACGCGCGACGGGTGGTTTTTGCGCAAGAAAAGCGGGCTCGGGGCGGGGCGCCGGGGTGACAGCGTCGCGCGATCTTATCAAGGTCGCGCAGAGCCGCTATCCAGCGCGGAGCGATCCGGGGCATCCTGTGCCCCCGGAGAACCCGAGAAGAGAGATGTCGACCGAACCCGATCCCAGCAAGCGCGGCTTCGCGCGCCGCCTGCCGATCCTGGTGATCGCGCTGGTCGCGGTGGCCGGCACGATCGTCCTGCGCGACACGCTTAGCTTCGAGGCGCTGCGCGACAACCATGCCCGGCTGATGGCCTTCCGCGATTCCCACTATGTGCCGGCGGTACTGGCCTTCATCGCGGGCTATGTCGCCATTGTCGCCCTCTCGCTGCCCGGAGCGACGGTGGCGACGCTCACCGGCGGCTTCCTGTTCGGGCTGTTTCCCGGCGTGGTGTTCAACGTCGCCTCGGCGACGCTCGGGGCGGTGCTGATCTTCCTCGCCGCCCGGCGCGGCTTCGGCGCGGAGCTGGCGGCGCGGCTGGACCGGGGCGGCGGCATCGCCCGCCGGATCAGTGCCGGCATCCATGAAAACGAGCTGTCGTTCCTGTTCCTGATGCGGCTGGTGCCGGCGGTGCCCTTCGTGCTGGCCAACCTGGTGCCGGCCTTCCTCGGCGTGCGCACCGGGCGCTTCGCGGTGACGACCTTCCTCGGCATCATCCCCGGCGGGCTGGTCTATACCTGGGTCGGGGCCGGGCTGGGCGATGTCTTCGCCCGCGACGCGGCGCCCGACCTCGGAGTGCTGTTCGAGCCGCAAATCCTCGCGCCGCTGCTGGCGCTGATCGCGCTGGCGGCGCTGCCGATGCTGTTGCGATTGTGGCGGAGGGCGCGGTGATGCGCGCGTTCCGGGCGGATATCTGCGTCATCGGCGCCGGCTCGGGCGGGCTGTCGGTGGCGGCCGGGGCGGCGCAGATGGGCGCCAGGGTGGTCCTGATCGAGGCCGGCGAGATGGGCGGCGACTGCCTGAACACGGGCTGTGTGCCCTCCAAGGCGCTGATCGCGGCGGCCGGGCGGGCGCAGGCCACGCGCGAAGGCGGGCTCGGTGTCGCCGGGACCGAACCGCAGGTCGATTTCGCCGCCGTCATGGCCCATGTGAAGACGACCATCGCCGCCATCGCCCCGCATGACAGCCAGCAGCGGTTCGAGGGGCTGGGCGTGACCGTATTGCGGGACTTCGCCCGCTTCACCGGGCCGGACACCGTCGAGGCTGGGGGAACCCGCGTGACGGCCCGGCGCTTCGTCCTCGCCACCGGATCCCGCCCGCTGGTGCCGCCGATCCCGGGGCTGGACGGCGTCCCCTACCTGACCAACGAGACCGTCTTCGAGCTGAGCGAGCTGCCCGCGCATCTGCTGGTGCTGGGCGGCGGCCCGATCGGGATCGAGCTGGCCCAGGCCTTCCGTCGGCTCGGCGCCGGTGTGACCGTGGTCGAGGCTGCCCGGGCGCTGGGGCGCGAGGACCCGGAGCTGGCGGCGGCGGTGCTGGAGAACCTGCGGCAAGAGGGCGTCGAGATTGTCGAGGGCGCCAGGGCGACGGAAGTTCGCGGCCAGGCCGGGGCGCTGGAACTGGTGACCGAGAGCGGCCGGGCGATTTCCGGCTCGCACCTGCTGGTCGCGGTCGGGCGCCAGCCGGCGATCGCGGGGCTGGGGCTCGAGGCCGCCGGCATCGCCACCGAGACCGGCGCGGTGAAGACCGGGCGCGACCTGCGGACGACCAACCGCCGGGTCTACGCCATCGGCGATGTCGCCGGGCGCGGCGCCTTCACCCATCTCGCGGGCTATCACGCCGGGCTGATCCTGCGGCCGATGCTCTTCGCGCTGCCGGCGCGGCTGCGCGACGACCATGTCCCGCGCGTCACCTATGCCGATCCGGAACTGGCCCAGGTCGGGCTGACCGAAGCCGAGGCCCGCGCCCGTTACGGCGACGGCATCGAGGTGCTGCGCGCGCCTTTCGCCGCCAACGACCGGGCGCTGGCCGAGGGCCGGACCGAGGGGCTGGCAAAGGTGATCGTCCGTCGCGGCCGGCCCGTCGGCGCGGGAATCGCCGGCGCCGGGGCGGGCGAGTTGATCGGCCTCTGGGCGCTGGCGCTTTCACGGCGCGATAAACTTTCCGCTATCGCCGGGATGATCCTGCCATATCCGACTCAATCTGAGGTTTCGAAGCGCGCCGCAGGTGCCTATTTTTCCCCAAGGCTTTTTGATAGTGCTCTGGTCAAGCGGGTGGTGCGGCTGGTGCAGCGGCGCCTTCCGTGAAGCCCGACAAAGGCGTGTCGATGTTTCTGAACACTCTCTCCGGTCGCTTCCTGATCCTGACGACCCTGTTCGTCATGCTGGCCGAGGTGTTGATCTTCGTGCCCTCGATCGCGCGCTATCGCGACGACTACCTGCTGCTGCGTCTCGAACGGGCGCAGATCGCCTCGCTGGCGACCCTGGCCAATGACGGCATGGTCTCGCCCCAGCTCGAGAAGGAGCTGCTGGCCAATGCCGGCGTACTCAACGTCGTGCTGCGGCGCGACGCGGTGCGCCAGCTGGTGCTGTCCTCGCCGATCCCGACGCCCGTCTACCACACCTACGATCTGCGTCATGCCGGGCAGGTCGAGCTGGTGCGCGATGCGCTGGCGGAGTTCCTCGACCCCAACAACCGGGTGATCCGGGTGATCGGCAACCCGGTGCAGGATGCCGGCCAGCAGATCGAGGTGACGCTGAATTCCGGGCCGATGCGCAAGGCGATGATCGATTACGGGTTGCGCATCCTGGCACTGTCGGCGGTGATCTCGGTGATGACGGCGCTGTTGCTGTTCTTCGCGGTGCGGCGGCTACTGGTGCTGCCGATCCGGCAACTGGTCCATCACATGACCGCCTATGCCGAGGCCCCCGAGGATGCCCGCAGGGTGATCGCGCCCTCCGCCTCGGTGATCGAGCTGCGCGAGGCCGAGGACGCATTGCAGTCGCTGCAGACCCAGCTGACCGGGGCGCTGCGGCAGAAGGAGCGGCTGGCGCAGCTGGGCGGGGCGGTGGCCAAGATCAGCCACGACCTGCGCAACATCCTGACCACGGCGCAGCTCTTCGCCGACCGGATGGAGGAGAGCCAGGACCCGGCGGTGAAGCGCGCCGCGCCCAAGCTGATGGGCTCGATCGGCCGGGCGGTGAACCTGTGCGAGGGCACGCTGGCCTTCGGCAAGGCGCAGGAGCCGCCGCCGATGCTGACCCGCTTCGCGCTGCGCGACCTGGTCGAGGACGTGATCGAGGGCGAACAGCTGGCCGCCGAGGATACCGGTGCGCTGAGCTATATCGCCGATGTGCCCGCCGGGCTGATCATCCGCGCCGATAGCGAGCAATTGCACCGGGTGCTGTCGAACCTCGTCCGCAACGCCCGGCAGGCGATCCTGGCGACCGGCAAGCCCGGCACGATCGAGATCGGCGCCGGCGAGGACGAGAGCGCGTGGTGGATCCGGGTCGGCGATACCGGGCCGGGCCTGCCGCCCAAGGCGCGCGAGCACCTGTTCACCCCGTTCCAGGGCGGCGCGCGCAAGGGCGGGATCGGTCTCGGCCTCGCCATCGCGGCCGAACTGGTGCGCGGCCATGGCGGCAAGCTGGAACTGGCGCGCAGCGACGAGGACGGGACGGAGTTCCTGATCCGGTTGCCGAAGATGATCGCCGCGGCAGAAACGGCGGCGGGGTGAGAGATGGGCGGATCGGTGACAGCTGGCCGGTGCGCGTTTGTCACCTGCCGAGAAAAGTTCGGACGGTTCGGCCCGCCAGTGTGATTCTGGGCATCTATCCGCCGGCCTTGTCCGCATTCTGCGTGGCGGTCGCGCTTCGTTCAGAGGGCACGCGCCCGGCGTAAGCACCGGGCGGATCGAGCGATCAAAGTGAGGCGCTCCGGACGAGTAGCCCGTCACCCCCGGTCGTGGAAGTAGTCGTAGACCTTCTGCGCCATCGCGTCGGAAATCCCCTCGACCGCCTGCAGGTCGGACAGCCCGGCGCGGCTGACCGCCTTGGCGGAGCCGAAATGGGTCAGCAGGGCGCGCTTGCGGGCGGCGCCGACGCCGGGGATGTCGTCCAGCGGCGTCAGCGACACCGCCTTGGCGCGCTTGGCGCGGTGGGTGCCGATGGCGAAGCGGTGGGCCTCGTCGCGCAGCCGCTGGACGAAGTAGAGCACCGGGTCGTTGTGGCGCAGGGCGAAGGGGCGCTGGCCGGGGCGGTGGAACTCCTCCTTGCCGGCGTCGCGGTCGATGCCCTTGGCGACGCCGACCATGGCGATGTCGTCGACGCCGAGGTCGGCCAGGATCTCCGCCACCGCCGAGACCTGCCCGGCGCCGCCGTCGATCAGGAGCAGGTCGGGCCAGGCCTCGGTCTGCCGCTCCGGGTCTTCCTTCAGCAGGCGCTGGAAGCGGCGGGTCAGCACCTCCTTCATCATGCCGAAATCGTCACCGGGCGTGATCTCGGTGCCCTTGATGTTGAACTTGCGGTACTGGCTTTTCAGGAACCCCTCGGCCCCGGCGACGATCATCCCGCCAACCGCGTTCGTCCCCTGGATATGCGAGTTGTCGTAGACCTCGATCCGTTTCGGCGGCGCCGGCAGGTCGAAGGCCTCGGCCAGCCCGGCCAGCAGCCGCGCCTGGCTGGCGCTCTCGGCCATCTTGCGGGCCAGGCTCTCGCGGGCGTTGCGGGCGGCATTCTCGACGATCTCGGCCTTCTCGCCCCGGCGCGGCACCGCCACCACCACCTTGCGACCGGCGCGTTCCGACAGCAGCTCGGCGGTCAGGTCGGCATCCTCGATCGGGTGGCTGAGCAGGATCTGCCGCGGCGGCACCTTGTCGTCGTAGAACTGGGCGAGGAAGGCTTCGAGGATCTCGGCCTCGCCGGCTCCGGCGCCGGTGCGCGGGTAGAAGTCGCGGTTGCCCCAGCTCTGGTGGGCGCGGATGAAGAAGACCTGGACGCAGGCCTGCCCGCCCTCGGCATGGACGGCGATGACATCGGCCTCGGCGACGCCGCGCGGGTTGATGCCCTGGGCGCTCTGGACCTGGGTCAGCGCCTTGATCCGGTCGCGCAGCGCCGCCGCGCGCTCGAATTCCAGCGCCTCCGAGGCCGCCGCCATCTCCTTGGCCAGATGGGCCTGGACCGCGGTGCTCTTGCCCTCGAGGAAACGCTCGGCATCCTCGATCAGGGCATTGTAGTCCTGTTCCGAGATATAGCCGACGCAGGGGGCCGAGCAGCGCTTGATCTGGTAGAGCAGGCAGGGCCGGGTCCGGCTTTCGAAAGTGGCGTCGGAGCAGTTGCGCAGCAGGAAGACGCGCTGGAGCTGGTTGAGCGTTCGGTTGACCGCGTCGGCCGAGGCGAAGGGGCCGAAATAGCTGCCCTTCTCGGTCCGCTTGCCGCGATGCTTCTTGATCTGGGGAAAGCGGTGTTCGCGGCTGATCAGGATGTTGGGGAAGGACTTGTCGTCGCGCAGCAGCACGTTGTAGCGCGGCTTGAGCTGCTTGATCAGGTTCTGTTCAAGCAGCAGCGCCTCGGTCTCGGTCCGCGTCGTCAGGAACATCATCGAGGCAGTCTCGCGGATCATCCGCGCGATCCGCGCCGAATGACCGCTGCCCCTGGCATAGTTCGACACCCGCGCCTTTAGGTTGCGCGCCTTGCCGACGTAAAGCACCTCGGATTGGGCGTTCAGCATCCGGTAGACGCCGGGCGAGGTGTCAAGCGTCTTCAGGTAGGACTGGATCAGACTGTGACCCGTAAGCGGCGCTTTTTCGTCCTGGTGATCTGTCGGTGTCGGTTCGGTCATGTCTCGGTCGTGATTCCCCGGCGGGCTGCAATCTTACGCCGTCGATCTCAAGAGGAAACCTGTCCACGATTTCTGTGGATAAGTCTGGTGGAAACTTTTGGGAAGCGCGATTTTCCCTTTGGTTTTAGGCGGGTTCCGGTGTTTGCCCAAAAAATAGGCGCCTCAGTAACGTGCTGTTTTCAAACAGGACTTTTTTGTCGCCTCGACAAAGGCCTGATAAACCTAACAGATTTCTAACGATTGCATGACGCTTCGTGACCGCGTGGACAACTGGCCCGGCACGCCGCGCCGCAGAGGTCGCGATCACGCCTCCAGCCCGATATTGTCGGCAGTCTGCCAGGCCAGGTGCTGGCCGCCGTCGACGCAGATCAGCTGGCCCGTGACCCCTGGCGCATCGAGGAAATAGCCCAGCGTCGCGGTGATTTCCTCGGGGCTGGCGCCGCGGCCCAGGATGGTGCTGGCGCGCTGGCGGGCGAACTGGGTCTCACTCTGGTGCTGGCTGCGCAGGGTCGGACCCGGGCCGATGGCGTTGACGCGCACGCATGGGGCGAGTCCCTGGGCCGCGGTGCGTGTCAGCGCCCACAGCCCCATCTTGGCGATGGTGTAGGACATGAAGTCGGGGCTGGGCTTGCGCACCCGCTGGTCGATCATGTTGACGACCAGGGCGCGGGCGACCGGCTCTCCGGCCGCGTCGCGGCCGGGCGCGGGGGCCTGGGCGGCGAAGGCCTGGGTCAGCACGAAGGGGGCCCGCAGGTTGGATTCGATATGCCGGTCCCAGCTTTCGCGGGTCGCGGTCTCGAGCGTGTCGGGCTCGAAGATCGAGGCGTTGTTGACCAGCAGGCTCAGCGGCCCGCCAAGCGCCTCGGCGGCGCGACCGACCAGCGCCGCGCTCTCCGCCTCGATCAGCAGGTCGGCCTGCACGGCGACGGCCTGCCGGCCCATGGCGCGGATCTCCTGCACCACTTCCTCGGCGGCCTCGGCCGAACCGGCGTAATGGACCGCGACGTCATGGCCGCGGCGGCCGATGGCCAGGGCCATTGCCCGGCCCAGCCGCTGGCCCGCCCCTGTCACCAATGCCCGTTCCTGCATCCCGTCCTCCTCAGCTCACGATCGCGGCGATGAACAGAACATAGGCGGCGAGCAGGGCAAAGCCCCAGAGCCGGGTGATGTCGCGTTGATAGAGGACGATGGGGGCGAGCACGAGCGAGGCGGCAAGCATCGCCCAGAGGTCGAAATGCAGCATCTGCGCGGGGACCGGCAGCGGCCCGACAAGTCCGGCGACGCCGATGATGCCCAGCAGGTTGAAGATGTTCGAGCCGATCACGTTGCCCATCACCACGTCGGTCTGGCGCCGCAGCGCGGCAGTGACGCAGGTTGCCAGTTCGGGCAGCGAGGTGCCGATGGCGACCAGGGTCAGGCCGATGACCGTCTCGCTGACACCCAGGATCCGGGCGATCCCGACCGCGCCGTCGACCAGCAGGTCGGCGCCCAGCGGCAGGCCGATCAGGCCGAGGGCAAGGAACACGGCGATCTGCCAGCCCGGCATGCCCGGATCGGCGCCTTCCAGCTCGGCTCTTTCCTCTTCTTCCGCCTCCTCCTCGGTTTCGCCGGCGGCCTCGGCCAGGGCTCGGCGATGGGCGCGGGCGCTGCGGTAGCTGTCCCATAGCATCAGCCCCAGCCCGGCCAGCAGGATCAGCGCGTGCGGCGCCCGGATCGGGCCGGCGAAAGCGACCGCCATGAACAGCACCGTCGCAGCCAGCATGGTCAGGAAGCTGCGCCGGGTCTCGCCGTTGCTGGCGTGGATGGTCGAGATCATCGCCGGCAGGCCCAGCACCAGCAGGATGTTGGCGATGTTTGAGCCGACGACATTGCCGAGCGCGATGCCGGGGGCGTGGTCGAGCACCGCCTTGACCGAGACCAGCAGCTCGGGCGCCGAGGTTCCGAAGGCGACGACCGTCAGCCCGACGATCAGAGACGGGATGCCCAGCCGCAGGCTCAGGTTCACCGCGCCACGTACCAGAGCATCCCCGGCCAGCACCAGAACGATCAGTCCGCCGACCAGGAAAAGAAGATCAAGCGTCACGCCGTCAGCCCTTCCGCCGCCCGCTGCCGCATTCGCATTTGCCGGGGCCGATACTGTAGCGGCCGCAGCGCGGGCATTTGCCCGGCTTGGACAACTTGCGGCCGCGGGTGCCCGGCACCTTGAGCCGGCCGAACATTCCCAGCACCAGCATGCCGATCAGGAAGAAGGTGACGAACTTGATCATGTCATAGCCCGTAGCGCGCCAGCAGACTGCGCTCCTCGACCTCGGCCAGCGCGCCGCCGATCGCCTGAGCGCCGAAGCGGCGCAAGAGGCCGCGGCGCGGGGCGTAGGGCCGCAGCCGCACCTTGTCGCCGTAAAGCTCTTTCAGCTTGGGCACCATATGCGCGATACCGTCGGCCAGCCCCAGCTCGACCGCCTTCTGCCCGACCCAGAAGCTGCCGTCATACAGGTCGCCCTCGGCCAGCCTGCCGCCGCGCCGCGCCTTGACCTGTTCGATGAAGGCGGCGTGGATCGGTTCCTGAAGCTCTTTCAGCCGGGCGACGTCCTCGGGCTTTTCCGGCAGGAACGGGTCCATGAAGCTTTTCGAGGTGCCGGCGGTATGGACCCGGCGCTCGATCCCGTGGCGGGCGAGGAAGTCGTGCAGGCCGAAGCTGGACGAGATCACCCCGATCGAGCCCAGCACCGAACTGGTATCGGCCCAGATGTCGTCGGCCGCCGTCGCCAACCAGTAGCCGCCCGAGGCGGCGAGATCCTCGACGAAGGCGTGGACCGGGATGCCTTTCTCCTCGGCCAGCCGGCGGATGCGGGCGGCGATCAGCGCCGATTGTACCGGAGAGCCGCCGGGTGAGTTGATCTGCAGCGCCACGGCGGCGGGCTTGCCCTTGCGGAAGGCGCGCTCGATCAGCGGGGCGAGGCTGGCGTCGTTCAGCACGCCCGCGCGGCCGCCCGCGGCGATCATGCCCTGCAGGCGCAGGACGGCGACGGTCGGGTGCCTGTTGAGAAAGGGGAGCCGGAATGTCATGGCTCCGATGTAGAGTGGCCCGGACCCCGGAACAAGGCGCGGACGCCGCCGGTGCCGCGATTGTTGCCGCCCTGCCTGATTGGTGCGATGCAGAAGGGGGCGAAGCGGGGATGCCGGCGGAGTGATCGGGGCGGATGATCGACAAGCTTGAGATGTTCATGGCACTGGCGGCCGAACGCCATTTCGGCCGCGCCGCCGAGGTCTGCGGCGTCACCCAGCCGACCCTGTCGAGCGCGATCAAGCAGCTCGAGGACCAGCTCGGCGTGCAGCTGGTCTGGCGCGGCTCGCGCTTCCAGGGGCTGACGCCGGAAGGGCTGCGGGTGCTGGAATGGTCCCGGCGCATCGTCGGCGACGCCCGGACGATGAAGGAAGAGATGCGGGCGGCGCGCTCTGGCCTGTCGGGAGTGGTGCGGATCGGCGTGATCCCGACGGCGCTGCCGATGGTCGCCAACTTGACTGCCCGTTTCACCCTGCGCCATCCCAATGTCGGCTTCTCGATCCTGTCGCGCAACTCGATGGAAATTCTCGAAGAGATCGAGGCGCTCGAGCTCGATGCCGGGATTTCCTATCTCGACAACGAGCCGCTGGGGCGCGTCACCACCGTGCCGCTTTATTCCGAGGGCTACCGGCTGCTGGTGCGGCCGGGGATGGAGCTGTCGGACCGCGACGCGGTGCGCTGGGACGAGGCCGGGCAATTGCCGCTCTGCCTGCTGACCGAGGACATGCAGAACCGGCGGATCATCAACCAGCACCTGACCGATGCCGGGGCGACGGTATTGCCACCGGTCGAATCGAATTCGGTGATCGTGCTGCTGGCGCATGTCATGACCGGCCGCTGGGCCAGCATCGTGCCGGTCAAGCTGGCCGAGCTGTTCGCCGAAGGCAACGGGCTGCGGGCAATTCCGATCACCGATCCCGACGCGCATCACCTCGTCGGCCTGATCGCGGCCTGGCGCGAGCCGCATACGCCCATTCTTGCGGCGCTTTTGGACGAGGCGACGCGAATCTCCGAGATAAACTAGCAAATCAATAGACGTCGTCTATCGATTGACGAGAACTCGATATTGATTTGCCTATCGTTCTTCCTAGAACCTGCGGCAAAGTGAAGCTAGGAGGAGCGGATGGCGCTGACCACCGACGAAATCGTTGTGCGCGTGCAAGAGATCATCGCCGATCACGCCGCGCAGGAAGGGCCGCTGCTGCCGATCCTGCACGATGTGCAGGGGGCTTTCGGTTACGTGCCGCGCGACGCGCTGCCGGTGATCGCCTCGGGGCTGAACCTCAGCCGGGCCGAGGTCCATGGCGTGATGAGCTTCTACCACGATTTCCGCGAGGACCCGGCCGGGCGTCACGTGCTCAAGCTGTGCCGGGCCGAGGCCTGCCAGGCGATGGGCGCCGACCGCGTCGCCGCCCATGCCCGCGGCAAGCTCGGCATCGCGTGGCACGAGACGACGCAGGACGGTTCGGTGACGCTCGAGCCGGTGTTCTGCCTCGGCCTCTGTGCCTGCGGCCCGGCGGCGATGGTCGACGGCAAGCTGGTCGGCCGGCTGGACGAGGCGCGGGTCGACGAATTGCTGTCGGAGGTGGGCCGATGAAGATCTACGTCCCCCGCGACGCCGCCGCCAAGGCGCTGGGCGCCGATGCCGTCGCCGCCGCGGTCGAGAAGGAGGCCGCCGCCCGCGGCCTTGACGTCTCCGTCGTGCGCAACGGCAGCCGCGGCATGATCTGGCGCGAGCCGCTGGTCGAGGTCGAGACCGGGGAGGGCCGCATCGCCTTCGGCCCGGTGACGCCCGGCGACGTGCCGGCGCTGTTCGAGGCCGAGTTCGGCGACCACAAGCTGGCGCTGGGCAAGACCGAAGAGATCGACTGGCTCAAGCGCCAGACCCGGCTGACCTTCGCCCGCTGCGGCGTCATCGACCCGCTCAGCCTGTCGGACTACGAGGCCCAGGGCGGGCTGGAGGGCCTGCGCCGGGCGCTGTCGATGTCGGCCGAGGAGATCGTGGCCGAGGTCACCGAGAGCGGGCTGCGCGGCCGCGGCGGCGCCGGCTTCCCGACCGGGATCAAGTGGAACACGGTGGCCGGGGCGCAGGCGGATCAGAAATACATCGTCTGCAACGCCGACGAGGGCGACAGCGCCACCTTCGCCGACCGCATGCTGATGGAAGGCGACCCCTTCACCCTGATCGAGGGCATGGCGATCGCCGGCCTCGCGGTCGGGGCGACCAAGGGCTATGTCTACATTCGTTCGGAATACCCCGACGCCATCGCGGTGATGGAGGAAGCGATCCGCATCGCGCGCGAGAACGGCGTGCTGGGGGCGGACGTTTTGGGCTCGGGCAAGGCCTATGACATCTGGGTGCGGGTCGGCGCCGGCGCCTATGTCTGCGGCGAGGAAACCAGCCTGCTCAACAGCCTGGAAGGCAAGCGCGGAGTGGTGCGGGCGAAACCGCCGCTGCCGGCGCTCGAGGGCTTCCTGGGCAAGCCGACGGTGGTCAACAACGTCATCTCGCTGGCCTCGGTGCCGGTGATCCTGCAGAAGGGCGCGGCCTTCTACCGCGACTTCGGGCTGGGCCGCTCGCGCGGCACGATCCCGCTGCAGATCGCCGGCAACGTGCGTCACGGTGGCCTTTTCGAATGTGCCTTCGGTTTGACGCTGGGCGAGATCGTCGACGAGATCGGCGGCGGCACCGCCAGCGGCCGGCCGGTCAAGGCGGTGCAGGTCGGTGGCCCGCTGGGCGCCTATTTCCCGCGCGCGCTGTTCGACACGCCCTTCGGCTACGAGGAATTCGCCGGCAAGGAGGGCCTGATCGGCCATGCCGGGTTGACCGTGTTCGACGACAGTGCCGACATGCTGCAGATGGCCCGCTTCGCGATGGAGTTCTGCGCCATCGAAAGCTGCGGCAAGTGCACCCCCTGCCGGATCGGTGCGGTGCGCGGGGTCGAGACCGTCGACCGCATCGCCCGCGGCGACGCTGACGCCATCCCGCTGCTCACCGACCTGTGCGAGACGATGAAGCTCGGCTCGCTCTGCGCCCTTGGCGGTTTCACGCCCTACCCGGTGATGAGCGCCCTGACCCATTTCCCCGACGACTTCACGGGCAGCCAGAAGGAGGCGGCCGAATGAGAGATTTCATCATTCCCACCAGCCTGGATCAGGATTTCGGCACCCCGGAGAGCCGGTCGACAGAAATGGTGACGCTGACCATCGACGGCTTCGCGGTCACGGTGCCCGAGGGCACCAGCGTGATGCGGGCGGCGAAGGAGACCGGGATCAGCATCCCGAAACTCTGCGCCACCGACAGCATCGAGGCCTTCGGCTCCTGCCGGCTCTGCGTCGTCGAGATCGAGGGCCGCAACGGCACCCCGGCCTCCTGCACCACGCCGGTCGCGCCGGGCATGGTCGTGCATACCCAGACCGGCAAGCTGGCCAAGCTGCGCCGCGGGGTGATGGAGCTCTACATCTCCGACCACCCGCTGGACTGCCTGACCTGCGCCGCCAACGGCGATTGCGAGCTGCAGGACATGGCCGGCGCCGTCGGCCTGCGCGATGTCCGCTACGAACCGGGCGACAACCATTTCGAGCCGCGCCAGAACGGCGAGGCCAACCCGCAATGGGCGCCGAAGGACGAGTCGAACCCCTATTTCACCTTCGATCCGTCGAAATGCATCGTCTGCTCGCGCTGCGTCCGCGCCTGCGAGGAGGTGCAGGGCACCTTCGCCCTGACGATCCAGGGCCGGGGCTGGGACAGCAAGGTCTCGGCCGGGATGGCGGGCGATGATTTCCTCGGCTCGGAATGCGTGAGCTGCGGCGCCTGCGTCCAGGCTTGCCCGACCGCCACGCTGCAGGAGAAATCGGTGATCGAGATCGGCACGCCGGAACGCTCGGTCGTCACCACCTGCGCCTATTGCGGCGTCGGCTGTTCGTTCAAGGCCGAGATGCGCGGCGAGGAACTGGTGCGCATGGTGCCCTACAAGGACGGCAAGGCGAACCGCGGCCACAGCTGCGTCAAGGGTCGGTTCGCCTATGGCTACGCCAACCACCAGGACCGAATCCTCAACCCGATGATCCGCGACAGCATCGACGCCCCATGGCGCGAAGTCAGCTGGCAGGAGGCGCTGGGCTTCGCCGCGCAGAAGCTGCGCGCGCTGCAGGCCGAGTACGGGCGCGAGTCGATCGGCGTCATCACCTCGTCGCGCTGCACCAACGAGGAAACCTTCCTGGTGCAGAAACTGGCCCGCCAGGTCTTCGGCAACAACAACACCGACACCTGCGCCCGGGTCTGCCACTCGCCCACCGGCTATGGGTTGGGCCAGACCTTCGGCACCTCGGCCGGGACCCAGGATTTCGACTCGGTCGAGCATTCGGATGTCGTCATCGTCATCGGCGCCAACCCGACCGACGGCCACCCGGTCTTCGGCAGCCGTCTGAAGAAGCGGCTGCGCCAGGGCGCCAGGCTGATCGTCATCGACCCGCGCCGGATCGACCTGGTGAAGTCGCCGCATATCCGCGCCGCCCATCACCTGGCGCTGAAGCCGGGGACCAACGTGGCGGTGCTGACGGCTCTGGCCCATGTCATCGTCACCGAGGGGCTGGCGGACGAGGACTTCATCCGCGGGCGCTGCGAGTGGGACGCCTTCCAGGACTATGCCGAGTTCGTCTCGGACCCGGCCCACAGCCCGGAAGCGGTCGAGGCGATGACCGGTGTGCCGGCGGCCGAGCTGCGGGCGGCGGCGCGGCTGTTCGCGACCGGCGGCAACGGGGCGATCTACTATGGCCTCGGCGTCACCGAGCACAGCCAGGGCTCGACCGCCGTCATCGGCATCGCCAACCTCGCCATGCTGACCGGCAATATCGGCCGGCCCGGCGTCGGCGTGAACCCGCTGCGCGGCCAGAACAACGTCCAGGGCTCCTGCGACATGGGCAGCTTCCCGCACGAGCTGCCGGGCTATCGCCACGTCAAGAACCCCGAGGTGCGCGAGATCTTCGAAAGCCTCTGGAACACCAAGATCTCGGATGAGCCGGGCCTGCGGATCAACAACATGCTCGACGCCGCCGTCGATGGCAGCTTCCGCGGCATCTACATCCAGGGCGAGGACATCCTGCAATCGGATCCCGACACCCATCACGTCGCCGCCGGGCTCAAGGCGATGGACTGCGTCATCGTCCACGACCTGTTCCTCAACGAGACGGCGAACTACGCCCATGTCTTCCTGCCCGGCTCGACCTTCCTCGAGAAGGACGGCACCTTCACCAATGCCGAACGGCGGATCAACATGGTGCGCCGGGTGATGGCACCCAAGAACGGCTATGCCGACTGGGAAGTGACGCAGGAGCTGGCCCGGGCGATGGGCGCCGACTGGAATTACAGCCATCCCAGCCAGGTCATGGACGAGATCGCGGCGACGACGCCCAGCTTCGCCAATGTCACCTATGACAAGATCGAGGCGATGGGCTCGCTGCAATGGCCCTGCAACGACACCTATCCGGACGGCACGCCGATCATGCATGTCGACGGCTTCGTCCGCGGCAAGGGCAAGTTCATCCGCACCGAATACGTCGCCACCGACGAGAAGGTCGGCCCGCGCTTCCCGCTTCTGCTGACCACCGGGCGGATCCTCAGCCAGTACAATGTCGGCGCCCAGACCCGGCGCACCGGCAACGTGGCCTGGCACCCCGAGGACCTGCTGGAGCTGCACCCGGTCGATGCCGAGGATCGCGGCATCAAGGATCACGACTGGGTCCGGCTGGCCAGCCGCGCGGGCGAGACGACGCTGCGGGTGCGGGTCACCGACCGGGTGGCGCCGGGGGTGGTCTACACCACCTTCCACCACCCCGAGACCCAGGCCAACGTCATCACCACCGATTTCTCGGACTGGGCGACCAACTGCCCGGAATACAAGGTGACGGCGGTGCAGGTGACGCCCTCGAACGGACCCACCGACTGGCAGCTGGAATACGAGGCGCAGGCCAGGGCCGCGCGCCGCATCCTGCCGGCGGCCGAGTGACCATGGCCGTCCGCGACACACATCGCCCGCTTCCGCGCCAGGCCTTCCGGGCCGGGCGCTTCGAGGGCGGGGCGAGGGCGCTGCCCGAGGAGGTGCCGGTGGCGCTGTCCTTCAACGGCTCGACCCAGGCGGTGATGATGGCGACGCCCGGCGACCTGCGCGATTTCGGCATCGGCTTCGCGCTGACCGAGGGCATCGCGGCGCCCTCCGAGATCACCTCGGTCGAGGTGGTCGAGCAGGAGGCCGGGATCGACGTGCAGATGTGGCTCGTGGATGAGGCGCAGGCGCGGCTGGCCGCCCGGCGGCGCCACATGGCCGGGCCGGTGGGCTGCGGCCTCTGCGGCCTCGACAGCATCGAGGCGGTGCTGCGCAAGGTCACCCCGGTGGCCGAGAGCGATTTCGCCCTGACGCCGGGTGAAGTCACCCGCGCCATGGCCTCCTTGCCCGGTCATCAGAGCCTGCATGACGTCACCCGCGCCGCCCATGCCGCCGCCTTCTTCACCCCCGAGAAGGGCGTGGTGCTGGCGCGCGAGGATGTCGGCCGGCACAACGCGCTCGACAAGCTGGCCGGTGCCATGCTGCGCAGCGAGACCGCGGCGAAAGGCGCCGTGGTGCTGACCAGCCGGGTCTCGATCGACATGGTGCAGAAATGCGCCGCGCTCGGGGCGCCGGTGCTGATCGCCGTCTCGGCCCCCACCGCCCATGCCGTGCGGGTGGCCGAGGCCGCCGGCATCACCCTCGTCGCGCTCGCCCGCGGCGACAGGTTCGAGGTCTTCACCCGGCCCGACCGCATCCTTCCGACACCGTCTTCCAGAGGGGCCTTCGATGTCGCCTGACAAGCTGATCTACATGGCGAACCAGATCGCCACCTTCTTCGAATCGAAACCGCATGACGAGGGCGTCGCTGGCGTCGCCGCCCATATCAGCGATTTCTGGGAGCCGCGGATGCGGGCCCAGTTCTTCGAGCTGATCGACAGCGGCGCCGAGGGCTTCAAGCCGCTGGTGCTGGAGGCCGCGCCCAAGGTGCGGCGGCCGCAGCACGCCTGAGCCCCTGCACCGGAGCCTTGAGCGCCCGTCGCACGCGTGCCAGAACGGGCCGGAGATCCTGAGGAGGACCCCCGGCCATGGCCAACACGCTCTACGACGCCCTCTTCGCCCCGCTTGCCGGGCGCGACAAAGCCTTCTTGATCCTGCCCGACGGGCGCGAGATCTCGGGCGACGCCTTCCTGCGCATGGTGGCGCGTTTCGCCCATGCGCTGCGCGGCGCGGGGGTGGAACCGGGCGACCGCGTCGCGGTGCAGATCGCCAAGTCGCCCGAGGGGCTGGCGGTCTATGCCGCGGCGGTGGCGGCCGGGGCGATCTTCCTGCCGCTGAACGTTGGCTACACGGCTGACGAGATCGACTATTTCCTCGGCAACGCGACGCCGAAGGTCTTCCTCTGCGACGGCACCAAGGCCGCGGCGCTGGCGCCCGTCGCCGCGCGGCATGGCGCGGCCCTGATGACCCTGAGCGGCGACGGGTCAGGCACCTTTACCGACGCGGCCGAAGGCCAGCCCGAAACCATCGACCCGGCCCCCCGCGGGCCGGAGGACCTGGCCGCCTTCCTCTACACTTCGGGCACCACCGGGCGCTCGAAGGGGGCGATGCTGAGCCACCGCAACCTGCTCTCCAACGCGCAGGTGCTGGCCGACTACTGGCGCTTCACCGAAGAAGACGTGCTGCTGCACGCGCTGCCGATCTTCCATACCCACGGCCTCTTCGTCGCCTCCAACGTCTCGCTGCTGACCGGCGGCGCGATGATCTTCCTGCCGGCCTTCAGCGTCGACGAGGTGCTGCGGCTGATGCCGCAGGCGACCGCGATGATGGGGGTGCCCACCTTCTACACCCGTCTCCTGGACGATCCGCGCTTCACCCGCGAGGTCGCCAAGGGGATGCGGCTGTTCACCTCCGGCTCGGCGCCGCTCTTGGCCGAGACCCATGTCGCCTTCGAGCAGCGGACCGGCCACCGCATCCTCGAACGCTACGGCATGACCGAGACCAACATGAACACCTCGAACCCCTATGACGGCGAGCGCCGGGCCGGCACCGTCGGCTTCCCGCTGCCCGGGGTCGAGCTGAAGATCACCGATCCCGAGACCGGCGCGCCCCTGCCGCAGGGCGAACCCGGCATGATCGAGGTGCGCGGCGAGAACGTCTTCCAGGGCTACTGGCAGATGCCCGAGAAAACGGCCGAGGAACTGCGCGCGGACGGGTTCTTCATCACCGGCGATATCGGGGTGATGGATGCCGACGGCTATGTCTCGATCGTCGGGCGGCAGAAGGACCTGATCATCACCGGCGGCTACAACGTCTATCCCAAGGAGGTCGAGCTGGTGCTGGACGAGCAGCCCGGCGTGCTGGAATCGGCCGTCATCGGCGTGCCGCATCCGGATTTCGGCGAGGCGGTCTTTGGCGTGCTGGTGGCCGCGAAGGGCGAGACGCCGGACGAGGGCGCGATCCAGGCGGCGCTGGGCGGCAAGCTGGCCAAGTTCAAGCAGCCCAAGGGGCTGGCTGTGGTCGAGGCGCTGCCGCGCAACACCATGGGCAAGGTGCAGAAGAACATCCTGCGCGAGATGTTCGCCGACCGGTTCAAGGGGTAGGGGCGGCTCATCGCCGCCCGTCGGGTGCTCCTCGCGGGCGAAGGCATCCCGACGGGGCGGATGAGCGTCCCGTCAGTCGAAGGTCCCCGTCACCCGGCCGAACAGCATGAAGGCGCGGGCGGTGCGGGTCTCGGCCAGCGCGGCGATCTCCTGGTCGCTGGCAGTGGCCTCGAAACTGGCGAAGGTCTTGTCGAACTGGCGCAGGAAGTGATGCGCGGCGTCGCGGAACACCGGGTCGGTGCGCATCCGCCCGGCGGTCAGCGCCAGGCTCGAGCGGTCGCGCACGCCGCCCAGCCCGGCGATCGCCCGCCCGCGCTCGCCCTGGGCGAAGCGGCGCCAGATCTCGGGCCGCGCCCGGTCGGGCTTGAGGTCGTCCATGTAGATGCCGTCCTGGCTGAGCAGGGTCAGAACGTCCTGGGCGGCACGGATCAGCCGGGCGATGTCGCGGTCGTCGAGCGCGGCGCGCAGGGCGCGGAAGCCCTCCTTGTCATCCGGCGATTCGGGGAAGTTCAGCGCGGTGATGAAATCCGCCGCCGCGAGCGGCGGCCGCAGCGCCTCGGCCGGGGTGCCGAGCGCCAGAGTCGGCTGTTCGTCGCCCGCGCTCTCTTCCGGCACCGCCAGGGCCGCCCGGCGGTCGGCCGAGGGCACCGTCTGGGTCGCGTCGCGGCGCGAGCTGAAGGTCGCCAGCGCGGTCTCGGTCTGGCGCTGGGCGGCGGCCAGCTCGTCGATCTTGCGCTCGACCTCGGGCTTCACCCCGCTGGCGGCGGCCTGGCTTTGCTGGATATAGGCGCTGCGCATCGCCTCGACCGTGGCCTGCAGCCGCGCCGCCTCTTCGCGCATCTCGCGCAGGCTGCGGGCGCTCAGCACCGCGACCCAGATCATCGCCACCGGCAGGAAAACCGCCAGCAGCGTCATCACCGCGGTCAGCGCGCCGCTGTTCGAGACGGCGCCGCCGGTCATCACGAAGAAGGTGCCGATCGCGATCACCCAGATCACGGTCAGCGCCGCGGCGAACACCTCGGTCGAGCCGAAGCGCGGCGGGTCGTCCCGGCCGCCGAAGCTGCCGAATCTCGTCGCGCGGTCCTGTTTGGCCTCAGGCATCGGGGGACCCTCGCCCGGATCAGATATAGCGGACGCTCAGAATTTCGTAACTGCGTTCGCCGCCCGGGGTCCGGACCTCGACGCTGTCGCCTTCCTCCTTGCCGATCAGGGCGCGGGCCAGCGGCGATTTCATGTTCAGCAGCCCGCGTTCGAGATCGGCCTCGGCCTCGCCGACGATCTGGTAGGTCTTTTCCTCGTCGGTATCCTCGTCGACCAGCGTCACCGTGGCGCCGAACTTGATCGCCCCCGACATCTTGGCCGGGTCGATCACGTCGGCGCGGCCGAGGATCGATTCCAGCTCCTTGATCCGGCCCTCGATGAAGCTCTGCTTCTCGCGCGCGGCATGGTATTCGGCGTTCTCCGACAGGTCGCCATGTTCGCGCGCCTCGGCGATGGCGCGGATGATCGCCGGCCGCTCCTCGGACTTGAGGGTTTTCAATTCGCCATCGAGCGCGGTGTAGCCCGCGCGGGTCATCGGGATCTTTTCCATCGGTCACTTCGCAAAAAAGACGCCACTGCGGCCCAAAGACCGTGGCGTCGTCAGGTGTTCCTGCCGCTCACCTCACCCCAGCGCCGGCCGGAATGCAAGTCCTTTGGCGCAGCGCGCCGGCGCGCGCGACCGGGTTTTGCCGCCCTGCAGCGCTAACATGCGAAAATTATGCTGCAGCGCAGCCGTGTCCGGCCTGTTTGATGCCGCGTCACGATTGACCGGCGCTTGCCAGACGCGATAACGCTGTGCCGGGAAAACACAGGCTATGCAGGGCGCCGGGACCGCGCCGGGAAGGGGAGAGGGATGACCGAGACTGTCCGCGAGGCGATGGAATACGATGTCGTGATCGTCGGGGCCGGCCCCGCCGGGCTGTCGGCGGCGATCCGGCTCAAGCAGCTCGACGCCGATCTCAACGTCGTCGTGCTCGAGAAGGGCTCCGAGGTCGGCGCCCATATCCTGTCGGGCGCGGTGCTCGATCCCTGCGGCCTCGACGCGCTGATGCCCGACTGGAAGGAGAAAGGCGCACCGATCACCGTGCCGGTGCGCGAGGACAATTTCTACATGCTGGGCGAGGCCGGACAGATCCGGGTGCCGAACTGGCCGATGCCGCCGCTGATGTCGAACCACGGCAACTACATCGTCTCGATGGCCAATGTCTGCCGCTGGATGGCCGAGCAGGCCGAGGGCATGGGCGTCGAGATCTTCCCCGGCATGTCCTGCTCGGAACTGGTCTGGGCCGAGGACGGCTCGGTCAAGGGCGTCGTCGCCGGCGAGTTCGGCAAGAACCCCGACGGCACCCCGGGCGAGGCCTACGAGCCGGGGATGGAGCTGCACGGCAAATACGTCTTCCTGTCCGAAGGCGTGCGCGGCTCGCTGTCCAAGCAGGTGATCGAGAAGTTCGACCTGTCGAAAGGCCACTGCCCGCAGAAATTCGGCCTCGGCATGAAGGAAATCTGGGAGATCGACCCGGAGAAGCACCGCGAGGGCACGGTTACCCACACCATGGGCTGGCCGCTGAACAAGAACGCCGGTGGCGGCTCGTTCATCTATCACATCGAGAACAACCAGGTGTATATCGGCTTCGTGGTGCACCTGAACTACGCCAACCCGCACCTCTATCCCTACATGGAGTTCCAGCGCTTCAAGCACCACCCGATGGTGGCCGAGCTGCTCAAGGGCGGCAAGCGCGTCGCCTACGGCGCGCGGGCGATTTCCGAGGGCGGCTGGCAGTCGATCCCCAAGGTCGTGGCGCCGGGCGTGGCGCTGCTGGGCTGCTCGGCCGGCCTGGTCAACGTGCCGCGGATCAAGGGCAACCACAACGCGATGCTGTCGGGCAAGGCGGCGGCCGAGGCGGCCTACGAGGCGCTCCAGGCCGGCCGCTCGGGCGACGAGCTGACGGGCTACGAGGACGAGCTGCGCACGGGCCCGATCGCCAAGGACCTGAAGAAGGTCCGCAACGTCAAGCCGATGTGGTCGAAATGGGGCCTGACCGCCAGCCTCGCCTTCGGCGGGCTGGACATGTGGACCAACAGCCTGTTCGGCGCCTCGCTGTTCGGCACCCTGCGCCACGGCAAGACCGATGCCGCCTCGACCGGCGAAGCCAAGGATTACCCGAAGATCGACTATCCCAAGCCCGACGGGGTGCTGAGCTTCGACCGGCTGACCAACGTCTCGTTCAGCTTCACCAATCACGAGGAAAGCCAGCCCTGCCACCTGCAGCTCAAGGACCCGAGCGTGCCGATTTCGGTCAACCTGCCGAAATTCGACGAGCCGGCGCAGCGCTACTGCCCGGCCGGGGTCTACGAGGTGCTCGACGGCGAGGGCGGGCCGACCTTCCGGATCAACTTCCAGAACTGCGTCCACTGCAAGACCTGCGACATCAAGGACCCGAGCCAGAACATCAACTGGACCACGCCCCAGGGCGGCGACGGGCCGAACTATCCGAACATGTGAGAATTGCGTGATCGGCGGCGGCTGGGCGCCGCCGCCGCATTGCCACCGGCGGCGGGGACGACTAGCTTTGTCGGAACCCAATCCGCGAAAGGCCCTCCCGTGATCCTGACCCGCCGCCTCGGACTCGTCCCCGCGCTGACCGCCGGCCTGTCCCTGTCGCTGGCCGGCATGCTGCCTGCCGCCGCCCAGACCGATGCCACCCAGGCCGCTCCCGTCGTCATCAAGGAGGCCCTGACGCAGGGAATCGCGGGCCCCTACCTGGCCGCGCGCCAGGCCAGCCGGCACAACGACTATGCCGCCGCGGCCCGCTATTCGGGCGAGCTGCTGACCCGCGGCGTGGCGACGCCGCAGATGATGGAAACCGCGCTCCAGGCCGATATCGCGCTGGGCAAGGTCGCCGCCGCCCTTCCGGTGGCGCAGCAGCTGCGTGCCAAGGGGATCAAGAGCACCGCGGCCATGCTGGTGGTGCTGACCGACGAACTGGCCAAGGGGGAATACGACAAGGCGCTGGCCGACCTGAAGGCGGGCCACGGCATCGGCAAGCTGGTCGACGGGCTGATCACGGCCTGGGCCGATCTCGGCGCCGGCCGGATGTCCGAGGCAACGGCGCAGTTCGACGAGATCTCGACGACGGCCGGGCTGCAGGGCTTCGGGCTCTACCACAAGGCGCTGGCGCTGGCCTCGGTCGGCGATTTCGAGGGCGCCGACAAGATCCTCACCGGGACCGATACCGCCCGGCTTCAGCCGACACGGCGCAGCATCATCGCCCATGCCGAGGTGCTCAGCCAGCTTGAGCGCAACGACGATGCGCTGAAGCTCCTGAACGCCGCCTTCAAGCCGGGTAGCGATCCGGGCATCGACGCGCTGCGCGACAAGCTCAAGGCCGGCGAAACCCTGCCTTTCGACATCGTGCGGACTCCGCGCGACGGTCTGGCCGAGGTCTATTACACCGTGGCCAGCGCGCTCGACGGCCAGGCCGAGGCCGGCTACACGCTGATCTATGCCCGGCTGGCCGAGTACCTGCGCCCCGACATGGCTGCGGCGACGCTGCTGGCGGGCAAGCTGCTCGAGGCGCAGGGCCGGCACAAGTTGGCCATCGCCGCCTATGACAGTGTTCCCAAGGACAACCCGAACGCCTATGTCGCCGAAATGGCGCGGGCCGATGCGCTCTATGCCGACGGCCAGCAGGACGCGGCGGTCGAGGTGCTCAAGCAGCTGTCCAAGGCCTATCCCAAGGTGCTCGAGGTGCAGGTTGCGCTGGGCGACCTGCTGCGTCGCCAGCAGGAGTTCGAGAAGGCCGCCGCCGCCTATGACGCGGCGCTGGCGCTGATCGGCACGCCGCAGCCGCAGGACTGGGGCATCTTCTACATGCGCGGCATCTCGAACGAGCGGATCGGCAACTGGAAACAGGCCGAATCCGATTTCCGCGCGGCGCTCAAGCTCAATCCCGACCAGCCGCAGGTGCTCAACTATCTCGGCTATGCGCTGGTCGAACGGGGCGAGAAGCTGGACGAGGCGCTGAGCATGATCCGGAAGGCCGTCGCCAAGCGGCCGCGCGACGGCTACATCGTCGACAGCCTAGCCTGGGCGCTCTACAAGCTGGGCCGCTACAAGGAGGCGCTGCCGCATATGGAGAAGGCGTCGCAGCTGATGCCGGTCGACCCGATCGTCACCGACCACCTGGGCGATGTCTACTGGGCGGTCGGCCGCAAGCTCGAGGCGCGGTTCCAGTGGCGCCGGGCGCTGTCCTACGGGCCCGAGCCCAAGGATGCGGAGCGGATCAAGCGCAAGCTGGCCGAGGGGCTGGACGCGGTGCGCAAGCAAGAGGGCGCGACCGCGCTGCCCGCCGCCAGCAATGGCGGTTGAGGAGTTCGCGCCGGCCAAGGTCAACCTGACACTGCATGTCACCGGCCGCCGGCCCGACGGCTATCACCTGCTCGACAGCCTCGTCGTCTTTGCCGATGCCGGCGACCGGGTGACGGTGGCCCCGGCCGATGCTCTGAGCCTGACCGTCGCCGGCCCGCGCGCCGCCGGCGTGCCGGCGGGCGAGGACAACCTCGTCCTGCGCGCCGCCCGGGCGCTGGCGCCGGGGCGCGGCGCGGCGATCACGCTGGAGAAGCGCCTGCCCACGGCCTCGGGCATCGGCGGCGGTTCGGCCGATGCGGCGGCGACGCTGCGGGGGCTGGCCCGGCTGTGGGAGGTGGCGCTGCCGGACACGGCCGCGTTGATGACGCTGGGCGCCGACGTGCCGGTCTGCGCCGCCAGCCGGCCGATGCGGATGTCCGGGCTGGGCGAGATCCTCGCGCCGGTTCCCGCGCTGCCCGATTTCCGCCTCGTCCTGGCCAATCCCGGCGTCGCCGTCTCGACCCCCGCCGTCTTCCGCGCCCTTGCCAGTCCCGACAACGCGCCGATGCCGGATCGCCTGCCCGACTGCGCGACCGCCGAGGAGCTCGCGCTCTGGCTGCGTGGCAGGCGCAATGACCTCGAGGCCCCGGCCATCGCGCTCTGCCCCGAAATCCGCGCCACGCTTGCCGCGCTGAGCGAGCTGCCCGGCTGCCTGCTGGCCCGCATGTCGGGCTCCGGCGCCACCTGCTTCGGCCTCTTCGCCGGCCCCGCCGCCGCGCGGGCCGGGGCGCAGGCCCTGTCCGCCGCCCATCCCGACTGGTGGGTGGAAGCCGCCGCGCCCTACTCCCGGCCTTAGCGCCCCTGGCCGCCATCGGATGCCTCCGGCGTCGATATTTGCGCGCAGAAGAAGCGCCGGTCGTCCTCCCCTTTCATCTTCACTCAAATATCCCGGGGTCCGGGGCAGCGCCCCGGCCTGCGCGGCAGCAAGGCTGGCTCAGCCGCGGACGATCAGCCGGGTGTCCGGCGTCAGGTTGCGGGCGATCCACAGCAGGTCATCGGGTGCGAAGGCGACGCAGCCGGCGGTCGGGTGGCGCGGCTTGCGCCAGCGGTGGACGAAGATGGCCGAGCCCTTGCCCGGCACGGTGTCGGGGAAGTTCCAGTCGGTCAGCAGGATCAGGTCGTAGAGAGGGTCGGGCCGGCGCAGCAACTCGTGGCTGAAGCCATGCGGGGCTTGGACACGGCTGTTATAGGCCGGGTCGGAAACGTCGTCCGACCACAGGTCGCGCGGGCCGATCGGTTGCGCCCAGCCGGGCAGGGCGGCGGCGGGGAGGCGATCGGGGCGGTAGAGCATCCCGACGATCCGGTGGCTGCCGACCGGGGTGGCTCCGTCGCCCTCGCGCTTGGTCCGGGTGATGCCGCCGCGGCCGATGGCGCAGGGCAGGCGGTGGCCGCGGAAGCGGGCGCCCCAGCGGCTGACCTCGATGGCGTCCCTCATAGCAGGTGCCCCGATTTCGCGGCCTTGGTGGCCAGGTAGGCGGCGTTTTCGGGCGTCAGCCCGACCTTGAGCGGCACCCGCTCGGTCACCGCGACGCCGTTGGCTTCCATCATCCGCACCTTCCTGGGGTTGTTGGTCATCAGCCGGATCCGCGACACCCCCATCTCGCGCAGGATGCCGGCGCCGAGGCGGAAGTCGCGCTCGTCATCCTCGAAGCCCAGCCGGTGGTTGGCCTCGACCGTGTCGAAGCCCTGGTCCTGCAGCGAATAGGCCCGCATCTTGTTGGCCAGCCCGATGCCGCGCCCTTCCTGGTTGAGGTAGAGCAGGATGCCGGCGCCCTCCTGACCCATCTGGGCCAGTGCCGCGCGCAGCTGCGGACCGCAGTCGCATTTCAGGCTGCCCAGCACGTCGCCGGTGAAACAGGCGGAATGAAGCCGGACCAGCACCGGTTTCGAACGGTCGGGCTTGCCGATCTCGATGGCGTAATGCTCCTCGCCGCCGTCCTCGGGGCGGAAGATGTGAACCCGGCCGGCCGAGGCCGCCTGCATCGGCAGCCGGGCCGAGGCCACCGGGTGCAGTGGCGAGGCGCGGAACAGCTCGGTCTCGGCCAGCGCGAGCGGGATCAGCGTCAGGCCGTTCTCGCTGGCCAGCGCCGGGCCGTCCTCGACCGGCAGGACGACGGCGGCGGGCAGCAGCTGGGCCGACTTGGCCAGCGTCAGCGCGGCGCGGTGCAGGTCGGCCGCGCCGTCGCGCTGGGCCCGCAGCGGGCCCTTCATCGGCGTGGCGAGGTCGTCTGCCGGGTCGGCCACCGCCTGCAGCCAGTGCAGCCCGACATCGGGCGGCACCACGATCCGGGCGAGGTCGCCGTCATAGGCCCGGGCCTTGAGTGTCTCGGCCCGGCGCGCGGTGATCGCCAGCGCCAGCTCGCCGCCCATCACCCGCAGCTGCGCCAGCCGTGCCGCGTCCAGCGTTTCGGCCGCGACGACCACCGCCGCACGGTCCTCCGAGGTCAGCACCACCGGCACGCCAAGGCGCAGATCGGCCCGGGCGCGGGCCAGCTGTTCGACGATAGAGGGGCGCAGGGTCATCGGCCTATCCGCAGGAATTCTGTAACCTATCTAGTGCGCCGGACGGGAAATTGAAACATTATCGGCCCAGGCGACACGTCCGCGTGAGCGCGTGCCACGAAATCTTGTAAGCTGGAAAACAGCGGCGCATCTGTTGCGCAGCGAAGGAGGGCAAGACTATGGGCAACCTCAAGAAAATCCTGCTGGTCGACGATGACGACGATCTGCGCGAGGCGCTGAGCGAGCAGCTCGTGATGACCGAGGACTTCGACGTGATCGAAGCCGCCAACGGCCATGGCGCGATGGACCAGCTCAAGGCCGGGCATTACGATCTCGTCATCCTCGATGTCGGCCTGCCCGATACCGACGGGCGCGAGCTGTGCCGGCGGATGCGCAAGCAGGGCGTCAAGTGCCCGGTGCTGATGCTGACCGGCCATGATACCGATGCCGATACCATCCTCGGCCTCGATGCCGGCGCCAACGACTACGTGTCCAAGCCGTTCAAGTTCCCGGTTCTGCTGGCCCGCATCCGCGCCCAGATGCGCCAGCACGAGCAGTCCGAGGACGCGGTGTTCCAGCTCGGGCCGTATACCTTCCGACCGGCGCAGAAGATGCTGATCGACGATCGCGACAAGAAGATCCGGCTGACCGAGAAGGAAACCAACATCCTCAAGTTCCTCTACCGCGCCACCGAGGGCGTGGTGCCGCGCGACGTGCTGCTGCACGAGGTCTGGGGCTACAATGCCGGGGTGACGACCCACACGCTGGAGACCCACATCTACCGGCTGCGGCAGAAGATCGAGCCCGATCCGTCCAATGCGCGCCTTTTGGTCACAGAGTCGGGCGGATATCGCCTGGTTGCCTAGTGCCCTATTGTTGCCCGAATTGGTAGGCACTATCTTAAAGTATAGGGATTGTTTCTCCCGACTTGGTTCCCCTGGCCGCACCGGGGTGATGATGCGGCATCCTCCCTGTTGGACTGGCCCGGGCTCTTGCCCGGGCCTTCTTTGTTCGGGCCCTTGTTTTCAAGGGGCGTCGAAGGACATTTGTAGGGCTGCGTGTGCGCTGCTGCTATGCGCATCTCCGCCCGGTGCGCGTGTGAAACACGCAGGGCGAGCGCCTGCCCGTCCCGGCGGGCTGGCGCTATGGGCGCCCGTGCGCAACGCTCATGTTGCGGAGGGACTTGGCTGGCATAAAGCGCGCAGTTCCGCTGTCGCGAGCGCCATCCCACGGGCAGGCGCTCGCCCTGCCTGAGCGGTGACAGGCTGTACGCTTTGGGTCAGGCTCACGTCGCCCCAACCCATCTCCAGCCGGCCCGACAACGCCCCCAGCCTCAGCCGTAATGCGCCACCGGGGTGCCCGCCAGCGCCGACATGTTCAGCAGCCCGCGGGTGGTGATCGAGGGCGTGACGATATGGGCGCGGTTGCCCATGCCCATCAGGATCGGCCCGACTTCCAGCCCGCCGCCCTTCATCTTGAGGATGTTGCGCACCCCCGAGGCGGCGTCGGAATTGGCGAAGACCAGCACGTTGGCGGCACCCTCGAAGCGGGCGCTGGGGAAGATGCGGTCGCGCAGGCCCTGGTCGAGCGCGGCGTCGATATGCATCTCGCCCTCATAGGCGAAATCGGGCTCGCGCAGGTCCAGCAGCTCCATCGCCGCGCGCATGGTCCGGCCCGAGGCGCAGTCGAGATTGCCGAATTGCGAATGGCTGCACAGCGCCACCTTCGGCGTCAGGCCGAAGCGGCGGACATGGCGGGCGGCGCCGATCACCGTTTCCATGATCTGCTCGGGCGTCGGTTCCGGGTGGACATGGGTGTCGGCGACGAAGAGCGGCCCGTCCTCGAGGATCATCAGCGACAGGGCGCCGACCGGGTGCAGCCCGCCGCGGGCCAGCACCTGGCGGACATAGTTGAGGTGCCACAGGTACTGGCCGAACGTGCCGCAGATCAGGCTGTCGGCCTCGCCGCGATGGACCATGACGGCGCCGATCGCGGTGGTGTTGGTGCGCATGATCGCCCTTGCGATATCGGGCGTGACGCCGCGCCGGGCCATCAGCTCGTGATAGGTGCCCCAGTAGTCGCGGTAGCGCGGGTCGTTTTCCGGGTTCACCAGCTCGAAATGGGTGCCGGGGCGGATCGGCAGCCCGGCGCGCTCGCAACGCATCTCGATCACCTCGGGCCGGCCGATCAGGATCGGCAGGTCGGTGGTTTCCTCCAGCATCGCGGCGGCGGCGCGCAGCACGCGCTCGTCCTCGCCCTCGGCGAAGACGATCTTGCGGGTCGCCTGGCGGGCGGCGTCGAAGACCGGCCGCATCAGCAGGGCGGAACGGAAGACCGAGCCGTCGAGCCGCGCCTTGTAGGCCTCGATGTCTTCCAGCGGCCGGCTGGCGACGCCCGAGTCCATCGCCGCCTTGGCGACCGAGGTCGCGACGACGCCGATCAGGCGCGGGTCGAACGGCTTGGGGATCAGGTAATCGGCGCCGAAGCTGAGCTGCTCGCCCTGGTAGGCGGCCGCGGCCTCGGCGCTGGTGGTGGCCCGGGCCAGCGCGGCGATCCCCTCGATGCAGGCCAACTGCATCTCGTCGTTGATCGTCGTCGCCCCGACATCGAGCGCGCCGCGGAAGATGAACGGGAAGCAGAGGACGTTGTTGACCTGGTTGGGATAGTCCGACCGGCCGGTCGCGATGATGGCGTCGGGCGCCACCGCGCGGGCGGCTTCGGGCAGGATCTCGGGTGTCGGGTTGGCCAGCGCGAAGATGATCGGCCGGTCGGCCATCTTCGCCACCATCTCGGGCTTGAGGACATTGGGGCCGGACAGGCCGAGGAACATGTCGGCGCCCGCGATCACCTCGTCGAGGCTGCGCAACTCGCTGGCCTGGGCATATTCCGCCTTCTGGGGCGTCATCTCCGCTTCCCGGCCCTGGTAGACCAGCCCGGCGATGTCGCACAGCCAGACATTCTCGCGCTTGACGCCCAGCTTGAGCAGCATGTTGAGACAGGCGATGCCGGCCGCGCCGCCGCCGGTCGAGACCACCTTGATCTCGTCGAACCTCTTGCCGGCGACATGCAGCGCGTTGGTCGCCGCCGCGCCGACAACGATCGCGGTGCCGTGCTGGTCGTCATGGAAGACCGGGATGTTCATCCGCTCGCGGCAGATCTTCTCGACGATGAAGCAGTCGGGCGCCTTAATGTCCTCGAGGTTCACCGCGCCGAAGGTCGGTTCCAGTGCGCAGACCAGTTCGGCCAGCTTCTCGGGGTCGCTCTCGTTCAGCTCGATATCGAAACAGTCGATATTGGCGAATTTCTTGAACAGGACGGCCTTGCCCTCCATCACCGGCTTGGCCGCCAGGGCGCCGATATTGCCCAGCCCCAGCACGGCCGTGCCGTTGGTGACGACGCCGACCAGGTTGCCGCGGCTGGTATAGCGCGGGGCGGTGGCGGCATCGGCCTTGATCTCGAGACAGGCCTCGGCGACGCCGGGCGAATAGGCGCGGCTCAGGTCGCGGCCGTTGGCCAGCGGCTTGGTCGCCCGGATCTCCAGCTTCCCGGGCTTGGGAAACTCGTGATAGTCGAGCGCCGCCTGGCGCGCGTTGTCCTGCCGAGCCTCGTCCATCGTCATCCTCCCGGGATTTCGTTTAACGTTAAACTATCCGCTTTCCCGCGCAACTAGCCCGCGCCGGGAAGCTGTTTCAAGCACAACTTGCAAATCCCGCCGCAGCTATACACTGTGCGGGCTGCAAGAGGGAGGGGCCGATGTCCGAAATCCGCGCCGAGATGCGCCTGCCGACCACTGAGTTGCGCGACGATCTGCCGTTCTTCACCAAGACCCTGAAGATGCGGCTCGACATGATCTATCCGGCCGACAACCCGGAAGTCGCGGTGTTCTCGGGCCACGGGCTGCGGCTGCGGGTCGAGAAGGGCGCGCCCGAGGCGCCGGGCACGATCCGGATCCTCACCGACGATCCGGACGGCTTCGCCGACGGTCGGCGCGAGTTGACCGCGCCGAACGGCACCAGGGTCGAGATCGACGAACTCAACCCGCCGCTGGTGCTGCCCGAGACCGAGCACGCCTTCGTCGTCCGCCGTCTCGCCGACCAGGCGCCCTGGGTGATCGGCCGCGCCGGCATGCACTATCGCGACCTCGTGCCCTCGCGCCTGGGCGGGGCGATGATCGCCAGCCATATCCGCATCCCGGATGGCGGCCCGGTGCCCGACATGGTGCATTTCCACAAGGTCGGCTTCCAGCTCATCTTCTGCGTCAAGGGCTGGGTCGACGTGGTCTACGAGGATCAGGGCGGCCCGCGCCGGCTTTACGCCGGCGACTGCTTCATCCAGCCGCCCGAGATTCGCCACCGCGTGCTCGAGGCCAGCGACGGCATCGAGGTGATCGAGATCGGCGTGCCGGCCGAGCATATCACCGAGATCGACCACGACATGGCGCTGCCCACCGGCCATTTCCGGCCCGAGCGCGAATGGCAGGGCCAGCGTTTCGTTCACAATGTCGGGAAGGAGGCCGCCTGGGCGCCGTTCCGCATCCCCGGCTTCATCGCCCGCGACACCACGATCAACGCCAACACCAAGGGCGTCGCCGGCGTCATGGTGATCCGCAAGGGCGAGGGCGCGGCGCCCTGGACCCGGCACAAGGGCGACATCCTGTTCACCTTCGTCATGGCCGGCGAGATGACGCTGGAGGGCGAGGGCAAGGAGCCCTACCGCCTGAGCGCCGGCGACGCCTTCGTCGTCCCGCCCGGGATGAAGACGCGTTACAGCGATCCCAGCGACGATATCGAGCTGCTGGAGGTCACCCTGCCGGCGGAATTCGAGACCGAGCTGCTCTGAGCCTTCTTCCGGGCGCAAATACCTTCGGGGGGGGGGGAGGGTCCGGAACGGGCAGAGGGGGGGCTGACGGCCCCCCTTTCCCCCTCGTCACCCCTCCCGACCGCCTCTTGCATCGCCCGACGCCGCGCCGCAAAGTCGGCGAACCAATTTGACCGGAGGCAGTTCATGTCCCTTCTCGACGCCGCGAAGGCCGTGCGCGAAAACGCCCACGCGCCCTATTCCAACTTCAAGGTCGGGGCGGCGCTGCGCACCCCCTCCGGCGCCGTCCATATCGGCTGCAATGTCGAGAATGTCGCCTATCCCGAAGGCACTTGCGCCGAGGCCGGGGCGATCGCCGCGATGGTGGCGGCGGGCGAGACCGAGATCGCTGAAATCCTGGTGATCGCCGACAGCCCGGAGCCGGTGACACCCTGCGGCGGCTGCCGCCAGAAGATCGCCGAATTCGCGGCGCCGGAGGTGCGGGTGACCATGTGCACCACTGCCGGCAAGCAGAGCGTGGCGACAGTGGCCGAACTGCTGCCGGGCGCCTTCAACTCGCGCCACATGGAAAGCTGAGCATGGACGCCCGCACGATCAATGCCCATCTGCGGCTCGGCCGGCGGCCGAGCGCCGAGGAGCTGAAATGGTTCGCCGACGGCCTCGCTTCGGGTGCCGTCACCGATGCCCAGGCCGGGGCCTTCGCGATGGCGGTCTGCCTGCAGGGGCTGGGCGAGGAGGGCCGCGTCGCCCTGACCCGGGCGATGCGCGATTCCGGCGAGGTGCTGGACTGGGACCTGCCCGGCCCGGTGCTCGACAAGCATTCGACCGGCGGCATCGGCGATTGCGTCTCGCTGCTGCTGGCGCCGGCGCTGGCGGCCTGCGGCGCCTATGTGCCGATGATCTCTGGCCGTGGCCTCGGCCATACCGGCGGCACGCTGGACAAGCTCGAGGCGATCCCCGGCTTCCGCGCCGATGTCGGCACCGAGCGGCTGCGCAAGATCACCGAGGAGGTCGGTTGCGCCATCGTCGCCGCCAATGCCGATATCGCCCCGGCCGACCGCCGGCTCTACGCCATCCGCGACGTCTCCGGCACGGTCGAGTCGATCGACCTGATCACCGCCTCGATCCTGTCCAAGAAGCTGGCGGCAGGGCTCGAGGGGCTGGTGCTCGACGTCAAGGTCGGCTCGGGCGCCTTCATGAAGACGATGGAGGAGGCCGAGGCGCTGGCCCGGTCGCTGGTGAGCACGGCGCAGGGCGCGGGCTGCATGACCACGGCGCTGATCACCGACATGAGCCAGCCGCTGGCCACCGCCGCCGGCAACGCGCTGGAGGTGATCGAGGTGATGGAGACGCTGACCGGCACCTCGGTCAATGCGGCGCTGTGGGACCTGACCGTGGCGCTGGGCGGCGAGCTCCTGGCGCTGGGCGGGCTGGCGGCCGATCCCGTCGACGGCGCCGGCCGCATCGGCCGCGCGATGGAGGGCGGCCAGGCGGCCGAGATCTTCGGCGACATGGTGGCCGAACTGGGCGGGCCGGTGGATTTCGTCGAGCGTTGGCCGGACCGGCTGCCTTCGGCCCCCGTGGTGCGCGAGGTGGCGGCCGACAACGAGGGCTTCGTCGCCACTATCGACGGCGAGGCGCTGGGGCTGGCCGTGGTCGGGCTTGGCGGCGGCCGGCTGAAGGGCGGCGACAAGATCAATCCCTCGGTCGGCCTGTCCGAGATCGCCGGCATCGGCGAGCATGTCGCCCCCGACATGCCGCTGGCGCTGGTCCATGCCGCGACCGAGGCCGAGGCCGAGGCGGCCGTCGCCGCCGTCCGCGCCGCCTTCACCATCGGCGAGGACGTCATCGCCGACCCGCCCCTGATTCACGAAAGGATCGCCTGATGCCGCGTGCCTTCCTGATCGTCATGGACAGCGTCGGCTGCGGCGGCGCCCCCGATGCCGACAGCTTCTTCAACGACGGCCAGCCCGATACCGGCGCCAACACGCTGGCCCATATCGCCCGCGAGTGTGCCGCCGGCCGGGCCGAGGAAGGCCGGACCGGGCCGCTGAAGCTGCCCAGGCTCGACGCGCTCGGCCTCGGCGCGGCGATCAAGCTGGCCTCGGGCGACGACGCGCCGGGGCTGGGGGCGGTGCCGCAGGGCCGCTGGGGCGCGGCGACCGAGGTCTCGCGCGGCAAGGACACGCCGTCCGGCCATTGGGAACTGGCCGGCGTGCCGGTGCCGTGGGACTGGACCTATTTTCCCGACACCGTGCCGGCTTTCCCCGACGACCTGGTGGCCGAGGTCTGCCGCCTCGCCGGGACCGAGGGCATCCTCGGCAATTGCCATGCCTCGGGCGTGCCGATCGTCAACGAGCTGGGCGAGGAGCACATGAGGACCGGCTGGCCGATCTGCTACACCTCGGCCGATTCTGTCTTCCAGATCGCCGCGCATGAGGAGAGCTTCGGCCTCGACCGGCTGCAGGAGCTGTGCAAGGCGATCGCGCCGCGGCTGCACGCGATGAAGGTCGGCCGCGTCATCGCCCGGCCCTTCATCGGCACGCCGGGCCATTTCACCCGCACCGCCAACCGGCACGACTATGCCATCGAACCGCCGCAGCCGACCCTGCTCGACTGGGCGCATGCGGCCGGCCGCGCCACCCATGCGGTGGGCAAGATCGGCGACATCTTCTCGATGCGCGGAGTCGGCAAGCTGCACAAGGGCAAGTCCGATGCCGACCTGATGGGCTTCATGCACGGGCTGGTGGCCGAGGCCGAGGAGGGCTCACTCACCTTCGCCAATTTCGTCGAGTTCGACAGCCTCTACGGCCATCGCCGCGACGTCTCGGGCTATGCCCGGGCGCTGGAATGGTTCGACGGCGAGGCGGCGAAGCTGATCGTCGCCCTGCGCCCCGGCGACCTGATGCTTTTTACCGCCGATCACGGCAACGACCCGACCTGGATCGGCTCGGACCACACCCGCGAGCGGGTGCCGGTGCTGATCGCCGGCACCGGCACGGGCGAGATCGGCATCTGCGCCTATACCGATGTCGGCGCCTCCGTCGCCGCCCATCTGGAGATCCCGGCGCAAGGGCCGGGGCGGAGCTTCCTGTGACCCACTTGCCCAAGATCGAGCTGCACCTTCACCTCGAAGGCGCGGCCCCGCCGGCCTTCATCCGCGGCCTCGCCAAGGAGAAGCATGTCGACATCTCCGGCATCTTCGACGAACGCGGCGATTACAGCTACACCGACTTCTGGGATTTCCTGCGGGTCTACGAGGCCGCGACCTCGGTCCTGCAGACGCCCGAGGATTACGCCCGGCTGACCGCGGCGGTTCTGGCCGAAAGCGCCGCCAATGACGTGATCTATTGCGAGACCTTCCTCAGCCCCGATTTCTGCGGCGGCCGCGACCTGGGGGCTTGGCGCGAATACCTCCACGCCATCCGCGAGGCCGCCGACAGGGCCGAGGCGCAGGACGGCATCACCTTGCGCGGCATCGTCACCCCGATCCGCCATTTCGGCCCCGACAAGGCGCGTGAGGTCGCGCTCTGCGCCGCCGAGACGGCGGGCGACTGGATCGTCGGCTTCGGCATCGGCGGCGACGAGAAGGCCGGCAAGCCGAAGGATTTCGCCTGGTCCTTCGACATGGCGCGCGAGGCCGGGCTGCGGCTGACCGCCCATGCCGGCGAATGGGGCGGGCCGGAGAGCGTGCGCGACGCGCTGCGCGACCTGCGGGTCGAGCGCATCGGCCACGGCGTGCGGGCGATCGAGGACCTGGCGCTGGTCGACGAGCTGGCCGAAGCCGGCGTCGTGCTCGAGGTCTGCCCGGGCTCGAACATCGCGCTGGGGCTCTATCCCGACTGGCGCCGCCACCCGATCGGCCAGTTCCACGACCGCGGCGTCAAGGTCACCGTCTCGACCGACGACCCGCCCTTCTTCCACACCACGATGCGGAACGAATACGATCGGCTTTCGAAAGCTTTCGACTGGGATGACGGCGTTTTCCGCGCTATCAACGCCACCGCCGCCGGCGCCGCCTTCTGCGACGAGGCCACCCGCGCGCGCCTGCAGAAACGACTGGAGCCCTGAGATGAAACACGTGACCGTCGTCGACCACCCGCTGGTGCAGCACAAGCTGACGATCATGCGCAACAAGGATACCTCGACCGGCAGCTTCCGCCGGCTGCTGCGCGAGATCAGCCAGCTTCTGGCCTATGAGGTCACCCGCGACCTGACCCTGACCGAGCGCCTGATCGAGACCCCGAATTGCGAGATGAACGCGCCCACCCTGGCGGGCAAGAAGCTGGCGCTGATCTCGATCCTGCGGGCCGGCAACGGGCTGCTCGACGGTATTCTCGAACTGATCCCCTCGGCCCGGGTCGGTTTCGTCGGGCTCTATCGCGACGAGGAGACGCTGAAGCCGGTGCAGTATTACTACAAGGTGCCGGAAGAGCTCGAGGACCGGATGGTGATCGTCGTCGACCCGATGCTGGCGACCGGCAATTCCTCGGTCGCGGCCATCGACCTGCTGAAGCAATCCGGGGCGCGGAACCTGATCTTCATGTGCCTGCTGGCGGCGCCCGAGGGCGTCAAGCGGATGGAGGAGGCGCATCCCGACGTGCCGATCGTCACCGCCGCGATCGACGATCACCTGAACGAGCACGGATATATCGTTCCGGGGCTAGGGGATGCGGGCGACCGCATGTATGGCACTAAATAGGCCCAATTCTCCTTTACTCAGCGGCTGTCATCCGGCATGCTTCCCCAACGCTTCAAGGGGGTAGTCATGCTGTTCAGAGTGCTCGCGGCCGTGGCGATCGCGGCTTCCTTCGGCGGCGTCGCGGCGCAGGCCCGGACGATCAAGCAGCTCGGCGGACCCGCCGAGCTTCCGCCGGCCGGTTTCAAGGGAAATCAGTTCGTCGACAGCCGTGGCTGCCTGTTCATGCGGGCCGGCTATGGCGGCGATGTCAGCTGGGTGCCGCGGGCGACGCGCGACCGCCAGGTGATGTGCGGCTACAAGCCGACCTTCGCCAAGGACGAGACCCGGCCGGTCACGCCCGCGCCCAAGCCCAAGCAGCTTGAAGTTGCCGCCGCGAAGCCGGCACCGGCCCCGAAACCCGCGCCCGAACCCGCGCCGAAACCGGCCCGGGTCAAGGCGCCGATGCAGACCGTGGCGACGACGACCACCCCGCCCAGGATCCACGCCGCCGCGCCTGTGGCCGCCGCGCCTGCGCCCGAGCTGGCGGCCCCGGCCAAGGTGGCGAGCGGCCCCAGCATCAAGGGCGTGGCGATCCAGCTGGTTGACCAGAGCCAATGCGACGGCCTGACCCGGGTGATGCGGGTCGCGACGCTGGACGACGGCCGCCGCGCGGTGCGCTGCGACGGACAATCGGCGGTGCCGGGCGGCGACTACACCATCGTTCGCGTCGCCAAGCCCGGCAGCCCGCTGCTCAAGACCGCCGCTGCCGCGCCCGCCCCGGCGCCGAAGCCCGCGCCCGCCGCGCCGGCCCCGCAACCGGCGGCGCGGGTGGCGACCACGACGATCATCGTGCCGGCGCCGCAACTGGCCCCGGCGCCCGTCACCGTGGCGTCTGCCGCGCCGCAGACGGCGCCGGCGCTGCCCAGGGGCTACAAGCCGGCCTGGAGCGACGGCCGGCTGAACCCGCAACGTGGGCACGGCACGGCGCAGGGCGATGCCGAGATGAACCTGGTCTGGACCCAGACGGTGCCGCGCAAGCTGATCGACACCCGTTCGGGCAGGACGGTCAACAAGCAATATCCGTGGCTCGATTACCCGGTGACCGCGCGGCCGCCGCAGCCGAGCGGCTCGAAGAAATGGGTCCGGGTGCGGCCCAACACCTCGGCGCGGCTGTCGACCAGCAACGCGCCGGTGCCGGCAAAGGCGCCTGCCGCCGTGCCCACCGCGAGCGCGACCACCGCGCAGGGCTATGTCCAGGTGGGCAGCTTCGGCGTGCCGGCCAATGCCAGCCGCACCGTGGCCCGGCTGCAGGCGATGGGCCTGCCGGTGCGTATCGGCCATGTGACCAGCGGCAGCCGCCAGCTGCAGGTGGTGATGGCCGGCCCCTTCGCCGATCCGTCGGCGCTGGCCACGGCGCTGGGCAAGGCGCGGCGGGCCGGCTTCCGCGACGCGTTTATCCGACAGTGACAACGACAAGAAACCGAGGGCAGTGAAAACGGCAGTCAGGATGGCCCCTCCGTTGGCGCGGAGGGGCCCTTTTTCTGCGCTGTCGCCGGTTCAGGCGCCCGACGTCGCCGCGATGCGCCGGACCCGGCCAATGCCGGCGGCGGCCAGCGCGGCGGCGGCGATGAAATAGAGCCCGACGCCGTAGCCCTGATGCGGGAAGTCGATGCCGGCGTCGATCAGCAGGCCCGACAGCATCGGCCCGATCGCCGTGCCCAGCACCATCACCGCGACGATCATCGACCGGATCTTGCCGATATGGCGGGTGCCGAAGAACTCGGGCCAGAAGGTCGAGCCGACGGTCGAGTTCATCCCCTGCGTCGCCCCCAGCAGCATCACGCCCGGCGCGGCGCTCAGCGGCGACGACGCCAGCGCCAGCACCCAGTAGCCCAGGGCCGCCGGCAGCAGGTAGAGCGTCGCGACCCGGCCGGCGCCGTAGCGGTCGACCAGCCAGCCCGACAGCATCAGGCAGCCGACGGCCGAGACGGTGAACAGCGGGAAGAGCTGGACCAGTTGCAGGTGGCTCCAGCCCTTCACCGAGGCGATATGGGCCTGGTGAAAGAAGAAGGCGGTGCTCCACATCGCCGGGGCCAGGATCGCCGGCACCATGGCCCAGAACAGCGGGTGGCGCAGCACCTCGCCCCGGGTCCAGTCGCGGCCCTGGAGGCCGGTGGCCTGGCTCTCCCCGGCGAAGGATTGCGGCGTGCGCTCGCGCCGCAGCAGGAGCAGCAGCAGCGGGATCGCGGCCAGCACCAGCGCCATGGCGAGCAGCCACAGGCCGCGCCAGTCGAAGCGGGTCAGCAGCAGCACGAAGCCCAGCGGCAGCACCGCCTCGCCCACCGCGAAGCCGAGCGAGGCGGTGGCGACGGCGCGGCCGCGCGTCGCCACGAACCAGCGCGCCATCGCGACCATGGCGGTATGGCTCATCATCCCTTGCCCGGTCAGCCGCAGCGCGAAGATCACGGCGGCCAGCCCGGCCAGCGAGGAGACGCGCGACATGACCAGGCAGGCCAGCGCCAGCAGCAGCATCACCGTCAGGCCAAGCTGGCGCACCCGGAACCGGTCGGCCAGCCCGCCGACATAGAGCATCGCCATCGCCGAGGTGAAGGTGGCGGCGCCGTAGAGGCTGCCCCACTGGCCGCTGGACAGGTCGAAGGCGGTGCGAATCTGGCCCGAGAAGATCGAGATGAAGAAGGTCTGGCCGAAGCTCGACAACAGGGTGAGCAGGAAGCCGGCCGCCAGCCAGGGGGCGTTGGAGCGGAGAAAATCGACAAAGGCGCGCATCCCGCCTTGTCGCCCGCCCTCACGGGAAAGGGAAGCCCGAGAATGCGCCGCCGGCTGCGCCGATCCAGGCGTTCCCGGAAACGCATCAGGGCGCCCGCGGGCGCCCTTCCTAGCCTGCCCGGGCAAGGAGGAGCTTGGTGGAGCCGGGGGATCGCGGAAAATCCATAACTATTTGATAGGTAACGGTATTGCTGCGTGGTGTTGGGGCGTGCGTCACATTGTAGTGTTGCGCCCGGGGTCACCGCCCTGACCCCCTGTGGGCGTAGCGATCGGCCCACGGCCGCCACTCGACCACCCCCCGGTTCGACGCCCGCACGCCCCCAACTCGGACGTCGGCGCCCCGGATCGAGCAAACGGAACGCTGCCGTTGCTGCACTGGCAGAAGCGGCATTTCGCGGCGCGCCTGGTATGTCGAAATGGGTCGGAACCGTTTCTATGCAGAAGAGCAAAGCAGTCATGGACCATTGCTTGCCCCGGGATTAGCGGGATGCGCGGGACTCGCCAATCTCTGACGCTGCGCCCAGCACCCGCTCCAGAACCGGGTTGGGGAAGCGCCGCTGCAGGGTGACGGCGTAGAAGTCCTCGACGATGTCCAGATCGAAGGATGCGGTAACCAGAAGCCCCTCGCGCAGTTCGTCGGCCAGCACGACCGCCGGGGTGATGGCGAGCCCGGCGTCCCTGCGCGCCAGCAGGCGGATCATCGCCATGTCGTCGACTTCCGCCGCGACGCGCGGGCGCAGGCCCAGTCGCGCCACAAGGCTGTCGAACCCTGTGCGGATCGAACTGTCGGTCGGCAGGATCACCGGCTCCTCGCGCAGCGTCTCGGCCAGCGTGGCGTGACGCATCCGGTGGGGTGTGCCGTGAAGGCCGACCTTCTGGGCCGAGACCCGGTGGGCGACGAAGGCCGAGAAGACATCGCGCGCGGGCGGTTCGGTTGTCAGAACCACATCGAGGGCCAGCGATTGCAGCGCCTCGAACAGAACCGGCACACTGCCCGAGCGCAGGACAATCTCGACCTCCTCCGCGCCGATGACGGGGGCGAGGAAGCCAAGCTGGAAGTTGCGCGACAGCGTCGCGGGCGCGCCCACCCGCAGCACCTGCCGGCCCGCCCCCGCCTGGCGCAGGACCGAGACGAGCTCCTCGCCTGCGCCGAAGATCCGGTCGGCGTAGTCGAGCGCGATATGCCCGACCTCGGTCAGCACCAGTTGGCGTCCGCGGCGCTCGAACAGCTGCTGGCCGAGGCGGTCCTCGAGCGTGCGGATCTGGCTGGACAGGGCGGATTGCGAGACGTTCAGCCGTTCCGCGGCGCGGGTCAGGTTTCCGTCGCGGGCGACTTCCCGGAAGTAGCGCAGGTGGTGATAGTTCAGCTCGGGCATTGTTCTTTTTTATCGAACGATAGGTGAATGACAATGTATTTTTATTGATGCTGCGGCGCAGCTATCCGGTGGCCGAACGCAACCGGAGGTTCCGCCATGTCCCATCTTCTGCTTCTTGGCCCCGTGCTGGCCGCGCTTGCAGGCCTCTTTCTTCTCGCCCGGCCCGGACCGCGTGCCGGCGCGCGCCTGCGCCTGCCCGAAGGCGTGATGCTCGCCCACCTTGCGGCGACGGGGACCGCGGCGGTTTCCCTCGCGCTGCAGGGCCCATCGACCTCGGCGCTGCTCGGAACTGCCGGGGTGGGGCTCTCGGCGCGGCTCGACATCGTCAGCGTGGCGCTGGCCCTGACCGTCGGCTTCGTCGGCTGGGTGGTGCTGCGCTTCTCGCGCGTGGCGCTGGACGGAGAGGCGCGTCAGGGCGCCTTCATGGGCTGGATGAGCCTGACGCTCGCCGCCGTGCTGGCGCTGGTCGTGGCGGGGAACCTCGTCCAGCTTCTGGTCGCCTGGGTCGGCGTCGGCGCGGCGCTCAGCCGGCTCCTGCTGTTCTATCCCGACCGGCCCCGCGCCCGCCGCGCCGCGCGCAAGAAATCACTGAGCGGCCTGATCGCCAGCACGGCGCTTCTGGCGGCGGTCGTCCTGCTGAGCCGCGACTTCGGCACCACCGACATCGCAGCGATCGAGGCGGCGGTCCATGCGGGTCAACTGCCCGGCGACCTGTGGCTGGTGGCCGCCCTTCTCACGGTCGCGGCGGTGTTCAAGTCGGCGCTGATCCCGACCCATGGCTGGCTGACCGAGGTGATGGAGGCCCCGACGCCGGTCTCGGCGCTGCTGCATGCGGGGGTCGTGAACGCGGGCGGCTTCCTGCTGATCCGCTTCGCCGAGGTGATGCTGGCCGCGCCGGGAGTGCTGGCGGTGCTGGCGCTGATCGCCGGGCTGAGCGCGCTGGTCGCTTCGGCGGTTGCCACCACGCAGCCGGCGGTGAAGACCGCGCTCGCCTGGTCGACCTGCGCGCAGATGAGCTTCATGGTGTTGCAGTGCGGACTGGCCCTCTTCCCGCTGGCGCTTCTGCACATCGTGGCGCATTCGCTTTACAAGGCGCACGCCTTCCTCGCCTCGGGCGGCGCGGTCGAGGCGGTTGCGGCGCTCCGGCGCCCCGGCTCGGTCGCTGTGCCGGACGGGCGCGCGGTGGCGCGGGCCTTCGTCCTGGCGCTGGGCATCTACGCCCTTGTCGGGGCGCTCTTCGGAATCGATCACATGGCGCCGCAGGCGGTGGCGCTGGGGGCAATCCTGATCTTCGGCGTCGCCTACCTGGTCGCGCAAGGTCTGGCCGATGCCGCTCCCTGGGCCCTGACCTGGCGCACCATGGCGATGTCCGCGGCGGCGACCCTGGCCTATTTCGCCTTCCACGCCACCGTCAGTGCACTGGCCGTCGGCACCCTGCCGCCGCCGAGCGCGCCCGACCCGCTGACCTGGGCCGTGATGGCGCTGACAGTCGCGGGCTTCGGACTGGCGGCGGCGGCGCAGGCGACCTTCCCGCTCTGGGCCGGGCATCCGGCGGCGGCCGGGCTGCGCGTCCACCTGATGAACGGCCTCTACCTCAACGCATTGACCGACCGGATGACCCGGGCGCTTTCGAAAGGATGAGCGAATGACCTATCACAGCTTCAACTTCCCGGGCGCAACGCTCGCCCTCTTCGCCGCCGCAGAGCATGCGATCGGCCAGATCCCGCCCTCCTTCCCGCTCGACGCAACCGTCGCGGTCAATCCCTTCCTCGGGCAGGTGGGTGAGCCGCGCGAGATCGCCGCTGCCCGCCTCACCCGGACCGCCGGGGCGCGGTTGACCCTGCCGCGCGCCACTGTGGCCGACTGGATCGCCGAGGGCCGGATCACGGACGCCGACCTCGCCGAAGCCGCTGAGGCCACGGGCCTCCCGGTCGCCGCCCTGAAGGCCGCCTCTGCCACGCCGGCGCCGGACCTTGCGCCCGACCCGACGGTCGCAGACCTCTTGCAGGCAGCAACCGGCATCGACTGGCCCGCCTTCGTCGAGGAGCGGATCGGCCTCTGGGCGGCGGCACAATTCGACAGGGGGCAGGCGCTCTGGCCCGCACTGACGGGATCGCCGTGGCGCTCGTGGCAGGCCTTCGCGCAGCGCGACCTGACGCCGGGACTGCATGGCTTCAAGGGTTTCTGCGCCTTCGTCGCCGGTCTTCCGGACGATCCGCGCGCGGCGTTCGCCGAGCTTTGCGGGCAACTCGGGCTGACGGCCGAGGCAGCGCCGCTTTACCTTCAGCGGTTGCTGACGACGCTGGGCGGCTGGGCGCAACATGCCCGCGGACTCGGCTGGCAGGCCGAGCGCGACGGGGACCATGACGCCACCGCGTTCGAGTTGCTGCTGATCCGGCTGGCCTGGGAGGGGGCGCTGCTGGCCGCTTTCGGCGATCGGGTTTCCGAGGCATGGAGGGAAGCACTGACCGGGTGGGCCGCGCCGCTGGCGCCGAGCACCGAGCTTCGGATCGACCTCGCGCTGCAGGAGGCCGCAGACCGGGCCGAGGAGCGCCGGCTGGCTGAGAGCTTCGACGGCGAAGGTCCGGCGCCCCGCGACCGCCGCCCCACGATGCAAGCGGCCTTCTGTATCGACGTCCGCTCGGAACCTTTCCGGCGGGCTTTGGAAGCTGCGGATTCGGGCGTCGAGACACTCGGCTTCGCCGGGTTCTTCGGGCTCGCCGTGCAGCACCGGACCCAGGCGTCGGACCTCGCCGAGGCGAGGGCGCCCGTCCTGCTGTCGCCCGACCTGACCTCGGGCGCGGCGCTCACCGGTGCCCGGGACGAGGCGCTGCGTCTGAAGCGGCGGGCGATCCGGGCCTGGGGACGGTTCAAGCTGGCGGCGGTGTCGTCCTTCGCCTTCGTCGAGGCGGCGGGTCCGGCATACCTTGGCAAGCTCGCCAAAGCGGCGCTGGGGCTTGGCAAGGACGCCCCGGCCGAGCCCGCGCCCCGGCTCGATCTGCCGCTGGACGCCCGCATTGCGGCTGCGGCCCGGGTGCTGCGCGCGATGTCCCTGACGCGGGATTTCGCGCCGCTCGTGCTGATCGCCGGACACGGCGCCCATGTCACCAACGCGCCCCATGCCAGCGCCCTGCAATGCGGGGCCTGCGGCGGGCGCGCGGGCGACGTGAACGCGCGACTGCTGGCGGGGCTTCTGAACGACCCGGAGCTGCGCGCGGGACTGGCGGACGAAGGGATCGAGATCCCCGCCGGCACCCGCTTTGTCGCCGGGCTGCACGACACGGTCAGCGACCGGGTGACACTGTTCGACGATGGGCGCGACACCGTGCCTGCCCCGGCACTCGCCCACCTGCGGCAGGTGCTCGAGCGGGCCGGTGCAATCGTCCGCACCGCGCGCGCCGCCAGCCTGCCGCGGACCGGATCGGGCGGCGACCTGCCCGCGCGGGGCACCGACTGGTCCGAGCTGCGGCCCGAATGGGGGCTCGCCGGGTGCCATGCCTTCATTGCCGCCCCAAGAGGGAGGACCACGGGCCGAAACCTCGGCGGGCGGGCGTTCCTGCACAGCTACGACTGGCAGGCCGACGCGGACTTCAAGACGTTGGAACTGATCCTGACCGCGCCGCTCGTCGTCGCCAGCTGGATCGCGCTGCAATACCACGGTTCCGCGGTCGCCCCCGAGGTCTTCGGCGCGGGCAACAAGCTGATCCACAACGTCACCGGCGGCATCGGCGTGGTCGAGGGCAACGGCGGGAACCTGCGGCCCGGTCTGCCGTGGCAATCCCTGCACGACGGCGAGCGGTTGCGCCACGAGCCGGTGCGGCTGGCCGTCGTGATCGAGGCGCCGGAGGCGGCGATCTCGGACGTATTGGACAGGCAACCGAAGGTGAAGGCGCTCTTCGACAACGGCTGGCTGTCGCTTCATGCCATGGACGCCGAAGGCCGGATCGCCGCGCGCTACGACAAGGGCGATTGGACGATGAACGCGGGGACTGCGCAGTCTGCCGTCCAGGCCGCATGACGCGAGCGCCTTGTGTCGGACGCGTCGTGGGGCTTGCCACCGTGCACGGCAAGGAAGTGGCCTTCGCCCCGGCCGATGTCTATCGCGGCAGCGCCCCCGGCCCGTCTCAACTGCCGGCAAAGAAGCCTGAGGCGCGGGCGAGCGCGGCGCCGTCCTGCGCCAGATCGCCCGGCGCGTTGGCATCGGCCAGCAGCGCCCCGCCCCAACGCATCTTCAGGTAATCGGAGGTGAAACGCAGCATCTCGACCGCCGGGCCGATCTGGGCCGGGGTCGAGCCCGAATGCGCCATCACCAGCCACAGCGTCTTTGCCGCCATCGCCGGCTTGAAGCCAAGCTCCTCGACCCGCATCCAGTGCGACCAATGGTCGAGATAGAGCTTGGCCGGCGCCGGCAGCCCGTACCAGTAGAGCGGCGCCACGAGGACAATATCCGTCGCTGCCATCGTCGCCCGCGCCAGATCGGCCGCCACCCCCTCGGGCGGGGCGTAGCCGCCGGCGTGGCGCAGATCGTGGAACGGCGGCAGCAGCGGATTGGTCAGATCACGCCAGTCCTGGCTGTCCTCTGCCGACAATCCCTCGGCGGCGGTGCGGGCCAGGGCCGCGCTGTTGCCGCCCGGTCGGGCACTGGAAAGAAGAAACAGGAAATGCCGCGCAGCCATCATCGCCCCCTGCTGGTCCGGTTGCGGCCATCCTATCGCCTCGGCCGTGCGGTGCCAGCCCTGAACGGAAACGCCGCCCAGCTGGCGATGACAGCAAGGCACGCCCGGGATCACTGCTTCGCGACCGTCCCCAGAAACGCGCCGGTCGACGCGATACCGCAGGCGCCGCCGCCCTGGACCGGCTTTTCGTGACCTCGGTGCGCTTCACGATGGAGGACGGCCACCTGAAAGCCAATCCTCAGGAGGGAGGCCTGTTCTTCCTGTCGCCGGGCGCGAAAGGGAAGCCGGCGAATCGATTCGGGTAGGCCGGGCAGGATCTCGTCCAGCTGTCGGAACTGGACGGTTGAGAGGCGTTCAATCCCGGTGCTTTGAGAATAGGTGCTTGCATGCAGGGGCGTGCGCATCGTTTTGAGACGGTGTGGGAAAGAACTCCCTACGGGGAGGCGGCTTCAACGGGCCGCCGCAGGACGGTCGCCGTCCGGTGCCATCGTGCCTGCTGCCAGTCACGCGCCCCGGTCGCCGGCAGGACGGGCTTTCGCTGGTAAAGGCCGGGGATGGTGTCTATCACTTGGTCGATTCGGGTTTCCATCACGCCTTGGGAGGAAGTGTGACGAAACTGCTTGGCAAGCTCGCCGATCTGCAACTGAAGATCTCGCCACCCCGTTTCGCGCGCGATCCGCTTTCGCGCGAACGCCTGTCGCTGGACGCTCCCCGTTTCCTCGACGCCCCGGCCGTCGTGGTCGCCGCGCCCGCGGGCTATGGCAAGACGTCGCTTCTGGCACAGTGGCGCCGCGAATGCCTGGCGCGCGGAACCATCGTCGCCTGGTATTCGGCTGGTCCCAGAGATGACCCGGAACAGGTTCTGCACGGGGTGGCGCAATCGTTCCGCGAAGCCGCGTTACGACCCACCTTCGGCCACGCCCTGGCGCAGACCGGCGATCTCGAGGCGTTTTCTGCGCTGCTGGCGGAAATCGAAGGCACGGCGCTGGACAGCGTCCTGATCATCGATGACGCCGAAGCCCTGCCCGCGGCCTCCAAGGATGCTCTCGGCTACATCCTTCGCAACCTGCCCGCCAATCTCAGGCTGTTTGTCGGGGCGCGGTCGCTGGACGGGTTCCAGTTCGACGATCTTGCCGACTACGGCCAGTGCGAAACCGTCGAAACGTCGGATCTTGCCTTCGAACTGGACGAGACCTTCGACCTGTTCCGCCAGAAGCTCGCGGGCCGGTTCGACGCCGACAGCGCGGCGCAGCTGCATCATATGACCCTCGGATGGCCGCTAGGCCTGCAACTGGCGCTGTCGGCGCAGATGCGCGACAATGCACCCTTGGCGGCGGCGCACCTGCAACCCGAGCCCGGAAGCAAACTTCACGAGCATCTTGTGGCGCTGCTGCTGGCCAAGCTGAACGAGCGCGACAACCAGCTGCTGTCCGACATCTCCATCCTCGACGACTTCACCGTCGAGCTGTGCGCCGCGGTATCCGGCGAAGCCGATGTCGAAGAGAGGCTGCAGGCTATCATCCGCACCACTCCGGTTGTGCAGCTGACGGATCAGAGCGACTGGATGCGGCTGCACGCGCTGGCCCGTAGCGCGTTGCTGCGGCGCTTCGAGGCCTGGCCGGCCGCCAGGCAGAGGGACGCGCATCTGAAGGCGGCGCGTTGGCTGGAGGCGAACGGGCTGGATTACAAGGCCGCCCGCCACGCCTTTGCCGCGGGCGAAACCGACTGGGCGTTGGATCTGGCGGAACGCAGCGCCTATCACACCCTGATGACGCAGGGCGGCGGCGGTCAGTTGCTCGACTGGGCCGGCGTGTTGCCTGACGAAGAGCTCGACAAACGCCCGCGGCTGCTTCTGACCGAGGCCTGGTCGCTGGCCCTGAGCGACCGGCACACTGAGGCCGGTGCCCTGGTGGAGCGGATCCTGACGCGCAGCGAGGTTGGCGACGCGCTGCGGTGCGAATGCGATCTCATCCTGGGGGGCGCGGCGGTTTTCGCCGATGATCCCGACCTGTTCGCCCGGTTGCATGATCCCTGGGCGACCGACCCGCCGCTTGCCGATCCGCTGCTGCTGCGCGTTCACGCCAACCGCTCTGCCTACGCGGCGCTGCTGGACGGCGAGCCGGCGCTCGCGCGGTTGCGCCAGCAACGCGCCCCGGTCTTCGAGGCGGGGTGGCAGTCGCGCTACCTCTCGGGCTGGAGCGACTTCATCATCGGGCTCAGCTACTTCTGGGAAGGGCAGGTCCGGCTGACCGAGCGGATCATCCGCCCGGCGTTGCTGCAATCGGAAGCCGATCTCGGCCGGCGCGATCCGTTCTCGGCGATGCTGGCGGCGGTTCTGGCGACGGCGGTCTGGGAAAGCGATCGGCCAGATGAGGCGCAGCTGTTGTTGGCCGACCGGCTTGACGTTCTGGAACGGCGAGGCTTGCCCGAAGCGCTGATGCTGGGCTTTCGCACGCTGAGCCGGGTGGCCCGGGCAAAGGGCGATGAACCGCACGCGCTGGAACTGCTGGGGGCGCTCGATGCGATTGGCACCCATCGCGGCCTGCCGCGGATGACCATCGTCAGCCTGTGCGAGCAGATCCGGATGCATGCCCAGGCGAACCGCGTTCACACCTGCCAAGACCTGCTGAATCGGCTCGAGAACAAGCTCGAAGGCGAGGACATTCCACAGGGCCCGTTGTGGCAGCGCTCGATCGCGGTGCAGGTCGAGCTTGCGCGCGGACTGGCGGCGATCGCGGCAAGCGACTGGCGCGCCGCGCGCCAGCCGCTGGAGCGCGCCAATACCATTGCCCGGGCGGTGAAGCAGGAGCGCCTGGTCGTCGAATCGGCGGCGCTGTTGTCGCTTGTGCTGCGTGAGAGTGGCGAGAATGCCCGTTCGCTTGCCCAGGAGGCGATCGAGCTTGCCGATCTCTACGGGCTGAGGCGGGTCTTTTCCGATGTGCATCCTTCCCTGACCGACTGGGTGGCGAGCCTGCGCGACACCCCGGTGCAGCACCCGGCGCCAGCGTCCGGACAGGCGGCGGCCGAGGCCACACCGCCTGGCACCGGGGCTGCCGTCGCCAACCGCTCGACCGTTCTGACGCCCCGTGAATGGGACGTTCTGGAGCATCTGTCCCGCGGGCTGTCGAACAAGGAGATCGCCCGTTCGCTGGACGTCCATGGCGAAACCGTGAAATGGCACGTGAAGAACCTGTTTTCGAAACTCGACGCCGACTCGCGCAAACAAGTCGTTTCCCGGGCGCGCCTCATGGGCCTGCTGGGCTGACCCCCCCTTTCTTCCAAACGGATCGTCGCCCCCCCCCCCCGCCGCCCCCCCATCAGGTGGGGGGACAGGGTCAAGGAATTCTCCTAGCCTGAAGTCATCCTTTCGAGCCATGCGACGAAAAGGAGGCGCCGCGACAGTCGGCGTAAGGGAGGGAATTATGGAGGATACCCATGGCTACGTCGAACGCGGACGTTCAATCGCCCGCAAGCCCGCCGAAGGTTTCGCCGACGGCGCTGGCTTCCGCGATCAAGTTCGAACAGCTGACCTGCACCATCGGCGCGGAGATCACCAATGTGAACGTCGCTGTGGCGGCGCAGGATGCCGACATGATGCGGGAAATCTATGCCCTGCTGCTGAAGCATCGCGTGCTCTTCTTCCGTGACCAGGACATCTCGCGCGCCGACCACGTGAAATTCGCCAGCCACTTCGGCGATCTGGAGGATCACCCCGTCGCCGGCAGCGATCCGGACCATCCCGGCCTGGTGCGCATCTACAAGTCGCCCGACCAGCCCAACGATCGCTACGAGAACGCATGGCACACCGATGCCACCTGGCGCGAAAAGCCGCCGATGGGCTGCGTGCTTCGCTGCGTCGAATGTCCGCCGGTGGGCGGCGACACGATGTGGGTCAACATGGTCGAGGCCTATGCTCGGCTGCCCGAGGAGATCAAGGCCAAGATCGACGGCCTGCGGGCGCGCCACAGCATCGAGGCAAGCTTCGGTGCAGCGATGCCGATCGAGAAACGGCTGGCACTGCACGCGCAGTTCCCCGACGCCGAGCACCCGGTCGTACGTATCCATCCGGACACCGACGAGAAGACGCTCTTCGTCAACGCCTTCACGACCCATTTCACCAACTACCACACGGCCAGCAACGTGCGCTTCGGCCAGGACTATTCGCCGGCTGCGAGCCAGTTGCTGAACTACCTGATCAGTCAGGCCAACATCCCCGAATACCAGGTCCGCTGGCGCTGGAAGCCCAACAGCATCGCCTTCTGGGACAACCGCGCGACCCAGCACTATGCGGTCATGGACTACCCGCCGTGCCACCGGAAGATGGAACGCGCCGGCATCATGGGCGACCTGCCCTACTGAGGCTCTGGCCGCACCACGGCCACCCCACATCGCAAACTCAAACGGAAAGGATTCGACATGAATTTCCTTGATGGCTCCCTGCATCCCGAAAACCAGGAAAAACTCGTCATCACGGCCGCACCCTATGGGCCCGAATGGGCCCCCGAAGACCTGCCGGCCGGCGAGATTCCGGTGACGATGGCAGAGCAGGTCCAGATGGCCGTCGACTGCTACAACGCCGGCGCGACCGTCCTGCATGTGCACGCCCGCGAAGATGACGGCCACGGCTCGAAGCGGCTGTCGCGGTTCAACGAGTTGCTGGACCGGCTGCGCAGCGCCGTGCCCGACATGATCCTGCAGGTCGGCGGCTCGATCTCCTTCGCGCCGGAAAACGAAGGCGAGGCGGCCAAGTGGCTGTCGGACGACACCCGTCACATGCTGGCCGAGTTGCAACCGACGCCGGACCAGGTGACGATCGCCATCAACACCAACCAGATGAACATCGTCGAACAGATGACTGCGGCCGACATTGCCGGCACCTCGGTCGAGGATCCGGCGCTCTATCGGGCCTACCGTGAGATGACGATCCCGGCGGGACCGGAGTGGGTCGAGGAACATATCCGCCGTCTGTCGGCAAACGGCATCCAGACCCATTTCCAACTGGCCAGCATCAACCAGCTCGAAACCGTCGAGCGGATGATGCGCCGCGGCGTCTCGAATGTCCCGCTGATCCTGACCTGGGTGGCCATCGGGGGCGGTTTCGACGCGCCCAACATCTACAACCTGGCGAATTTCGTCCGCGCGGTGCCGGACGGGGCCGTGCTGACGCTGGAGACGTCGATGCTGAACGTGTTGCCGCTCAACACGATGGCGATCGCGATGGGCCTGCACGTGCGCTGCGGCACCGAGGACAACATCTGGACGCAGGATCGCAGCGCCAAGATGGGATCGGTTGCGCAGATCGAACAATTGGTCCGGATTTCCGAGGAGATGAGCCGCCCGATCGCGAACGGGCAGGAGGCGCGCCGCATCTACCGGATCGGCGAGTTCTACAAATCGGCCGACGAGACCCTGGCCCGCAACGGTTTCGCGCCGAACCGTCAGGCCGGCCAGCGCGGCTTCCTGCGGCACGCGGCCGAGTGAGCCGGCTCATGGCTGAGGCGACCATTCTCATCGTTCCCGGCCTGCGCGATCACGTCGCCGAGCACTGGCAGACCCTGCTCGGCGACAGATTGCCCAACGCGCGGACCGTTCCCCCGATGGGGCGGACCGACCTCGACTGCGGCGCGCGCTGCGCCGCGATCGAGCGCGAGGTGCAGGCGATCGCCGGACCGGTCGTTCTCGTCGCCCATAGCGGCGGCGTGATCTCGGTCGCCCACTGGGCCAGGAAGACGCGGCACCCGGTGCTGGGTGCCGTCCTCGCCACGCCGCCGGACTTCGAATCGCCGATGCCCGACGGCTACCCGACCATCGCCGAGCTCGAGCATGCCGGCTGGCTGCCGGTCCCTTGGGACCCGCTGCCGTTTCCCAGCATCGTCGGCGCCAGCCGGAACGATCCGCTCGCCCAGTTCAGCCGGGTCGCCGAGATGGCCTCCGACTGGGGAAGCAAGCTGGTCGATCTTGGTGACGTCGGGCACCTGAACCCGGCTTCGGGCTACGGTAACTGGCCTCTGGCCGAACAGCTCGTCCACGACCTGATGGCGTTGCCGCGCATGCAGCGCAAGACAGCATAGAGGAACCGACACTCCATGACCCGCGCAATCCGATTTTACGAAACCGGCGGACCGGAAGTCCTCAAGCTCGAGCAAGTGGAGCTCGGTGAGCCGGGGCCGGGCGAAGCGCGCGTGCGCCACAGCCACATCGCGGTCAACTTCATCGACATCTATTTCCGCACCGGGCTCTATCCGCTGCCGTTGCCGAACGGGATCGGGTCGGACGCGGTCGGCGTCGTCGAGGCGGTCGGGCCAGGTGTCGAGGACATCCGGCCCGGCGACCGGGTCGGCTATCTGCTGGGGCCGCAAGGTGCCTATGCCGAAGCCCGCATCATGCCCGCCGATGTCCTGATTCCGATCCCCGACGGCGTTTCCGACAGCACCGCGGCGACGATCATCATGAAGGGGATGACGGCGCAATATCTGTTCCGCCAGGTCTATCCGCTGAAGAAGGGCGACACGTTCCTTTATCACGCCGCCGCCGGGGGCGTCGGCCTGATCGCTTGTCAGTGGGCGCGGGCGCTCGGCGCCACCATGATCGGCACCGTGTCGACTGACGAGAAGGCCGAGGTCGCCCGGGCCAACGGCTGTGCGCATGTGATCGTCACCTCGCGCGAGAACATCGCCGAGCGGGTGCGCGAGATCACGGACGGCAAAGGTGTCCCGGTGGTCTATGACTCGGTCGGCAAGGACACGCTGATGGCTTCGCTCGACAGCCTTCAGGTGCGCGGCGCTCTGGTCAGCAACGGCACGTCGTCCGGCCCGGTCAATATCGACAGCATGCTGCTTGCGGTGAAGGGGTCGCTCTGGATGACACGCCCCGCGATGATCCACTATGCAACGCCGCGGGCCAAGATGCTGGAAATGGCGGACGAAGTCTTCGGGATGGTCCTCTCCGGCAAGATCGCCAGCGAGCCGAGCCAGAGATTCCCGCTGGAAGAGGCCGCCAGGGCGCACGAAGCGCTGGAAAGCCGCGCTACGGTCGGCGCCACCGTCCTGATCCCCTAGCAACACGCCGAGACCGTCCCACCGGGATGGCCGCAAAAACAGGAAAGAGAGACCCACGTGCTTGGCCAGATGATGAACCAACCGCTGCTGATCTCCTCGCTGCTGAAGCACGCCGAGCGGCATCATGGCGAGCAGCAGGTGGTGTCGCGCCGGGTTGAGGGCGACATTCACCGCTATACCTATCGCGAGATGGCGGCCCGCGCCCGCCGGCTGGCCAATGCGCTTGCCGCGCAGGGGATGAAGCCGGGCGACCGGATCGCGACACTGGCATGGAACGGCTATCGGCACCTGGAACTCTACTACGCGGTATCCGGTTCGGGGGCGATCGTCCACACGATCAACCCGCGTCTGCATCCCGACCAGATCGCCTGGATCGCCAATCACGCGGAGGATCGGATCCTCTTCTTCGACTTGACCTTCCTGCCGATCGTAGAGCAGATCGCGCAGCAGACCGACACGATCCGCGCCTTCGTGGCGATGGCTGACCACGACAGCATGCCAGTTGCGTCCCGGGTGCCCAACCTGCTGTGCTACGAGGATTTCCTGGCGTCGGGAGACGATGTCTTAGACTGGCCGGAGCTCGACGAGAACACCGCGTCGTCGCTGTGCTATACATCGGGGACGACGGGCAATCCCAAGGGGGTGCTCTACAGCCATCGCTCGACCGTGTTGCACAGCTTCGCCGCGGCGCTGCCGGATTCGATGAACTGCTCGGCGCGCGACAGCATCCTGCCGGTCGTTCCGATGTTCCACGTCAATGCCTGGGGCCTGCCCTATGTCGGCTGCATGGTTGGTGCAAAGCTGGTCCTGCCGGGGCCTATGCTTGACGGGAGGTCGCTCTACGAGCTGATCGAGGCTGAGGGCGTGACCTTCTCGGCCGGGGTGCCGACGATCTGGCAGGGGCTTCTGGCGCATCTGGAAAACACCGGCGGCCGGTTCAGCACGATGCGCCGCACGATCATCGGCGGCTCGGCCTGTCCGCCGGCGATCATCCGGGCCTATCAGGATCGTTACGATGTCGAGGTTCTGCACGCCTGGGGCATGACCGAGCTGAGCCCGCTGGGAACGGTGAACAGTCCCAAGCCCGGCCATACGGCGCTCGACGCGGATGCGCGGTTGGCGCTGCAGGCCAAGCAAGGCCGTGCGGTCTTCGGCGTCGACATGAAGATCGTGGACGATGACGGGCGAGCGCTGCCGCATGACGGCAAGGCATCGGGCGATCTTCTCGTGCGGGGACCGTGGATCCTGTCGCATTACTTTAAAGCCGAGGATGACGACGCGCTGCTGGACGGCTGGTTTCCCACCGGGGACATCGCCACGATCGACGCCGACGGTTTCATGCAGATCACCGACCGGAGCAAGGATGTCATCAAGTCCGGTGGGGAGTGGATCGGCTCGATCGACCTGGAGAACATCGCCATGAGCCATCCCGGCATTGCGCAGGCGGCCTGCATCGCCGCGCGGCACGCGAAGTGGGGCGAACGGCCGCTGATCCTTGCCGTCCGCAAGCCCGGGCAGGCGGTCAGCGGACGCGAACTTCTGGACCATTTCGAGGGCAAGGTCGCCCGCTGGTGGACCCCCGATGATATCGTGTTCGTCGACGCGCTGCCCCTCGGTGCTACCGGCAAGATACTGAAGAACCGCCTGCGCGACCGGTTCGCGGACTTTCTCTTGAACCGGACGGGCGAAGCCCTGGCACCGGATCGAGAGGCCAGCGATTGAAGCGGGAAAGCATCTCCGCAGACCAAAAAACAAAAGGGAGTGGGACCATGAAGAAACTTGCACTTGCCGCCTTTGCGGCGCTCTGCCTCGGAACTGCGTCGATGTCGTCGGCCAAGGAACTGCGCTTGGGAATGTCCGCTCCCGAGGCGACGCCCTGGGGGGCCGCGGCCAAGGCGATGGCGGCGAAAGTCGCAGAACTGTCGGGCGGCGAACTGACGATCAGCCTGTATTTCAACAACGAACTGGGCGATGGGCAGACGATGGCCCGCCAGATCGCGCGCGGCCGTCTGGACATGGGCGTTCTGTCGAATGTCGAGGCGTCGCTGGTGCTGCCGGAATACGGCCTTCTGAACGCGCCCTACCTCTTCACCAGCGAGAAGCAGGCAGATTGCGTCATCGACAACCACGTAGGGGCGACATTCGACGCGGCGTTCCGCAAGGCGGGCGCAGTCTATCTGGCCCCGATCGAGGTCGGCGACATGATGATCATGGCGAAGTCGCCGTTCCGGCTTCCCTCTGACATAGCGCGCGAGAAGATCCGCACCTCACCGGCACCGACCGACACCTACTACGTGCAGGCGACCGGTGCCGAGGCCGTGCCGCTCAGCGTGCCCGAAACCATGCCGGCCCTGAAGACCGGTGCCGTGGTCGCGATCACGACGCCGATCATCATGGGGGTGGCGGGCGGCTACTGGGCCGAAGCGCCCGACTTCATCATGACGGATCACAGCCACCAGATCGGCGCGCTGCTGCTGTCGCGGACGACTTGGGACCGGCTTGACGAGTCTCAGCGCAATGCGCTGACCGAGGGCGCCAAGGCAATGAGCGGTCTGCGCCAGGGCGTGCGTGCGGCCGAGAAGGCTCTGCTGGCCAAGGCCACCGCGGGCGGCGCCCATGTCATCGAACTCACCCCCGAGGAAAAGGCGGCGTGGATGGCGGTGGCGCCCGCGGCGCAGGCGAAGATCGTCGCCAGCATCGGTGGTGATGCCGGCGAGGTCTGGGCGAAGCTGCAAGCCGCGAGTGCGGCGTGCGCGAACTGATGCGCCTGTCAGTCCGCTCCGCCCTGTCGGTCCTCGAGACCGTGGAAGGATACGTTGCCATGATGGCCTACATCGTCGTGGCAGCGCTTCTGATCGGGGACGTGCTGGCCCGCGAAGTGGTCGGCATCCCGATCCTGGGCTCCCAGTCGATCGCCGTCCTCGGGGCGATCGTCGCGGGCTTTGTCGGCCTGTCGTTGGCCACCGCCTCGGGGTCTCATCTGCGGCCCGCGGTCTTCGACGGCCTGGTGCCATCCAGCCTGGACCGTTACGTCGACCGCGGGTCCGACCTCATCGCCGCGGCCTTCTATCTTGCGATCGCCGTTTTCGCGGTACGTTTCGTCCTCGAAAGCATGTCCGCCGGCGACCGGGCCGCGGTTCTCTACTTTCCGCTGTGGCCGATCCAGATGGTGATGCCCTACGCCTTCCTGTCCTGCGCGATCCGTCATGCGGCCTATGCGATGGAACCCGCGCTGAAGGTCCATCACGAAGCCGCCGCCTGACCCAGAGCCACGCCACGGAGCACCCAGATCATGGCAACCCTCTTTCTTGTCCTGCTGATCTTCGGATTGCTTTTCTTCCGCCAGAACATCGTGGTGCTGCTGCTGGCGGCCACCGCCTATGTCCACCTGGTCTGGGGCGACGGGAAGATCGAATATCTCGTCGAGGACATGTGGATCAGCCTCAACAGCGAGGCCCTCCTGTCGATCCCGATGTTCCTGATCGTCGGAAACATCATGACCCAAGGGGCCATCGCGCGCCGGCTGATCCGGATCATGGTGCTGATCTCCGGCCCGCTGCCGGGAGGAATGGGCGTGGCGACGATCCTCTCCTGCGCGATCTTTGCGGCAATCAGCGGTTCGTCCCCGGTGACGCTTCTGGCGATCGGCACGATCCTCTACCCCGCGCTTCTGGAACAGGGGTACGACAAGCGGTTCGCGCTGGGCTCGATCACCTCGGGGGGGACGCTGGGGATCGTCATCCCGCCCTCGATCCCCCTTATCGTCTACGGCCTGGCGACCGAGCAATCCATTTCGGACCTGTTCATCGCCGGGATCGTGCCCGGCCTGATGCTGACCGCCGCGCTGGCGACCTATTCGCTCTGGGTCAACCGGCACCTGCCCTCCCGGCGTTTCGAAAGCAGTGAACTCGTCTCGGCCCTGCGCGAGGGGATATGGGCGCTGCTCCTGCCGGTAATCCTGCTGGGCGGCATCTATTCGGGCTATTTCACCGCCACCGAAGCCGCCGCCGTCGCCGTGCTCTACGCGCTGTTCGTGGAGATCGTGATCCACCGCGAGCTGAGCTGGCGGGACTTCCGTGCGACGACGGTCTCGACCGCGCGCATGCTGGGCATGCTGTTCCCGATCATCGCGGTGGCGCTGAGTCTGAAATCGCTGCTGACGATCATGCGGGTGCCGCACGAGCTGACCCAGTGGATCATCGAGCTGACGACGAACAAGTACCTGTTCCTGATCCTCGTCAACCTTCTTCTGCTGGTCGTCGGCTGCTTCTTCGACGTGATCTCGGCGATCCTGATCCTGGCGCCGCTTCTGCTGATGCCGGCGACGGCACTGGGCATCAATCCGGTCCATTTCGGCGTCATGATGGTCATCAACCTCGAAATCGGCTTCCTGACGCCGCCGGTGGGCATGAACCTGTTCGTGGCGATGACGGCCTTCCGCGAGAAGTTCAGCACGGTCTGCATCGCCGTGCTACCGTTCATGCTCATTATCCTGTGCGTGCTGTTGCTGGTCGCTTTCGTGCCGCAGATCTCGCTTCTCCTGCTGTGACCGGGCGTGGGAGTCAGTCGGAGCGCGCAGCCGGCGGAGGTTCGTGCGGCGGCTGCGCCCGGGTCGGCATGGCGGCGCTGCTGTTCCGAACGAGAGCAAGGGCTTCATGGCCGACTGCTCGGTTTCCATTCTGTTTGGATATTGATGCAGTCGAATAGCTCATTCTCCGGTTTGATCGCGGATACTGTCCTCTCCACAGGTTGAGTGATCAGATCCCCGGAAACTCTGCCCACGGGCGGTAGAAGGCTGGGGAGCAGATCACTCAACCACGGACACCAGCGTCAGTTGGATGAATGTCGGGGATCACAGCACGGCCAAGCTGCATCCCTCCCGGGCGGCTCGCGGGATATCGATACCGGAGCTAAGTCCGACCTCATGACCGACCGTGAGTTCAGACCTGAGATTGGAGTCCTGCCTGTGAACCGGCATGCAAAAAGGACCCCGTATTGGGGTTATCGTGACCTGCCACGGGTCTTTCATCCAGCCGTGACCGGA
>NZ_JBHRSK010000009.1:0-3601 GCF_042643245.1 Acidimangrovimonas pyrenivorans
GGTGCGGCCCTTGCGCGGCGCGACCGGGGCGGGGGCGGCATAGGCGGTGTCGATGATGCGGACCGAGCCGACCGAGGAGGCGCGGACGACGCGCAGCTCCTGCTCGCGGTTGAGCAGCTGGACATAGATCTGCTGGGCGACGTTGAGGTCGCGCTGGAGGTTGAAGATCGCCTTCTGGGTCTCGGGCAGGGCGTTGGCGTCCTGCTTGGCCTGTTCGAGCTGGCCTTCGAGGGTCTTGCGGTCCTGGAGCAGCGCCTTGTAGTCGGGATGGTTGACGGTGTAGCGGTTCTTGAGCTCCTCCTCCTTGAGGGCGAGCTGGCTGAGCTGGCTCTCGATATCGGTGACGCGGGTGAGCAGGGCCTGGGTCTGGTAGGTGACGTCGATCGACTGGTGCTTCTGCTGGTAGGCGTTGAGCGCGTCCTGGGCCCTGGCGACGGCCTTCTGGGCGCCGGGCAGCTGCTTGCGGATGAATTCGAGGCTGCTCTCGGCCGAGGCGGCGCTGCGCTGGATGTTCTGGTCGACATAGGCCTGGGCGATGGCGTCGAGCACGGTCTGGGCGCGTTGCGGGCTGATGGCGGTATAGCTGGTCCTGAGCACCGAGGCCTGGTTGCCGGCCTGGCTGACGGCGAAGTTCCGCCGGGTGTCGGCGACGGCGGCCTCGAAGGGCTTGCGGCCGAGGATGAACTGGCGCCCGGCCGGGCCGTCGAGCCGGGCCACGGTGAGGGCGAAGCCGCCGGGGCCGGCCGCGGTCGCCGTCTCGCTCGCCGCCGCGGTCGCCGTCTCGCCTGCCGTCTCGCCTGCCGTTCCGCTGGCGGTGGCCTTGGTGGTGGCCTTGGTGGTGGCGGCCAGGGTCAGCTCGCGGCCGACGCTGCCGTCGAGATGACGGCCGTCGGGCAGGGCGAGGCGGTAGCGGCCGGGGCCGGTGATGGTGAGGACCATGTCCGCGCCGAGCCAGCGCCGCGGCACGGCGAGGGCGCCGACGGCGATGGCGGCATCGCCCCAGTCGTAGCGGGCGAGGGCCTTGAGGCCGGGATCGGGCAGGTGGAGCCGGGCCGGGATCGGGCCGAGCAGGGGGAAGGGCCGGGGCCAGGCATAGACCTGGAGGTCGAGCTTGCGCACCGCCTTGCCGACGACCATGCGCGACTGCAGGATCTGGATCTCGGTATCGGTGATCGAGTTGCCCGAGAGCGAGGAGGTGCCGAGGATGTCCTGCATGCCCTGGGGCAGGGCGAGGGCGCTCGAGGAATCGGCCTCGAGCTGGATCAGGCCGTTGGCCTGGTAGGTCGGGGTGGCGTGCAGGATGGCGATCATCCCGAGCAGGCCGGTGACGACCATCGCCGCCAGGATGCGGTACTTGCCGGCCCAGAGCACGCCGGCGAGTTCGAGCAGGTCGATCTCGTCGTCGGGCGCGGCGGCGGGCGCGGCGGCGGGGCGCGTGTCACTGCTTGTCATGCGGGGGTCCTGCGTCATTCTTCTGCGGCGTTTCTGGCCTTCCCGCCGAGCCGGGCGACCCAGGCGTCGGCGGCCTCGGCGATGGCGGCGAGGGCCCGGCGATGGGCGTCGCGCGGCCGGCCATGGGGATCGGCGATGCCGCCGCCGCCGGTCCACTGGTCGAACATCATCGTCCGGCCCGAGAACTGCGGGTAGAGGCGGCGGATCTCGTCGCGCTGGCCGGGCTCCATGACCAGGATCAGGGCGTGGTCGCGGGCCAGGGCGGCGGTGAACTGGCGCGCGACATGGCCCGCCAGGTCGAGGCCGCGCTCGGCGGCGGCGGCGGCGGTCTCGGGATCGGCGGCGGCGCCGACCACGGCGCCGAGCCCGGCCGAGCCGACGCGGATGCCGGGCAGGGCGGCGGCGAGCAGGCGTTCGCCGGCGGGCGAGCGGCAGATATTGCCGGTGCAGACGACGAGGATCGAATCGACGGCGGCCATCGCGCGGTCCTCAGTTGCCCAGCCGCTTGGCGCTATAGACGGTGTTCAGCGACGGCAGCAGGTTCGAGATCAGCCGGTTCCAGCGGTTCAGCGGCGCGGTGGTGACGTAGATCACGTCCCGGGGATGGAGGATGAAGCGGGTGCCGATCAGGTAGGCGGCCGGGTTGGTGGCGTCGAGCTGGTAGACGGCGATGCCCTGCGGGGTCTGGCGGAAGACGAAGACGCCGCGGGCATCGGCCAGCCCCTCCTTGAGGCCGCCGACCCGGGTCAGGGCCTGGGTCAGGGTGACGTTCTCGTGGGTCAGCTCGATGGTGCCGGGCTTGACGATCTGGCCCAGCAGGTAGGCCTCCTCGGGCTGGATCAGCGGCACGCTGACGACGTCGCCGTCGACCAGCACCGGGTTGTTGGCGCTGATGCCCTGGTCGAGGAAGGCCTGCATGTCGACGCTGTAGCTGCGGCCGTGGCGGCGGACGGTGACGGCGCGCGGATCGGCGGTCTCGGTCAGCCCGCCGGCGCCGTTGATGGCGTCGATCAGGGTCAGCGGCACGTCGGTCAGCGGCTCGCGCCTGGGCTGCTTGACCTCGCCGGTGACCGAGACCGCCTGGGCGTTGAAGCCGACGACGCGGACCTCGACCTGCGGGTCCTTGATATAGGTGTCGAGCCGCTGCATCAGGTCGGCGCGGATCTGGTCGGTGGTGCGGCCCCGGGCCGGGACCTTGCCGACGTAAGGGTAGTAGAAATAGCCATCCGCATCGACCCGCAGCCCCGATTGCAGCGGCGTGCGGTTGGCGCCGGCCGGGGTGGTCAGCTCGGGATGGTCGTAGACGACGATGTCGAGCACGTCGCCGATGCCGACATGGTAGACCCACTTGCCCGCCGCCGGCATCGTCGTGCGCGGCCCGGCCAGGCTGCGCGGGGTGCTGAAGGCGGCGACATTGGCGCTGCTCAGCCGCACCACCGCGACATTGGAGGTCACCCGGGCGGCGCTGTCCTGCACCGCCTCGGTGCGTACCGGGAACACCGTTTGCGACCCGTCGCAGCCGACAAGGGCGAGACAGGCCAGCGTGAGCGTCAGGAAACGGCGCATCGAATTCTCCCGGACAGAGGTCGTCTTCCCGTTCCGGTAGAGGGGGCTCCCTCCCGGGCCGGACCGCCCGCGGGCGGCCCTGACTGGATAGGGGATCGGAGCGGCAAAGCCAATCACCTGACCGCACAAGAGCGGGTTATTCTGCCCCGCCGCCGGGTCCCGGCCCGGTCGTGCCTGATTCCACAGCGCAATTTGCCCGCCCCCCCCCTGCCACCCTCTGCCACCCCCTGCCGTTCCCCTGCCGCCGCCGGGCCTCGGNCCTGTCGGTCGCGTTGGCGGCGCGGCAAGAGGACAAAGAGGGGGGCTGGCGTTTGCCTGGCCTCCCGCTATGACCGCTGTTCGAGGGCTTCCCTCTCCGCCGCCGCTCTCGTCATGTTCCGGTTCCGAGGTCGGCCCGCAAGAAACGCCGGGCTGTTCACGGCCGTCGGACGGGCAGCGGCAATCTCAAGGCCAGTCGCATGGCAGCCTGCAGGATGCGGTCTGCCGTCGCGGAACGCCCTTTGCCTTGCTGCGGTGCCGGCGTTGTCACAGGTCTGCGATCTCGAACAGATACCGGCCGTAGTCGTTCTTGCGCAGCATCTCG